>NZ_SSNA01000059.1 GCF_004799445.1 Bradyrhizobium sp.
CGCTGGCGAGTCCGATCCTCGGACCCGACGTCGACCTGGTTGAGGTCGGCAATGCTGCGCAGCGCCAGCGACAGCGTGCCGGCCTGGCGCGCGGCAGCAAGGGTCGCGGTTTGCTCCGGCTTCAATTCAAGCGTGACGGTCTTGCCGACGACGGAATTCTGACCTTCCTTTTCCTTCGGCGCCTGGTCGATTGCCAGAACGCGAAGATTGGTCAGAATGATTTCCGAGACGACGATATCGGCACCGCCGGCCGGGTTGGGGTTCTTCTCGCGCCTGGTAAGAAGAACGTCGACCCGGTCATTGGGCAGGATGAAGCCGCCGGCGCCGGTCTCCGCCGAGATCTCGGTCGAGACCGCGCGCATGCCGGTCGGCAGGATCGCGGCCATGAAGCCCGAGCCATCGGCCTTGACCAGTTTTGCTTCGCGGATCGGTTCGCCCGCGATAAAGGGCGCGCGCGCGATCGAGCCGGCGATCTGGGTTGTCGCGTCCGGGCGGTCATTGCGGCGAATGAAGGTGTTGCTGGCGGTGGCGGCCGGCCAGGTCTGCCACTGCATGTCGTTGGGCGTGAGGGTCTGGCCAAGCCCGATATCGACTTTGGCCACGAGAACGTCGACGGTCTGCAGTTGCGCGACCGGCGCTGCCGGAGGCGGCTTGTTGTCCGATCCACTCGCAAGATATGCCGCGATGCCGCCGGCACCAAGCGCGATAGTCAGGACGACAATGCGGGCGGTATTCATACGCTCTATCTACTTTTACGCCAGGATACTGAAACTCTGTCTTGGTCGCAGCCTCTCCTCTAAGGATGACTAAGCGGTAAAAGTGTAAGCGATCTTGAGAGCCGAAAAGTTTGCCGAAAGCGATTCAGGGATTTGTCCTCATGGTGAACGTAGGGTTATCGTTCGAAAACGCGCGGCGTGCTCGCCGACCGGCGGCGTCCGGATAAGCGAGCAAAGGCTTGGTTTGGGCAGCCAAGGTCGCAGCGAGAATCGAGGCCCGGCTCGCCGTGCTGGTCGATCAATGGCGCTTCCGCGCGCGGCTGCGCTGAAGGTCCAAAGAATTCACCATGTGAACAAAAGGCGCGATGGCGCCGTTTTGCGCCAACCGCGCTGCTATCGTGAGGCCATCCGGAGCATCTCGTCCAGCACCGCCTGTTGTTGAGCCCGAGGCAGCGGCTTATCCGACCGTGCAAAGCCGAGAAACGCCCAATAGAGAATTTGTGCCCGCGCGGATGCCACGTCGGGCGAGAGCCCGGAGGCCCTGAACAGGCTTTCGATGTAGGCGAGCCGGCGCCGGTCGATGGCCTGCACCGCGGCCCTGGCCGCCGGGTCGACCGTGGCCCAGCTGCGAACCGCGTTCTCCAGCGCCAGCCTTTCGCCGAACACCCGGCGCAACAGCAGCGGCAACGGGTTGTCGTTGTCGGCGGCGGCCTCGACGTCGGCGATGATCTGCTCGGCGGCGACTTCGCGCCAATGCTTGAGAACCGCCGCGTGAAAAGCCTCGACGTCGTTGAAGTGCCAGTAGAAGCTGCCGCGCGACACGCCCATGGCCTTGGCCAGCGGCTCGGCTTTCAGGGCCGTAAAGCCGTGCTGGGCCAGCGCCTTAAGGCCCTGATCGAGCCAGTCCTTTGCGGAGAGTTGGTCGGCCATATTTTTCCCGCGGCAATCCACCATACACAACTGTATTGACAATCGCCAGCCTGCGGCTTATCCACCATACAGTATTGTATGGATCGAACCGATGCGCGATCTCTTGCTGCAATGTGCCGGCGTCGCCGCGATCGCGGCCGCCATCGTCCATGGCGTGCTCGGTGAAACCAGGGTGTTCCCGCGCGTGACCATTGAGCCGATGCGTCTGCGCAGCCTGTTCCGGCTGGTCTGGCAGGCCTCCACCGTAGCGTGGATCGGAGGCGGCGTGCTCCTGATCGCCGCGCCCTTAATGGCGTCCGAACCGGCGCGGCACTGGATCGTCGTGACGCTGGCCTGCGTGTTCGCGTTCGGTGCGCTCGGCAATGCCTGGGCGACCCGCGGGCGGCATTTTGGCTGGATGGTGCTCGGCGCAGTGGTCGCGATGGCAGTCGCCGGCTACTAGCGGCAGAATCCGCCGCCACGACCAACGCGATCGTGATTGATCCATCGCAACGACTCAGAACCTCGCCGGCCTAGAGAGAGGCTGTCTTGCCCGTCCGGCAGCACAGCCGCCTGCGCCGTTTTAAAATCTCTCTAAGGTAAAAGGGTTTCGAGCGCTCCGCGCTTGACCTGCCCGCCCCCGGTTGGAAATACAAACCATGACCAACAGCAAGCCGACCGATGCGAACCAACCGCGACCTCTGGGATTGGCCAGGCGCGGATACTCCGGCGTGATTCATCGTCTCGCTGCCGATGAAGCCAATTCCGCGCTTTCCGCGATTGAGCTGGAAAGCCGCCTGATCGAACTCGGTTTTGTGGAAGGCGCCAGGGTCAAGGTGCTGCACGAGGGCATTGTCGGACGCGATCCGATCGCCGTCCGCATCGAGAACGTCACGATCGCGGTGCGCCGGCGCGAGGCGATGGCCGTCATTGTCGTCTGACGAAACGGTACCGCGCCATGGAAGCCCCGTTACTGCATCTTGCCCTGGTGGGCACGCCCAATAGCGGCAAGACCTCGCTATTTAATGCGTTGACCGGCAGCCGGCAAAAGGTCGCGAACTATCCCGGCGTTACCGTGGAGCGCAAGGAAGGTTTCTTCGTCACCCCGCTCGGGCGTCAGGTGTCGGTGGTCGATCTGCCCGGCACCTACTCGCTGCGGGGCCGCAGCCCCGACGAAGAAATCACCCGCGATATCGTGCTCGGCCGCAGCGCCGGCGAATCGGTACCCGATCTCGTCCTCTGCGTCGCCGACGCCACCAATTTGCGGCTAACGATTCGTCTGGTGCTCGAGCTCAAGCGCACCGGCCGGCCGCTGATGCTGGTGCTCAACATGTTCGACATCGCCACCAGACGCGGCGTCACCGTTGACGTTGCGCGTCTGTCCGGGATGTTAGGGATACCCGTGGTGACATCGATCGCGGTGCGCAAGGGCGGTACCTCCGATCTATTGCGGCAGACCGACGAGATCGCCATGCAGGCGCCGCCCCCCTCGCAGCAAAATCTCTGGCAGCCGCTCTCGGTCGCCGAATTGCGCGCCACCCAGCGCGAGGCCGACCGCATCATCGCGGCGACCATCAGCCTGCCGGCGAGACCTGACACCTGGACGGCGCGGATCGACGCCGTGGTGCTGCACCCGGTGGCCGGACTCGCCATTCTGGCGCTGGTGCTGTTCGTCATGTTCCAGGCGGTGTTCGCCTGGGCGCAGCCGCTGATGGAGCTGCTGTCGTCGGCTTTCGCCGCACTCGGCCAGCTGGTGCACGACACGTTGCCCGCAGGTCTGCTGCAAAGCTTCCTGCAGAACGGCGTGATATCCGGCGTCGGCAGCGTCATCGTGTTCCTGCCGCAGATCGTTATCATCTTCCTGTTTATTCTGCTCCTGGAAGATTTCGGCTACATGGCGCGCGCGGCGTTCCTGATGGATCGCATCATGGGCGGCGCAGGCCTGCACGGCCGGGCTTTCATTCCGCTGCTCTCGAGCTTTGCCTGCGCGATCCCCGGCATCATGGCGACGCGCGTCATCGACAACCGCCGCGACCGGCTGACCACCATCCTGATCGCGCCACTGATGACCTGTTCGGCGCGAATCCCGGTTTACACGCTGATCATTTCCGCCTTCATCCCCGCCGAGCAGGTTTGGGGCTGGGTCGATCTGCGGGGTCTGGTGATGTTCGGCCTTTATGCGGCGGGCATCGCCAGCGCGCTCGGTGTGTCATTCCTGATAAAGTTCTTCATGTGGCGCGACGACGCGCCGGCGCCGTTCATGCTGGAACTGCCTGACTACAAGCTGCCTCGCGCCCGCAGCATCGCCATCGGCGTCTATACGCGGGCAAAAATGTTCCTGCAGCGGGCCGGCACCACGATTTTCTCGATGATGGTTCTGATCTGGTTTCTGGCGTCGTTTCCGGCAGCCCCCGCAGGCGCCGAAGGCTCGGCCATCAATTACAGCCTGGCCGCCATGATCGGCAAGGCGCTGGAGCCGCTGTTTGCTCCCCTTGGCTTCAACTGGCAGATCGTGGTCGCGCTGATTCCCGGCATGGCGGCGCGCGAGGTCGCGGTCGCGGCGCTGGGCACCGTCTATGCGATCGAGGGCGGCAAGGAAGCCGCCGATCAGATCGGACAGGTGCTTGCCACCAAATGGAGCCTGGCAACCGCGCTTTCGCTGCTGGCCTGGTACATCTTCGCCCCGCAATGCGCCTCGACGCTGGCGGTGATCCGTCGCGAGACCGGCAGCTGGAAATGGATGGCGATCACCTTCGGCTATATGTTTGCGCTTGCCTACGCGGCGAGCCTTGCGACCTACAACATCGCCGTCGCGCTCGGCGCGGGTTAGTTTAGTCAGCCTGCGGCGAAGCGCCGATATCCGCGAGGTTCCGCATGATGCCGCGCTGTGCCGGCTCTATTATTTTATTTGCCTTTCACAATTTGGGGCAGGCGAGATTCGCGGCAACGCCGGAGCGGGTTTGATTACTGCAGACCCGTGTCGCCGCTGGTGCGCTTCTTGGCGAGATCCATCTCGGTGACCGCGATCAGAATTTCCGCGCGCGTCTTTAGATCGGGCGCTTCCAGCATCGCCTGCTTTTCCGGAGGGCCATATGGCGACATCATCGCCAGCGCGTTGACCAGCGCCTCGTTGGGTGCGCTCTCGACGCCTTCCCAGTCGACCTTGAGATTGTTGGCTTTCAGAAAATCCGTCAACACCTCGAGCAGGGCCTCGCGATCGACGGCCTCCTCGCCTTTGCGCGCGGTGAAATCGTCGATGTAGGGAAAGTAGTCCACCTTGCATTGCCGATACGGGGTCAGCACCACGATTTCCTCGATCACCTTGAAGCGTGCGATGCCGGTGAGTTCGAGGATGTAGCGGCCGTCACCGGCCTCGGCGAGCTGGGTGATGCGCCCGACGCAGCCGACACGAAACAGCTTTGGACGAGTCTCGTCCGGCGAATGAGAGACATCCGGCTGGATCATGCCGATCAGACGATGACCGTCGCGAAATGCGTCATCCACCATTGCCAGATAGCGCGGCTCGAAGATGTTGAGCGGCATCTGCCCGCGCGGCAGCAATAGCGCGCCGGGCAGCGGAAACACCGGAATCAGCTCCGGAAGGTCGCCGGGTCCGCGATATTCGGCATTGATCGGCATTTGCGGTCCCGCTGCTGGCCTCGAGGGCGTCAGTTTGGCGCGGATGGTACCGAAGATCAGCCCGCGCAATCTGCGTTAAACCGATCGCGCGACAAAGCCGGCCGCCACCCTCGCTGAATCTGCGTTATGCAAACAAGATCGTCGACAGTCGCTTTCGTCCCTCAACCGTGGCCTCATCGGTCGGGCCCCACGCCTCGAAGAACTGCACCAACTGCTTTCGAGCGCCGTCCTCGTTCCATTTGCGGTCACGCTTGACGATTTCGAGCAATTGAAGAGTAGCCTCGGCGCGCTTGTCGCTGGCGTTGAGCGCGGTCGCAAGATCGAATCGCGCCTGATGATCGAGCGGGTTTGCGGCGACTTTCTGTTCAAGCTCGGTCACCGGTCCGAGCGCCTTGGCCTGCTCGGCAAGATCGATCGAGGCCTGGACGGCTTTCACCGCCGCATCGCCGCGCTTCGATTCCGGCACCATGGCCAGCGTCTGCTTGGCCTGTTCGATGGCGCCGGTCGCGACGTAGCATTTCGCCAGCCCTGCCATCGCAGCGATATTGGTGGCATCCGCCGCCAGCACTTCGGCGTAGATCGACGCGGCGGTGGCCGGATCGCCCTCGGCCAGAACGGCTTCGGCCTCTTTCAGGACCTCCGCGATATTGGGCTCGCCCGGCATGCCTGCGGTCAGCTTGTTGATGAAGGCGGTGACCTGGCTCTCCGGTACCGCGCCCATGAAACCATCGGCGGGCTGGCCGTTGACGAAGGCGATCACGGCCGGGATCGACTGGATTCCCATCTGGCCCGGAATCGCCGGGTGTTCGTCGATGTTCATCTTGACCAGCTTGACCTTGCCGTTGGCGGCACGGACCGCCTTTTCGATGATCGGCGTGAGCTGGCGGCAGGGGCCGCACCACGGCGCCCAGAAGTCGATCAGCACCGGCTGGCGCTTCGATTCCTCGATGACGTCCTTCACGAACGTCTGGGTGGTCGTCTCCTTGATCAGATCGGCCGCCTGCGGCGCCGGTCCGCTACCCTGCTCCAGTATCGTCACGGGAATCCTCGCCTGATGATGGGGCCCTTCTAGCACGGCCCGGTGTCGCGGTTCAGTTCTCTTTACCAAATGGCGGTTTGCCGGGAAATTTCAATCGGTTCCACGGGCGGCCGATCCCCCTTCAAAAGCGCGGAGGGATCACGGTATCTGAGATCGGGTGGCAGGCGGTCGACCCCGGGCCCATGGTGGCGTCGCAGTCGGCTCCAGCCAATGGAATTGAGCAATGACGAGAGCCTATTACTCAACCGTGTTCGAACAGCCTGCCCCGCAGGTCTGGAAAATCGTCCGCGATTTCAACAACTATCCGGTATGGGTCGGCGGCGCCGGCGAGAGCCGGATCGAGGACGGCAAGGCCGGGGATAGGGTGGGCGCCGTCAGGAGCGTGCTCTATCAGGAGCGGCGCATCCGGCAACGGTTGCTGGCGCTGTCCGATGTCGAGCTGGCGCAGACTTACGAATTCTGCGGCGTGGCGTCGCTGCCGGTAACCGATTTTCAGGCGACCTTGCGCGTCACGCCCATCGTGGATGGGGATCGGGCCTTCGCCGAATGGTGGGCGACCTTCGATTGTGACGCCGCCCTTCGTGATGAGCTGACCGGGGCGCTGCGCACCTCGTTCGAGAAATGGCTCGAATCGCTGCGCACCACGCTTGCCAATTTGCCCTCAGGGTTCCCCCAGCAGCCCGCCATAATCGAAGATTAGCGGCGTTTTGGGCCGATTTCCCTGGATTGCCACGGATATCCGGTTATCCAGCCGATTCCCGGGGCCGCGCGCGGCTGTTGCATTCGAGGGCCGCATTTGGCATAGCTCTGCCCGTTGCCGGCGAGCGATCGCCGCCAATCTCTCGGATGCGGGTGTAGCTCAGGGGTAGAGCACGACCTTGCCAAGGTCGGGGTCGAGGGTTCGAATCCCTTCGCCCGCTCCAGATTTTCTAGAAGTGGCAGAGTTCGACGAAGGCCCGCTGTCCCAGCGGGCTTTTCGTTTTCTGCTGCGAACCGGGCAACCGGAAGAAATTTCTTCTCAATTTGCCCGGGCTTAAGCGGAGATGCGCGGCACACGCTTCTCACCCGCAGCGGATGTGATAGCATTTGATGGTCTGATCCACCTCATAACAGACCTAAGTTCGCCGCTCAGGCGCACAAAAATAAACAACGTCGCAGCCGCGGGGCTGCATAGGGAGTGACGCGATGAAGTCGGCTTTCAATGGATCTATGCTTGCGCTCGCAGCAATCCTTGTTGTCGCGGCGGCCGGTCAGGCCAGCGCGCAAGGGAAACTCAAGAGTTATCAATCCGGTACCAAGGAATTCTGGACCCATCCGCCGGACGACTGGTTCCTCGGCGACGAGACCGAAGCCCAAAAAGGGCTGGCGCCGCCATCGGGGCCGCCGACCGGCGCATCGGAAGCCGAACTCGCCGCGATGATGAAGAAGATCAAGCTGCCGCCGGGCTTCAAGATCGAAGTCTATGCGCCGGGCGTACTGGCCGCGCGACAGATGGCCTGGGGTGACAAGGGCACGCTCTTTGTCGGCTCGTTCGGCCTCGGCAACGTCTACGCCATCACCGACAAGGGCGGCAAGAAAGAGGTCAAGACCGTCATCAAGGGGCTGAGGATGCCCACTGGCCTGGCGTTCCGCGACGGCGCTCTCTATGTGGTCGATGTCGACAAGCTGATCAAATATGACAGCGCCGAAGCCAACCTCGACAAGCTTGGCGACGGCAAGGTGGTCTATGACGACATGCCACCCTACATGGCCCACGGCTGGAAATATCTGGCTGCGGATAAGGATGGCTGGTTCTACATACCGTTTGGACCTCCCTTTAATATCGGGATGCCGCCGACCAGCGTCTCGCAGATCCGCCGCGTCGATCCCAAGACCGGCACCGCCGAACTGGTGGGGCTCGGCGTCCGCAACAGCGTCGGCGGCGACGTCGATCCGCGCAGCGGCAAATACTGGTTCACCGAGAACGCCCGCGACTGGCTGAGCGACGACACCCCGAGCGACAAGCTCAACATGATCTCGAAGATGGGCGAACACTTCGGTTATCCGTATTGCCACCAGGGCGACATGCCGGATCCGAAATTCGCGATGGGTCACAAATGTTCGGAGTTCACCCCGCCGGTCCTCAATCTCGGCGCGCATGTGGCTCCGCTCGGCATGAAGTTCTACACCGGCGACCAGTTTCCCGCCGAATACAAGAACTCGATCCTGATTGCCGAGCACGGCTCGTGGAACCGGCATAAATACCAGGGCGCCCGCATCGTTCGCGTCACCGTAGGTCCGGACGGCAAGAATCCCAAGCAGGAAGTGTTTGCATCCGGCTGGATCGAAGGCGACCAGGGTTATCTGGGCCGACCGGATGATATCATCATGGACAAGGACGGATCCATCCTCGTCGCCGACGACTGGGCCGGCGCGATCTATCGCATCAGCTACAAGAAATAGGACCTGAAAACCGGAAGCTGCGGTCGCTCGGGAACGAGTGACCGCAGCTTTTTGTTATATCGGCGAACGATGGAAGAGGAATCGCGATGCGGATCGCCCTGGTCGGGATACTGTCGCTCGCCGTGGTCGGCGGCTCGCTCGCCCGCGCCGCCGACCTCGCCGCCGGCAAGGCAAAGGCCGAGCTTTGTACCGGTTGTCACGGCGAATCCGCTATTTCGCAAACCGAGAACATTCCCTCGCTCGCGGGCCAGCCCGATCAGTTCATTCAGTGGCAGCTGGTCTTCTTCCGCAGCGGCAGCCGCAAGAGCGAGCAGATGCAGCCGATCGTCGAACAGATCAACAACGACGATATTCGCAATCTCGGCGCCTATTTCGCCTCGCTTGCCCCGCCGAAGGCTGCTCAACCCGACGACAACCCCGATTTATCGCAGAAGGGTGCGCAGGCCGTCGCGGGCCGGCGCTGCGCCTCATGCCACACCGACACATTCGCCGGCACCAAAGCGGTGGCGCGCATTGCCGGCCAGCGCGAGGAATACCTGCTGAAGGCGCTGCACGAGTACAAATCAGGTGTACGATCCGGCGGTGGAATGGCTGCGATGGCGGATGTCGCCTATCCCCTCAGCGAAGAGGAAATCACCGCGCTCGCGCACTATCTCGCGCATTTCTAGATTTCGTTTCGGACGACGGTCCGTTGGTCAATTGCGAAACACGCCGAGCCCTTCGATAAAAAGCCTGATCCCGAGCTCGTAGCTCTGGTCGTGTTCAAGTGGTTCCAGAAACGACGCGCCCATCTCGTGCAGAACGAAGCCGCGCACGAAACTTCTCAAGATACGAAGCGCGTGTTGGGCCTGCTCGCCCCTGACGCCGAGTTGCGAAAAGATCGCGAACAAGACCTTGGCCAATTCCATTTGCGCGGCCCGCCATTCCGGACTGTCGGTCTCGGGATTTCGGAATGTGGCCGCCGACAGGCCGGGACGATCCAGCGCATAGCGACGCATGCTTATCATCGCCGCGCGCAAGGCGTCGGCACCGCTCTTGCCGGCAACATCGTGCTCGATGAGCTGCCGTAGTTCCCGATAGCCCTTGACGGCCAGGAACCGGCGCATTTCCGGGACGGTGGAAGTTTTTTCCGCGAGATGGTGTTCCATCTCCGCGGTCAGGTCGGCGGCGATTCTCTTGTCCCAACCGGTCGTGGGAAGTTCCAGAATCTCTGCGAGCTTCAAAGGTCAAATCCGCCTGGAGAAAATCGAATCAGCGATTCGCAATCACGTCGGGAACCGCACAAGCCAATTGGGCTCAGGTTGAAGCGTCGTTGCGCGCGGAACCTGTTACGCCGGTCACATGTAATTCTAGTTCACTTGGGTCTAGTCTGTCTTGCCCGATTTTCAATCAAAATCGCAGCTATGATCTAGGTTCGCTGTTTTTCATACGCCTTCAGATGCGTGTAGGCGGTGCGCAGCTTCGGCACCGGCACTTTTGCGGCGTCGCCGCGCGCGATCAGATCGCCGATGACGTGATCGGCCTCGACAGGCGCGCCGGCCCTGATGTCGCGGAACATTGACGCCGTCAGTTGCGAGCCCTCCGCGGTCAGCATGCCGCGCACACGCTCGAAGAACGGACCGCCGGGGGTATGGCCTTCGGCGGCCGCGACCGCGCCGCATTCATCGAGCATGCCGAGGATAAAGTCCTTGCCGCCGGGCGCGGCCAGGATGGCCCCCACCGGCGCGCGCATCAGACAGGTCGAGGCCGCGAGCGAGGCGAGGAACACCCATTTCTCCCACATGTCCTGGATGATCTGTTCGCTGGCCGCTGCGCCGAACTTGCCGCTGGCCATGATATCGGCGATGGCACGGACGCGATCCGACAACTTGCCGTCGCGCTCACCGAAACTGAGCGACCGCATCGGCGCAAGCTGGACGATCTCGCGATGCTCATTGAGTGTGACCGCGATGGCGCAGAGGCCGCCGAGCACGCGCTCATCTCCAAATTTCTTGTCGAGCACATCCAAATGAAGCATGCCGTTGAGCAGCGGGACGATCACGGTCTGCGGCCCGACCGCCGGAGCAAACGACCGGATGGCATCCTCAAGGTCGAATGCCTTGCAGCTCAACAGCACGACATCGAATTTGTCGCCGAGCTTGTCGGCCTGCACGACCGGCGGATCTTTCAGCGTCACATCGCCGTTGGGGCTCTTGATAACCAGGCCCGCGGCGGCCAGTTCGGCCGCGCGCTTGGCGCGGACGAGGAACGTCACGTCACGCCCGGCCTGGAGCATTCTGCCGCCGAAATACCCGCCGATGGCGCCAGCGCCGACCACGAGAATGCGCATTTCTGAGTTCCTTGTGTTTGTTGTTCTTGGAGGGCGAATAGTGAGTAGCGAGTAGGGTACTTACACTCGCCCTTCGCCCTTCGCCATTCGCCTTTTTCCCGCCTACCATTTCTCCCCGAATGGGCGGATTTCGAGCTCGAAAGTCCAGGCGCTGCGGGGCTGCTGATAAAGCTGCCAGTATGAGGCTGCGACCGATGCCGGCGGCATCAGCAAATCCGGATTGTCCAGCGCTTCCTTGCCCCAGAGCTGCTCCCGCCGCTGGCGTACCCAGGCGGTGTCGACGCCGGAATCGATGATCAGATGCGCGACGTGAATGTTTTTTGGACCGAGTTCGCGCGCCATCGATTGGGCCACCGCGCGAAGGCCGAATTTGGCGCTGGCGAAGGCCGCAAAACCGCTGCCGCCGCGCAACGAGGCGGTGGCGCCGGTGAAGAAGATGTTGCCCTTGCCGCGCGGCACCATCAGCCGCGCCGACTCGCGCCCGGCCAGAAAGCCGGCCCAGCACGCCATCTCCCATACCTTTCGGAATACGCGATCGGTGGTCTCCAGGATCGGGAAATTGACGTTGGCGCCGACGTTGAAAATGCACACCTCCAGCGGCGCGTGCTTGTCGGCATCAGCAAGGAATGCCGCGACCTCGTCCTCCTTCCGCGCGTCGAGCGCGCGCGCCACGATCGATCCGCCCGCCGCCCCGATATCCCTGACCAGCGGTTCGAGCTTGGCGCCGTCGCGCCGTCCGGCGAACACGGTGAACCCCTCAGCGGCAAATTTCTTGGCGATCTCGGCGCCGATAAAGTCGCCGGCGCCGATCACCGCGGCGGTTGCATGGCGTTTTTCCATTAGCGTCTTCCTCTTTCGTCATTGCGAGGAGCAAAGCGACGATGCAATCCATCTAAAACAGACATGGATTGCTTCGCGGAGCCTGTCATCGGGCGCGCATTCGCGCGACCCGATGGCTCGCAATGACGGTGTGGCTACTTCCCCAGCACCGCCTCCTCGACGTCACGCAACTGCTCCTTGCCGAAAAACATTTCGTTGCCGACGAAAAAAGTCGGCGAGCCGAAGGCGCCACGCGCGACCGCGGATTGGGTGTTCTCGATCAGCCCTGCCTTGACGTCGGCGTCCTGCGCGCGTGCGAACAGCCTTGCCGCATCGAGACCGGACGCCGCCAGCGCCCTGAGGGCGATGTCGGGATCGTCCATTTTCTTCGGCTCCGTCCACATGTGATAAAACGCGGCGTCGACGTATTTCTCGAACACGCCCTCGAATTGCGCAGCGATGGCGGCGCGCATCAGGTTGAGGGTATTGACGGGAAAAAACGGATTCCAGGCATAGGGCCTGACGTGAAAGCGCTTCACGAAGCGCTCGGTCTCCAGCGCGTGAAATTCGCGCTTGTTCTTGATGCCGGCCAGCGATTCGGCCGGGGATTTGTTGTTGGTGGCCTTGAAGATGCCACCGAGCAGGACCGGCACATACTCGAACCTGACGCCGATCCGCCGTTCGATCGCCGGGATCGCCCCATGACTGAGAAAGGCATTGGGGCTGCCGAAATCGAACATGAATTGCGGGGCGGTGGGGCTCACGGCGATCTCCCGGACTTTTTGCGGCCAAAGCATTGTGGCGCAACGGGCGTGGCGCGTCCACTGGATTTGATGATGGTCATAATACTTTGAAAGCGCCAGCGGAGGTCAGATCAACCGCCGTATGGCGCGCTTGCGCCAGACCAGCATATAGTAGGCCATCTGCAACAGGAACATGGCGCCGAAGGTTACGGGATAGGCTGTCCAGACGCCGTCCAGGCCGATGGCGCGGCTGAGGAAGATCGCGCAGGGAACCTCGATGACGGCAACCACGAGGATCGAAATCGACAGCGGTATCCATACCGTTCCACTCGCACGCATCGCGCCCGAGAACACGGTCGCCATGCCGAACGGCACCGAACCCCACAAGGCGATGTGAAGCGAACGCTGCGCGAGTTCGAGCACCGCCGGGTCGACAATAAAGAGGCGCATGAGGGCGCGTGAGAACAGATAGCCAAGCGCCACCAGTCCGCCGGTGAGGACGACATTCATCAGAAGTCCGGTACGGACAATGGCGCCGATGCGGTCGGCGTTGCCGCGGCCGATCGCCTGCGCACCGAAGATCGAGACCGAAATCGCGATCGACATCGCCGGAAACTGCACATAGCCCATGACCTGGTTGACCGCACCGTAGGCCGCGGTGGCGTCGGAGCCGAAGCCGTTGACGAGGCCGAGCAGCGCCAGCTCCGCCAGCGAAAACACCACCATTCCGATCGCCGAGGGAATGCCGAGGCGCATCACCTTGCGCAGCAGCGCGCCGTCGAGCCGCATGCAGCGCCAAAACGTCGCGTCGAAGGCGAGGGCATGCTTGCGGCGGCGCATATGGACAACGAGCCACGACAGCGTGAGCAGACCGGCGATGGCCGACGCCCAGGCGGCGCTGGCGACGCCAAGCCGGGGCAGGCCGAACCAGCCCCTGATCAGCGCCGGCGTTGCCGCAAGGCCGACCAGAATCGAAATCGAGAGCGCCAGCAGCGGCGTGAGGGTATCGCCGACGCCACGCATCATCGCCGTCAACAGAATAAAGGCGAAGGTCAGCGGCATCGTGACCATCATGATGCGGGCATAGGCGCTGGCCTGGTCGAGGATATCGGCTGGCGTTGCGAGTGCGATCAGCAGCTGCCGGCTGAACAGCCCGCCGAATATGGCGATGATGGCCGAGCCGAACAGCGCGATCGTCAAGGTCGTGCCGGCGACGGCCTTCACCCGCTCCGGTTCACCCGCGCCCCAGGCCTGACCGATCAGCACGGTGGCGCCCGAACTCCGGCCCATCACGAAGGAGATCAAAAAGAACATCACCGGAAAAAACACCGACACGGCGGCCAGCGCATCGACCCCGATCATCTGGCCGAGGTAAACATTGTTGATGGTGCCGAACAACGATTGCAGAATGTTGCTCAGCATCATCGGCGCGAGGAAGACGAGAAACGTCTTCCAGAGGGGTGGGGTTTTCGACACGGGTTTCCCTTGGGATCGGCGCGGCCAATCGACTCGCAACATTGCGGTGCCGAAGCAGCAGGTTTCAGAGAATCGATCGGCGCGCGGTCACGCCGTCGCGGCGTCGACGCGGTCGCTGAAGGCGAGCTTGACGGTGTGGTCACGGATATCGCCGGGCCAGCCGGCAACCAGATCGCCAAAGCGTCGTCGATCGTCCGCGAACAACGCCCGCGAGGCTTCCTCGAAGCCCGGCAGATTGCCGGCCATCGTTGACATGAAGTGATAGGCCGCCTCTCTGGCGGCGCGGCCGCGATCGCGGTCGCCGCTGGAGCGCCGCGCCTCCTCAACGAGCTTTCGCAGCGCTACCGAGGCGCCGCCGGGTTGTGCCCCGAGCCATTCCCAATGCCGCGGCAGCAGCGTCACCTCGCGCGCGACAACGCCGAGTCTGGGCCGGCCGCGACCACGCGGCTCCGGCACAGCCATGTCATCGGCGGGCGTCCTGGCATTCGCAGCCGGAAGCGGCAAACGTGCGACCACGTCTCGTTCGGTGCCGCGAAGGTCGAGATCGATCGGCCGTCCGTTGGCGTCGTCAAAGATGACGATCGGCTCCGCAGCAACCTTTTGGGAGGCTTTCATGACAGCCAGCGCGACCTCAGCCAGCGGGCCGGAAGCCAGCCGCTGATGGCCCATGAAGGCGGTGAATTGCTTGGAGGCGGCCTGAATCATTGCAGGAACTCTGGCTTTGGAATGGTTTATTTATACCCGGATAAATAAGATCCAGTCAATATCTCCCGGGTAAAATCTTCAAGAGCTGGAATTCGCCGCTGCCTTGATACGTTCCGAAGCGCCGGCCAATCGCCAATCCCAGCGTGCGCTGCTACGAGGTCAGCCGATCGCCACCGGGCTCGGGGGACCAAGCATGCTGACCGTCCATCATCTCAACAATTCCCGCTCCCAGCGCGTGCTGTGGCTCCTGGAAGAGCTTGGCGTGCCTTACGAGATCGTCCGCTATCAGCGCCAGCCTGACATGCGCGCGCCTGCCGAGCTGCGCGCGGTTCACCCGCTCGGCAAGTCGCCCGTGATCACCGACAACGGCAATACGATTGCCGAGTCAGGCGCGATCACCGAATACGTCATCGACAGCTATGGCGAAGGCCGCCTGATCCCGCCGCCCAAAACACCGGAGCGGCTGCGCTACACCTATTGGCTGCATTACGCGGAAGGCTCCGCGATGCCGCCACTGCTGCTGAAGCTGTTGTTCACTTTGATGCCGAAACGCGCGCCGGCATTGCTGCGCCCGCTGGTGCGCAAGGTCTGCAACCAGGCGCTGACCACGCTGGTCAATCCGCAGCTCAAGCAACACATGGCGTTCTGGGAGAGCGAACTCGGAAAAAGCCAGTGGTTCGCCGGCAACGAGTTCACCGCGGCCGACATCCAGATGAGCTTTCCGCTGGAGGCGGCGGCGGCGCGCGGCGGACTTGAGCAGGGCCACCCCAGGGCGATGGCGTTTCTGGAGCGCATTCATGCCCGCCCAGCCTACCAGCGCGCACTGGAACGGGGCGGACCGTATTCGGTCGGACGGTGAATCGATCTAGCTCGACTTCTGAACCCCGCCGACAGAGGGCAGCGCCTTCACGGTGACCCCGGGGGGCGGCACGTCGTCGTCGGGCACAAAGAAATCCGACATCAGCGGGACCGTCGGATCGACGCGATAGTGCTCGAAGTCGCGCACGCCGCCTGCGTAAAGCACCTTGTCGTCGATGCAGAATTGCCCGGTGAATTCGCGCGACGGTTTGGTGAAGATGGCGTAGGCCGCATCGCCCATGATCTCGGGCTTGCGGCTGGCGCGCATCATGGCGTCGCCGCCGAGCAAATTGCCGACCGCGGCGGTGGCGATGGTGGTGCGCGGCCACAGCGCGTTGACCGCGACGCCCGAGGTTTTCAGTTCGGCCGAGAGGCCGAGCACGCACAGGCTCATGCCGAATTTCGCAATGGTGTAGGCGGTCGAGTGCTCGAACCATTTTGGCTGCATGTCGAGCGGGGGCGCCAGCATCAGGATATGCGGATTTGGCGCCTTCTTCAGATGCGGGATGCAGTATTTCGACACCATGAAGGTGCCGCGGGTGTTGATGCCCATCATCAGGTCGAACCGCTTCATGTCGGTGGCTTGTGAATTGGTCAGGCTGATGGCGCTGGCATTGTTGACGCAGATGTCGATGCCGCCGAATTCGGCGACCGTCTTGTCGATGGCCGCCATCACCTGCGCCTCGTCTCTGATATCGCAGAGCACGGGAAGCGCCTTGCCGCCGGCGGCGCGGACCTCGTCGGCGGCGCTATAGATCGTGCCCTTGAGCTTCGGATGCGGTTCCGCGGTTTTTGCGGCGATCGCGACATTGGCGCCATCGCGCGCGGCCCGCAACGCGATCGCAAGTCCGATGCCGCGGCTGCCGCCGGATACGAACAGTGTCTTGCCTTTGAGCGATGTCATTGGAGACTCCGATTGTTGGTACACAGCGCTCCCACCCCTACAAGGGGGTAGGGAACGAAGGCGACCGCTTCACGCGTCCGCGTGCAAAACCCGGCCACGCGTTTCGGGCAGCGCAAAGGCGGCGAGGAAAAACACGGCGTAAGCCGCCACCGCGAAAATCGCAATGGCGTTGCCAAGCGAAGTATAGGTCGAGAGCGCGCCGACCAGGAATGGAAACAGCGCGCCGATGCCGCGGCCGAAATTGTAGCAGAAGCCCTGGCCCGATCCGCGCAGCCGGGTCGGATAGAGTTCGGTGAGGAAGGCGCCGACGCCGGAGAAATATCCCGACGCGAAGAAGCCGAGCGGGAAACCGAGCAGCCACAGCACCTCGTTGGTCAGCGGCAATTGGGTGTAGAGCAGGATCACGGCGATCGCCCCGATCGAGAAGATCAGGAACAGGTTGCGCCGCCCGATGCGGTCGGCGAGCCATGCGCCCACCAGATAGCCGATGAACGAGCCGATGATCAGCGCCGCGAGATATCCGGTGGAACTGACGATCGAGAGCTTGCGCTCGGTGGTGAGAAAGCGCGGCACCCAGAAGGTGATGGCGTAATAGCCGCCCTGGCATCCCGTTGCCATCAGCGACGCCAGTATCGTGGTCTTGAGCGTCGAACTCGAGAAAATCTCCCACAGCGAAGGCCGGTCGCCCGACGCCACCTGTTTGGCGCGGGTGGCGGCGGCAATCGCCGGCTCCTCCACATAACGGCGCAGGAAGAACACCAGCAGCGCCGGCAGCGCGCCGATCGCGAACATCCAGCGCCAGGCGATGTCAGGCGGCAGATAGGAGAACAGGATGGCCTGCGACAGCACTGCAAGGCCCCAGCCGACCGCCCAGCCCGATTGCACCGAGCCCACCGCGCGGCCGCGATATTGCGGACGGATCGCTTCGCCCATCAGCACGGCGCCTGCGGCCCATTCGCCGCCGAAACCGAGACCGAGCAAAGCGCGGGCGATCAACAGCTGATCGAAGTTCTGCACAAAGGCGCAGACCAGCGAGAACACCGAGAACCAGAGGATCGTCAGCTGCAGGGTTTTGACCCGGCCGATGCGGTCCGCCAGATAGCCGCCGAGCCAGCCGCCGACGGCCGAGGCCAGCAGCGTCACCGTGCCGGCGAGACCGGCGCTGCCGGGATCCACCTTCCACAGCACGATGATGGTGCCGATCACCAGCGGATAGATCATGAAGTCCATGCCGTCGAGCGCCCATCCCGCCGCGCACGCCCAGAACGTCCGCCGCTCCGGCAGGTTCATGTCGCGATAAAAGGCGAGAAGGCTGGTGTCTTCGATCGGCGCGACTTCAATCGCTCCCGACGGCCCAACTGTACTGCTCACGATGGATGTTCCCCCGGGCGAACTTCTTGACTGGCCTATGCGCTTCCCCGCGGCGGCCGGTTGGCGCGGGGCGGTGCAAATCCTACGCTGATCCCGGGGGCAGGCAAATCCGCAATGCGCGGAACTGACGGGCTTATTGTCCCGCCGCCCCCGCGCCACGGCTTCGCGGATCGGGGGCGCCCAGCAATCCCATATCGGTCACTGCGATCGAATTGGCCGAGGTCCGCCCCAATGGTTCGATCAAGCGATGCCCTTTGGCCCGCAGCGCCGCCAGCGCGTCGTCGCTAAAGCCGTGCTCGACCCGCACCTCGTCCGGCAGCCATTGATGGTGCAGGCGCGGCGCGGCGACCGCGGCCGCGACATCCATGCGGTAATCGAGCACATTGACGATCACCTGTATCACCGCGGAGATGATGCGGCTGCCGCCGGGCGATCCCGTCACCAGCACCGGCTTGCCGTCCTTCAGCACGATGGTCGGCGACATCGAGGACAATGGCCGCTTGCCGGGGCCGGGCAGGTTGGCCTCGAATCCGACCAGGCCAAAGGCATTGGACGCGCCGGGCGCCGCGGTGAAATCGTCGAGTTCGTTATTGAGCAGCACGCCGGTGCCTTCGGCGACCATCCCGAGGCCATAGTTGAAATTCAGCGTGTAGGTGTTGCTGACCGCATTGCCCAGGCTGTCGACGACGGAAAAATGCGTGGTGTTACTGCCTTCGCGAGGCGGCACCGCCGACAGCGCGTCGGTCCATGGCGTGGCGCGGTCGAGATCGATGCTGGCGCGTTGTTTGGCCGCGTAGTCCTTGGAGGTCAGAGTCGCAACCGGCACCTTGACGAAAGCTGGATCGCCGAGATAACGGGCGCGATCGGCATAGGCGCGCTTCATCGCCTCGATCAGGACATGCAGCGAAGGCGCCGAGCCTTGTTTCATCTCACCCATCGGAAATCCTTCCAGGATATTGAGAGTTTCCATGAGCACGACGCCGCCGGACGACGGCAGCGGCATCGAGACGACGTCAAAACCGCGATAGTTGCCGCGCATCGGCGCGCGGATCACGGCTGAATAGGATTTGAGATCGTCCAGCGTCATGATGCCACCGGCGTCGCCGATCGCCTTCACCAGCTTTTCGGCGACCGGGCCGTGGTAAAACCCGCGCGGCCCCTGTTCTGCAATCGCCGACAGCGTCGCCGCCAGGTCGGCCTGAAGCAGCAGGTCGCCATCGCGCAACGGTGCGCCGTCCTTGCCGGAAAATATTCTGGTTGCCGATGGCCAGCGCGCCAGCCGCTGCCGCTCCTCCGGCATCGTGTCGGCCACATCATCGGTGACGACAAACCCGTCGCTTGCAAGGGCGATCGCCGGCTTCAGCAATTCGGCGAGCGTAAATTTGCCCGAGCCATATCTTTCCAGCGCCACGGTCAATCCTGCGACGGTGCCTGGAACGCCGACGCCGAGCGCGGAGTCGCGCGACTTGGCGATATCGGGCTTGCCGTCGGGCCCGAGAAAGATCTCCGGGGTGGTGGCGGCCGGCGCGGTCTCGCGATAATCGATGCTGACGTCCTCGCCGCGCTCCCTGGAGTGGATCACCATGAACCCGCCGCCGCCGATGTTTCCCGCGCGCGGATAGGTCACGGCCATCGCAAACCCGGTGGCCACCGCCGCATCGACCGCATTGCCGCCGCGCCGGAGCACGTCGGCGCCGACGCGTGCCGCGATTTTCTCCTGCGCCACCACCATGCCGTGCTCGGCGACAACGGGATGAACGGTGTCGGCGGCCGGCGGCGTGTAGAAGCCGCGGTGTTGTTCCTGCGCCACCACCGGCAGCGTGCAGGCGGCAGCCAGCACGAGGCTGAGGACGATCTTGCGTAGTTCTATTCTCACTGGGATCATCAAGAAATCCGCCACGGGTTGACCGGTTTAGGCCGGAAAAAACGAGAAGGGGTATTGCGGCCACCGATGCTATATGGGTTTCCATGCCCCGGGCAAAACGCCTCCTCGTGATGGGCAAGGACATTTCGGGTATGGCGGTTGCGGCTTTGAATCCACGCGGTGCGGATATGCAGCAGACCTATCCTCCGCGCTCCGCCGTTATCAGCTGGATTTTCTTCGATTGGGCGGCGCAGCCATATTTCACCCTGATCACCACTTTTATCTATGCACCCTATTTCGCGACCCATGTCGCGTCCGATCCCGCCAGCGGCCAGTCGCTGTGGGGCTTTGCCACCGCCGCGGCAGGATTGGTGATCGCGCTGCTGTCGCCGGTGCTGGGCGCCATCGCCGACGCCAGCGGTCGCCGCAAGCCGTGGATCGCGGCGTTCGGCGCGTTGCTGGTGATCGGATCATGCCTGATGTGGTTCGGCAGGCCCGGCGACCTCAGCGTGATTCCGCCGCTGCTCTTGGCCTACGCAATTGCGACCGTCGGCGTCGAATTCGCCACCGTCTTCAACAATGCGATGATGCCGACGCTGGTGCCGCCGGACAAGATTGGGCGATTATCGGGGACCGGCTGGGCCACCGGCTATGTCGGCGGCATTCTCAGCCTGATTCTGGTGCTCGGCTTTCTCGCCGCCAGCCCCGAGACCGGCCACACGCTGTTCGGATTCGTGCCGTTGTTCGGGCTCGACCCCGTCACCCATCAGGGCGATCGCATCACCGGTCCGTTGACCGGCATCTGGTTCATCGTCTTCGTGCTGCCGATGTTCTTGCTGACGCCGGATTACCCCGCCAGGCGGCGATGGCGCGAAGCCTTGCGCGAGGGATCGACGGATTTGCGGCACACGCTTTCCGAACTGCCAAAGCAGAAATCGATGGCGGCGTTTCTGCTGGCCAATATGATCTACACCGACGGCCTGGTGTCGCTGTTCGCGTTCGGCGGCATCTACGCGGCCGGCACCTTTGGCTGGAACACGATCCAGATCGGCAGCTTCGGCATTATCCTGGCGATCGCCGGTGCCCTTGGCGCGTGGCTTGGCGGCAAGCTCGACGATACTCTGGGGCCGAAACGGGTAATCGCCGGCAGCATGACGCTGCTGCTCTTGGCGATCGTTGCCATTCTGCTGGTCGGCAGGGATTCGATTCTGTTCATCAGGGTCGCGCCGCCTGTGCCTGACGGTGCGCTGTTCGCCGCCGCAGCCGAACGCGCTTATCTCGCGCTCGG
The DNA here is from genome assembly GCF_004799445.1 of Bradyrhizobium sp. Classification (GTDB taxonomy): domain Bacteria; phylum Pseudomonadota; class Alphaproteobacteria; order Rhizobiales; family Xanthobacteraceae; genus Bradyrhizobium. Next base: position 21,103 of record NZ_SSNA01000059.1, read on the forward strand.
CTGCCTGATCGGCGCCGCCGGGGGCCCGCTGCAGGCGGCGTCGCGGACGCTGTTGATCCGGATGGCGCCGAAAGACCGCATCGCGCAGTATTTCGGGCTGTTCGCGCTGACTGGAAAGGTCACGTCCTTCGTCGGACCGCTGCTGATCGGCATCGTCACCGCGGTGACCGAAAGCCAGAAGGCCGGCATGGCGGTGCTGGTGTTGTTTTTTGTCGCGGGATTGGGGCTGCTTGGGAGAGTGCGGGAATGACTTTCTGACCCGGTCTCTCAACGAGTCGTTCCCGCGAACGCGGGAACCCCAGCGTGAGCGCAATTGCGCTCATCGCGACGCCGTGTCCCTTCATTGGGGCACTCGGGTGGGCGGCTGACGTCAAAATGACCGCCTGCGGTTATGGGTCCCTGCTTTCGCAGGGACGACGAGAATCAATGCCGGAAATGCCGCACGCCGGTGAACACCATGGCGATGCCGTGCTCGTCGGCGGCCTTGATGACTTCGTCGTCGCGCACCGAACCGCCGGGCTGAACCACTGCGGTGGCGCCGGCTTCGATGCAGGCCAGCATGCCGTCGGCGAACGGAAAGAACGCGTCGGACGCAACGACCGAACCTTTGGTCAGCGGCTCGGCGAGCTTCAGCTCAGTGGCCGCATCGAGCGCCTTGCGCGCGGCGATGCGCGCGGAATCCACCCGGCTCATTTGCCCGGCGCCGATGCCGACCGTGGCCAGATCTCTGGCATAGACGATGGTGTTGGATTTCACATGCTTGGCGACGCGGAACGCGAATTTGAGATCGCGCAGCTCGGCGTCGGTCGGCGCACGCTTGGTGACAATCTTCAGCGTCATGTCGTCGACCACGGCATTGTCGCGGCTCTGCACCAGCAAGCCTCCGGCCACCGTCTTGGCGGTCAGCCCTGCGGCGCGCGGATCGGGCAGCGCGCCGGCCAGCAATAGCCGCAGATTCCGCTTGGCCGCGACGATGGCGATGGCTTCGTCGGTGGCGTCGGGCGCGATGATCACTTCGGTGAAGATTTCGGTGATAGCGCGCGCGGCATCGGCATCCAGCGTCCGGTTGAGCGCGACAATGCCGCCAAAGGCCGAGGTCGAATCGCACGCCAGCGCCTTGCGGTAAGCGCCGACGAGATCGGACCCTTCGGCAACGCCGCAGGGATTGGCGTGCTTGACGATAACGCAGGCCGCGGTGCGCGCCGCATCGAACTCGGCGATACACTCATAGGCCGCATCGGTGTCGTTGATATTGTTGTACGATAGTTCCTTGCCTTGCAGCTGCCGCGCGGTGGCGACACCCGGGCGCTTGTCGGGCGTCCGGTAGAACGCCGCCGCCTGGTGCGGGTTCTCGCCGTAGCGCAGCGGTTGGATCAGCCGTCCGCCAAAGGCGCGAAAATCCGGCGCTTCGGTCTTGAGCTCGCGCGCGAACCAGTTCGAGATGGCCGCGTCATAGGCGGCGGTGCGGGCGTAGGCCTTGGCGGCCAGCCGCCGCCGCAGCGAGAGCGTGGTGGCGCCCCGATTGGACGCGAGCTCATCGAGCACGGCCTGATAATCCTGCATCTCGACCGCCACCGCGACATCCTCGTGGTTCTTCGCCGCAGCGCGGATCATCGCCGGCCCGCCGATATCGATGTTCTCGATGCACGCCTCGAAATCGGCGCCCTGATCGACGGTCGCCTCGAACGGATAGAGATTGACGACCAGCAAATCGATCGGCGCGATGCCGTGGCTCTTCATGGCCTCGGCATGTTCGGCATTGTCGCGGATCGCCAGCAGCCCGCCATGTACTTTCGGATGCAGGGTTTTTACCCGACCGTCCATCATCTCGGGAAATCCGGTCAGCTCGGATACGTCCCTGACCTTCAATCCGGCCGCGGCGATCGCTTTCGCGGTGCCGCCGGTCGAGACCAGCTCAATACCGTGGGCGGCCAGGGCGCGGGCGAATTCGATCAGCCCGGTTTTGTCGGAAACGGACAGCAAGGCGCGGGTTACGCGGCGTGGATGGTCGGTCATTTCTCTGTCCTAAACGTTAGTCCGCCGCGTAGCACGGTTTTGTCGGCCACGAAACCGGCGAAGGTCGAATGTGGAAATCTTCCTCTACAAAGGCAGTTCCGGCTCGCGGCGCGCGTTGCGTTTCGCCGTCGTGGCCGAGGCCGACGTCGACGACCGCACGAAACTCCAGCGGACGCTAGCGGCGTGGCGCGAATCCTGATGAATCACGATCTGGGCGGTGCGGCGGGGACCGTCGTTTCCGGCCAGGAACACGCTGTCTTCGAGTTCGACCTTGTCGTCGAGCGCCTCGAAGGTCCAGACGTCACGGTTGGGCAGCACCAGCATGACGCCGCGGGCGTCGCTGAGACGGCTTGCCTTCACCGAAGGGTGCAGATGAAACCGCAGCGCGTAGTCGGTGTCGTTGCCCTTGATCCGCCCGCCCGGCGCCGGCGACAGGGTGTCCTCGCCGTCAAGCCTGGTGCCGTCATGGGCGAGCATCAGCACCCGGCGATGCACCACGCCGAATCGCCCGAGATAGCCGTCATGCGACGTCGTCAGCAGCACGCCATTGGCGACGGCCTCGCGGTAGCTTTCGACATTGGCCGGACCGCTGACGATCGGCGAGCCCTGCAGCAGGCGCTTCACCGCCGAGAGCTCAACGAACTGGCAGGAGGAGACATCGTGGTAGGTCAGCGTCGAATGCGCCGGCGTGCTGCGGGCAAAGCTGCGCCAGTTGTCGCGACCGGTCGAGGGCATGCCGCAATTGATGACGATCCGGCTCGGCCCCGACGACAATTCAAACGAGAGACAGCCGGCGTGAGCATCGTGACTGACGCTCGGCGGCGGCGGCGGGCCGGTGTCCATGATGATCGTCGTGGTACCGGCATCGAGCCGCTGAAAACCGGTGTGCGGCATGTTCGCCATCGGCGCGCCATGGGCGTCGTCATAGGCGAGCAGGGTCGCCAGCACATCGGAAGGCGCGCTGCTCATGCCGTTGAACAGCGCGAAGCTGCCATCGCCGTGACGGAAGAAGCGCAGCATCGGCATCATGCGATCGATCGCGTTCAACAGCGCCGGCGGCGGTGCGATGTTGCGGGCCGCGAAGGTCTGCCGCAGCGGCAGGAGGTCGATCAATAGCTCGATCAATGCTCCGGGGTTGCGCGAGATGTGGCCGCCGTCGGGCAGAATCTGCCGTTGCAGTTCGTCGGACAGCTTGCGCGCCGCGGTGCGAATGTGCCGCGCCTGGTTGGCGAGACAGAGCGAGGCGTAGCAAAGCGCGATCAGCACCTGCAGCCGGGGTACGCCGTCGGGAATATCGAGCATGGTGTAGCGGAGATAGCGGATTTCGCGGGTCAGCCCCCGCAAATAGCGCCGATAGAACTTGCCGTCGGTATCGCCGAGCACGAGCGGGGCTTGCGACAACAGCGAGATCACGCGGCGGGCCAATACGTCGGCGCGGCGGCCGACCGGCCGTTTGTGTCCCGGATTTGAAATCCAGTCGTCGACCAGCGCGCGCGCATTGGCGCGGGTCAGCGCGGTATCGGCCGCGCGCAAATGTCGAAGCCAGCCAAAGCCGAGAAGCGCCACCTCCCAATCCTCCGATGGCGGCTCGAGATCGAAGATCGAGCGGCCATGGCAGGTCACGATCTTGCCGGCGAAAACAAAGCGGCCGGCATAGATTTCGGCGGCACGCGTGGCGTCGGCGGTGCGCAGGTCATGCGGGGCAATGATCAGGCGATCGGTGCGTCCCGGCCACAGCCGCGACAACGTCACCGAGCCGCCGCTTGCGCGCGCCATCATGTTCCGTGCGAAACGGCCCATGATCAGCGTCGAGATACGTCTGCGTTGAGCGACCGACACGCCTTGCCTTGATTGGGAGGATTCGCTGTCGAATCCTTTTAGTCCGGAAACGCGGTCAAGACACCACCTTGAAACCGCGCGAATCAGCGCGACAGGGCGAGAATATGGTGCAAAATCAGGATTTAAACTGGTGTCCCGGTTCTGGCATTCGCAGCCCGTCCGCAGCGAGGTTCTTTTGCGAATGCCAGAATCCAAAGGGACATCAGCAAGAATATGATTCTAGTGCGGTTTTGGACTTGGCATTCGCTTCGAGGACTCGCGGCTAGGCAGTAGCGAATGTCAAGTCTGCCGCACTAGCCGTGCGGCGTAAAAGCCGTCGAGCCCTCCCAGCCGGGGGTCAACGTGCGGCAGGTGGCAGGGTAGGGTGCGCAAATCACCTTCCGCGGTCAGCAGTTCGCCGAGGCCTGCGACCTCGGCGGCCTCGATCGGTACCCGTCGCATCGCCGGCTCGGACGCCAGAAGCGCCGCCACCGCCTGCTCGCCCTCTTCCGGTTCCAGCGAGCAGGTGCAATAGACCAACATCCCGCCCGGCCTCAGCAGGGTGACCGCCTTTTGCAGCAGTCGCTTCTGCAGCGCCGCCAGCGGCGCGATATCGGATTCCTGCCGCAGCCAGCCGACATCGGGATGGCGCCGGATCGTGCCGGTCGAGGTGCAGGGCGCGTCGACCAGAATGCCGTCGAAGCCTCGGTCGTGGTTTCGCTCCAGCCAGTCGGCGCCGTCGGCCACCACCACCTCCGCATCCAGCGCCAGCCGCGCCAGATTGTCGCGCAGCCGGGTCATGCGGTGGGGCGAACGGTCGATCGCGGTCACCCGCGCCCCGGCGAGCGCGAGTTGCGCGGTCTTGCCGCCGGGCGCGGCGCAGAGATCGACAATTGCCTTGCCGGCGACGTCGCCGAACAGGCGCGCCGGCAAAGCGGCGGCAGCGTCCTGCACCCACCAATGGCCTTCGGAAAAGCCGGGCAGCATCTTCACCGAGCCCTGCAGCAGCGTGCGCACCGAGCCCGTGGGCAGCGTTTCGCCGTGCAGACGCGTCGCCCACTGCTCAGGGTCGGACTTCACGGTAATATCGAGCGACGGATCCTGGCCGATCGCAGCCGCGATGTCGCGCGCGACGGCCTCGCCGTAATGGGCGATCCAGCGCGCCATCAGCCACGGCGGTACATCGAGCGTCTGCGACTTGACCTCGTCGATCAGCGGTTGTCCCTCGCGCGCGCAGCGGCGCAGCACCGCATTGACGAGCCCGGCATATTTCGCGGCCCGCCGATCCGACTGCACCAGCCGCACCGACAAATCGACCGCGGCATGGTCGGGCACGTCCATCCAGAGGATCTGCGCGGCGCCGATCAAGAGCGCGCTTTGCGCGCGCGGCGCGTCGGTCGGAATGCCGCGATCGAGCAGCCGCGACAGCACATGGCCGAGCGTGCCCAACCGCCGCAAGATCGTCGCGACCAGCCGCCGCATCAGGGCGCGGTCGCGATCGGAAAGATTCTTCAGTCCGGGATGCGCGGCGGCGCCGTCGAGCTGCTCGTCGAGCGTGCGGTGCTTATGCAGAACGCCGTCGAGTATGTCTGCCGCGATCCGCCGCGCCGCGAGACCGGGCACCTCGGAGGGCAGGGCGAATCTTTGTGGGGGCATGGAGCGGGAACATCTTGCGATATTGGACAGCTGTTCGCATTTCAGCTTTTGCCGTCAGGAGGGAAGAATCCTTTTGGCAGTAGAATATGCCAAATATAAGAATCGCATTTGCGACTTCACAGGCCGGGTGGCGCGGCAAAAACGTGAATCGAGCCGGTCAGTCCCGCAGCAGGAGCAATTTCGATGACGGATGATGCCCCGCGGCCCGCAATGGCCGCTTCCGCGCCGGAACGCAAGCCGCTTTCGCCGGCGGCGAGGCGCGCCCTCGCCGAGGCCGAAGCGCGCCGACTGGCCGCGGAGGCCAGCGCGACGCTCGCGCCTAAGGAGCTTCAGGGCCCCAAGGGGCCGGAGCCGACGCGATATGGCGATTGGGAGAGTAAGGGCATCGCCTCGGACTTTTGAGGCCCGTCACCGCGCGTGCTGGCCGGTTCCGGGCCAAAACGAATGATTTTCAAATAAATAGCCGCGCTCGCACGCGGCTTTTGGCAATTTCAAATTCCGGTGGAATTCGTCAGCGCGTCACCACCACCGTGGTGCCGACCGAAACCCGCTGGTAGAGGTCGGTGATGTCGGGGTTCAGCATGCGGATGCAGCCATAGGAGACAAAGCCTCCGACCGATCCCGGCATGTTGGTGCCGTGGATCGCGTACTCGCCGCCCGCCAGCGTCATCGCGGCGACGCCCATCGGATTGCGCGGCGAGCCACCGGGAATGACGTCCGGGATCTGCGGCTTGTCACGCTTCACTTCCGCGGGCGGGGACCAGGCCGGATTGCGGTATTTGCCGTCGATCCGCGTGGTGCCAGCCCATTGCTTGCCGGATTTGCCGACGCCGACGGGATAACGGACGGCATGGCCCGGATCGAGAACGAGATAAAGCCTGCGCTCATTGGTCTTCACCACGATCGTTCCCGGCGAATAGTCGCCCCGGAAGCCGACCACGTCGGGCCGCGCCTGGGCGCCGCTTGTTCCCAACATCCCCGCCCCGATGGTGGCCGCCAGCGCCACCGCAATCCTCAGCGACATCGATCTCTCCAATTGCTTCCGCCGCCCCATCGGGGGTTGCCAATTCCGACCCGAGGCCCGCAAAGCGGCGGGTCTGCCACCAATTCTTAACCGCACGCGTTAACCAGACGCTTTCCACGCCGGTGCCTGGGACGGGTTCTGTGACGGCAACAGAGGAAATGTTGGAAACAAAGTAAATGACCTGAAAACAACACTCTTCAGGAAACGCGCGGCAACGGCCGGCTGGCGCTGACAATGGCGTGAGAGACGGAGCTCGAAGCCGTGTCCCCGGCGCGATGCAGCGCATAGCGCGGGGCTTGGCAGAACCGGGACACACCAATACCGGGAAGAGGCTCATGCGTTCGAAACCGACCCCGGATCAGCGGCGCATCACTTCGTGCTGCGCAGCATCCGGGGAACGTCGCCCATCCGTCCGAGCCGCACAGCCGCTAAGCCGACGCGTCCTTCTTGTTCTGGCGATGTCGCACCAGATCGTCGACCACGGCGGGATCCGCCAGCGTCGAGGTGTCCCCGAGACTTCCCGGCTCGTCCTCGGCGATCTTGCGCAGGATGCGGCGCATGATCTTGCCGGAGCGGGTTTTCGGCAGGCCCGGCGCGAACTGGATCTGGTCCGGCGAAGCGATCGGACCGATGTCCTTGCGTACCCACGCCACCAGCTCCTTGCGCAAATCCTCGCTCGGCTCGATGCCGGTCATCAGCGTGACGTAGGCATAGATGCCCTGGCCCTTGATGTCGTGCGGGTAACCGACGACGGCGGCTTCCGAGACCTTGGCGTGGGCGACCAGCGAACTTTCGACTTCGGCGGTGCCCATGCGGTGACCCGAGACATTGATGACGTCGTCGACGCGGCCGGTGATCCAGTAGTAGCCGTCGGCATCCCTGCGGCAGCCGTCGCCGGTGAAATACTTGCCCTTGTAGGTCGAGAAATAGGTCTGCTCGAAGCGGGCATGATCGCCGTAGACGGTGCGCATCTGCCCCGGCCAGGATTTGGCGATGCAGAGATTGCCTTGGCACTCGCCCGACAGCGCGTTGCCGTCGGCGTCGACGATTTCAGGCACCACGCCGAAGAACGGCGTGGTCGCCGAGCCGGGCTTGAGCCTGGTGGCGCCGGGCAGCGGCGTGATCAGGATTCCGCCGGTCTCGGTCTGCCACCAGGTATCGACGATCGGGCAGCGGTCGTCGCCGACCACGCGGTGATACCATTCCCAGGCTTCCGGATTGATCGGCTCGCCGACGCTGCCGAGCAGGCGAAGCGACTTTCGCGAGGTCTTCTTCACCGGCTCATCGCCGCTTTGCATCAAGGCGCGGATCGCGGTCGGCGCGGTGTAGAAGATGTTGACCTTGTGCTTGTCGATGACGTTCCAGAACCGCGAATTATCGGGATAATTCGGCACCCCTTCGAACATCAGCGTGGTCGCGCCGTTGGCCAGCGGGCCGTACAGGATGTAGCTGTGGCCGGTGACCCAGCCGACGTCCGCCGTGCACCAGTAGATATCGCCGTCGTGATAGTCGAACACGTATTGATGCGTCATCGCCGCGAACACCAGATAGCCGGCGGAGGTGTGCAGCACGCCCTTGGGCTGGCCGGTCGAGCCCGACGTATAGAGGATGAACAGCGGATCCTCGGCGTGCATGTGCTCGACCGGGCATTCCGTCGTCACCATCTCGGCGGCTTCGTGATACCAGAAATCGCGCGACGGGTTCATGTCGACCTTGGCGCCGGTGCGCTTGACGACGACGACCCAATCGACGCCGCCGCTCTTGGCGATCGCGGCATCGACATTGGACTTTAGCGGCACCTTCTTGCCGCCGCGCAGGCCTTCATCGGCGGTGATCACGATCTTGGACTGGCAATCGCCGATGCGCTGGGCGAGGCTGTCGGGTGAGAAGCCGGCGAACACCACCGAATGGATCGCGCCGATCCGCGCGCAGGCGAGCATGGCATAGGCGGCTTCCGGGATCATCGGCAGATAGATCGTGACGCGGTCGCCCTTCTTGACGTTGCGGGTGCGCAGGATGTTGGCCATCTTGCAGACCTCGTCATGCAACTGGCGATAGGTGATGTGTTTCGACTCGGAAGGGTTGTCGCCCTCCCAGATGATGGCGGTCTGGTCGCCGCGGCTGTGGAGATGCCGGTCGATGCAGTTCCATGCGACGTTGAGGACGCCGTCCTCGAACCATTTGATCGAAATATGGCCGGGCGCGAAGGAGGTGTTCTCCACCTTGGTGAAGGGCTTGATCCAGCCGATGCGCTTGGCCTGCTCGGCCCAGAAGCCGTTGGGATCGCTGACCGAGCGCGCATACATCTCGCGGTACTTGGCCTCATCGACCCAGGCGCGCTTGGCCCATTCGGCCGGTACGTCGTAAATTTTCTCGGACATTTGATCCTCCACCGATGCGGCCCGTGAACGCGGACGCACTGCAAGCCGTCTTCATTGTTGCAACAATTATGCGCCGGGCCTGACGGCGCCGACAAGCGGAACAACTACGACCTTCGGCGGGGCTTACGTCTTGCGCAGGATCAAACCGCGCGGCGTGACGCAACCTCGCACCCCCCGGCAGGCCATCACGATCGCGTTTTTGGCACTGCCAAAAGGCCGCAGGCGAGGCCTGCGTGACGCAACAACGGTATCCAGAAACCGTCGCTGCCGGGGGGAGGGGCTGGCGTCGGCGGCGATTACCCCCTAAATGGCCCCCCTTGAGTGAAAGCCGCCAGTCGGAACCAAACAACAATAGGCGGCATTAGCAGGGTAAGTCGGAGCAAGGCGTCTAAAGTCATGATGGATCAGCAGAATTTTGAGGCTGCGCGGCCCGCTTCCGCCGATCCCGATGCCGTGGCTCTGGCCAAGGCGCTCGGACAGTGGCCCAAAACGCCTGCAATCAAGCCGCCGCCTGCCATCAAGGCGCCGCCAGCTCGCAAGGCCAAGCCGAGCAGCCTTGCTGACCGCCTCGCCGCCAAGGCGGTTGTTCCCTCGGTGGAATCGCTCGCCGAGGAGCACGGCCTCAAGCTCGGCGACCAGAACGAACTGACCATCCGCCGCATCAGGCGCGGCAAGAGCTATTCCTTCGTGCGCGCCAACGGGCGGCCGATCCGTCACACCGGCACCATCAAGCGGCTGCACTCGATGGCGGTGCCCCCGGCCTATGCCGAGGTGCGCTATTCGCCCGATCCGAGCTCGCATTTGCAGGCGGTCGGCCGCGATGCCGCGGGCCGGCTGCAATACCGCTATCACTCCGACTGGGAAAAGGTCCGCGAGCATCGCAAGGCGCACCGCTTGGCCCGTCTGGTCGCGGCGCTGCCAAAGATCCGCCGTAACGTCTCGATGCATCTGTCGGGCGAACTGCCGACCCGCGAATTCGCACTGTCGGCGGTGATCGAACTGATCGCGCGCACCGCGATCCGGCCCGGCAATGAATCCTATGCCCGCCTCAACGGCACCCGCGGCGCCACCACGCTGCTGAAGTCCAATGTCGTGCTGGAAGGCGACGGCCTGGTGCTGACGTTCAAGGCCAAGGGCGGCAAGGCCGTGCGCAAGGAATGCGATGCGGCGAAGCTGGTGCGCGCGATCGGCATCCTGCACAGCGTGCCGGGCAAGCGCATGTTCCAGTACCGCGACAATTCCGGCAATGTCCGCACCGTCTCGACCACCACGGTCAACGCGTTCCTGCGCGAGATCGCCGGCATCAAGATTTCGCTGAAGGATTTCCGCACCCTGATGGCGTCCGCCGTGGTGCTGGAATCGCTGTCGCGGATTTCGCCGGCGGCGAGCGCCCGTGGCCGCCGCAAGCAGGTGCTGGATGCGGTCCGGGCCGCGGCCGACGAACTCTCTAATACCCCGGCGATCTGCCGCAAGAGCTACGTCCACGACACCATCGTCACCGCCTTCGAGGACGGCATCCTCGAGCGCTTCGCCGCGACCATGAAGGGCTATCGCTCGCAGTCGAAGCGCGAGGCGCTGCTGGCCCAGGTCGTGATGGCCGCGGCGGCGTAAGCTGCCGGCGTCGTTTCCGATTTGAATTTCAAACAGCCTACCCTCCCCTGAAGGGGGAGGGTCGACGCGAATGCAATGAGCGGCGGGGTGGGGTGACAGTCTCTCCCCTCGAACAATGCCTGGGCTGGGAGATCACCCCACCCCGTCTCGCATTTCGTTGCACTCCATGCGAGCCGACCCTCCCCCTCCAGGGGAGGGTAAGTGAGATCGTCGCGTGCATTCCCGGTTCAATTATCAAAGAGCTGAGACACACCCCCGCCCTCTCGCGGCGCAAATAGCGCCCGAGCTGTGCATGAAAAGCGTCCCTCCAGGAATGAAGAGGCGCAGGGAATGCCGGGTGCGCGCTGCACCCGCGGTCTCGTGTGCAAGATGCACAAAGTAAAACACACACGAGCATACAGGTTCAGCGGAGGCAATCCGGCATTCCCTGCGCGATGGTTTTACGGCTTATTTCGCGCTCTCCCCGGTGACCGGGCTTTCTTGCCACCGTCGCCCCCAAGAAGCTTGCTTCTCGAGAACTTGACGCCAGCGTCGGGGCGTCAGGACCACACGACTTCGCCGTCCGCCTCAAGCGCCGCTCGTCTAGCGTCGCCAAAGCGTCCACCGCATCCCGCACCAACGTTCGTGACGACGCGTACGCCCCTCTTATCGGGACGGGATGCGCGGAAAGATGCCCGTGATTTGGGGGTGAGAGCAACGGCGTCGGGTTGCGGCAGATTGGCACGACGGGCAAACGACGGCGTTGGTTGCTTCCGCGATCAAGCGAGAGCGGATTTCGCGGGACTAGTTGGGACTTACGCGGCGGCCATCATCTCCCACCGCGCGGGGGAGTAGGCGGCGTCTTGCGCTGGTCTGTCATGGCCCGGCATGCCCGGCACGAAATAGGATTCCAGCGTGGTCAGCGCGAGATTTTCCCATTCGCTGGCCTGGTCGAGCAGCGAGCATCTTTGCAGCGGGCGGAAGGCCGCGGTTTGACGGTACAAGGAAGCTATCGCGCGATATCTGCGCACGTTTTCCAACACGACTTCCCTACTCGTAGGCATGAGCGCTCTCCCCAATCTTTCGCCTTTGCTCGTGACGACTTTGGCCGGCAACAATTTTCAATTAGTTAGCGCGCCTGGCAGAAAGCCCGAATGGTTTCCGAACTCTTGACTGCCTTGCCATCAGGTCGGTGACCACCTTTGACCCAGCGTTTCCGCCTCGGCGATTTTCGGACGTGACAGATCGCGCCTGAGAATGTCGGATTTCGCGGCTGAAGCGGACATAGCGTCGAAAGCCAGCATCAATTAGCGTTCAATTGCCTATGGCATCGCGCATTTGACGGTATGATGGGCTGATGCCGTCAGACATCACGGGGGAGACGATGATGAGGTCAGTGATCGCCGCAATTGCGGCTGTTCTCTTGTCCGCGCACGCCGCAGCGGCGCAGAACTTCCCGAACCGGTCGCTCACACTCGTCGTCGCGGCAGCGGCCGGGGGCACGACGGACGTGCTCGCCCGGATCGTGGCAAGGCGCATGGGCGAAGACCTCGGCCAGTCTGTCGTCGTCGAGAACGTGGCCGGCGGCGGCGCAACGGTCGGGACGCGCCGCGTGGTCCGATCGGATGCCGACGGCTACACGCTGATCTTCGGCAATATGGGTTCGCTGGCCGCGAATGTCTGGCTTTTTCCACAGCTCGGCTTCGATCCACGCCAGGATCTCGCGCCGGTCGGTCTTGTCGCGATCGTGCCCATGGTTCTGTCCGTGAGCAAGAAGAGCGGCATACGCGACCTCGCCGGTCTTCTCGCGGCGCTTCGGGCGAAGCCGGGCGCTCTCAATTTCGGCCATGCGGGCCCGGGCACGACCGGGCATCTGGCCGCCATCACCTTCCTGCATGTGACCGGCACGCAGGCCCACGACATCCCCTACCGGGGCGCCGGTCCCGCGATCAACGATCTTATCGCCGGCACGATCGACGCCGTGATCGACCAGACCGTCACCATGATTCCGATGCATACCGGCGGCAGCGTCACGGCGATTGCGACCTCAAGCTCCAGCCGCCTCGCCCAAATTCCGGACGTGCCGACCTTCGCCGAAGCCGGCGTACCCGCTTTCGACCTGACGGTCTGGAACGCGATAGCCGCACCCGCCGCCACCCCGCGGCCGGTGCTCGAACGTCTTGAATCTTCGCTCAAGACCGCACTCGCCGATCCGGACCTGCGGCGCCGCTTCGCCGAACTCGCGGCGGATATGCCCCAACCCGACCAGATCGGAGCGGAGCCGCTGCGGCGGCTGATCGCGTCCGATATCGAACGCTTCGGCCCAATCATCCGCGCCGTCGGAGTGAAGGTGGAGTAGCAGCTTATCCGCTGTTGAGTACAAAGCAGACATCGGCGTTCCATAACATCTGATCTGGGAGCCAACGCCGGGCGCGGGGATTCGAACCTGTGTGTTACATAACGCCTAATATCAGCGCCGCTGTTACCACGACCGGCCGGGCCACATGGACGTTTGCGTGACGGCACAATGTTGGTTGCTGTCTTCAGCCGGCAATATGCGCACCAGCTTCTTTCAGTCTGTGACGCTCCTCTACTGCATCGCTCCGCCGATGAACCTGTTGGGCCTTGTCGCCGAGCGAGGTAGGGACAACATCGTTGTCTTTTTGGCCATCCCGCGGGCTTGATCGTTTCCGGCACCAAAGCGGCGTGATTGCGGCGCCTCTCAATGCCTTTCAAATTTTGGTCTCAAATTTGCCGGCCGACTCAATTCACTCTGGGGGCGGATCGGCGGATCGGGTGATTTTGACAAGTCCAGTTTTGAATCGGAGTATTGGGCATGAACCATCCACCGCAAAACAAACTAGGCCGCCCTTGTGAACCCTCACTTTGGGCTAACGAACCTGCCGACGACGCTCTTCCGCTACTTGAGGATGCGCTTCGAGAGGATGAATCGTCACTTTGGGCTGACGAGCACGCTGACGACGTTCACTCGCTGCTTGAGGAAAATGCCCGGCTTCGAGGGCTTTTGGTTCAGCTATCGGACCTCATCCGCAGAAACGTCGCTCACGCTAGGTAACGCCGTATCATGGCAGAACCAATCCGATTTGCGGTCAGCGCGGGCCGCGAAATGACGAGTCTTGAGACGAGTATACCGCGCTCGAAATGACGCGACTGACCCTGAACGGACTTCGCCTTGCATGGTCGCCCATCTTGGTGATGCGACCGAGTCGCTCTTTGCCATCGCTCGACTTTGTAGCGACCATCTTGGCAGCTTCAATTGGCACCTCAGGCGCTTTGCCATCGACGATCTGCCACGCCGTCAGCACCGCCGTTTCGGCCCCTTGGGGGTGTCGACGGCAAATTCGGAACTAGACCGCGGGGTTCGACGAGAGCATCGTCGGTTCATCGCCGGGAGAACTGTCGGGCCCCAGCTCTGCCGCTCATCCTTCGAGACGCCGCTTGCGCGGCTCCTCAGGATGAGGCTCACACCCCGCCCATCTTGCAGACGATCTTCCATTCCTCCGCAGTCACCGGCTGCACCGAGAGCCGCGAATATTTCACCAGCGCCATGTCGGCGAGTTTCTTGTCGGCCTTGATCGCGGCCATCGTCACCGGGGTTTTCAGCGGCTTGTCGGCCTTGATGTCGACGCAGACGAATTTCCCGGTCTTGTCGGTGGGATCGGGATAGGCCTCCTTGATGATCTCCGCGATGCCGACGATCTCCTTGCCCTCGTTGGAGTGATAGAAGAAGGCGCGGTCGCCTTTCTTCATCTTCACCAGGTTTTGCCGGGCGGTGAAATTGCGCACGCCGGTCCAGGCTTCGCCCTTGTCGCCCCGGGCCACTTGCTGATCCCACGACCAGCTCGACGGTTCGGATTTCACCAGCCAGTAGTTCATGTTCACCCCTCCGCCTTGAACGGCCGCGTCAGCAGGCTCTCGATCGCGTCGTCGATCGTGGTCGCGCCGCGCAGGATGTCGGCGACCGCGTTTGAAACCGGCATGTCGACGCCTTGCGCCGCCGCCAATTCCATCAGCACCGGCGCGGTGAATTCGCCTTCGGCCAGTTGGTCGCGCGGTTTTGCCTCGCCGCGCCCGAGCGCGAGACCAAGCGCGAAATTGCGCGATTGCGGGCTGCCGCAGGTCAGGATCAGATCGCCGAGACCGGACAGCCCCGCCATGGTTTCGCTGCGCGCGCCGCAGGCCCGCCCGAGCCGGACCAGTTCGGAAAAGCCGCGCGTGGTCAGCGCGGCCAGCGCGGAGGCGCCGAATTTCTTGCCGGCCACGATGCCGGCTGCGATCGCCAGCACGTTTTTCGCAGCACCCCCGATCTCGACGCCGCGGACGTCGGAGGTGTGGTAGGGCCGGAAGGTCGCAGACCCCAGTGCCTGCACCAGATGGCTTGCGAGTTCGGCGTCGCCGGCCGCCAGCGTCACCGCGGTCGGCAGGCCGCGCGCCACGTCCTCGGCGAAACTCGGCCCCGACAGGATCGCCGGCCGCGCCATGGGTGCTGCTTCCGCGATCACCTCGGTCATGAATTTGTGGGTGCCGCGCTCGATGCCCTTGGCGCAGGCGACCAGCGGCGTCGCGTCGGCGAGATGCCGGCTGAGCGCGGTGACGGCGGCGCGCAAATTCTGCGCCGGCGTCGCGATCAGGATCAGCTCGGCTTTGGCGGCGAGCCCGATATCGTCCGTCACCGTGACGGTCGCATCGAGTGTTGCCCCGGGCAATTTTGGATTGCGGCGCGTGGCGGAGATTTCGGCCGCGAGCTGCGGGTTGCGCGCGCAGAGCACGACTTCACGTCCGGCGCGCGCGGCAACGCCGGCCAGCGCGGTCCCCCATGCGCCGGCGCCGACGACGGCAACTGAATTGAATGCGGTCATCGCGGAGCCTCCGCTATGCTCCCTCGCCCCGCGCTTGCGGGGAGAGGGTTGGGGTGAGGGGCTGTATCCGCGAATTCAGCATGTGGAGAGTCCCCCTCACCCGGATTTTACGCTGCGCGCAAAATCCGACCTCTCCCCGCAAGCGGGGCGAGGTAAGGAAGCGGCTCCGACGCGCTGTGCTCTGCATGTCCCTAAAACCCCGCGCGTGTATTGGCAAAACCCGCCGGCGCGGTGGCGTTGCCGTCGAGCAGCCAGCGGGCACGTGGCGCGGTGTCCATGGTGTCGGTCAGCCCCAGCGCCAGTCGCTCCGCGCCGGCCCAGGCGATCATCGCGCCATTGTCGGTGCAGAGCGCGGGCGGCGGAATGATCAGCGTGGTCTGGGCTTTCGCGGCGACGTCCTGCAACGCGCCGCGGATCGCCTGGTTGGCGGCGACGCCGCCGGCGGCGACCAGCGCGCGCGGCGGACCGAACTGTTCGTGAAACAGCCGCAAGCCGACGCTCAAGCGGTCCGCGGTCGATTCCAGCACCGCAGCCTGAAAGCTGGCGCAGAGGTCGCGGATGTCCTGCGGCTCCAGCGGCGTCAGCCGGGAGGCCTCGTTGCGCACCGCGGTCTTCAGTCCCGACAGCGAGAAATTGGCGTCGGGGCGCCCGAGCATCGGCCGCGGAAAGGCAAATCGCTTGCTGTCACCGCCGGCAGCGGCGCGCTCGACCTCCGGCCCGCCCGGATAGGGCAGCCCGAGCATTTTTGCGACTTTGTCGAAGGCCTCGCCCATGGCGTCATCGACGGTGGTGCCGAGGCGGACATATTTCCCGACCCCGATCACGGCGACGATCTGGGTGTGGCCGCCGGAAGCGAGAAACAGGCAGTACGGAAAGGCCAGGGCGCAGGTCAGCCGCGGCGTCAGCGCATGGGCCTCGAGATGGTTCACCGCGATCAGCGGCGTGTTGTGCACCATCGCGATC
This sequence comes from Bradyrhizobium sp., assembly GCF_004799445.1. GTDB lineage: Bacteria > Pseudomonadota > Alphaproteobacteria > Rhizobiales > Xanthobacteraceae > Bradyrhizobium. Next base: position 37,431 of record NZ_SSNA01000059.1, read on the forward strand.
GCCTTGGCGGTCGTCAGTCCCACGATCACCCCGCCGATCAGGCCGGGGCCGGCGGCCGCGGCGACGCCCGAGAGCTGCGCAAAGCCGACACCGGCTTCCTTCATCGCGCTGTCGACGATACCGTCGAGCAGGTCGACATGGGCGCGGGCCGCGATCTCCGGCACCACGCCGCCGTAAATGGCATGCTCCTCGGTCTGCGACCGCACGATATTGGACAGGATCCGCCCCACGCCGTCGCTTTGGCGCTCGACCACGGCGGCTGCGGTTTCATCGCAGGTGGTCTCGATCCCCAGCACCAACATTGGCGTGTCGTTACCCAATCTGAGCCCTTGTACTTTCGAGCAAACCGGCGTTTCCCTTACTCCGGTAGCATTGCGAGGTCGCAAGGTGCAATCGTCCGTTACTGGGGAATCCCCTCGCTTTCAGAGTCTGACGCATGGCTATTCTCGTCACACGCCCGCATCCGGACGATGAGACCACCGCCGCTGGGTTGCGCGCGCGGGGCTTTGACGTGCTGCTGGCGCCGATGCTGCGGTTTGAAGCCGCCGCCTTCCATGACGATTCCGATGCGCATTACGGCGCGGTCATCGTCACCAGCGCCAATGCGTTGCGCGGCATCGAATCCCAACTCAAAGCGAGCCCGTTGCTCAAACTGCCGCTGTTCGCGGTCGGAGAGCATACCGCGGAAGCCGCCCGCCGCATCGGTTTCGAACAGGTGATCCCGGCCAAAGGCGACGCCGCGAGCCTGCGCGATCTCGTGGCGGCCAGCGTCAAGGCGAAAGCGCTCAAGAAAACCAGCCCGCTGCTTTATCTGGCGGGGGCCGATCTGGCCCGCGATCTGGCCGGCGAACTCGGCGAACGCGGGTTCACCGTCGTCACGCAGACGACCTACCGGATGATTCCCTTGTCCAGCCTGCCGCGCGAGACCTGCGACGCGTTCGCCGCCAACCAGGTCGAGGCCGTGCTGCACTATTCAAGGCGCAGCGCGCGCGCGTTCCTGGAGTCGGTTCGCGCCGCCGGCGTCGAAATATCGGCGCTTTCGGTTCCGCAATGCTGCATTTCCGCAGGCGTCGCCTCGGTGATTCGCGACGCCGGGGCTACCCGGGTGATGGCGGCGGCGTCGCCGGATGAAAATGCCCTGTTCGCGGCTCTGGACCGTGCGTTGCGCCCCTGATTGGCGTAAGAGAGCAGCCGAATCCGGTGGATTCCGGCCGAAGGCCAAAGGGAATCGGAGCACGAGTGATGAACGAAGAAAGGCCCGAAGACACCTCTCCGCCGCCCGATTCGGGCCGGCCCAGGCGCGCCCCACCGACCATCGACCTGGAGGCGTCCGAGGTATCGGGCGAAACCCAAGGAACCAACGCCGGAACCAACGCCGGAACCAGCGATGACGCTCAGCCCAAGCGATCCTTCACGCAATCCTTTCCTTGGCCGTCGGCGATTTCCGCGACGCTAACGGCCGCCGCCACCAGTGCGGTCACGGCGGCGTTGGTGGTCGCCGTCGCCTGGGTGGTGGGATGGCCGGGTGAGACCTCTCCGCCGATGACGCCGCCGCAGGCCAACGCGAACGCCATCGACACGCTCGCCTCCCGGGTCGACGCTCTCGAAGCGAGGTCAGTCAAGTCTCCGGCCGCAGCACCCGACCCGGCCGCGACCGCGCGAATCGACGCGCTGGAAAAATCCGTGGCGTCGCTGCGCGCCGAGCTTTCAGGCGCCCGCGCGCAGTCGGAAAAGCTGGCGGCCGAACTCACGGCGGTGAAATCCTCGCCGCGCGAAGCCGCCGCGTCGCCGGAATTGGCCGCGATCAACGAGCGCCTCAGCCAGATCGAGCGCGCCACCCGCGCCGCCAGCGCCGAGCTCGCGCAGCAGGACCACAAGCCCGCGGACGACAGCGCGCTTCGGCGCGTCGTCGCGGCCTCGATGCTCGACGTTTCGGTTCGCCAAAATGAGCCTTTCGCCGCCCAGCTGGCCGCGGCGAAGGCGCTTGCGCCCAATCCGGATGCGTTGAAACCACTCGATGGGTTCGCGGTCTCGGGCGTGCCGAGCGCGGCCGGTCTCAGCCGCGAGCTGCTGGCGCTGGTACCAAAATTGTCACCGCCGGCGCCGGACAATGCCACCACCGGCACCGGCATCGTCGATCGCCTGCAGGCGGGCGCCGCCAAGCTGGTTCGGATCGAGCGCACCGACGCCGTCGGCAACGACCGCGCCGCCATCATCGCGCGGGTGACGGCGGCGGCGTTGCGTGACGACTACACCGGCGCGCGGCGTGAGTTGAATACGCTGGCGCCCGGCGATCGCGCGGCCGCTCAAGCGTGGCTCGACCGGGCCAACGAGCGCGATGCGGCGCTCGCCGCCTCGCGTCATTTCGCGACCGAGGCCGTGGCGGCGCTCGCCGAACCGGCGCAATAGGATAGCGATGTATCGAATCATTCTGTTTCTGGGCTTGATCGCGCTCGCGGCTGGCGGCGCGGCATGGGTGGCCGACCAGAGCGGCGACGTCGCGCTGTCATGGGACGGCTGGCGCGTTCAGACCACGCTGCCGGTGTTCGTGCTGGCGCTCGGCGTGGCGATTGTCGCGGCGATGCTGGTGTGGGGCATGCTGCGCGCGCTGTGGCGCCTGCCGGAGCGGATCCGCCGCAACGCGCGCGAACGGCGCCATGCGCGCGGCCGGCACGCCATCACGCAAGGGCTGCTCGCGATCGGCCATGGTGATTCCACCGCCGCCCGCCGCCATGCCGATGTCGCGCGCCGCCATGCCGCGGATGATCCGCTGGCGCTGCTGCTGCATGCGCAGTCGGCGCAGCTCGAAGGCGACCGTGGCGCCGCGCGCGCCGCGTTTCACGCCATGGCCGAGCGCGAGGATACCCGGCTCCTGGGCCTGCGCGGGCTGTTCATCGAAGCCCAGCGCGCCGACGATCCCGTTGCCGCGGTCGGCCTCGCCGAGGAGGCGCTGAAGCTTGCGCCGGCATCGACCTGGGCGTCGCATGCGGTACTCGGCTTTCGCTGCGCCAGAGGCGACTGGAGCGGCGCACTTGCCATCCTCGACAACAATCTGGCTTCGGGCCTGATCGACAAGCCGGCCTATCGGCGGCAACGCGGCGTGCTGCTGACGGCGCGCGCGCTGGAACTGGAAACGGTCGATCGCGACCTGTCGCGCGACAGCGTGATGGAGGCGGTCAAGCTCGCGCCGACTTTGGTGCCGGCCGCGGTGCTCGCCGCCAAATATCAAAGCGAGGCGCATCAGACCCGCCGCGCGATGCGGATCGTCGAAGCGGCATGGCTGGCGCATCCGCATCCTGATCTCGCCGATGCCTACGCCCATGTGAAGCTGGGCGATTCCGCGCGCCAGCGGCTGGTGCGGGTCGAGACTTTGGCGGCGAAGGCGCCGGGGCATCTCGAGGGCGCGCTGGCGGTGGCGCGCGCGGCGATCGACGCCGCCGAATTTGCGCGCGCGCGCGAGGCGCTGGCGCCGTTCATAGCGGCGCCGACGCAACGCGTCGCGATGCTGATGGCGGAAATCGAACGCACCGAACATGGCGACACCGGCAGGGCGCGGGCCTGGACCTTGCGCGCGGTGCGCGCGCTGCACGATCCGGTCTGGACCGCGGATGGTTACGTGTCCGACAAATGGAGACCGGTATCGCCGGTGTCCGGCCGGCTCGATGCGTTCCAGTGGCAGATGCCGCTTGCGGCGTTGCCCTCCGACAACAACGGCGCGATCGAAGCCTCGTCGTTCGAGCAGGCGATGCTCGCCACCCCACCATCGCCGCGGCGCGGCGAAATATCGGGAAAGAATTTGGTGGAGCCGCCGCGGGAACAGGAAGCGGCCGGGGATGTGAACGTGCCGCCGGCGGCGCAGGATAATTCTCCGGCAAGGCCGGCCGCCGCAGAACCGGCCCCCGTACCAGTCCCGCCGCCCACCGAAGCCGTTGCCGCCTCAGCGCCACCCTTGTTCCGCGCGCGCCAGGATCTGCCAAGACAGGATCTGCCAACAGCGGCCGGCAGGCCCGCCCCGGCGATTCCGGCCGTGATTCCAATTGTCCGGGCGCCCGACGATCCCGGGATCGACGACGAGCCCGAAAGCGCCGAATTCGCCGAACAAATAGCCCCGGTCCAGGGCCAGGCCGGCGGTTGGCGCGGCTTTTTGTCCCGCTGGGGCGGGTGAGCATGATCCGGAAAAGTGGACCCCGGTTTTCCGAAAAGATCATGCTCAAACAAAAAGGTAGAGCGCGCCTTCGAGCGAAAGCCTGCCTGCGGACTTGATCCGGGGCGGGTCGCGGTTCGTGTCAGGAAAACGCGGCGAAAAGGCCTCTCGGCCGCCACGCGCGGACCCGCGTTTTTCTTGCAAAACAGGGCATTGCCCGATATCAGGTGGCACGCGTTTTCAGGCCGTCAGGCCTGTCGCGCATGCGTTGGTTCGCCGCAATAGCTCAGTTGGTAGAGCACGTCATTCGTAATGACGGGGTCACAGGTTCGAGTCCTGTTTGCGGCACCAAAAAGACGTTGATTTGCAGTCGGTTAAATTGCTTCGCCTCTTTTTCTTTCCCTTGCGATTAGGCTCGGGAAGCACCGGGGAAGCACCGCTGAGAAGACCCTGCGCCTGCCAACCGTCGCTCCCCGTGCTCAAACCGACAAGCGCCGCGTCATCTCATCTTGGGATGGAGGAGGCCATCGGTTGCTGCGCGCGTTCAAGAGGGCGTAGCCTACACCAATCAAGCGGAGTCGTTTTTCTCTCGCCTGCGCCGCGCCGAAATCGGTATTCACCATCATGTCGCCGGGCCGTACTTGTCGGCCTATGCCAGCGAAATGGCTTGGCGGGAAAACAACAGACGCGTGAGTAACTTTCCCCACCCGGCAAATCGTTAGCCTTCGGACAGGCGCTTTCCGTCCATGCCCAGAGCGGTAAACGACAACATAAGATTTCACCCCATTTTCCCGCACTCTGAGCCCAAAGCCAGTAAGGTCGGTGTCCCAAACGGTGAATTCAGACCCGTTGGGAAGAATATCGTCGATGGAACGTTTGGTGAGGCGGACCGAGGTCATTTGATGCTCCAGGGAAGCACCGGGGAAGCACGTTTAGGGAAAGTACTGGATTGGTGCGGAACGACGATATTGAGGGAAACCCTTTAGTTGCAAGGGGTTTTATCGATGTCGGAACGCTGCGGAACGTAATGGTCAGCTAAAGAATTTAATTCGTAATGACGGGGTCACAGGTTCGAGTCCTGTTTGCGCACCAGTTTTCTTCGATCCCCGATCGATAACAGGCGTCGCCAAGCGGCGCTTGCGTGGACGAATGCCCTACGTGATTCCGCTCCGTGATCTGCGAACCGCATCGCCACGGCATCTATTGGTAAGCAGGGCTGTCGCATCTTTTCGGCCGATCCCGTTTGGGCCGCCGGGATCGGCGTGACGCCGAAATTTATCTTGCGATGTGTGAAGCGGTTCACAGCGGAATTTCGCCGTCGCGCTAAAACACGCTGCGAACTTGGAGGCAGCCATGCCATCATCAGCCCAGCAGAGCCCAGCCCGTCACCGCAGTTCTTGGCCGGCGATCGTCCGGATCCTGCTGGTCGAGATTGTCGTTCTGCTCGCGCTGTCGGGCGCGATGATCGCCTATTTGAGCTGGTCGTCCGAAGCGGCATGGACCGAATTCAAGGCCGCAGGCAAACTGCTGGCGCCCGATTCAAGCAGCCCGGTCCAGACCGTCAAGGCGCACGCGCCCTGCGACCGGAAAGCGTAAGCGCGCACAGCGTCGTCGTCCGCGCGATCCGCGGGCGCGCAAGCATGGCGTTATTCGATTGCGCTACCGCGAAACCGTCTGAACCACGCTGCCCACCGGGCGGGTGCTCGCGACCGGCAGTTTCATGTCCTTGATCAGCGCCTCGTCATATTCGGGCAAGGTCTGCATCGGCGCCTTGGCCTTCATCTGCACGACCTTGTAGCCGCCGGCCTTCAGGCGGCGAAGCAGAGCGGGCATGGCCGGCCGTATGCTTTTGGAAATCGTGCTTTCACTGATCCCGACGCCGCCCGCAAGCTGGTGGAGATCACCTATGCTGCCGATGCGGTCCAGGATGGCCGCATCTACATCGGGCGGATCAGGGTGGCAAACCCCGTAGATCTACGGAGCCAAAATTTAACGGATACTTCCGAGCCGATAGTTAGACCGATGACGCGAAAACGACAGAAAAGGTAACTCAATGAGTGTTTCGAGTATCGGAGGCGCAACTCCACCACAGCCATTGGCCGTCAGCCAACCAAAAGTAGATCGTCCAAATGACGGAGACGGTGACGCGGGCGATGCGCCCAAGGCTCAACCTGCTCCCGCTCCAGGCACAGGGCTGGCTGTCAACAAATCAGCCTGATCCAGAGAGCCCGGCGCAGGCTCTGGTCTCTGCGAAATCAAAGAGGCCGCCAACTGAGGCGGCCTCTTTTGCCGACGGGCCGGAGCCGGTGTCCCCGCCAACCGTAGCGGATCCGCCGATGGCGCTTGCCGTGGGCGAATGCTACTGCGAAACTGTCTGAACCACGCTGCCTACCGGGCGGCTGCTCGCGACCGGCATTTTCATGTCCTTGATCAGCGCCTCGTCATATTCGGGCAAGGTCTGCACCGGCGCCTTGGCCTTCATCTGCACCACCTTGTAGCCGCCGGCCTTCAGGCGGCGCAGCAGGGCCGGCATGGCCTCGGCGGTATGCTTCTGGAAATCGTGCATCAGGATGATGCCCTTGCCCTGCTTGTCGAGCTTGGTCATGACGGTATTGATGATTTGCTCGGCATTCTTCGCCCGGAAGTCGAAGGAGTCGAGGTCGCATGAAAACATCGCGATGTTGCGGGTGCCGAGATAGGCCATCGCCGCCGGGCCATGCTGCAGTTCCGGAAAGCGGAAGAACGGCGAGGGGGCGGCGCCCAGCGCCAGCTTGACCGCGCTGTAGCCTTTTTCGATTTCGTCCTTGGCGAGCTGGTCGGTCATCTTCTTTGAATTCAGGTTGGCATGCGACCAGGTATGCGCGCCGACGGTGTGGCCGGCCGCGGCCACAAGCCTGAGAATCTCCGGATGATAGGTGGCATGCTTGCCGATCGGGAAGAACACCGCCCTGGTGCATTCGTCGGCGAGCGCCTTGAGCACGGCGGGCGTATTGGCGGGCCACGGGCCGTCATCGAAGGTCAGCACGACTTCCTTGTCGACCAGAAAGTCGAACTGCTTGAAGTGCTCGAAGCCGAAGCCCGGTCCGCCCGTGGTGTCGATTTCCACCACGCGGGCAACGCCGAGCGCATCGGGATTGGCGCAGTGGGCCTTCGGCGGCGGAGCGGCGATGGCCTGGTCCGGCATGGTGCCGGTGGTCTCAACCTCGTCGCGGGGAGCCGCCGATTTGGCTGCCGCTTGAAGCGGCGCGGCCGGCGCGGCGCTGGCGGTCCGCGGCGCCGCCAAATCGCCGCGCGGGGGCAATGTCCAAAACCACACGCCGGCGATGACAACAGCGGCCACCACACTCGCCAACATCAAACCCAACGCGTTACGCATGGTTACTCTTTCATAAACACCGAAGCTAAAATCGCGGTCAGATTATTTATGGGAAATAGTTGTTAACGCCGCCCCAACGCGGCGCGGGTTCCCCGAGCTAATTGGCGCCCCGTTGCGGGGCCGCCGAAGCGCACATTCCGGTCGCGGCTATTTCTAACGAGTTCTCTAACGAGATCGATACCGGTTCCCGTGAAGAATGCGCGTCTGAGTGACGGACGTCACCATTTGGCCGCAAAGTGACAGACGTCACATTCCGAACCACGGGGTTGAGGCACGAATAGCCATCAACAACGCGCCGCTGACCCGGCGAACCCACGGGAGCCAAAAATGACCGCATCTTTCACCAGGGCGCTTCGCCAGGCCGGTCTCGGGCTGGCGGTCGTCGCCTCCGTCGCTGCGCTGTCGTCGAGCTCGAGCTTTGCGTTCAGCGACGAGGCGCAGCAAATGTGCACCGGTGACGCGTTCCGCCTGTGCAGCTCCGAAATTCCCAACATTCCGAAAATCACCGCATGCATGATGAAGCACCGGGCGGATCTCAGCACGGGTTGCCGACTCGTGATGGACCGGGATCTGGCGCAGAAATCAAGCAAGGTCGCAGCGCAGTAATATCGCACCATCCGGTCATCCCGGGTTTACCGCGGCGCGGAATGATTTCTCTTTGCGGCACAAAGCCGTTGCGGCGCCGGTTTGAGCGCATTAGAACGCGCTGATATCATGACCGGTGGGCATAGATCCGATGTGCAGATTTCTTTTCGTTATTCCGTTTGTCTTGATCGCCTCGGGCGCGTCGGCGCAGCAGGGCCACGATGCCTGCGCGCGCGACGTTTCGCGCTTCTGCCGTGCGGTGATGAATGATGGCGATTCGGCAGTGCTGGCCTGCCTGAAGCAACACCGCGCCCGGCTCAGCAAGGCCTGCGAAAAGGTGCTGACCGATAACGGGCAGTAACGCGCCGCGCGAATTCGCCCGCAGGTGTCATTCCGGGGCGCGAGCTCTTTGCGAGCGAACCTCGGAATCTCGAGGTTCTCCGATGTGCAACTGCACATCGTAGTTCGACCCTTCGGGTCGCCCCGGAACGACTGCTCCTCGAATTTACGTGCTGCCGCCCGCCGCGGAGGAGGTCACCGGCAGCACCTCGCTGACGGCGCGGTCGGGGGTATCTTCCTTCCAGCGCACCGATCCAAACGGCCGCTCCAGCATGCGGCGGACCCGCACCGGATCGGGCCCGAGATGAAAACCGATGGCGCGCTGATGCAGCGCGCGTTCGGATTGCGTGGAGCGGTTGCGCTGGCGCAGATAATCGAGCCAGGTCGGGCAATGATAGCGTTCGGTCCACAATTCGGGGTCGGCGATGTCGCGCGCGATCGACCAGCCATAGGCACCGTTGCGCTGGCGGCTGAGCTGCACCTCCTGCATCACGTTATGGAAGGCGCGGGCGTTGTCCTGCGCGACGCGATATTCGATCTCGACCACCAGCGGTCCGCTGCGCGCGGTCAGCGACAGCTGCACCTCGGGATCGGCGAGCACTTCGGCATCCTCGTTGCGCGCGCCGATCCGCGGCATCCGCAGCCACAGGCCGAGCAGCGGCGAGGCCAGCATCAGCGCGGCGGAAACCAGTAGGGCTGCCTCGACGCCGACCGCGTCGGTCAGACGTCCCCAGCCCCAGCTTCCGATCGCGATGCCGCCGGCGATCGAGGCCTGAAACGCCGCCAGCGAGCGGCCCGCCACCCAGCGCGGCGCCGAGAGCTGCACGCCGATGTTGAACAAGGCCACCGCCAGCATCCATACCGCGCCCGCGATCACCAGCGCCGCCGCCGTCAGCACCGGCTCGCGGCTGAGCGCGACCGCCGCGATGGCGCCGCCCATCGACAGCGCGCAGGCGCGGATCGCGGCTTCGCCGCTCATGCGCTTGCGCACCTCGGTGATGTTGAGCGCGCCGATCACCGCGCCCATGCCGAACGCGCCGAGCATGATGCCGTAGGTTTGCGCGCCGCCATGCAGCAGATCGCGCGCGACCAGCGGCATCAGCGCCGACACCGAGCCGCCGATCAGGCCGGTCACCAGCGTGCGCGTCAGCACGATCTTGATCGCGGGTGAATTGGCGATGTAACGCACGCCCGACACGATGGCGCGGTTGAGACGCTCGCGCGGCAGCCGCGATGGCTGGCTGGTGCGGCGCCAGAGAAACAGCACGATCAGCAGCGGAAGATAGAGCACCGCGTTGGCGGCAAAGGCCGCCACCGCGCCGGCGGCGGCGACGACGATGCCGCCGATCGCCGGGCCAAAACTGCGCGCGATATTGTAGCTGATGCCGTTCAGCGCGACCGCGGAGGGCAGCGTCTCCGGCGGCACCTGCTCGGTGACCGACGCCTGCCAGGCGGGGCCGAACAGCGCCATGCCGCTGCCGACCACGAAACAAAGCGCCAGCAGGGCCTCTGGCGTGACCAGGCCAAGCCACGCCAGCACGGTCAGGGCGGTTGCGCCCGACAGCGCGATCGCCAGTGAGATCAGCGCCACGATCCGCCGGTCGTACATGTCGGCGATGGCGCCGGCCGGCATCGAGATCAGCATGACCGGCAGCATCAGCGCGGTTTGCACCAGCGCGACCTTGTCGGCGGACGAGGTCATCTGGGTCATGGCCCAGGCCGCGCCGACCGCCTGGATCAACAGGCCGAGATTGGAAAGCAGGCTCGCCAGCCAGATCCGCCGGAACGTGGCATGCTGCAGCGGAGCCGCGACGCCATCGCCGGCGAACATCGAGCGTTTGGGCTGTCGGGTCATGGCCTGTTCCGTTGGTGCCGGCCGCTGCCGGCGTGATTCCCCAGGGCGTTTGCAGTGATGCCCGCGAAAGTCCTCGGCTGTCCAGTGGTTGGGCCGCGGTCGACCCCGGCCGCCCGCTCCGGCGGAATGGCGAAAATCACCCCGGCGCCCCAGATGCGCCGATCCCGGCCCGTGTTCGGGCGGTCAGCGGGCGCGGCCGCGCCTTGATGGCGCCCGGATTTTGGAACTGATATGATCATATCAGTAGCCCGCATGAGCGTAGCGACACGCGGGGTGCCTTGAAAATCCGTCCCGGATATCGCTTCGCTCATCCGGGCTACGAGTGCGAGGCTTAGATGAGCATAGCCGAAGCCTGGGACATCCCGGCCACACGTCAGCCGCTGGTCCCCCCTCATCCGCCGCGCGCCTCCGAAGCCATGACCGCGCTGGGGCGGTTGGCGGCGATGCGCGAGAACGCGATCGCAACCTGGGGCCAGCGCGCCTACGAGGATGACATCATCCCGGGTCGCTTCTTCTGGCGCTCCAGCTTCATTCTCAACACGCCGGATGCGATCCGGCATGTGCTGGTCGACAATTACGAGAATTATACGCGCACGGCCGCCGGCATCCGGGTGCTGCGTCCGATGCTTGGCGAAGGCCTGCTGATCGCCGAGGGCCGCGCCTGGAAGCATCAGCGGCGGACGCTGGCGCCGGCCTTCACCCCGCGCGCGGTGGAGGGGCTCGTTCCGCACATGATCGCGGTGACGGATGAAACGATTGCGAAGCTGCGAGCGGTTAGCGGCGCGCCGGTCGATCTGCGCGAGACGATGCAGCGGATGACGCTCGAGATTGCCGGCCGCACCATGTTCTCGTTCGGGATGGACCGTCATGGTCCTGCGTTGCGCGACTTCGTGATGGAATATGGGGCGCGGCTGGCGCACCCGCATTTGCTCGACATGGTGCTGCCGCTTGGCTGGCCGAGCCCGCAGGATTTTTCCCGCGCGCGTTTCCGCAAGCGATGGACGCATTTCGTCGGCATGCTGATGGCGGAGCGCCGCGCCGCCGGCAAGAAAGCGGGCGCGCCGGCGCGCGATCTGTTCGACCTGATGGGCGCCGCCCGCGATCCCGAGACCGGCGAAGCCTTCACCGACGAGCAGCTCGGCGATCAGGTCGCGACCATGATTCTCGCCGGTCACGAGACCACCGCCACCGCGCTGTTCTGGTCGCTGTATTTGCTCGCGCTCGACCCCGCCAGCCAGGAACAATTGGCCGCCGAGGCGCAGCAGGCAACGACGGACGGCGTGCTCGACTTCGAACGGCTGAAATTCACCCGCGCCGTGGTCGATGAAACCATGCGGCTCTATCCGCCGGCGTTTCTGATCGCACGCGCGGCCGCGGGACCCGATACGGTCGCAGGGTTCCCGGTCCGGAAGAACGACGTGATCCTGATCGCGCCGTGGCTGCTGCACCGGCATGAAAAGCTCTGGCGCGATCCGAACGCGTTCATTCCGCAGCGGTTCCTGGCGCCGGCGCCGCCGCCCGACCGCTTTGCCTATCTGCCATTCGGTGTCGGCGCGCGGGTCTGCATCGGCGCGCATTTCGCGCTGGTGGAAGCCACTCTGGCGCTCGCCAGGATCATCGGCGCGTTCCGCGTCACGCTGCTCGACAAGGCGCCGGTGATGCCGATCGGCATTGTCACGACGCAGCCCGATCGCTCGCCGATGTTTTCGATCACGCCGCGTTGATCGGGATTGTCCGGGGGCGCCTGCAATCCCATCTAGGCGGATGGTCATGAGCGAAACCCAGGCCCAGTTTTCGGTGCTGAAACAGACCGCCGATCCGGCGGTCGCGGACGCTATCGCCGCGCTGCTCGACCATGGCGAAGACCACGAGCTCAATCGAATCAATGTCCTGGACTTTTCCCGGCGTGCCGGGCTCGACGAAGAGCGGGTGATTTCCGGCTTTCTGCATGCCTCGCGGCTCGGCCTGTTCGATCTGACCTGGAACGTGCTGTGCCCCGGCTGCAGCGGCGTGCTTGACGCACACGACACGCTGAAGTCGCTGCGTCCCGACGACTACCATTGCGGATTATGCTCCTGCGGCTACGCGCCTTCCGTCGACGAGCAGGTCGAGGTGGCCTTTACCGTCAGTCCCAGGATCCGGCGCATCGCGGCGCACGATCCCAATTCGCTGCCGCTGTGGGAGTATTACAAGCAGATCTTCTGGAGTTCGGGCATCGATCTCGACAAGGATTCCTTCGCCTCGCTGAGCGAGGAGGTGACGCTCGATGGGCTGGAATTGCCCGCCGGCGAAAAGGCAGTGCTGTCGCTGCAACTGCCGCCGCAGTTCATCATCGCCTTCGAGCCGGTGACGCATTCGGCGCATTTCATCGACGTCCAGGGCGAACCCACCAGGGAACGGCAGCAGCTCGCGCTGATCTACAACAAGGCCCATCCGCCAACCGGCTCCATCACCTTGCGTCCGGGCCCGTTGCGGCTTTCGCTCGACAATCAGGCCGGCGTGCGCACGCTGCCGACCGTCTTTATCGCGGCCGACGCGCTCCATGACCTGCTCGGCAAGCGCAAGCCGTTCCTCACCGCCAAGCGGATGCTGACCAACCAGACCTTCCGCGACGTGTTCAAGGCCGACAATCTCAACATCGACCAGCGCCTCAAGATCACGTCGCTGACGTTCCTGTTCACCGACCTCAAGGGTTCGACCGCGCTGTATGAACGGGTCGGCGATCTCGCCGCCTTCGATCTGGTGCGCGCGCACTTCCGCGCGCTGCTGGAGATCATTTCATCCGAGAAGGGCGCCGTGGTGAAGACGATCGGCGACGCCGTGATGGCGACCTTCGTCAGGCCCGAACACGCGATTGTCTCGGGCCTGCGGATGCGTGCCGCCATGGACGAGCTGAACCGGCAGCGCGGCACCGACGATCTGGTGGTCAAGATCGGCATTCATGAGGGCCCGTGCCTCGCGGTCATGCTCAATGAGCGGCAGGATTATTTCGGCCAGACCGTCAACATCGCAGCCCGGGTCCAGGGCCTCGCGACCTCGCAGGCGATACACGTCACCGGGCCGATCATCGACGCGCCGGCGGTGGCCGCCATCCTCGACAAGGAGGCGATCACGCCGATCCGGAAGGAGGCCGCGCTGCGGGGTATCGCCGACAAGATCATGGTTTACGAGATCCCGTAGTCGACCGATTTCAACATTAGCACCCCAAATCCACGCCACTAGATTGACAAATCGTAATGCAGCCGCGCCACCGTGGTGGATTGCGCGCCCCGAAATCCCGGCCCATATATCAGGGCATGCCGCCGATGCGGCGGTCAGCGATTCACTCGATCCCAGCAGGAAATGATGCTCGACGGACTGCGCCAATTCATCGCCGATGTAGTTTCTCCCGGCGCACACGAGCATCGGGCATTCGACGACACCGGGTATCGGCTGGCCGCGACGGCTTTGCTGGTTCACGTCGTTTCGCTCGACGGCGAGCCATCCGAAACCGAAAAGCGCAAACTTCACAGCCTGATCGAAAGCCGCTTCGGGCTGGATCAGGGAATGGCGGACCAACTGATCAAGTCGGCGATGCTGGTCGAAGGCGAGGCGGTTGATCTCTATCACTTCACCAGCGTCATCATGCGCTCGGTCGATGAGCCCGGCCGATTGCGTATCGTCGAAATGATGTGGGAGCTGGTCTACGCCGACGGCCAGGTCAGCGAGTTCGAGGATAACGTGGTTTGGCGGGCCGCCGACCTGCTTGGCGTGTCCTCCCGCGACCGGATCGATCTCAAGCACCATGTCGCCGGCAAGACGGCCGCGCCGGCGGTCGGCAACTAGATCGCCTCGATCCCCTGCTGGCGCCATCCAGATGACGAAACTTTAATGCGCCCGGCCATGTGGCGTTGCAGCGGGGCTTTTTGACCCGCAAGCTGCTGTTCAATTCTACCCCCATTTGCCGGCCGGAAGGTGCCGAAATGCTTGCAGGCGGCTTGCATCCCGCCTAAGGCCTATGCTCTTGGCTGTGGAACATGCAAATTATCTGCGAGCATTGAATCGTGACTGAGCGGGTGACGCTGATTACCGGTGCCTCGGCTGGAATAGGCACCGAGCTGGCGCGTGTTTTTGCATCCAACGGCCATCGCCTAGCTCTGGTGGCGCGACGCGCCGATCGCCTGACGGCATTGGCGGCCGAAATCGCCGCCGCCGGCGGCACTGCCCCGATCGTGATTCCCTGCGATCTCGCGCAACCCGGTGCCGGGGACAAGATTGCCGACGCCCTGGCTGCGGCAGGGGTGGAGGTTGAATTTGTCGTCAACAATGCCGGGTTTGGCTTGTTCGGTAACGCGATCGAACTCGATCGTGCGGAGCAGCTTGGCATCATCGCCGTCAACATCTCCGTGCTGACCGATCTGTCGCTGCGGTTTTCCGATCATCTGATCCGGAATCGCGGCGGCATCCTCAATGTTGGATCCATCGCGGGCTTCCTGCCGGGGCCTGGAATGGCCGTGTATTACGCCTCCAAGGCCTATGTGCTGTCGTTCACCGAAGCCCTGCGCGCCGAGCTGGGCCCCCGCGGCGTGCGCGTGACCGTGCTGTGTCCCGGTCCGGTACCGTCGGAATTTCAGATCCGGGCGGGATTCGAACCCGGATTCGATTCCGCTATCCTCAACGTTTCCGCCGCCGCCGTCGCCAGGCAAGCCTATCAGGGGTTGATGGCCAATCAGCGGGCGGTGCTGCCCGGCCTCGGCATCAAGGTTGTGCCGTTTATGCTGCGGCTATTTCCGCGCGGCTTTATCCTTTGGGCCGTCGCCCGCTTTCAGCTGCGAAAGCGCTGACCGGGGTATCCGAAAGGCCGGTTTTGGCCCGCGGTTTGCTTATCGACGGATATGCACTCACCCGAAATTAACAATCCCTTAGGTATGATTCCGGCCTAATGGCCGCGAAAAGATAAGATCGATGTCGTTTCAGCCCGTCAAACGCGATGCCGGTAACGTGCGGCACTTCCCGGCCGCCGGCCTACCAGCCGTTGACCGACCTTTAGCCGCGGCCGAATCACTGCTGCCGGTCCTGATCGTGCTGCACCAGGAAACCTCGACCCCGGGCCGCGTCGGCAACGCGTTGCGGGCGCTCGGACACCGGCTGGACGTCAGGCGGCCGCGGTTTGGCGATCCTCTCCCCGAAACACTGGATGGCCATGCCGGTGCCGTGATTTTCGGCGGACCGATGAGTGCCAACGATCCCGATGATTTCGTTCGCCGGGAGATCGACTGGATCGCCGTGCCCCTTGCCGAGCAGCGGCCGTTCCTCGGAATCTGCCTGGGTGCGCAAATGCTCGCGATGCAACTCGGCGCCCGCGTCGCGCCGCATCCGCAGGGCCGCGCGGAGATCGGGTATTACCCGATCCGCCCGACATCCGCCGGGCTCCAGATTTGCCCGCATTGGCCCGAGCATGTCTACCACTGGCACCGCGAAGGATTTGAGCTTCCCGCAGGCGCCGAGCTGCTGGCGGAAGGCGGCGACTTCCCGGTGCAGGCGTTTCGATCGGAACACTGCTTCGGCTTCCAGTTCCATCCCGACGTGACCTACGCGATGATGCATCGCTGGACCACGCGCGGTCACGCGCGGCTCGAATTGCCGGGCGCGCGGCCCTGCCATCAGCATTTCGCCGATCGCGCGCGCTACGACGTGGCCGAGCGCGCCTGGCTGAAACGCTTTCTCGATGGCTGGCTGAGCCGCATGCCGGCCTCGGTCATGTCGGAGGCCGCGGAATAGCGCGCCAGCTGCGCGACGTTTCCGAAGGTCTTTGCAACTTGCGAATATGATAGCGTCGGCCTGAGGTCTTGCGTTAGCGCATGGGAGGTCGACATGACCGGCGACGAATTCGCAGCCCTGCTGGATGACTTCACGCGGTCGGCGGAATCCGGCGACGGCGCGCGCTTTGCCCGGCATTTCACCGAGGACGCCATCTATCACGACTACATCTACGGCGCCCATCGCGGCCGCGCCGAGATCGCGCATATGATGGCCGATCTGTTCCATCGCGATGCCGCCGACTATCGATGGGAGATGTTCGATCCCGTATGCGATGGCGAACAAGGTTACGCGTGGTCGCTGTCGAGCTTCACCTCGAAGATCCCGCAGTTCGAAGGCCGCCGCGTCGTGATCGACGGCATCAGCCGGTTCGTCCTGCGCGATGGCCTGATCGCCGAGTACCGCGAGTCCGTCCATGGCGGCGTGGCGATGGTGCAGCTCGGCGTCGAGCCCGATCGCATGGCCAAAGTGTTCCGGCGCTGGAGCGGATGGCTGAACGAGCGGCCGGAAACACAGGACTACCTGGCGCGGGCGAGGGGATCGCGGGCGGGAGAGGGCAAATAGATTTCGCTGTGGCTTGCTTGCCGAGGCCCGTCTTCGCCCTTCGGGCGACGACGCGGCAGCCTTCGCTACGATAGGCTTGCCGAGCCGAAGCAGGCGCAGCCTGCGAAGGCTGGTGGAGCCAGGCGGGATCGAACCGCCGACCTCGTCATTGCGAACGACGCGCTCTCCCAGCTGAGCTATGGCCCCTTCGCGAGCCGCCCCGTGAAAGAAAGGCGGCCGGCAAGCGGCGCCATTTACAATCCGCACCAAGGTCAAGTCAAGAACAGCGAAATCGCGGTTTTTCGGGGCTTTTGCCGGGAACTTCCCTTGTTTGGGCAGGGTGGAACCGATATCTAGCGGGAAGTCGAATCCGCGACCTATAGCTTGCGAGTAAGCCCACCATGCGTGCTGTTCTCGACATCGTTCTCATCGTTCTGGATCTCTATGTCTGGCTGCTGATCGCGTCCGCCATCCTGTCCTGGCTGATCGCCTTCAACGTCGTGAACACGCGCAACCAGTTTGTGGCTGCGGTGGCGGAATTCCTGTACCGGATCACCGAGCCGCTGCTGGCGCCGATCCGCTCCTTCATGCCGAATCTGGGCGGGCTCGACATCTCGCCGATCATCCTGATCCTGATCATCATGTTCATCCAGCGGGTGATCACCTACTACATCTACCCCAGCGTCTTCTGACCGCGCGCGGGGATGGCTGATGCCTTATGGCTGATCCTCGATCCGATCCTTGGCGCTATTCCACCCAGGGCATCAGCGTCGCGTTGCGGGTGACGCCGCGTGGCGGCCGCGACGATATCGACGGCGTTGAAACGCTCGCCGATGGCCGCAGCGTGGTCAAGGTGCGCGTCCGCGCCATCGCCGACGGCGGCCAAGCCAATCGCGCGGTGACCGAGCTGTTGGCCAAGGCGCTTGGCGTCGCCAAGGCCAACGTGCGCATTCTGTCCGGCACGACATCGCGCCTCAAGCAAGTGGCCGTCGATGGCGATCCTGCCAAGCTCGGCGAGGCCTTGCGAAGCCTGACCGCGGCGAAGCAAGGTTGAACAATGGAAAAGGTCTGAAAATGACGGCGCGGATCATCGATGGAAAACGCATCGCGGCCGAGCTTCGCGCCCGTGTCGCGGCAGAGGTCACGCGGGTGCAGCGCGAGCACGGGCTCACGCCCGGTCTCGCGGTGGTGTTGGTCGGCAGCGATCCCGCCAGCCAGGTCTATGTCCGTTCCAAGCACAAGCAGACCCAGGAAGCCGGCATGGCGTCGTTCGAGCATGTGCTGCCGGCCGACATCGCGCAGGATGATTTGCTGGTGCTGATCGCGCGGCTCAATCGCGATCCGCTGGTGCATGGCATCTTGGTGCAACTGCCGCTGCCCAAATCGCTCGACACTGAAGCCGTCATCAATGCCATCGATCCCGCCAAGGATGTCGACGGGCTGCACCCGAACAACGCCGGGCGCCTCGCCGGCGGATTTGCCGCGCTGTCGCCATGTACACCGCTCGGCTGCATCATCCTGACCAAAAGCGTGCATGCTTCGCTCGAGGGCATGAACGCGATCGTGATCGGCCGCTCCAATCTGGTCGGCCGTCCGCTGCTGCAATTGCTGCTCAACGAAAACGCCACCGTGACGATCGCGCATTCGCGCTCGCGCGACCTCAAGCAATTATGCGCCCGCGCCGATCTGGTTTATGCCGCCGTAGGCCGACCCGAGATGGTGCGCGGCGACTGGATCAAGCCGGGCGCCACCGTGATCGATGTCGGCATCAACCGGCTGCCCGATGGCGACGGCAAAACCCGTCTGGTCGGCGATGTCGCCTTTGCCGAGGTGTCGCAGGTCGCGGGCGCGATCACGCCGGTGCCCGGCGGCGTCGGCCAGATGACGGTGGCCTGTCTGCTGGTCAACACCCTGCGCGCGGCATGTGCGATTCACGGATTGCCGAAGCCTGCGGTGTGAGGCCAATCGGCCGTCATTGCGAGGAGCAGAGCGACGAAGCAATCCACTCTTTCTTTCGTCGGAGGGATGGATTGCTTCGCGGAGCCTGTCATCGGGCGCGCATTCGCGCGACCCGTTGGCTCGCAATGACGAAACTACTTCCCTTTCGCCCGCGCGATGCCTTCGGCGATCAGCTGATGCGCGTCCTCGGCGCCGCCCCAGCGCAGCACCTTGACCCATTTTCCGGGTTCGAGATCCTTGTAGTGCTCGAAGAAATGCTGGATCTGCTGCAGCGTAATGTCGGGCAGGTCGCTGTAGGTTCTCACCTTGTCGTAGCGCTGGGTCAGCTTCGACGACGGCACCGCGATGATCTTCTCGTCGCCGCCGGCCTCGTCTTCCATCAGCAGCACGCCGACCGGCCGCACGCTCATCACCGCGCCGGGAACGATCGCGCGGGTATTGGCGACCAGCACGTCGCAGGGATCGCCATCGTTCGAGAGCGTATGCGGAATGAACCCGTAATTGCCGGGATAGCGCATGGCGGTATAAAGAAACCGGTCGACGACAAGCGTGCCGGCTTCCTTGTCCAACTCGTATTTGATCGGCTCGCCCCCGACCGGCACTTCGACGACGACGTTGACCTCGCGCGGCGGATCGATCCCGATCGAAATGGCATCAACGCGCATGGGTGGCTCCGCAAGGTTTTGGAGTTAGGTCGGGGATAGAGGCGCTGGCGCGAATTTCTTGCCTCGACGCTTCAGCTTGGCGCGAGCCGGCATCTTCGCTCGAAAACGCGCGTTGAATGGCGAAGCTCAATTGGTCCAGGCGAAGGCGACCTTGTCGAGCGACTTGGGTCCGAATTTCTCCGAGGAGCGCGCCACCATCCGGCCGCCCAGCGCACGGTAAAATTCCGTCGCCGGATCGTTATCGGACAGCGCCCAGATCACCATGCTTTTGAGGCCGCTCTGCAACAGGTCACGCCTCGCCGCGGTGAACAGCCGGCGGCCGAAGCCGAGCCCCTGAAACTCGGGCCGCAGATAAAGCTCGTAGATCTCGCCTTCGAAATGCAGGCTGCGGGCGCGGTTGCGGCCGTAATTGGCGTAGCCCGCAACCTTGTCGCCGAATACCAGCACGCTGACCCGGCTGCCCTTGCGGATCGCGCTGTCCCACCATTGCGGGCCGCGGCGGTTGATCAGCTTCTCCAGCTCGGCGCCAGGGATGATGCCCTGATAGGCCGAACGCCAAGCTTCGTCATGCGTGGACGCTACCGCAGCTGCGTCCGCAGCCTTGGCCGGTCGAACCTCGATCAGGGTTGTGCTCATGGCCCAATCAAAGCAAGTCGGCGCGTCCGCTTCAAGGTCCATCATTAATTATCAGTTAAGCTGTGGATTTTTTGCATCAGTTTTCTTCCCCGGCTGTACCGAAACTGGACAGACTGGTGCCTTAAGGAGCATTTGGCCGGCGGTTGGCGGGATTTGGCCGGTGGTGCCAAGCCCGGCGGAGACATCGGCCGAGATCGCGTTCACCAAAAAATGCTCGGGATTTGATTCGCCGTGGGTACTCTGTTCGCCGATCCGGAAATCCTCCGCTCCCCTTGCGTCGGGTAAATTCATGCAGTCCTTCAAGGCGCTTTTGGCTCTGTTCGTGCTGGGTGCGGTCTGGACGCAGGCCGCGGCCGCGCAAGGGCGGCTCGGTCCGCAAGCTGCGGAAGCCGAACCAAACCGCGAGCAGCAATGGCTGGTGCCGTCACCCGATCCGGACACCGCGGCGCACGCCGTCTTGTTTCGTCCGCCCGGCGACGGACCGTTTCGCCTGGCGGTGATTGCGCACGCCTCGGTCCAGAACGTGCTGCGTCGCGCTCAAATGCCGCAGCCTGAATACCGCGCGCTGGCGGCATGGCTGGTGGCGCGGGGGTTTGCGGTGCTGGTGCCGGAGCGTCCCGGCCATGGCGCGACGGGGGGGAAATATCTCGAGGATCAGCGCGGCTGCGACGAGGCCGACTATTCCCATTCGGGAAGCGCTACCGCCGAGGAAATATCGGCGGCGTTGAACTATCTGCGCGGACAATCCTTCATCCGGCCGGATGGCGCCATCGTGCTCGGGCACTCGGCGGGGGGATGGGGTGCGCTGGCGCTCGCCGGGGCTGATCCAGCTGTTGTTTCGGGCATCGTGGTATTCGCCGCCGGCCGCGGCGGTCACGCCAACGACTTTCCCAATCAGGTCTGCGCACCGCACACGCTGATCTCCTCGGCCGCCGAATTCGGCCACGGCGCGCGGGTGCCGGTGACCTGGCTGGTCGCGGCCAATGACAGCTATTTCTCGCCCGATCTGTCGCGGAAACTGGCCGATGCGTTCCGCGGCGGTGGCGGAAAAGCAGACTTTCACGTGCTGGCGGCTTCGGGAAGCGAAGGTCACTGGCTGCCGGAGACCGAGGCCGGCGTCAAAATCGCGAGCCCCGAGATGGATCGCGCGCTGAAGGCGCCCAGGCTGGGCGGGGCCAGCAAGCGATGACGCTTTATTTCATCATCAAGTACCTCCATGTGCTCGGCGCGATCGTCATTCTCGGCACCGGCACTGGCATCGCCTTCTTCATGCTGATGGCCCACCGCAGCCGCGACCCGGCGTTCATCGCCCGCACCGCCGCCACGGTCGTGGTCGCCGACATGCTGTTCACGCTCAACGCAGGGGTGCTGCAACCCGTCAGCGGCGGGATATTGATGACGCTGTCCGCGACCACTTTTGCCGAGCGCTGGCTGGCAACTTCGCTCGCGCTCTATGCGGTGGCCGGCCTGTTCTGGGTTCCGGTGGTTTTCATGCAGATTGAAATGCGCAATCTGGCGCGCGTGGCTGTGCTACAGAATGAACCTTTGCCGGCGCGCTACTTCACCCTGTTTCGCCGCTGGTTCATATTCGGAATTCCCGGCTTCGGATCGGTGATGATCATCCTGTGGCTGATGATAGCCAAGCCGGTGTTCTAGGGACGGGCGCGGAGATGGGCGAAACCAGAACAATTCTCGTGCTCGGCGCCTCCGGCCTGATCGGGAGGTACGTTACCGACGATCTGCGGGCGCGCGGTTTCCAGGTGATCGGAATGGCGCGGCGATTCTCGTCCTCGCAGAAGGTGGGCGCGTTCGATCTGGAGATGCCGCTGCTGTCGCTGGATTCGTCCACGCTGGCGCGGCTGCTCGGCGACCACGGTATTGACGTCGTCGTCAATTGTGTGGGGCTATTGCAGGATGGGCCCGGCAGCAGCGTCGCCGCCGTGCACCGCGATTTCGTCGCGCGGTTGCTTCAGGCGATCAGGGATTGCGGCCGCGCGATCCGGCTGGTTCAGATCTCGATCCCGGGCGACATCACCGCCGACCATACGGCCTTCAGCGCGACCAAACGCGACGCCGAACGGCTGATCGCGGCATCCGGCCTCGCTTTCGCGATCCTGCGGCCCGGATTCGTCATCGCGCCATCGGCCTATGGCGGCAGCGCCATGGTGCGGGCGCTGGCGTCGTTGCCGTTTGATCTTCCCGCACGCGAATCGGCAGCGCCTTTCCAGCCGCTGGCGGTCGAAGACATTTCCGCGACGATTGCCTGGCTTGCCTGCCGCGATATCGGGGACAACAGCGCCAATGCCGTGGTCTGGGATCTGATGCAGCCGGAACCGATCACGCTCGGCGGCGTGATCAAGCTGTTTCGCCGTTCGCTCGGCACCGGCGAGTACCCGCGCATTGCGCTCCCCACGTTCATGCTCGATCTCGGCGCTGCGCTTGGCGATTTGGCAAGCTGGCTCGGCTGGATGCCGCCCATTCGCAGCACTGCGATCGCCGAATTGCGGCGTGGCGTGTGCGGCGACCCGTCGCCATGGATGGCGACAACCGGCATCGTGCCGACCGACCTGGGCAGGATCGTTGGGCTGCGCTCAGCGACCATCCAGGACAAATGGTTCGCCCGGCTGTACCTGATCAAGGCCCTAGTGATCGCAAGCCTTGTGGTGTTCTGGACCGTATCGGGCTGCATCGCGTTGTTTGTCTCCTACACCGCCGCCGCCGACATCCTGCGTTTGCATGCCTTCCCGCCGGCGCTGATCGCGCCAGTTACGGTCCTCACCAGTCTGATGGATATGACCATCGGCGCCTTGATTGCTTTCCGCCGCACCTCGGCCGCGGGATTGATCGCGGGGATAGCGGCGTCATTCGGCTACATGCTGGGGGCAGCGATTCTGACGCCGGATCTGTGGATCGAGCCGCTCGGCGCGCTGGTCAAGACCGGGCCGGCGATCGTGCTGATGCTGGTTGCGCTGCTAACGCTGGATAGCAGATGAGCGGTTGGCCTGACGACGACGTGATTCTCTACGACGGCGTCTGCGTGTTCTGCTCGCGCTGGATCCGCTTCATCGCGGCGCGAGACACGGCCGCGCGCTTTCGCTTCACCGCGATCCAGTCACCTTACGGCACGCGCCTGGCGCAGGCGTTCGGCATCGATCCGCAGGACCCCGACAGCAACGCCGTGATCCATGGTGGCATTGCCCGGTTCAAATCCGACGCGGCGCTGACGGTGCTGAGCCTTTTGCCGGGTTGGGGATGGACGCGGGCGTTACGCGCGGTGCCAAAGCCGTTGCGCGACGCCGCCTACAATCTGGTCGCGCGCAACCGTTACCGGATTTTCGGCAAGTATGAGGAATGCTTTGTGCCTGATACCCGCGTTCGAGAAAGGGTCATTGAATAGACCCGCGTGGGTTGGCGCCGCCTCCTCTGAACCAGCCGGCGGAGCAAGCCATCGACAAAGCTACAATCCAAGGTAACATTTTGGCTTTCAGCAATCGGAGGATTTTCATGCCCGAAACTATTGCGGAAGCCGCTGTCGACGAGACGAGTCCGGGACTGAAGCGCCGCACCGCGGTGCTTGTGGTCCACGGCATGGGTAGCCAGCGGCCGTTGGATACAGTGCGCGGCATCATCAATGCGGTTTGGCTCGACAAGGACGGCAAGCCCGGCAAGGGCGACAAGCGCTACTGGTTGCACCCGGAGCGAAAGAACGACGACATTGATCTGGCGGTCCTGACGACAAGTGGTGTGTCCGACACGACCGATCACCGCAGTGTCGATTTTCACGAACTCTACTGGGCCCATCTCATGAGCGAGACGCGGGCGGTCGCGGTGTTGCTCTGGCTTTTTGAGCTGGTGAGGAAGGGACCGCGACTGAAGCCCGGGATTCGCGCCCTGTGGTGGGGAACCACCATCTTCCTGTGCTTGCTGGTGCAATCCGTCGTCCTCCTCGGATTGCACGTCATTTTACTGTTCCTTGGCAATCCGCCTCTCATCGACAATCGCACGTTATCAGGCGTGGTTGAATTCGGGGCTATCAGGCTCTGGAATCATTCGTATCACGAACCGGAGGCCTTGTTGCTGGCGCCCTTCCTCGTCCTTTTCATGGCTGCTTCCTACGCTCTCTTTTTCTCGACGATTCGTGGCGCGTGGAAGATCATGATCGGGGCCGTCGTACTCGCCTTGCTCTCGGCGACCTTCTTCTATTTCGGCATCAATGATGACCACTCGTATTGGATTGCAAAAGAGATCGCTTATCTGCTTCATCCGTCGGTTTACAGAACGGTGGCGACAATGTTCCTCCCAATTCTTGTTTCCCTCTGCGTCGTTGCGATCGCAATGGGTACATGGGGAGCGCTCGCGATGATTGCCACTTACGTTCTCTCCTCGGCCTTCTTCTTACTTTATCTGAATGCGCGATGGCTGATTGGGTGGAATCATGACGACCCACTGGGTGATCTGCTTAGCCATCACGGGAATATTTTCGGTCCTGATTGGACGCCATTTTCCGATATCTGGCAGCAAGGCTGGATTCTCTGGAGTTTGAACGAGCGCTACAGTGCGGTCATCGCATGCGCCATTATCGTCATCTACTTCTCCCTGTATGCGCTATTCCTTCAGCCATATCTCGGCGATGCCGCGAGATATTTTCGCGCGTCGCCCGGAAATGTGTTGGTCAGACGCAAAATCAGGAAAGAGGCGGTCGATACACTTGATACGCTTCACAAATGGGGCAACTACGACCGCATCATCATCGTGGCACACAGCCTTGGCACCGTCGTTGCTTACGACATGCTGCGCGCGTATTTCAGCAGGATCAACGGCTTGCTTCCCGATGGCGCTCTTCTGGAGCCGCAGTTCTCGCAGATCGACAGATACGATCCGGACAAGCCGTCAGGCGAGATCAAGAACAAGAGCGATTTCAGGTCGGCAGGGCGCGAAATCATTAGAAAAATCGCCGCTCAAACCATTAATAGTCCGATCCCTTCAAATCGAAAGCTGCCGAGCTGGCTGGTCACTGACTTTGTCACGCTCGGTAGTCCATTGACGCATGCCCACTATCTGATCTGCGATTATCCCACCGAAGATAAGCTTTTTTATCATGCTACCGAAGACAAGCTCGTCGAGGATTTCAACAGACGGGTGGCGCAAAGGGAGCTTCCAACCTGTCCTCCCCACGCGGATGATGACGGCGGATTGCTCGCCTTCCGAAATCCCAACACGGGCAAAAAGGAATTTCATCACGCGGCGCTGTTCGGCCTGACGCGCTGGACCAATCTGTATTTCGAGATGAACCAGATGTTCTGGGGCGATGCGATCGGTGGGCCGCTCAAAATCTTCGGCCCTTACATCGAGGACGTAAAGGTCTCGACGCTGCCTTCGGGCGGACCTGCCCTCTTCACCCATACGTCCTACTGGAAAATTACCGGCCCGATGGGACGCGGCTCCCCACAAATCGGCGAGTTGCGCGCCGCGGTGAATCTGGTTGACGGACCGGTGTAGCGGCGCCTAACTCCTGGCCAGCCCCATCACTTCCCGCGCCGCCCGCTCCCCGGAATCCCGTGCGCCATGCGCGGTGGAGAAAAAGTTCGGCGAGGTTGCCTCGCCCGCAAAGAACAGGCGGTTGTCGACGGGCGCGGCGAGCACGGCGCGCTTGCCGGCGTGTCCGGGCAGGGCGTGCGAATAGGAGCCGCGCGCGAACGGATCGTGCGCCCAGCGCGATTCGGCGAGCGGTTTTAGTCGTCGGCGGTAATCCGAACCGAGCAGCGCCACGATTTCGTCGATCGCCTGCGCCGCCAGCGCGCCGTCGCCGGCGTTCTCCAGTTCGCGCGCAAAACGCCCGCCGAAAAAGCCTTCGATGCAGGCCTGCCCGAACGGGCGCAGATGATAGCCGCCCATCGCGGCGCGCATGGTGGCGCCGCGCAGATTGCCGTCCTTGGGCAAGGCCTCCGGCTGATCCAGCGCCAGCATCACCTTGTTGGCGAGCCCGAGCGGCAGGCCGCGCGCCGCGTCGACCTTTGCCGGGAGTACCGGGTGAAACCGGATCGCCTCGTCGGCGATCAGGTTGGTCGGCACGGTGACGATCACCCTGGCGGCGGAAAGCGCGCCGTTCGAGGTTTCGATCCGCACGCGCTGTCCGGAATGATCGATCAGGGTGACTTGTGTGTTGAGCGCGAGCGGGCAGGGTGCGCCATAGGCCGCCATCAGCGCGCCGTAGCCGCGCCGGATGCGCCAGTTGATCTCGCTGTCTTGATAGGCGTCCATATCGAGGATGGAAACCCGGTCGAGCTCGGCGCCATTCACATAGGTCGAGATCGCATCGATCATCGGATTCCAGCGATTGCCCGGCTCGAGACAGGTATTCGCCGGCCGGTCGCGGCCGGTCGTGGCGACTTCTTTGGCGGCTTGCTCGGCGCGGTCGTAGAACGCGTCGAGCGCGTCGATGAAGTCGAAGCGTTCGCTCGCCGGAAACACCGCGTCAAAACCCTGCTCGCGCCATGGCGGGCGGGTCTTGTCGATTTCGAAATTCAGTTGCTCGGCGACCCGGACGAACGAGTTCTGGTCGGCCGAATGCAGCCAGCCGCAGCCGACGTCGAAGGTGATGTCGGGCGCCGCCATGATGGTGTGGCCGCGGCCACCGACGCGGTCGCGCGCCTCCAGCACAATCAGCGAGAGGCCGGAAGTCTCCAGCGCGCGCGCCGCGCCAAGGCCTGCGGCGCCCGCGCCGACAATGGCGACATCGACTTCGGAGGGGAGGGACATGAATTGCGCATTTCTCCCCCTTCCCGTTCTGTACGGGGAGAGGGTCGGGGTGAGGCAGAAGGTGAGGCGATCAGAGTGCCTCGCCCCTCACCCGCTCGCAAGATGCTCGCGACCTCCCCGTAAAGAACGGGGAGAGGTGAAGAAAGCTTACGCCACCGCTTGCTTGGTCTTTTCCGCGCGCTTGCGCTCGTTGGCGTCGAGAAACTTCTTGCGCAGCCGGATCGACTTCGGGGTCACCTCGACCAGTTCGTCGTCCTCGATATAGGCCAGCGCCTTTTCCAGCGGCATCTGGATCGGCGGCGTCAGGCGCACCGCCTCGTCCTTCGAGGTGGTGCGGATGTTGGTGAGCTGCTTGCCCTTGAGGACGTTGATCTCGAGATCGTTGTCGCGGGTGTGCTCGCCGACGATCATGCCCTTGTAAACCTTGCAGCCGGGCTCGATCATCATCGGGCCGCGGTCCTCCAGCTTGAACATCGCGTAGGCCACCGCCTCGCCCTGGTCGTTGGAGATCAGGACGCCGTTGCGGCGGCCCTGGATATCGCCCTTGTAGGGCGCATAGCCGTGGAACAGCCGGTTCATGACCGCGGTGCCGCGGGTGTCGGTCAGCAATTCGCCCTGATAGCCGATCAGGCCGCGGGTCGGCGCGTAGAACACCAGCCGTTGCCGGTGACCGCCCGAGGGACGCATCTCGACCAACTCGGCCTTGCGTTCGCTCATCTTCTGCACGACGACGCCGGAATGCTCCTCGTCGACGTCGATCACGACTTCCTCGATCGGCTCCTGCCACTCGCCGGTGGCTTCGTCTTTCTTCAACACGACGCGCGGACGCGACACGCTGAGCTCGAAACCTTCGCGGCGCATGGTCTCGATCAGGATGCCAAGCTGCAACTCGCCGCGTCCGGCGACTTCCATCGCGTCATTGTCATCGGATTCGCGAACCCCCAGCGCAACGTTGCCTTCGGCTTCACGCAGCAATCGGTCGCGGATCATGCGGCCAGTGACCTTGGTGCCTTCGGTGCCAGCCAGCGGGGAATCGTTGACGCGAAACGTCATCGCCAGGGTTGGCGGATCGATAGGCTGCGCCTGGATCGGCAATTCCACGGAGGGATCGCAGATGGTGTGGGCGACGGTGGCGTTCGGCAGGCCGGCGAGCGCGACGATGTCTCCGGCTTCTGCCTCTTCGACGGGAACGCGTTCAATGCCGCGGAAAGCCAGCACCTTGGTAATACGGCCGGTCTCGATCAGCTTGCCATCATGGTCGAGCACCTTGACGCTCTGGTTCGGCTTGACCGACCCCGAAGTAACGCGTCCGGTGATGATGCGGCCGAGATAGGGATTGGCTTCGAGAATGGTGCCGAGCAGGCGGAACGGGCCTTCCTCCACCACCGGAGGCTTGACGTGGCTGAGGATCAGATCGAACAGCGGCTGCATGCCGTCGTCGTGCGAACCCTCGAGCGTCGTCGCCATCCAGCCCTGCTTGGCCGACCCGTACAGGATCGGGAAATCGAGCTGTTCCTCGGTGGCGTCCAACGCGGCGAACAGATCGAACACTTCGTTGATGACTTCGATGGGGCGCGCGTCGGAGCGGTCGACCTTGTTGATGACGACGATGGGCTTGAGGCCCATCCGCAGCGCCTTCGACACCACGAATTTGGTTTGCGGCAGCGGACCCTCGGCAGCGTCGACCAGCACCAGGGCGCCGTCCACCATGTTGAGAATGCGCTCGACCTCGCCGCCGAAATCGGCGTGGCCCGGCGTATCGACGATGTTGATGCGGATGTCCTTCCACTGTACCGAAGCCGCTTTGGCCAGAATGGTGATGCCGCGCTCGCGCTCCAGGTCGTTGGAATCCATCGCGCGCTCAACCTGGCGCTGGTTGTCGCGGTAGACGCCGGATTGCTGCAGCAGGCGATCAACCAGGGTGGTCTTGCCGTGGTCGACGTGGGCGATGATGGCGACGTTGCGAAGCTTCATGGTGTTTCTTCTGCATCAGACATTGGTGGGAGGCGCGATCTCACCGGAAAACCGGGACCCACTTTTCCGGATCACGCTCGAAAAACCTTGGAGTTTGAAGGGCGCTGAAACGCCCAAAAAGGAAGCCCGGCCAAAAGGACCGGGCATCACCCTACTCGTTGCGTTGCAATATAGTCAGAAATCGCTAAAAAACAATGGCTTCTTTGAAGACTTCTCGCCGACACCCGGGCCAGTACCGGGCGCTTTTTGGCTCAAATCAGCGGAAATGCCAGAGCAAAAAACCCGCATTCCCGCACCATCTCCTACGCTGCTGATGCAAACCGTTTCCACCGCGCCAATGCGGCGCTTCGGGTCCGGATCATGGTCTATTTGCCCGTTCCCTCGGTCGGGTATACCCCGCGCAGTACCTCCTCGAAGTGGTTTTTGACAGTTTCGTTACAGAGGCAGGCTCGCCTCTGCAGCGCCTCGGGGTTTCGGACCAGGATCGAGCCGCGACGTGTCTCCAAAACCCCCTCCGCCTTGAAGGTCTGGATTACACGGCTGACATAGCTGCGTCCGACCCCCAGCAGGGTCGCCAGCTGCTCGTGGGTCAGCGGCACGATGTTGTCGCCATTGGTCCGCTCCATCGCCGCGATGATCCATTTCGCCGTGCGCTGCTCGATCGAATGGATCGCATTGCAGGCGGTCGACTGAAACATCTGCGCCAGCAGGCAGTCGGCATAGCGCGCGAACACGTTGCGCAGCGAGACGGAGGTTGTTTTTGCCGCATCCAGCTTTCCGACCGGCAGGCGTCCGAACGGCCCGCCGAATTTGACGGTGATGCGTGTAAAGGCCGGCAGATAACCCAGGCTGACGATTCCGCCGACGGCGCCCTCGCGGCCGACGAGAATGGTCTCGACGTCGCGGCCGTCCTCGTTGGCCACCAAATAAGAGGCAAGGCTGGGTCCGCAGGGAAAGTGGACGGTATCGACGTCGTCGCCGGGATTATAAAGCAGCTCGCTGGCCTCAGCCTCATCGGGAACGAGATGCGGGGCAATCAGCGCAAAATCGCCAGCGTTGAGTCGTCGCAACAGATTATTGTCGGGCCGATCGAGGCCGTTGGTGGCCTTTGTCTGCAAAATCATTCCGTGTTCCCTGGCTTCGCGCTTTTCACGATAACCGCTCACATCCGACTGTTGCGTGCACAAGTGCACAGACAAACGGCGTAGGGATGTGATGGTTTCATCGGGGGAACCGGCCGCCGGGGTTTGTTATGCGCGGGCGGCGGGGCCAATCCGAGTTTGTGCAATGTTTAATTCTGGAACTTTTGCTAGCGAGATGATGAACGCTTCCGCCGATCGTGTGCCCGACGATGTCCTGATCGTCGAGGACGACCCGATCATTGCGCTCGACTTCGAAGACAGGATTCTTGGTTTCGGAGTGAAAATGGTCCGGACCGCGGGAAACGTCACCCGCGCGCTTGAGATGATCGCCGATCGCGCCCCGGATTTTGCGCTGCTCGATATCGGGCTCGTCCGGGAGAAAAGTTTTGCGGTCGCCGAGCGGCTGGACGCGTTGGAAATTCCGTTCGCCTTCGTCACCGGATATGGCGCCGATGTCAGGCTTCCCGCAGCCTTCGCGCAAAAGCCGAGACTGCCCAAGCCTTGTCTGTCCGACGCATTGGCAACCTTGCTGAAAGGCTGGTCGCTTGATCGCGCCAGGCGCTGACCGGTCTTGCGCATCGGCTTCGGATTCGCACAATTCGCAGGGAATGCTAGCCTTGTTTCGGCTCGAGCGTCGTCGACCACAGCGCCACGTCGGCGCGATCGCGCAGGGTCACGGTCATTTGCCCGGTCGCGCCGTCGATTCCGACGTGGCCGAAGAACTGCATGCCGGCGGAAGGCGGCAGGTTCTGCATGTCCGGACCCGGCGCCTTGAAGAACTTCACTTCCGGACCAAACGTGTTGTCGAGCTCGCCGGGGCCAAACGTGCCGGCATGCAATGGCCCGGAGACGAATTCCCAGAACGGCTCGAATTCCCCGAATTGCGCCCTGTTGGGGTTATAATAATGCGCGGCGGTGTAGTGCACGTCCGCCGTCAGCCACACGGTATTGGTGACGCCTGCGGTCTTGATGAAGCGCAGGAGCTCGGCGATCTCCAGTTCGCGGCCGCGCGGCGGACCATCGCCTTGTGCGAAGGCTTCCGAACCCTTCCTGTTTGCCGCGTCGTCATAGACGATCAGGCTGAGCGGCATGTCGGAGGCGATCACCTTCCAGGTGGCGCGCGAGTTCAACAGCCCGCGCTTCAGCCATGACAACTGATCGGGCCCGAGGAAGTAACTGTCGGGACCGTAACTGGTTTGCAGATTCGCGCCATTGGGGCCGCGGTAGCTGCGCTCGTCCAGCATGAAGACGTCGAGATGCGGCCCGTAGCCGAGGGTGCGATAGACCCGGCCCGGCTCCACAATGCTCTCGCGCATCGGGTACATCTCGTGGAATGCGCGGGCCGCGCGCGCGGCAAGCAGGCTGATGTCGCGCACCTTGTAGGCGGCGGGAAGCTCTTTCGATGCCGACCAGTTGTTGGTGACTTCGTGGTCGTCCCACTGCACGAAGATCGGTACCTCGGCGTTGAAGGCGCGCACATTGTCGTCAAGGAAATTGTATTTATGCGCCGCGCGGAACTCGTCGAGCGTCTCGGCGACTTTGGCCTTCTCCGGGATCGTGAGGTTTTTCCACAGCTTGCCGTCGGGTAATTTTACCTCGGATGAAATGATGCCGTCGGCATAGATGGTGTCGCCGGAATGCAGCAGGAAATCCGGGGCGTGTTTGCGCATGGTGGAGAAGGTGGCCATGCCGCCATCGTCGGGATTGATCCCCCAGCCCTGTCCGGCGACATCGCCGCCCCAGACGAAACTGACGTTGCGCCGGTCGGCCGGCGCCGTGCGAAAACGGCCGGTCACCGGCTCGCCGGAAATGTCCGGATGCGACAGATCGCGGAATCTGACGCGGTAAAAAATATCCTGTCCGGCCGGGAGGTTTTCCAGCAGCATTTTCGCGGTGAAGTCGCTCTCGGGCAGCGCCGCGATCGGCGGCAAAACCCTCGCATGATTGAAGGATTCGGTGGTGGCGACCTCGACCAGCATCTGCGCGGGCCGGTCGGCGCGCGCCCACACCACGCCGCCATCGGCGCCGACATCGCCGGATTGCACGCCATGGGTCACGATCGGCCGGTCGGCGGCGCGGCTGAGATAGGGCATCGCCATGGTGCCGAGTGCGCCCGCGCCGGTGGCAAGAAAGCGCCGGCGGGAAAGCCCAACGGAAGCGCCAAGGGAAGGCCTAAGAGAGGGCCAGGACGAAATCCGGCGAGGAATTTCGATGGTCATGCAGGGCCTTTCGGATCGGTCGTCGGAATGCGAGAGGTCGTGCGGAAACATTTAGGGGGCAAATGTGACGGCTCGATTGCGGAGAGACCAGCCGCGATGACGGCTTACAAAGTTCCGGTCGCCCGGAACTGCGCGCTCGCCCGTTGCAGATTCTGCGGCATGTTCGCCAGCAACGCCTTGCGGTCGGCCACCGCGTGGTGGAACTGCTCGAGCGCGATATTGAAGGCGGTCAATGCCCCTTCCTCGATGGCGCCGTCTTCGAAGCAAAGCAGCGTATCGCGTAATATGCTGTCCGCCTCCGCCTGCATCGTGTCGAGCTCTTCGGCGGAATCGCTGCGGCGCGCGGCCGCGATCATCTCCAGCAGCCGCTCGCGAAGCGACGAGTTGTTGTGGCGCTCGTCCTTCTTCAGATAGCCCGCGAACCAGGCGCCGGCGGAGCCCATCGCGGACAGCGCCATCAATCCCCACCAGATGTAATCGCTGTAGCGATCGAGGAAGGACTTCTCCTCGCCATCGACAAAGGCCGCGGCGCCCGGATGAACCGGGATCGCGGCATCCTTGTCGGTATCCGGGGTTTCGATTTTCGCCGCCAGCGGGAATTCCGCCATCACCGTCTGCCGAATGGCGAACAATTGCCGCGTGAAGGCGGCAACCGTGGGTTCCGAGAGATCCTTGCGGGCGACAATGTGGTGCGAGAAGCTGATCGTCTTCACCTCTTCTTCCGGCCGGTCAGGTGCGCCACCAAAGGCGCCGGCGGGAATCTCGGAGGCCTCGTAGATCGGGTGATTTTGCGCAATCGCCTCCGCCGAATCGATTGCGAGGAAGGTTGGCGCGCGCCCATCGCGTGTCGAGGCGGCGACCGCCTCGGCGGTAATCTTGCTGTTGACCGGACCCGCGGCGAGATAGGCATCCGCCTTCTGGCTGCGGATGGCGTCCGCGGCCTCGTTGGTGGGAAACTGCACGATCTCGACCTTGCCCGGATCCACGCCATATTGCAGCAGGATCACCTTGAGCAGGTCGACATTGGCCTGGGTGCGGCCGATGACGCCGACGCGGCGTCCGGAGAGCTGTGCAATCTTGGTGATCTTCGGCCCGGCCTTCTTGCCCTTCACGGCCGGAGGCACCCAAAGCACGGCGACGTTCTTGCGAAGCGTCGCCACCGCTTGCGCATTCTTCGGCACGTTGAGGTCGCCGCGGATGATGGCGAGATCGGCCTTGCCGTCGGCAATGGTCTGGGCGCTCGCGGCCGCACCGTCGGTCTGAATCGGCCGCAAGCGGATATGGCTGTGGGTCTGGGCAAAGGCCTGGGTCAGCGCCTGAACGACCCTGAGGTCGTCGCTGTTGGCGGGACCGACCGCGATCCGCAATGTCACCGGCCGCATCTCAAAATAATAGCCGCCCGCCAGCGTGCCGACGATGGCAAGCAGCCCGGCCAGCACGATCAACATCATGCTGCGCTTCGGCGATCGCGGCGACGACTCTTTCGGCGGCTCGGCGAGGTCAAGACCGCTGGTCATCGATCTGGCAAACAATCGTTTGAGGTCCAATTTCATCCGCCGCTGCGGTTTGAGGGATAATTGTAGCAAATTTCGAAGCCGCGCGCAGTTACATCGGCGTCATGGTTACCGGCCGGCTCGAAAAGGGACGATTTTGACCGGTTTGCGGCGCTGGAAGTGTGGATCCAGCAGGTATGGTTCGGTGTTAGGGTAGGTTGCGGGTCAAACGGGAGGCTATCATGGCGGAGCGGCTGTCGGCGGAGGCGCGGAAATCGGCCCTCAAGGGCTTGACGGGATGGACCGAGGTGGCCGGCCGCGAGGCCATTGCACGAACCTTCGTGTTCAGGGATTTCAACGAGGCGTTCGGATTCATGTGCCGCACCGCATTGGTGGCCGAAAAGAACGACCATCACCCGGAATGGCGTAACGTTTACAAGACGGTGGAGGTGGTCCTGGCGACCCATGACGCCGGCGGCGTCACCGCGCTGGACGTCGACCTTGCAAAGGCCATGAATGCGATCGCGGCGCAGCTCGGGGTCGCCTGAACCCGGTTCCTGCCATCAAATCTTGAAGGTCGGAGCCGACATCCCCAGCTTAAGTTGGGGATCGGCGTCGACGATCAACGTGGGTCCGCCGCGGCGATCAGCCGCGCAAGCCTGATGGGAGCTCCAGGGCGATGATGTCGGAACATACCGTGGGTTTTGAGCCGGCCGACGAGCTGGCGAAGGACCGCGAAAGCGTGCGTCGGCGCTTCTGGATCAAGTTGAAGCGGGTGGTGGCAAAGCTGCCCTTTGCCGAGGATTTGCTGAGCGCCTATTATTGCGCGTTCGACAAGCAGACGCCGCGCCACGTCCAGGCCGCGTTGTTAGGGGCCATCGCCTATTTCATCCTGCCGTTCGATTTCATTCCGGACATGTTGCCGGTGCTCGGCTTTACCGACGATGCCGCTGTGCTCGCCACCGCGATCCGGATGGTCGCGAGCCACATCACGCCGGAACATCGCGAAGCCGCCCGCGCCGCGCTCAAGCGCGGGATCGAGCAAGAGAATTAAGTGTCTGGAATTGCGCGCCCGCCCCGTCGAAGTTGACCGACGGCGACGAAACGCATCCGGTCGCCTTGGCGAATTCGCATTTTTCGGCAACGGCGAGGGCCGGGGTGCGGATCACCCCGGCCCAAGCTGGAGAGGTCTAGCGTTGTTTTGGCGTCGCCTGAACCTGGGCCCGGGCTTGTTCAGCTTCCCAGGCTTTGAATTGCTTGAATAGCGCTTCCTTGTCGGCATCTGCGGGCTGCTTTCCCGACGCCGCATTCTGCTTCAGAAATTCGTCAAAGCGGCTTCGCGCGACCGGCTCGATCCGGTGGCTGTCGAGCCATTGCTGCGCGTAGGGGAAGCGGTTCCAGCCAGCCAGCGGCGCCGACAACGAAACTTCCTTCCATTTCGGATGGAAGGGCGGATTCTGGAAGGTCGGGAATTTCGTGAAGAACGCGTCCACGAACTGCGTCAGCTTGCGATAGCGATCGGTATTGGGCGCCCAGTTATACGCCGCAAGCAGCGCCGGCACCGCGATGGTGTCCACCTTCTCGCCTTCCGCGATCAGGTTCGGATAATCCTTCGCGGTCAACGTTGCCGGCAGGTAGTCACCCTGCAGCGGCTTTTCGTAATCGACCTTCACGAGGTGGAAACGGCCGTCATTGCCGAAGCTGGAGACCGATTTGTAGGGTTTGCCTCCCACCACGATGACGGCGTCGATTTCGCCGGCCTTGAGTTTCTCCATCGCAATGCGTTGCTCGACATAGACCCAGTTCGCCTTGATCCCGAGCCGATCGGCAACCGTCAGCACGGTGACGAAGGTGCTGCCGTTGGGCAGGTCGACGCTGACAGTCTTGCCTTCGAGGTCCCTCAGGCTTTGCACCGATTTCGGTGCGATGATCTGCATCTCTTCGTTGTAGAGCTTCGTCACATAGGTGAATTGCTTCTTGATGTCCTTGGCGAAGCCCTTCTTCTCAAGATAATCGAGTGTGTCGGCCCGCACGATTCCCAAATCGACGCCCTGCAGGAACAGGATGTCGGCGACGCTCTGCACAGAGCCGCGCCCGACGATCGGAAGTACGCGCAACTTGTTTCCGTCGTCGAGCACGGAAGCGAGGTCGGCGCCGAATTGCACATAGGTGCCGCCGATGGTGCCGGAGATCAGCGTCACCGTGTTGGCGTTCAGCGCCTGCTTGGTGGCGGTCGAGCCGAATTGAAAGATGGCTTTAAGGCTTTCGCTGACCTTGGCCGGGTCGTATTCGTTGACTTCCGCCCGCGCCGCAAAGCCGCAAGCCATCATCATGGCAACGAGTGCTAATCCAAATAATCGTCGCATTTTTTGTGCCCCACTTGAAAAAATTATTGCCGTTGAATTATTGCAGTTGACTGAGACGCCGCTGTGCATCGGCCGAGCCGAGCTGGGCGGCCCGCTGGTACCAGCTGCGCGCCAGCGCCGGATCGGCAGTGATGTTGCGGGCATCCTGCGTTCCCAGCACCGCGGGATCGTAGGTCTGCGCCAGCAACAGCGCGGCGCCGGGCTCCTGCGCCTCCGCCGCCCGTTCCAGCAACAGGCGGGCCGGCGGAATATCACCCGCCGCAAGCAAGCCCTTGGCCCGCGTCATCAGCGTGGCGAGTTCGTCGGCACTGATCTTTCTTGCCGGCAGCGCAGCGATCACCGGCGGAGCCGCTATCGGCGGAGCCGCAGCGACGACAGGCGGGCGGATTTCCACCGGAGCCAAGGTCTGGTGGGCTGTTTTAAGGGCGGCAGCAATTTCGTCGCGCGTCGGTGCAGTCAACGGCGAGGGCTGAACGCGGGCGGTTGATGAAGGGACCGGCGCTGGCGGAACGGGGACCGATTGAGCCTCCGATGTTCCCATCAGCATCGCCGTCGCGTTGGCAAAAACAGGGAACGGATTCCTGACCGACAGGACCGCGTAACAGGTCACCGCGGCAGCGAGCAGCACGATACTGGTCCTGATAGGACGCCGCGAGATGACCCCTCTGTTCCGGGCGCTTCCAAATACCGGTGGCAGGGGATCATCGGCATATTCAGATAGAAAGAGAGGGGCGGGATCTTCCGGGAGGTAATCATCCCTTGTCGAGACCGATCGAGGGGCGCGGTAGGACCTGAGCTGCGAACCGAACTCGTCCAAGTCCATCGGTCCGTCAAATGGTCTGTCGTCAAATGGTCTGTCATATTGTTCGCCGCTAAAGGGGAACCTTGTTTCCTGCGCCATAGTGATGCCTCCCGTTACCACGCAACATCGGGCATCGCGGCCTTAGTCAGTTTCTTATCTTCTTGTTAACCAAGCCCAGTCTGCCCGCTACTGGAACCCGTAATTCGCATTTCGAATCCGTCCAAAAAGCGACGGCCGCCGGCACGATTTGGGAGATATTTTGATTTCTTTGAGGCACCGTGCGGTTGCCCACAGCGTTTCGACGCTTGTGGCGAAAACAAGAATGGCGCGATCTGCGAACGGCTGGAACCGCATCCGCCGCCCATTTTCGCATCACGGATGCAGGATCACCTTGCCCATCGCCTTGCGTCCCGCGAGCACCTTGAGGGCATCGGCGGTCTGTGCCAGCGGAAAGGTGCGGTCGACATGCGAGGAGATCTTGCCCTCCGCGGTCCACTTCACGAGCTTTTCCAGATTGGCGCGATTCTTTTCCGGATTGAGCCGTGCCCACGCGCCCCAGAACACGCCGCGGATATCGCAGCCCTTCAGCAGTGCCAGATTGAGCGGCATTTTCGGAATCTCGCCGGCGGCGAAACCGATCACCAAAAAGCGGCCCTCCCATGCGATCGACCGCAGGGCCGCTTCGGCATAGCTGCCGCCGACGGGATCAAAAATGATGTCGGCGCCCTTGCCGCCGGTGAGCCGGCGCAGGCCTTCCTTGAGATCTTCCTTGGCGTAGTTCAGGCCGAGCTCGGCGCCATGCGTCTTGGCGAATTCAAGCTTCTCGTCTGACGATGCGCAGGCAATGACCTTCAGGCCCATCAGCTTGCCGAGTTCGCATGCCGCCAGGCCGGTGCCGCCGGCAGCGCCTAACACTGCCATGGTCTCCCCCGCTTTCGGGCGGGCGCGATCCTCCAGCGCATGCAGCGCGGTGCCGTAGATGATGATGATCCCGGCGGCGCGGTCGAAATCCAGATTGTCGGGAATCCTGACGATGGAATTGGCCGGCAGCGCGATCTTTTCACGCGCGCCGTTGTGGCCGCACGAGGCCACGACGCGGTCGCCGGCCTTGAGGTCGGTGACCCCTGCGCCGACACTTTCGATCACGCCCGCGACCTCGGCCGCCGGCGAAAACGGAAACGGCGGCTTGATCTGGTATTTGCCCTGGATCATCAGGAGGTCGAAGAAATTCAGCGCGGCGGATCTGATCGCGATCACGGCCTCGCCGGGGCCCGCCACCGGATCCGGCAGCTCGGTCAGCACGAGATCGTCGGGGCCGCAATATTGCGAGCAGAGAATGGCTTTCATGGATTCACCTGAGTTTCCGGCGCGCAAGCAACGCGGTACGCTTCATGCCGGATTTGAAGCCGGGCTACAATTGGATTCGAAGGCCCGCTGCCCGGGATCAGGGCCGGCTTTGGCCGAAGAGGGTTAAAACGATGTTCGAAAAAGGCCTGCTCGCGGGAAAGCGGATATTGGTCACCGGCGGCGGCTCCGGGCTCGGCGCCGCGATGGTGCACCGTTTCGTCGAGCTTGGCGCCGAACTGATCATCTGCGGCCGACGGCTCGACGTGCTGGAGGCGACGGCCGCCAAGCTCCGCGCCGATCTCGGCGGCAAGGTCGACGTCATCAGATGCGATATTCGCGATGGTGCCGGCGTCGATGCCATGATGGATGCGATCTGGCGCACCGCGCCGCTCGACGTTCTCGTCAACAACGCCGCCGCGACCTTCGTCGCGCAGACCGAGCACTTGTCGTTTCGCGCCGCCGACGCGGTTCTGGCACCGACGCTGCACGGCGCGATGTATTGCACGCTGGCTGCGGGCAAGCGCTGGATCGAGGCAGGGCACCGGGGCGTGGTGCTGAGTATCCTGTCGACCTCGACCATTACCGGCCGCGCCTTCACGGTGCCGTCGGCGATGGCCAAGTCGGCGATTCTCGCGATGACCAAAAGCCTCGCGGTGGAGTGGGGACCCAAGGGGATCCGCACGGTGGCGATCGCGCCTGGCGCGTTTCCGACCGCGGGCGCCGTCGGCCAGCTTCGGCCCCAGGGCCGCGACGACAACTGGGGATCGAGAAATCCGCTCGGCCGCGTCGGCGAACATGGCGAGCTTGCCAATCTTGCGAGCTTCCTGATTTCCGATTCCGCCGGCTACATCAATGGCGAGATGGTGGTGCAGGACGGTGGCGCGCATTTGCGCAGTTCCGGCGCCGAGGACCTCCTGGCCTGGACCGAGGCGCAGTGGGAGGCGCAGCGGATGGCGCGGTCGAAGGACCGCACATAAAATGGCGCAGCGAGCGCGGAGCGGTCTCGGACGCTGGTGTCCGTGAGGACCGTAACTGCCTTCCCAACCAGAGATTTCCCGGCTATCCATCGGGCCTGTGACCACACGGTATCGGGCCATCTTCCAGTCACAATAATGAGGGACCAGATTTGGCGATGTTCGTGCGGCGAATGCTGACAGCTCTGATGGCAAGCGTACTGGTGTGCGGGGGTGCAGGCCTTGCGCAGGCGCAGGGCGCGCCGTCGAAAGGCGCGGCCAAGCCGGCGGCGGCCAAGCCGGAAGCTGCCGCCGCCGCTGTCGGTGCCGAGCCGACATTGATCGGCCAGTTCGGCCCCTGGGGCGCCTACACCGCGACGCCGAACGGAAAGAAGGTATGCTTCGCGCTGGCAAAGCCTTCATCGTCAAAAACCAATCCGCCGAACCGTCCGCGCGACCCGGCCTATGCGTTCGTCTCCACGCGTCCGGCTGAAAAGGTTGTCAACGAAGTCTCGATCATGATCGGCTATGCCCTGAAACCAGGTTCGGAATCGACGCTCGAAGTCGGCGGCGCTTCCTACGCGATGTATACCCAGGGCGATGGCCTCTGGATCAAGAACGCCGCCGAGGAAGAGCGGATGGTGGATGCCATGCGCAAGGCCGCCGATGTCACCGTCAAGGGCGTGTCGACGAAGGGCACCGAGACCACCGACGTGTTCTCGCTGAAGGGGCTTGCCCAGGCGCTCGACCGGCTGGCGCAGGATTGCAGGCGGTAGCGGCCTCAATGTCAAAAACCACGTTGTTTGGCGGCCCTAGAAGGCCTATCTGGTAGCTGTATCTCCCCATGGTGAGGAGGCGCGTTTGCGCCGTCTCGAACCATGAGGCCACAAGCTCATCCTGCGAGACGCGGCGAAGACGCCGCTCCTCAGGATGAGGAAACAACCCTCTAGCCGTGACGCATGACCATCACCATCACTTCAATCGAATCCGGATCCTATGCCCCGGCGCCCCTGGAAAAGGTCGCGCTGGAATCCTACGTGCCGCCGGCAAAGCCTTCGCTGGTCGGGTTGTCGCGTGACGAGATCGCCGAACAATTGGGAGCCATCGGCGTCGCGGCTGCGCAGCGCAGGATGCGGGTGCAGCAGCTGTGGCACTGGATCTATGTCCGCGGCGCGCAGCGGTTCGACGAGATGACCAGCATCTCCAAGGAGATGCGCAGTCAGCTCGAAGCGCATTTCACGGTGGCGCGGCCCGAGGTGGTCGCCGAACAGATTTCCAGCGACGGCACCCGCAAATGGCTGTTGCGGCTGCCGAGCGGCGACAGCATCGAGAAGGCGCATGAAGTCGAGTGCGTCTATATTCCGGAAACCGATCGCGGCACGCTGTGCGTTTCATCGCAGGTCGGCTGCACGCTGAATTGCTCGTTCTGCCATACCGGCACGCAACGGCTGGTGCGCAACCTCACCGCGGGCGAAATCGTCGGCCAGGTCATGGTGGCGCGCGACCGCCTCAATGACTGGGCCGACCGCGAAACGCCGACCGGCGGCCGTCTCGTCACCAACGTGGTGATGATGGGCATGGGCGAGCCCTTGTATAATTTCGACGCGGTGCGCGACGCGCTCTTGATCGTGTCGGACAATGAGGGCATCGGAATTTCCCGCCGCCGCATCACGCTGTCGACCTCGGGCGTGGTGCCGAACATCATCCGCACCGGCGAGGAGATCGGCGTCATGCTGGCGATCTCGCTGCATGCGGTGCGCGACGAATTGCGCAACCAACTGGTGCCGCTGAACCGCAAATATCCGATTGCCGAACTGCTGCAGGCCTGCCGCGATTATCCCGGCTCCTCCAACGCGCGGCGCATCACCTTCGAATATGTCATGCTGAAAGGGGTCAACGATTCGCTCGATGATGCCAAGCTGCTGGTGAGGCTCCTGAAGGGGATTCCGGCCAAGATCAATCTCATTCCGTTCAATCCGTGGCCGGGCACGGTTTACGAATGCTCGGATTGGGAACAGATCGAAAAATTCTCCGAATATATCTTCAACGCCGGCTACTCCTCGCCGGTGCGCACGCCGCGCGGCCGCGACATCCTGGCTGCCTGCGGCCAGTTGAAATCGGAGACCGAGAAATTGTCGGTGCGCGAGCGGCAGGCGCTGCGCGCCATGGCGATGACGGATTAGCGATGACGAGACTTCCGATTCAGGCTGTCATTGCCTGCGACAAACGCGAAGCGTTTGCGCAAGGGAGCGAAGCGACGAAGCAATCCAGCGTCCCGTGCGGTGCCATGGATTGCTTCGCTGGCGCTCGCAATGACGAGTTCGGATTGCCCGCATGGCATTGATCGGTCGCCTGTTCGTCATCCTCTTCGGATTTCTCGCCGCCTCTCTGGTGGCGGGGATGATCGTGGTCGGTGCGATCATGTTTCCCGAATTCAGCGACCTCGGTGCCGGTCCGGTTGATCCCGGCGCGCTGAACGTCCTGCTCGGTTTCGGCTTCATCTTTGTCAGCGGTTTTGCGCTTCTGCCGGCGGCGATCGTGGTCGCGATCACGGAAGCGTTTTATATCCGGGGCGCGCTGACCTACGCGGTTGGCGGCGGCATCGTTGGCCTGGCGTGCTATCTGGGCCTCGTGCCCTTCGATTCCGAGACGCTTCGCTTCGAGGGCATCGTGCGGCGTCACCTCGAAATCATGACCGGGGCGGGCATCGTCGCGGGCGTGGCCTACTGGATGATCGCCGGTCGCAATGCCGGCGCCTGGCGCAAGCC
Organism: Bradyrhizobium sp.; assembly: GCF_004799445.1. Lineage (GTDB taxonomy): Bacteria > Pseudomonadota > Alphaproteobacteria > Rhizobiales > Xanthobacteraceae > Bradyrhizobium. The sequence continues at coordinate 79,155 of NZ_SSNA01000059.1, forward strand.
GCCGACCCCGCTGCGGTCGCCGCCGCCATTGCCGTCGCATTCGCCGCCGCCGGCATTGTAGCAAGCGTTACCCTCCCCTGGAGGGATCCGGCCACAGCCAAGCCTTTTCATCGCGAACCTCCTCGGCTAAACCCCGCGCCATGAACCGGACCGGACTCATCATCGCGCTCACGCTGGCGCTTGCTGTCGGATTGCTGTTCGGGATTTATCCCGAACTCGATCTCAAGCTCACCGCATGGTTCTACGATGCTCCGAGCAAGACGTTTCCGCTGAAGCTCAATGCGCTGGCGGCCATCGCGCGCGACGGTGCGATGTGGATTGCCTGGGGCCTGGCGCTGCCGGCGATCGTTGCGCTGCTCGTGAAACTGGCGCGGCCGGACCGGCCGCTGCTGATGTCGGGGCGTGCGATCGTTTTCCTGCTGGCGACGCTGATCCTTTCCGCCGGTGTTCTCACCAACCTCACCTTCAAGAGTTACTGGGGCCGGCCGCGTCCCGTGACCGTGACGCAATTCAATGGCGATCAGCCGTTCGTGGCGTGGTGGGATCCGCGCGGCAGCTGCGGACGCAATTGCTCGTTCTTCTCCGGCGAAGGTGCCACCGCCTTCTGGACCTACGCGCCCGCGGCGCTGACGCCGCCGGCGTGGCGGCCGCTGGCCTATGCCGCCGCAACGGCGTTCGGGGTTATGACCAGCCTGCTTAGGATGGCGTTCGGCGGGCACTTCTTTACCGATGTCGCCGCCGCCGGGCTGGTCACGTTTCTGGTGATCTGGCTGGCGCACGGCTATATCTACCGCTGGCCCTCGACCCGGCTTACCGATGAAGGCGTCGATGCCGCGCTGACGCGGCTGGCTACTCGTTTCCGCAAGCCGGGGTAATCCTGCTCCGGTCGTTCGAGCGCCATCCGCGATTAAACGCGTGCCGATCGGCGCGAAATTTGATATTCGCGCACTCAATTCGCTGGAAACGCCAGCCATTACGACCGATTGGAAGCTCCATGAGTACGATCTTGAAGGGCCTGCCCAAAGGGGAAAAAGTCGGCATTGCTTTCTCGGGCGGTCTCGACACCAGCGCGGCGCTGTTGTGGATGAAACAGAAAGGCGCCCGCGTCTTCGCCTATACCGCCAATCTCGGCCAGCCCGATGAGGCCGACTACGACGAGATCCCGCGCAAGGCGCAGGGCTTCGGCGCCGAGAAAGCCCGACTGGTGGATTGCCGTACGCAACTGGTCCACGAAGGTATCGCCGCGATCCAGTCCGGCGCTTTCCACATCAGCACCGGCGGCGCCACCTACTTCAACACCACGCCCCTGGGTCGCGCTGTGACCGGCACGATGCTGGTCGCGGCCATGAAGGAGGACGGCGTCAACATCTGGGGTGATGGCTCGACGTTCAAGGGCAACGATATCGAGCGGTTCTACCGCTACGGCCTGCTGACCAATCCGAGCCTCAAGATCTACAAGCCCTGGCTCGACCAGCAGTTCATCGACGAGCTGGGCGGCCGTGCGGAAATGTCGGCGTTCCTGACCGCCAACGGCTTCGACTACAAGATGAGCGCCGAGAAGGCGTATTCGACCGACAGCAATATCCTCGGCGCTACCCACGAGGCCAAGGATCTCGAGCGCCTGGACAGTGGCATCAAGATCGTCACTCCCATCATGGGCGTGCCGTTTTGGCGCGACGACCGTGTCGTCAAGGCCGAAACGGTCACCGTGTGTTTTGCGGAGGGACAGCCCGTCGCGCTGAACGGCCAGACGTTCGCCGATCCGGTCGCGCTGTTTCTCGAGGCCAACGCCATCGGTGGTCGACATGGCCTCGGCATGAGCGACCAGATCGAGAACCGGATCATCGAGGCCAAGAGTCGCGGCATTTACGAAGCTCCCGGCATGGCGCTGCTGCACGTCGCCTACGAGCGCCTGCTCACCGGCATCCACAACGAAGACACCATCGAGCAATACCGGATCAGCGGCATGCGCCTTGGCCGGTTGCTCTACCAGGGGCGGTGGTTCGATTCTCAGGCTCTGATGCTGCGCGAAACGGCCCAGCGCTGGGTGGCTCGCGCCATCACCGGCGAGGTCACGCTCGAACTGCGACGCGGCAACGACTACTCCATCCTGAACACCGAGAGCCCCAACCTGACCTATCAGCCGGAGCGGCTGAGCATGGAGAAGGTGGACGATGCGGCGTTCACGCCGGCGGACCGGATCGGCCAGCTGACCATGCGCAACCTCGACATCACCGATACCCGCGCCAAACTGAATCTCTACGCCGAGGCAGGCCTGCTATCGATCGGGGACAGCTCCCACATCTTCAAACTCGATACCGACAAGGACTGAGAACAGCACGGCCGCGCCGTTGGCCTAGTGCTGCGGAAACGATCCGGGGAGAGCAAACAAAATGGCCGGGATTGCTCCCGGCCATTTTCCTTTTCGACCTTGCTCTCGCCTCACCGCGGCGGGGCGGTGCCCGGGGGCGGCGGCGGCAGTGTCGCCACGCCGCCGTTGAGCAACGGCGTGATGCGGCGGATGGTGACGCGGCGGTTGATACGGCTCGGTCCGTCGGTCTGCTCTTTCAGATATTGAGAGCCATAGCCCTGCGAGGTCAGGTTTTCCGAGGGCACCCCGAATTGCTGGGTCAGCAACTCGGCCGCGGATTCGGCGCGCCGATCCGATAGCGAGAGATTGTCGACGGGATTGCCGACCGCGTCGGTGTGACCCTCGATCAGGAACACCTCGCGCGGGTTGCGCGCGATCGCCCGATTGAGCCCTTCCGCGATCACCTGCAGCCGCGCCGCCTGATCGGGCGGAATCTCCCACGATCCGGTCTCGAAGGTGATGGTGTTGAGATCGATGCTCGGCATCAACTGCCGCACCGACGGGCTGTAGCGGATCTCGTCGAGCGAATAACGTCGCTCGATCCGGTCCACCGGCGGCGCTTCCATGGTGTCGTAGATCAGGTCCGGCGACGCATCGTCGGCATCCACGATGTACCGGTCGTAGGGGATCCGGATCACCGGCGGCGGCAGGTCGACGTAGAACCCACCGGCGTCGCGAGGATCGCGGTAGCTGTTGTCGATGATGATGATCTCGCGGCCCTCATGGTCCCGCCTGATCCGGCGCAGCAACTGTCCGTCGCGGCCGACGACGGTGATGATCTGCGAGCCATCGGGACGAATCACGATGGTGCGGGTCTCGCCGCCGACCTGCTGGGTCTGGATATCGCGTGCGCCGAAACGGAATCGATCCTCTTCGTTGTGGCGAATGAACGACTGACCGCCGGGATCGACCACGATGACCCGGCCCGGCTCGGTGAAGACCTTGCGGCCGCCCTGGTCGCTTTCCTGCCGTTGGCCACGGAAATCCTCCATGCGGCGCGGTCCCTGCGGCGCCGCGCCCGGCGCAATCGGGGTCAAAGCCTGAGCCGGCGGCGGGGCCGCTGGAATCGGCGCGGCTACCGTTGGCGGCGCGTGACGGACCAACGGCGCAGCTCCGGGCGGCAGCGCGGTCTGCCCACCGGGTGCGGCCGGAGCGGTGCCCGGAGCAGGGGTGACCGGCGGCGGCCCGGTCCGCGGTGGCGGCGGTGGTGTGCCCGCGCCCGGTGAAGGAGTGGCGGGAGCGGCGCCCGGCGCAGGGGCGGCCGGGGGCGGCCCGGCGTGCGGTGGCGGCGGGGGTGTGGCCGCGCCCGAGGGCGGCGGCGGCGGTGCGGCTCCGCCCGCAGGCGGCCGCGGAGGCGGTGCCATTTTCTCCCGCTCTCTTGCCCTCTCCATCTCCAGCTCTCTTTCCCGCTCCTGCTGCTGCATGGCGGGCCCAGCCGGAGGCTTCGGTGGCGCAGGCGGCGGCGCTGCCGCCGGGGGAGTCGGCGGAGCGGGATGTGGCGGTGGTGCTGCCGCCGGCGGCGGCACATGCGGCGGCGCTGCAGCAGGCGGCGGAACGTGCGGCGGCGCAGCAGCGGGCGGTGGCGGCGGAGCGGGATGCGGCGGTGGTGGCGGTGGCGCGGGATGCGGCGGTGGTGGCGGTGGCGGCGGCGGAGCAGGCCGTGGAGGTGCGGCGGCCGGAGGCGCCGGGTGCGGCGGCGGCGCTGCCTTCGGCGGCTGCTTGGGCTTTCCATCGGGACCCAGCTCCTCATGGGCCTGCGCGACGACCAGCGGCGCAGTCTGCGCGTGCGATGGAGCAGCGGCCAGTTGCAGCGCGGTGAGAGCTGTGGTGGCAAGCAGCAAGAGTCGAAGTTTTGTCATGATGGTGGCGTCCCCGGAAAAATCTTGGCAACAAGGTTTGGCAACATGGTCTGTCAACAAACTCTGGCGATCAACGAACAAGCGTTAGGCCGGATTGTGGCGTCGTTCAAACCAGAATTGGTATTTATTTCCCGCACTGCAAAGTCCGGATGCGTGCTTGTTCATTTCGCATTCAGATCATCATTCCAATTCGCAGTCTTGCATTTCCCCTTGCGGCTATTCGCTGCACCTTGGCACGGAGTCGGCTACGAAGCCGATATTTCCCGTGTCGGTCGCGGGTGAGGGTGTGTTCGGTCCCTGCGGTCCGCGCACCGGCAATTCCTCCGGCGTGCGGCCCGGCAACTCCTCTGGCCGTGGCGGCTCACCCGGTTCCTGCATCGGCGGTGGCACCTCGGGGCGAGGGCTTCCGGGCGGGCTTTCCTGCGGCGGCTCCGACGGCTGCCCGGGCTTGATCGGCGGGTCCTCTGTGGGGTCGATCGGCATTCACGGTCCCACCTTGCCGTTATCGTTTTCCATGCTGGCTCCATGACGGTCGGAGCGATAACGACGCCGGCAAGGCGATGTTCCCCTGGCAAATGAGCTCAGCCCGGCGCGTGACAGACCGCTTCGATGTTGTGGCCATCGGGATCGAGCACAAATGCGCCGTAGTAATCGGGATGATAATGCGCACGAAGGCCGGGTGCGCCATTGTCGCGCCCGCCCGCGGCGATGGCAGCCTCGTAGAAGGCGTTCACGGCGGAGCGATCCTTTGCGAGTATGGCGACGTGTACCGGCTTGTTCAATCCGCCTTCGCCGCCGATCCAGAAATCCGGCTTGCCGTTGGCGCCAAAGCCGGCTGCGGGATCACGACCGGTCTGTTCCTGCGTGACCTCCATGACGAGGCTGTAGCCAAGAGGCGCCAGCGCCCTGGTGTAGAATGCCTTCGCGCGCGGATAGTCGGAAACCGAAAAGCCGAAATGGTCAATCATCGTCATCTCCCGGGCCTGAAGATCAATTTGCGGCAATGAAGCCGGTAGGCGCCGGGCTCTTCAGCCGCGCACCAGCATGGTGTTGCTGCGGGTCCTGCCGGTCTCCGCATAGCGGCGCGCGCGCATGTCGGCAATGCAGTCGTCCAGCCACTCGTTCCGCGACAGATGTTCGATCACCACCGCACGCGGCCACAGGCGTTGCGGCGCCTGCTTGAAGAAGCCGGTCAGAACGCGGTCCTCAAATCCCTCGACGTCGATCTTCAGGGCGTCGACGTGATCCGCGCCGGCATCGTCGAGAATGCGTTGCAGCCGCAACGAAGGCACCTTGATGGCATTGCCAGGGCGGTCGCCTGACACGATGTGGCTGGCGCCGAGATTGTCACCGTCGGTCGCGATCATCAGCTCGCCGTCGGAAGGACCGGCGGCGGCGGCCACGAGTTGAACCTGCGTGAAGCCGGACGCGCTACGATTAAAGGCCAGCCGGGCGTGGGTGACGGGATGCGGTTCGATCGCGATCACCTTCCCGGAGGCGCCGACATGCCGCGCCAGAACCATGGCGTAGGTGCCGACGTTGGCGCCGACATCGACGAACACCCCGCCGATCGGCGTATGTGCCCGCAGAAAATCCAGCTCTTCGAGATTGTAGTCGGGATTGAACAGGGCGCCGCGCTCCGTGGCGCTGGCCTGGTGATAGAACCGGAACGATGCGCCCTGATAGGGCACATCGAGCGGCCCGGCGCGCAGGGCGTTGATCAGCCGCGACAGCATCGGGCGGAACGCGCCGCGCTTCAATCGCGAGCGATGCGCAAGTGAGATGATCGAAGCCTGCGCGCGCGTCGGCGCGAACGCCCCGAAAGGTGGCGCCGCCGGATCATTGGCAGGCGCGATGCCTGGGGGGAGGGTTGATGAGGTCACGGATGTGCTCGCCGAAGAATGCCGCGCCTACTTAGCCGACTTTTGCCGGCGGATCCAATGACACCAGGATGATTGGCATGGCGTCGGGGCCCGCGGCCGGTCCTGGATTATGTCCGGGATCTGGTCCCGAGAAGCTGAGCGCAGACGCCCCCGAGAATGCCGAAATTCCTCGTCGGTGCGCCGGTGCCGTTCTGGTCCTCGGTGACAACCTGGGTGATGACCCCCTCCGGCGACACGGTGACGCTCATCTTGCAACGCCGGGGGTCATCGGTCATGTAACCAGGGGTGTGCCCGTCTCCATAGAGACCTGCCGAACCCGTATCGATCCGGCGGTCGTCAGCCGAAACCGTTGCGGGATCAAGTTCCCAGACATACGTCGTTTGGTCGTTGTCCATTTTATTGCGGCTGATCGGCTTGCCAAACTGAGATACGAGAGAACTCGCAGTTTTCCCGACGAATTGGTCGCCAAGCCGCGACGTCGACGCCACCTCTTGCCCGGGCGCCGCGCAGCCGCCCAACGCGGCGCAGACCGCGACGATTTCCAGAATTCGCATGTTTGTTGTCCCTAGACGGGCGGATAGTTTCGCAACCGCAAGCCCTGAGCAAGGGAATTTCGAACCCATGGCGAGGCGGCGCGCCGGGGTTGCGGTCGGGCCTCAATTTGCGGTGTCGACGTCTGTTCCGGTGCGTGCGATAGGCGGCCGGCGGCCGCGGCTCAGATCTGCCGCTCGACCATCTTGAGCTTGAGTTCGGCGATGGCCTCGGCGGGATTGAGGCCCTTCGGACAGGCCTTAACGCAGTTCAGGATGGTGTGGCAGCGATAGAGCCGGAACGGGTCCTCGAGATTGTCGAGCCTCTCGCCAGTGGCTTCATCGCGGCTGTCCTTGACCCATCGGTTCGCCTGCAGCAACGCGGCCGGGCCGAGATAACGGTCGCTGTTCCACCAATAGCTCGGGCACGAGGTCGAGCAGCAGGCGCAGAGAATGCATTCATAGAGGCCGTCGAGTTTCTCGCGGTCCGCGTGGCTCTGCCGCCATTCCTTCTGTGGCGTCGGCGTTGTCGTCTGCAGCCACGGTTCGATCGAGGCATATTGCGCGTAGAAATTGGTGAGATCAGGCACCAGGTCCTTGACCACGGGCTGATGCGGCAGCGGATTGACCTTCACCGCGCCATCCTTCACGTCATGCATCGACTTGGTGCAGGCCAGCGTATTCTGGCCGTCGATATTCATGGCGCAGGAACCGCAGACGCCCTCGCGGCAGGAGCGGCGGAATGTCAGCGTCGGGTCGATGTTGTTCTTGATCCAGATCAGGCCGTCGAGCACCATCGGGCCGCAATCATGGGTGTCGATGAAATAGGTGTCGACGCTCGGATTTTTGCCGTCATCCGGGTTCCAGCGATAGACCTTGAATTCGCGCGTCTCGGTGGCGCCCGCCGGCTTCGGCCAGCTCGTGCCGCCTGTGATCCTCGAATTTTTCGGCAGTGCGAATTCAACCATCTTCTCTCGCCTTTCGTCATTCCGGGGCGCGCGCAGCGCGAGCCCGGAATCCATACTCCCCGCCATGGCTATGGATTCCGGGCTCGCTCGCTTCCCGAGCGCCCCGGAATGACGGGCTATGATTGTTAATCAATACACCCGCGCTTTCGGCGGGATGTATTGAACGTCGTTGGTCATGGTGTAGTCGTGCACCGGGCGATAATCGACCGCGGTGTTGCCGCGATCGTCGATCCACGCCAGTGTGTGCTTCATCCAGTTCTTGTCGTCGCGGTCGGGGAAATCCTCGCGCGCATGGGCGCCGCGGCTCTCGGTGCGGTTCGCCGCCGAGTCCATCGTCACCACCGCCTGCACGATCAGATTGTCGAATTCGAGGGTCTCGACCAGGTCGGAATTCCAGGTCAGCGAGCGGTCGCTGACCGAGATGTCTGCGATGCCGCCGTGCACCTTGTGAATCAGATTGTGCCCTTCGGTCAGCACCTCGCCGGTGCGGAACACCGCGCAATTGTTCTGCATCACATTCTGCATGCTGTCGCGCAGCTTCGCGGTCGGCGTGCCGCCGGCGGCGTAGCGATAATGATCGAGCCGGCCGAGCGACTTGTCGGCCGAATCCGCCGGCAATTCCGGCTGCGTGCCGTTCGGCGCCAGCTTTTCGGCGCAGCGCAACGCCGCGGCGCGGCCGAACACCACGAGATCGATCAGCGAGTTGGAGCCGAGACGGTTGGCGCCATGGACCGAAACGCAAGCCGCTTCGCCCACGGCCATCAGGCCCGGCACCACGAAATTGTCGTCGCCGTTCTTCTTGGTCAGCACTTCGCCGTGATAATTGGTGGGGATGCCGCCCATGTTGTAATGCGCGGTCGGAACGATCGGGATCGGCTCGCGCGTCACATCGACATTGGAGAAGATCCGCACCGTTTCCGAGATGCCCGGCAGCCGTTCGTGCAGCACCTTGGGATCGAGATGATCGAGGTGCAGGAAGATGTGGTCCTTTTTCTTGCCGACGCCGCGGCCTTCGCGGATTTCGATGGTCATCGCGCGCGAGACCACGTCACGCGACGCCAGATCCTTGGCGGATGGCGCATAGCGCTCCATGAACCGCTCGCCGTCCGAATTGACGAGATAGCCGCCTTCGCCGCGCGCACCCTCGGTAACCAGGCAACCGGCGCCGTAGATGCCGGTCGGGTGGAACTGGACGAATTCCATGTCTTGCAGCGGCAGGCCGGCGCGCAGCGCCATGGCGCTGCCATCACCGGTCTGGGTGTGGGCGCCGGTGCAGGAATGATAGATGCGCCCATAGCCTCCGGTGGCAAGGATGGTGGTTTGCGCCCGGAAGCGATGCAGCGTGCCGTCGTCGAGCTTCAGCGCAATCACGCCGCGGCAGGTGCCCTGGTCATCCATGATCAGGTCGATGGCGAAGAACTCGATATAGAATTCCGCCGCGTGGCGCAGCGCCTGGCCGTACATGGTGTGCAGCATGGCATGGCCGGTGCGGTCGGCGGCGGCGCAGGTGCGCTGCGCCTGCCCCTTGCCGTAGTCCAGCGTCATGCCGCCGAACGGGCGCTGGTAGATCTTGCCGTCTTCGGTGCGCGAGAACGGCACGCCCCAATGTTCGAGTTCGTAGACCGCCGCCGGCGCATGGCGCACCATGTATTCGATCGAATCCTGATCGCCGAGCCAGTCCGAGCCCTTGACGGTGTCGTACATGTGCCAGCGCCAGTTATCCACGTGCATGTTGCCGAGCGCCGCGGAGATGCCGCCCTGCGCCGCCACCGTATGCGAACGGGTCGGAAATACCTTGGTGATGCAGGCGGTCTTGAGGCCGGCCTCGCTGCAGCCGACCACCGCGCGCAGGCCGGCGCCGCCGGCGCCGACGACCACGACATCATAGGTGTGGTCTTCAATCGGATAGGCGTGGCCGTTGGTGGCCGGGCCACCACTGCCATTCGCGGCGTTGCCGTTTCCGCCTACGGCCATGGGCTACACTCCGGATGACAATTTGAGGATGGCGTAGATCGAGGCCAGCGCCACCGCAATCGAGAAGAAATTGTTGGCCATGACGGCGACGAGCTTCGTCGTCTCGTGCTGCACATAGTCCTCGATCACCACCTGCATGCCGATCTTCATGTGCCAGGCGCTGGCGATGATGAACAGCAACAGGATGATCGCGACCAGCGGCGATCCGAGAATTTGCGCGGCGCCGGCCTGATTGCGGCCGAGCAGCATCATCACCACCACGATGACGGGCACCATCAGCAGCACCATGGCCACGGCGGTGAGGCGCTGGCGCCAGAAATCCGAGGTGCCGGAATGCGAGGCGCCGAGATTGCGAACACGGGCAAGCGGCGTGCGCATCGATCGGGTCGCTTCGGTATTGGGCGCGGTCATCGTCCGCCTCCGATGGCGTAGGCGGCGATCCAGAGCAATACGGTCAGGCAGATGCCGCCGATCAGCGCGCCCCATGTCAGCGCTTCGCGCTCGCTGGCCTTGAAGCCGTAACCCAGATCCCAGACCAGATGCCTGATGCCGCTGAGCAGATGATGCAGCAGCGCCCACGTATAGCCGAACACGATCAGGCGGCCGAGGAAGCTGGAGGTAAAGGCCTGCACGTGGGCGTAGGCGGTGGGTCCCGATGCGGCCGCTATCAGCCACCACGCCAGCAGCAAGGTGCCGAAATACAGGGCGACGCCGGTCAAGCGATGGACGATGGACAGCGCCATCGTCAGGGTCCAACGATAGGTCTGCAGGTGAGGTGAAAGCGGTCTTTCGATCCTGGCGGTCATCGGCGGCTTTGATGGTTTGCGGGCCTCCGCAGGGGCCCTTTGGGGATCGCGATCGACGGGTCCTATTTACGAACTCGAAACAGCCAGCGCAACGACGAAATCTGCAGGTTGCGAACCTATGTTCATAGCTTGAGATGAGCCTTGCATTGCCGGGCATTGACAAGGCCCGGGTGCGCTGGTGGCTGGTATACCTGAAGCACGATTCATGAACGCGCTCGGATTCGGCGCGAGCAGGAGGAAAATGGGGATGCTGGTCGCTGGGCTTGATGTCTCCGAGCTTCTCCAACTGGCGCTGCTGCTGGTGGTGGTCGGCGCGCTGTCCGGATTTCTGGCGGGCGTGTTCGGGATCGGCGGCGGCGCCATCCTGGTGCCGGTGTTTTTTGAATGCTTTCGGCTGGCCGGCGTGCCGCTCGAGGTGCGGATGCCGCTGTGCGTCGGCACCTCGCTCGCCATCATCATTCCGACCTCGATCCGCTCCTTCCGCGCCCATTACGCGCGCGGCGCGGTGGATATGAGGGTTCTGCGCGCGTGGTGGCTGCCGGTGCTGGTCGGCGTTCTCGCCGCCACCGTAGCCGCGCGTTATGCACCCGAGCGGTTGTTCAGGATCGTATTCGTGACGGTGGCATGGTTCGCCGCGGCGCGGCTGTTGCTGGGGCGCGAGACCTGGAAACTCGGCGACGATCTCCCGCAGGGACCGTTGATGCGCATTTACGGCTTCCTTGTCGGGCTTCTTGCCACGTTGATGGGTGTCGGTGGCGGGCTGTTCGCGAATCTGGTGATGACGTTTTATGGCCGGCCGATACATCAGGGGGTCGCGACCTCGTCGGCGCTGGCGGTGCTGGTCTCGATTCCCGGCGCGCTCGGCTATGTCTATGCCGGCTGGCCCGTGGCAGCGCATTATCCCGATGTGCTGGCGCTGCAATCGCCGTTTGCGATCGGCTACGTCTCGCTGATCGGCGCGGTGCTGGCGATGCCGACCAGCCTGCTCACCGCGCCGCTCGGGGTGAGAGTAGCCCATGCGATGTCGAAGACCACGCTGGAGCGCGCCTATGGCAGCTATCTCTTCATCGCCGGCGCCCGGTTTGTGATCAGCCTGCTGTAACCGACCAGGGACCGGTTCACGTTCCATCAAGTTGCTATAAACGCACAACGATCCGCGTCGTTGTAATCCGCCGCGATTTGGATGAGTGTCGCCTCGGCGCAGGACGCTGGTTGGGACATCAGAATGAAACGGCGGGAGTTCATCAGGCTTGCCGGAGCGGCGGCGGCGAGTGTGCCGCTGGCGGCGCGGGCGCAGCAGAAGCTTCCGACCATCGGGTTTCTAAGCGTCAGCACACCCACGGCCTGGCGGCATTTTGTCGTCGCTTTCGAGCAGCGCCTTCGCGAACTCGGCTGGATCGACGGCCGCACCGTTACGATCGAATATCGCTGGGCGGAGGGACGAGGCGAGCGGTTCGCGGAAATATCGGCTGAGTTCGTCCGGTTGAAAGTCGACGTCATCGTGGCCGGGGGCGGCGCGGTGCTCGCTGCCATGCATGCGACCTCGGTGATTCCGATCGTCTTCACCTTGGCTAACGATCCGGTCGGTGCCGGTCTCGTCGCAAGCCTGTCGCGGCCGGGCGGCAACGTCACCGGATTGTCGCTCCAGGGTCCGGATATCGCCAGCAAGCGGTTGGGACTCATGCGCGAGGCGCTCCCCGATTTGCGGCGGCTCGCGGTGATCGCAAATCCGGCCTCGCCCCAGGCGGCCAGCGAGCTGAACGAGGTTCAGACGTTGGCGCGCGCCGCCGGCATCGAGCCTTCCGCATTGGAGATTCGGCGCGCCGAGGAATTCGCGCCCGCTATCGAGACGCTCAAGGGCCGTAGCGACGCGCTTTATGCCTGTGCCGATGCTCTGGTTGGCGCCAATTCAGCACGCATCAATGCGTTGGCGCTGGCAGCGGGCCTTCCCACGATGCTTTATGCGAGGGAGTATCTCGAAGGCGGTGGTTTCATGTCTTATGGGCCGAACGTCCCGGACCTGTTTCGGCGCTCCGCCGATTTTGTGGACAAGATTCTCCGAGGGACGAAGCCGGGCGATATCCCGGTCGAGCAGCCGAGCAGGCTTGAGCTCGTCGCCAATCTCAAGGCCGCCAACACGCTCGGGCTGATGGTACCCGCGACGCTGCTCGCCCGCGCCGACGAGGTGATCGAATGAAGCGTCGGCTGTTTCTGGCATGGCTCGGCGGCGCGGCGGCAAGCCTGCCGATCATGGCGCGTGCGCAGCCATCGACGACGCCGGTGATCGGATTCCTCGGCAGCGGCATTCCAGCCGATCAGGTTAGCCTGGTGGCCGCGACCCGCGACGGCCTCAAGGAGGCGGGTTTCATCGAGGGCCAGAACCTGGCGATCGAATATCGGTGGGCGGAAGGAAAATATGACCGGCTGCCGGGGCTTGCGGCGGAACTGGTCGACCGTCGCGTCGCCCTGATCGTGGCGGCCGGCGGCAGCGATCCCGGCCGCGCGGCCAAGGGCGCCACATCCACCATTCCAATCGTTTTCGTCAGCGCCGCCGATCCGATCAGAGCCGGTCTCGTTGCCAGCCTCAATCGACCCGAGGGCAATGTCACCGGCATCAACCTGATCGGCGCGACGCTGGAGGCCAAGAGGCTCGAACTGCTGCACGAGATGATGCCGCAGGCCTCGATTCTCGGCGTCCTGATCAATCCAAAATATCCGGAAGCCAAGACGCAGGCGCAGGAAGTCGAGGAGGCCAGGGCTCGGCTCGGGGTGGCGCTGATCGTGCGCAATGCCAGTACCGAACAGGAAGTCGCGGCCGCCTTCGACGCCTTTGTCCAGCAGAAGGCCGCCGCCGTGCTGGCCTGCAACGATCCGTTCTTCGGTTCCTACCGCGAGCGGCTGGCGTCGCTGGCGTTGCGCCACAAGCTGCCGGCGATGTCGTTTCGTCGCGAGTTTGCGGAAGTCGGCGGCCTTCTCAGCTATGGAGCGCATTTTGCGGAAGGGTATCGTCAGGCCGGCGTCTATGCCGGCAGGATCTTGAAAGGCGCCAAGACAACCGATCTTCCGGTGATGCAGCCGACGAAATTCGAGATGGTCGTCAATCTCAAGACCGCCAGGGCGATCGGGCTAACGATTTCCGAATCGTTCCTGCTCCGCGCCGACGAGGTGATCGAATGAGGCGGCGTGAGTTTATCACGCTTATCGGCGGCGCGGCGGCAAGTGTGCCGCTCGCGGCGCGCGCGCAGTCGACGATGCCGGTCATCGGATTTCTCAGCCCGCGGTCGCCTGACGAGAGCGCAGAGCTCGTGGCTGCGTTCCGTCGGGGATTGGCGGAAACCGGCGCGGTCGAAGGTCGGAATCTTGCTGTCGAATACCGTTGGGCGTTAGGTGACTATGATCGCCTGCCGACGCTGGCGACCGAACTCGTGCGCCGACCGGTCGCTGTGCTCGTCTCGGTCGGCGGCGAACCTGCTGCACTGGCAGCCAAGGCCGCGACCGCAACGATTCCGATCGTCGCCGTTTTTATCGATGATCCGGTCGAACGTGGACTGGTTGCGAGTCTCAACCGGCCCGGGGGCAACGTCACCGGGATAAGCGGCCTCAACGGCACCCTGGAAGCCAAGCGGTTGGGCTTGTTACGTGAGTTAGCACCACAAGCAACAACGCTCGGTTTCCTCCTGAACCCGACCTTCCCTGCGGCTTCGCGTCAATCGCGAGCTATGCAGGAGGCCGCGCGCGCCATCGGCGTGCAGCTTCATATTTTTAACGCTGGGACCGATCCCGAAATCGAAACGGCATTCCAAACGATTGCGCAGCAGCGTATCCCCGGCCTCGTGGTAGCCGCCGACACGCTGTTCGTCACGCACCGCGACCGACTCGTGGCTTTGGCCACGCGGTACGCGGTCCCGGCCATATATAGTTTGCGCGAGTTTGCTGTTTTGGGCGGCTTGATGAGCTACGGTATCGATCTGCCGGACTTGTATCGCTACATTGGCGTTTACGCCGGTCGAATTCTCAAGGGGACCAAGCCTGCCGATTTACCGGTCGTGCAGCCAACCAAATTCGAGTTGGTGATCAATCTTAAGACTGCCAAGGCCCTCGGCCTGACTATTCCTCCCGGCGTGCTTGCAGTCGCCGATGAGGTCATTGAATACGGCGGTGCACTGGGCGCCCGCTCACTTCGCCTTGGCGTAAATATCCGCATAAGTATCGCGCAAGATATTCTTCTGCACCTTGCCCATGGCGTTGCGCGGCAGTTCGTTGACCACGAACACCCGCTTCGGCATCTTGAACTTTGCCAATCGTCCGTCCAGTGCCTTCAGCACGGAAATCTCATCGATGGACGCGCCCTTGTCGCATACAAGCACGGCGGTGACGCCCTCGCCGAAATCGGCATGCGGCACGCCGATCACGGCGGATTCGATCACGCCCGGCATGGCGTCGATCTCGCTCTCGATTTCCTTGGGGTAGACGTTGAAGCCGCCGGAAATCACCAGATCCTTGCCGCGGCCGAGAATGTGCACATAGCCCTTGGCGTCGATCTTGCCGAGATCGCCGGTGATGAAGAAGCCGTCGTCACGGAACTCGGCCTTGGTCTTCTCCGGCATCCGCCAGTAGCCCTTGAAGACGTTGGGGCCCTTGACCTCGATCATCCCGATCGCATCGCGGGCCAACTCTTGGCCGGTTTCCGGATCGGTGACGCGCACCGAGACGCCGGGCAAGGGATGGCCGACCGCGCCGGCGACGCGCTCGCCGTCATACGGATTGGAGGTGTTCATATTGGTCTCGGTCATGCCGTAGCGTTCGAGCACGGCGTGACCGGTGCGTGCAAACCATTCGCGATGGGTATCGGCGAGCAGCGGCGCCGAGCCCGAAACGAACAGCCGCATGTGTTTGGTGGATTCCTTGTTCAGCGCCGGGCTTTGCAGCAGCCGCGTGTAGAAAGTCGGCACGCCCATCAGCACGGTGGCGCGCGCCATCAGCTTGATGATCGCTTCCGGATCGAATTTCGGCAGGAAGATCATCGAGGCGCGGGCGAACAGCGTGACGTTGCTCGCCACGAACAGACCGTGGGTGTGATAGATCGGCAGCGCGTGGATCAGGACGTCCTTGTCGGTGAAGCGCCAGTAGTCGACCAGCGACAATGAATTCGACGCGAGGTTATCGTGCGTCAGCATCGCGCCCTTGGAACGTCCCGTGGTTCCCGAGGTGTAGAGAATGGCCGCCAAGTCATCGTCGGCGCGGGGAACGGTTGCGAATTCCGGTTTCGCGCTGGCGGCGGCCGCCGTCAGCGAACCGTTGCCGTCTGGCCCGAGCGTTTCGACCCGGGCGCCAACCTTCGCCGCGATCGCGCCGATGCCTTCGGCCTTCGACGGGTCGCACACCACCAGTGAGGGCTCGGCGTCGGTGATGAAATATTCCAGCTCGTTCAGCGTGTAGGCGGTGTTGAGCGGCAGATACACCGCGCCGGCGCGCACCGTGGCGAGATAGAGTACCAGGCCCGGCACCGATTTTTCGGTTTGGGCGGCGACCCGATCGCCGGGCTTGACGCCGCGATCAGCCAGCACATTCGCCATCTGCCCGGCGCGGGAAATCAGGTCGCCATAGCTGATGCGCGCGCCGTCGATGGTTTCGATGGCGAGGCGGCCCGGATCGTCAAGGCCATCGAACAGGCGGCAAAACAGGTTGGCGTTCACTGTGGTTTTGGGGGGCGCATTCATGCATCATTCCGGTGGGCGGGTGCGGTCCGACCGGGCCGCATAATCTCGTCATCTCAAGGGTTTCAATAGCAAAGTCGCCCCGCACAAAGCAACGGAGACGGTTTGCATGTCAAATAACGGGAAACGTGTGGCCTGGGTGACCGGCGGCGGCAGCGGGATCGGCGAGGCCGGGGCGGAATCGCTCGCCGCCGACGGCTGGACCGTGGTGGTTTCGGGCCGCCGCAAGCAGGCCCTGGACACCGTGGTGGCGAAGATCGCCGGGGCCGGCGGCAAGGCCGAGGCGATCGCGCTCGATGTCAGCAGGAAAGCCGATGTCAACGAGGCGGCTGAACAAATTCTGGAGCGTCACGGCCGCATCGATCTTTTGGTCAACAGCGCCGGCATCAACGTGCCGAAGCGCAGCTGGGCCGATATGGAACTGGAAGGCTGGGACCGGCTGGTCGAGATCAATCTCAATGACGTGCTGTACTGCATGCGCGCGGTGCTGCCGGCGATGCGCGCGCAAAAGGATGGCTGCATCATCAACGTTGCATCCTGGGCCGGCCGTCACGTTTCGAAAATGCCGGGCCCCGCCTACACCACCACCAAGCATGCGGTGCTGGCGCTGACCCATTCGTTCAACATGGATGAATGCGTCAACGGCTTGCGCGCCTGTTGCCTGTCTCCCGGCGAGGTCGCGACGCCGATCCTGAAATTGCGGCCGGTGGTGCCGAGCGAGGAGGAGCAGGCGAAGATGCTGCAGCCGGAGGACCTCGGCCGCACCATCGCCTTCGTCGCCAGCATGCCGCCGCGGGTCTGCGTCAACGAGATCCTGATCAGTCCGACCTGGAACCGGGGTTTTGTGCAGACGCCGAACAATCGAGACTAGCAGCGGTCTCTCGCTGGTCGTCGCCGCGAACGCAGGGGACCCCATAACCCCGACTGAATCGATTTTGCGAGCTGGTGTGACGATCCGCTCCAACAACCCGCGCCGGTGGTTATGGATCCCGGCTCGCGCTCGCGCTGCTCGCTTGGCCGGGACGACGCGCCAGGCCCACGTTCGTCGCCGCGAAAAGTTTCAAACCGGCGAAAATTTATTCCCTGAAACCACGCCCAGGACCTCCCGTAACTCGGCCAACGGCGACGCAGTCAACCCAACGGTCGGCCAGCGTCGTTGTTGCCCCTCATCGCCGGCGGAGATCCGCCGGTCACGCCATCAATCGGGAGACGTTTCCATGTCCAAGCGTATTGCACTGTTATCCGCCGCCGCGTTCGGCGCCCTTGCCCTCACCGCCACCATCGTCGCGCCCGTCAGCGCGCAGGAGAAGACCGTGATGGTCGGCGGCGCCGCGATGTTCCCCTCCAAGAACATCATCCAGAATGCCGTGAATTCCAAGGATCACACCACGCTGGTGGCGGCGGTGAAGGCCGCGGGCCTCGTCGACACGCTGGAAGGCAAGGGTCCGTTCACGGTCTTCGCGCCGACCAATGCCGCGTTCGGCAAGCTGCCGGCCGGTACCGTCGACACCCTGGTGAAGCCCGAGAACAAGGCTACCCTGTCCAAAATCCTGACCTATCATGTGGTCCCGGGCAAGCTCGAGGCTTCCGACCTGACCGACGGCAAGAAGCTCAAGACCGTCGAAGGCGAAGAGCTGACCGTGAAGAAGGCGGACGGCAAGGTGATGATCGTCGATGCCAAGGGCGGGTCGTCGACCGTCACCATCTCCAACGTCAACCAGTCGAACGGCGTGATCCATGTGGTCGACACCGTCCTGATGCCGGCGTCGTAACACCCCCCGCGTGTCCTGATTGCATCCCCATCGGGACAGGCGGCGCGAGCCGGGGAAGCCCGGCTCGCTTTTTTGTGACCGCCAGGCCCGGCCTGCTTCAATCCGATCAGACGCATGGCAGTAACGAAGTGCCGGTTTTCGGCGTATATGGGGGTAGTCAACTTTTCAGCGATGGGATCGCCATGTCCAGCCTTGCCGCCAGCAACGAACGCACCGTACCGGCCACAACCAAGGTCATTCAGCCGGCGTGGGTCCGGACCATGCATTGGATCAATGCGGTAGCGATCATCCTGATGATCATGTCGGGATGGCAGATCTACAACGCCTCGCCGCTGTTTGATTCTCTCAAATTTTCGCGCTCGATCACGCTCGGCGGCTGGCTGGGCGGCGCGCTGCTGTGGCATTTCGCGGCGATGTGGCTGTTGATGGTC
The DNA here is from genome assembly GCF_004799445.1 of Bradyrhizobium sp. Lineage (GTDB taxonomy): Bacteria > Pseudomonadota > Alphaproteobacteria > Rhizobiales > Xanthobacteraceae > Bradyrhizobium. The sequence continues at coordinate 97,466 of NZ_SSNA01000059.1, forward strand.
AATGGTCTCGTCTATCTTCTGATGGGCATTGCAACCGGGCGCTTCAAAAGGAAGCTGCTGCCGATCACCCCGGGCGGCGTGGTCTCGGATGCCAAAGCGGCGCTGACCGGCAAGCTGTCGCATGACGATCTGACCAAATACAATCAGGTGCAGAAGCTGCTCTATGCCGGCATCATCGTCGTCGGTGTCGTTATCGTGCTGTCCGGACTGTCGATCTGGAAACCCGTGCAGTTGCAGTGGCTGACGGCGCTGTTCGGTGGCTATGATGCCGCGCGCTATGTCCACTTTATTTGCATGTCGGCGATCGTCGCGTTCCTGGCGGTTCACGTCGCCCTGGCGGTGCTGGTGCCGAAAAGCCTGCGCGCCATGGTCATCGGCCGCTAAACAAACTTACAGGAGACAAATCATGGGCAGACTTCGCAAGCTTCTGATCCCGGGCGTCGACAAGCAATTGCTGGTCCGGGACGCCACCAAGGTGATGCCGGATCCGGTGCGCCGGCGCTTTATTACCGGCGGTGCAAGCTTTGGGGCGTTGACGCTTCTGACCGGCTGCAACGTCCTGGACAGTTCTTCCGCCGAAGAAATGCTGAAGAAGGTCTCGAAGTTCAACGACGCCGTGCAGGCCTTTATCTTCAATCCCGATGCGCTGGCGCCGACCTTCCCGGAAAGCGCGATCACCAAGCCGTTCCCGTTCAATGCCTATTACGAACTCGACGACGCGCCCGAGATCGATGGCAAGGACTGGAAGTTCGAGGTGCGCGGTCTGGTCGACAACAAGAAATCATGGACGCTGGAAGAGCTCTACAAGCTGCCGCAGGTCAAGCAGGTGACGCGCCACATCTGCGTCGAGGGCTGGAGCGCGATCGGGAGCTGGACCGGCACGCCGCTGCGCGACTTTCTCAAGCTGGTTGGCGCCGATACGAGCGCGAAATATTGTTGGTTCCAGTGCGCCGACAAGGAGGGCTACAACTCACCGTTGGATATGCGCACCGCGCTGCATCCGCAGACCCAGATGACCTTCAAATTCGGCGATGAAATCTTGCCGCGGGCCTATGGCTTTCCGATGAAGATCCGGGTGCCGACCAAGCTCGGCTTCAAGAATCCGAAATACGTGATTTCGATGGAAGTCACCAACGACTACAAAGGCGGCTACTGGGAAGACCAGGGGTATAATTCGTTCAGCGGGAGCTAGGTTGCTTGGCTCAGCGTGGGGCGTTCGGCTTTAGTCTCCTTTGAAACGCTGCGGCGACCGCGCCCAGCGCCAGCATCAAAGCCGAGACATTCAAGGCATAGGACAGGCTGCCAAACGCGTCGGTGACGGCGCCGACCGCGGTCGGTCCCAGGGTCTGGCCTATTCCGAACGCGATGGTCATCGCCGCAATTCCCTTCGGCCATGCCGCGGGCGGATAGTTGAAACGCACAAAGGCGGTGGTCGATCCCACGATTGCAAAGAAGGAAACACCGAACACCAGCGCCGAAACCGCGAGCCAGAGCGCCGAATGCCCGAGCAGCGGCAGGGCGGCGCCGACTGCGTTGACGCCAAGGATAATTGCGGTGGACAGGCCGCCGCTGTTGCGCGCCAGCACGCCTCGCCACACCCATGGCGTTGCGAACGCGCTCACGCCGATCAGGCACCAGAACGCGCTCTGCGCCGCCGCGCCGCCGCCGGCATCGCGCACATAGGCAATCATGAAGGTCATGTAGGCGATGTATCCCGCACCGAACAGAAAATAGCCGGCGAGATAGATCAGTATCGGCCGAAGCGCGAATTCGCCGGATGCCGCGGCGGCGATGCCGGCCTTGGTATCGAGCGGCGTCAGCAACAGCGGGATGGTCAGGGCGATGGCGAGCAGCGTCATCGCCCACCATACGATCCACCACGATCCCGGGCCGAAAGCCTGCAGCACGAAGGGCGCGACCAGCCCCGAGGCCAGGATGCCGAGCCCGGTCCCGGCGTAGAACAGGCTGAGCAGAAAATTCGCCCGCGCGGGTTGTGCTTGCGCGATCAGGGCGGCCAGCGCTGCGGCGGCGACGAAGGCGGCCGCGGCCCCGAATCCGGCGAGCAAACGCGCGAAACTCAAAATGACAAAACCGCCTGACAGCGCGCAGAGCGCCAGCGACAGCAGAGAAGCCAGGGTTCCCCAGCGCACGGCGGCCGATAACCCGAAGCGCTTGATCAGTTTCGCCGCCATCAGGGCGCCGGCCAGATAGCCCGCGGCGTTGATGGTGTTCATGAAGCCGGCGGCGGAATAGGACCAGCCCAGCGTATCGCGCATGTCCGGCAGCACCAGCGAATAGGCGAAGCGGCCGATGCCGAGCCCCACGGTGGGGGCCAGCGAGAGAATGAGTATCAGCCGCGCGGGATGCGCAGGTGGCGGCGAAGGGTCGGGGCTTTTCACGGGATTCTCCGGCGGGGCGCGCATTCTGGCAGGCCGCGCGGCGATTGCACAGGCGCAGCCCCGGCAATGGTGTCTTGCCATCGGCGCAACGCCGCTTTAGCACTCCGCTTCCGCCGTCACTCCGGGGCGCGCGCCAGCGCGAACCCGGAATCTATCTCACCGCAGGATTCCGGATCGCCTCGCGGAAGCCTGTCATTGGGCCGGCCGACGGCCGGACCCGGTGGCTCGGCGTCCGGAATGACGAGTCGAGAATTCACAACAAGGACCTTCCCATGGCGACCCATAAACTGCTGCTTCTCCCCGGCGACGGCATCGGCCCCGAAGTGATGGCGGAGGTGAAGCGCCTGATCGACTGGCTCAACGCGCAAGGAATCGCTCATTTTGCCACCGAGCAGGGCCTGGTCGGCGGCGCCGCCTATGACGCGAGCAAGCTTGCGATCACGGATGCGACCATGGCGCAGGCAGGTGCTGCCGACGCCGTGATCTTCGGCGCGGTCGGCGGCCCGAAGTGGGACAGCGTTCCCTATGAGGCGCGCCCCGAAGCCGGGCTATTGCGCCTGCGCAAGGACCTCGGCCTGTTCGCGAACCTGCGCCCCGCGGTCTGCTATCCCGCGCTCGCGGACGCTTCGAGCCTGAAGCGTGAGGTGGTCGAGGGCCTCGACATCATGATCGTGCGCGAGCTCACCGGTGGAGTGTATTTCGGCGAACCCAAGACCATCACCGATCTCGGCAATGGCCAGAAGCGCGCCATCGATACCCAAGTCTACGACACCTACGAGATCGAGCGCATCGCCCGCGTCGCGTTCGATCTGGCGCGCAAGCGCCGCAACAAGGTGACATCGATGGAAAAGCGCAACGTGATGAAATCCGGCGTGCTCTGGAACGAGGTCGTCACGCAGGTGCATGCGCGCGAATACAAGGATGTGCAGCTCGAGCACCAGCTCGCCGACTCAGGCGGCATGAATCTGGTGAAATGGCCGAAGCAGTTCGACGTCATCGTGACCGACAATCTGTTCGGCGACATGCTGTCGGATATCGCCGCGATGCTGACCGGCTCGCTCGGCATGCTGCCGTCGGCCTCGCTCGGCGAGGTCGATGTCAAAACCAAAAAGCGAAAGGCGTTGTTTGAGCCGGTGCACGGCTCGGCGCCCGATATCGCGGGCAAGGGTCTGGCCAATCCGATCGCGATGATCGCCTCGTTTGGAATGGCGCTGCGCTATTCCTTCGATATGGGCGCGCTTGCCGACAAGGTGGATACCGCGATCGCCGCGGTGCTCGCGCACGGCCTGCGCACCGCCGACATCAAGTCCGAGGGCACCACAGCGGTGTCGACCGCGCAGATGGGCGAGGCGATTTTGAAGGAATTGCAGGCGCTGCACGCCTGAGCAGACGAAAGAGGTTCATGGTCGTCGCCGCGAACGCGGGGACCCATACGCCGGGAAATCTCGTTTGGTTACAGTGGTCGAGGCCTTTGGCCATAACCGACGCCTGTGGTTATGGGTCCCTGCGTTTGCAGGGACGACTCGGAGCTAGCGCAGCGATTGTCGCGCCGTTCGCTACTGCGGGATCGGGAAGCGCTGCGGATAGCCGCCCATGTCCGACGGCGGGTTGAGCGGCTGGCGGTCGATCGGGCGATTGTTGTTCTCGCGCGCGAACGATGGGTAGCCATTCTCCGGCGGAAACGCGTAGTCGGTGAATTTGCGGTCGCCGGGCAGTACCTCGACGCCGGCGTCAAGCCAGGAGCGCTTGGTGACGTAAATCCGGGTGTGCGGACCCTGCTGATAGGACACGTTGGGTCCGTTCGGCCCGTAGTAGTGACGGCCGCGGTCGTCATATTGACGCTTGGCCTGCTGCTTCTGGGCGTTGGTTGGCGCCTGCGTCTGCGCACTGGCCGGCATCGTGTCGAAGCCGATCGCGACTAGGGCGACAGCGGCAAGCAGCACCGCCAGTTTGTTCGCAGCAGGAAGTTTGGGGGTCATCAGATCCTCATGGGGCGGGCAGGCCGCCATATTCGTTTCAGCGGCCATTCTAGCCGCAGGGCATGCCTTCACAAGGTCAATCGCGCCACACTGCGTCAGAATAATGCCGGAGCGGCGAAAAAGTCGCATGAAAACCAGCATCTTGGCTGGTGGCTCGATTCAAAGCGGGCCGCGCAGCCGGGGATTTTCAGCGCCCATCAGCCAGTCCGTCGCGACGGCCGGCGCAGCAGCAGTGGCGCAGCCGCCGCGCCGCAGTTCGGCGCGGGCGAATAACTCGGCCAGTTTCGGCTCATTTCCGGCCGAGAGCAGCGTCAGCCGGTTCAGCATGCAACCGATCGCGGCCCGCCGCGCTGCCAATCCGCTGGGCTGGCACGACCAGCCGGATAGTTGCAAGGCGGCATCGCCAAGACGTTTGAGAAAGCCAAGGCAGGACTTCGCGCCGCCCGGATCGTTGGTGAGCCGAAGCAGCGTCACCCGGCCGAACTTGCTGTCGACCACGCCGGCCGGCTCCAGCTCGCGCCCACCCCCGGCGTCCATCCGGGCGGCGATTTCGGCCTCCAACCAGGCTTCCGATGGGTTGAATTCCCCGCCGGGACGATAGATCTCAAGTTCCGCGACCGGCTTTTCGTCTTGCGGCCCCCAATGGAAAACGTCCTTGCGGCCGCCCTCGGGGTGTCGAAAAATCTCGTAAGTCTCTGATTTTTCATATAGATCAGGCGAGCTGACGGCAAAGGCCGGTCGCGAGCGCGATGCCAGACTCCAGCCCGGTCTGGCGGCCGGTCCGACAGCCACGGCCGTAGGCAATTCGTCCCATAGATGCACGCCGACCATGCCAAGCAAGGCCAGCGCACCTACATAGGCAATCAGGCGCGCCAGCGTGGCGCAGCATTCGTCGGCAAAGCTGGTCAGGGCCGGATGAATTCTCGCGTGGTAGTGTGGGTCGTCAGGGGTGGCCGAAAACGGTCGCATCAGATGCCCAGGCGCCGCTGAGCGCCGAGGGGCGGGGCTCAGGTCCAACGTTGTCTTGACGGCGTTTCTCGCATAGAAGCGCTGCCTCTTCCCTTTCCACCGCGGATCGGGGCGGGGCATTTTTCTTCGGAGAGTGAACGATGGGTTACAAAGTCGCGCTGGTCGGAGCGACCGGCAATGTCGGGCGGGAAATGCTCAACATTCTTGACGAACGCAAATTCCCGGCTGACGAGGTGGTGGCGCTGGCGTCACGCCGCAGCATGGGCGTCGAAGTCTCGTATGGCGACCGCACCCTGAAAGTCAAAGCGCTCGAGCATTACGACTTCAGCGATGTCGACATCTGCCTGATGTCGGCGGGTGGCGCGGTGTCGAAGGAATGGTCGCCGAAGATCGGCGCCGCCGGCGCGGTGGTGATCGACAATTCGTCGGCGTGGCGAATGGATCCGGACGTGCCGCTGATCGTGCCCGAAGTCAACGCGGATGCGGTCAAGGGCTTCGTCAAGAAGAACATCATCGCCAATCCGAACTGCTCGACCGCGCAGCTCGTGGTCGCGCTGAAGCCGCTGCATGACAAGGCGGTGATCAAGCGCGTCGTGGTCTCGACCTATCAATCGGTCTCGGGCGCCGGCAAGGACGCCATGGACGAGCTGTTTTCGCAGACCAAGGCGGTCTACACCAACAGCGAACTGATCAACAAGAAATTCCCCAAGCGTATCGCCTTCAACGTGATCCCCGAGATCGACGTGTTCATGGAGGACGGCTACACCAAGGAAGAGTGGAAGATGATGATGGAGACCAAGAAGATTCTTGATCCCAAAATCAAGCTGACCGCGACTTGCGTGCGGGTGCCGGTGTTCGTCGGCCATTCCGAAGCCGTCACCATCGAATTCGAAAATCCGATTTCGCCCGACGAGGCGCGCGACATCCTGCGCAATGCGCCGGGATGCCTCGTGATCGACAAGCATGAACCGGGCGGCTACGTCACACCCTACGAGGCCGCCGGCGAGGACGCCACCTACATCAGCCGCATCCGCGCCGATCCCACCGTGGACAACGGCCTGGTGCTGTGGTGCGTGTCGGACAATCTGCGCAAGGGTGCCGCGCTGAACGCGGTCCAGATCGCCGAATGCCTGATCAACCGCAAGCTGATCAGCGCCAAGAAAAAGGCGGCGTGAAAGCAAGGTCGGTTCTGATTGAATCAGAACCGACGCTCTAATTTTTGTTTTGACGCGTTTTCTTCACGCGAACCGGTATCCACTTCGCTCGGAAACGCTTTAGCAGGAGCCGGAACTGCGATGACCGAGCAACCGGCTCCTTATCGGCCGAACCCGACGCTGAAGCGCGTCGAGAGCGGATTCGAGAGTGTGATCTTCAACAGCCGCTGGCTGATGGCGCCGTTCTATTTCGGCCTCGTCGTCAGCCTGGCGGTGCTGTTGCTGAAATTCTGCATGCTGCTGTGGGAATTCATCGTGCATGCGCCGGGCTCCAAGGAGTCCGACATCATTCTCGGCGTGCTCAGCCTGATCGACGTGTCGCTGACCGGCAATCTGATCCTGATCGTGGTGTTTTCCGGCTACGAGAATTTTGTCTCGAAGATCGATCCCGGTGGCCATCCGGACTGGCCGGACTGGATGACCAAGGTCAATTTCGGCGGCTTGAAACAGAAGCTGCTGGCCTCGATCGTCGCGATTTCCGCGATCCAGGTGCTGAAGGCGTTCATGAACATCGATACCGTGTTCGAACCCGGCAAGCTGGCCTGGCTGGTCGGCGTGCACCTGGTGTTCGTGATCTCGGCGTTCATGCTTGCCCTGTCGGACCGCTGGAGCGGCGGCGACCACGGCGGCGAATAGCTATCCGCCGGCCTGCAGCATCTCCCTGACGCCGCGAAACTCCTTCGCAGCCGGGTCGAGCACGAACAGCGAGCCCTCGGCGACGCCGAAATAGGCGCCGTGCAAATTGAGCTCGCCGCGCGCGACCGCCGCCTGCACGAACGGAAACGTCGTCAGGTTCTCCAGGCTGCGGAACACGGCCGCCTTCTCGATCCGGACGGTGAAGTCAGCCATAGTCTCATGGTCGCGCTGCTCGACCTTCTCGCCCGGCTTGACGAACATCGACATCCAGCGGCCGATGAAGTCACCGGGCGACAGCGGCGCGTTATTGTCGATGAAGGCGCGGATGCCGCCGCATTGCGCATGGCCGAGCACCACGATGTGTTTGACGCGCAGCGCCCGGACCGCGTATTCGAGCGCCGCCGAAACGCCGTGCGCGCCGCCGTCCGGCGCATAGACCGGCACCAGGTTGGCGACGTTGCGCACCACGAACAATTCGCCGGGGCCGGCATCGAAGATCACCTCCGGCGACACCCGGGAATCGCAGCAACCGATCACCATCACTTCCGGGGCCTGGCCGCGCTCGGACAATTCGCGGTAGCGCGACTGCTCGGTCGGCAGCCGCTGCGAGGTGAAGGTTCGGTAGCCGTCAAGCAGATGTTGCGGGAATGGGGACATGCGAATTGCTAACCATAGGCTGCAAGCCGGAACAAGCCTTTCGGTCGAAAGCCTGAAATGTTAAAGCATGAGCCGCAACAGCGGGCACCGGTTTTTTCCGCGGGACAAACGTTGGACGCCTGCCCGAAGCTCATGCTCAAACAATAAGCTGACGCCAAAATCGGCTTTGACGACGTCGAACCGGCTTCGGCAAGCTCGCAATTCGAAGGGAACGAAACCATGATCCGTCCGCGCCGCAGCCTTTTGTTCATGCCCGGATCGAACGCCCGGGTGCTGGAAAAGGCTCGCAACCTTCCCGCCGACGGCCTCATCCTCGATCTTGAGGATTCCGTGGCGCCGGAGGCCAAGGCGCTGGCGCGCGACCAGATCGCGGGCGCGATTGCGGCCAAGGGTTTCGGCAAGCGCGAGGTGCTGATCCGCACCAACACGACGGATTCGCCGTGGTGGATGGATGACATCGCGATGGCCGCCAAGGCGCGGCCCGACGGCATTCTGGTTCCAAAGGTTTCCAGCGTGGCGGATATCAAGACCATCGCCCGTTGCCTGCTTGATGTTGACGCCGATCCCTCGATCCGGGTCTGGACCATGATCGAGACCGCGCGTGCGGTGCTGCACGCGGAGGAACTCGCCGCCGCCTCGCGCGATGCCGATACGCGGCTGGCCGGCTTCGTCTTCGGGCCGAACGATATCTCGCGCGAGACGCGGATACGCATGCAGCCGGGCCGCGCGGCGATGCTGCCGCTGATCACGCACTGCATTCTCGCCACCCGCGCTTACGGCCTCGAGATTCTTGACGGACCCTTCAGCGATTTTAGCAATTTCAACGGCTTCGGGCAGGAGTGCACGCAAGCGCGCGATCTCGGTTTCGACGGCAAGACCCTGATCCATCCGGGCCAGATCGAGGCCTGCAACGCCATCTTCACGCCGCCCGAGGAGGAAGTCGCCTACGCCCGCAAGATCATCGCCGCGTTCGACCAGCCGGAGAACGCGTCGCGCGGCGCGATTTCGCTGGATGGCCAGATGGTGGAGCGGCTGCACGCCGACATGGCAAGGCGCACGATCGCGATCGCGGACTCGATCGCGGCGCTGGCCCGGCAATAGATGGATTGGTCCGCGATCCCGCGGTCTACCGGATCATGACCACGGCAAGCGGCGGGATCCCGCTCGCATCGTGCAGGCGGATCAGGAACAGCGCCGCGACGGCGATCAGAATCGCCAGCGAGATATGGATCCAGGCGGAATGCGGGATTTTCATTTGTTCGGCGCCCGGCCCAGCTGTTCGATCGTCGGCGCGTTGAGGCAATATCCCTGATAGTGTTCGGCGGAGGTCCCGGCGGCGAGATCGCGGTCGCATTCGCGCTTGTTCTGGCACAGGGCGCAGACGCGCTCCATGTCGTGCAACACCATGGGTTCGACGCGCGCCAGATCGGCCTGATCGATGCCAAGGGCCTTCAGCAGTTTCGGCAATTCATCCGCCGCATGCGGCCCGTGACGTACCAATTCATTCAGATCGGCGGGCGAAACCCGCAAGTCGCCTGCGATGCGGTCGAACTCCGAGGTGTTGAGCTGGCGCAGCTCGCTGAGCTCCTGGCGGTGCTTGAGCCAGTCGCTGAAGGTATGGGTCAGTCGTTCGACGACGGAATGCGGCTTCTCTAAAGCAGTCATGGGACACCTCCGATCATGCGCAATAGTGCATAAACGGGAGCGGTCCTCGTTGCGGTAGATCAAAGAAATGAGGCGGCTTAAGCCCCGAACCGCTCCGCCGCCCAGGCATAAAGGCTGCCCGGAACGGGAGCCGTGTTGCCGCGGCCCTTTGGCGAAATGTGGAACCCGATAATGTCGGGATCGCCGGTCAGCGCTGAGATGTCTCTGGGCTCGAAGAACAGCTTCGGCTCGGCATGCACGGCATAGAATGATTTCTTCGGCAGGGCGTAGCGAAGTTCGCCGGCTCGGCGGGCGAGTGCGGTCAGCGCCGCGGGGCCATAGATCGCGACGCGAACATCCGACAGCCGCCTGTAGCCGCGCAACTTGCGAAGCATGAATGTCAGGCGGTGTCGCAGCGCCAACCAGTCCGGCGTCAATTCGTCCTGCTGGATCAGGGAAGCGAACGCCGCGACGATCGGATCGCCCGGGGGCAGATAGAGCACGGAATTGCCGAGTTGCCGCGGCCGCTCCCAGGCGAAATAAGGCTTTGCCGGATCGATCTCGACCGGCTTCTTCAGCAGCACGTCGGCGTCGAGCCACAGGCCCGCAGCGCGCGCCATCAGCCGCATCCGGAAGAAATCCGAGAATTGCAGCGTGGTCCAGTCGCGCCATACCCCATCGGGGCCGGTCGGGCGCAACCGTTCGGCGAAGCTATGCGGCAGGATCGCTTCGGCTTCGGCGTTGCCGACGCCGTCGGGCAACTGCGCCAGCGGATCAAAGCTGTAGACGGTGACCTTGTGGCCCATTGCCACCTGCGATCTCAGGCATAGAAGCCTGAGTGCATCGAGCGGGCCGTGCCAGAAGGTGACGATGTCGGGCCGCAAAGTGCTACGATCAAGCCCAGGCGCGCGCGGTCTTCGCCTTTTCCTCGTAGGCATCGATCGAGGCCTTCTTCTCCATCGTCAGCCCGATGTCGTCGAGCCCGTTCATCAGGCAGTGCTTGCGGAACGGATCGATTTCGAATTTCACCGTGCCGCCGTCAGGGCCGCGGATTTCCTGATTGGCAAGATCGATGGACAGCGTCGCATTGGCGCCGCGTTCGGCGTCGTCGAACAATTTGTCGAGGTCGTCCTGGGTGACGCGGATCGGCAGAATGCCGTTCTTGAAACAGTTGTTGTAGAAGATGTCGCCGAACGAGGTCGAGATCACGCAGCGGATGCCGAAATCCAACAACGCCCATGGCGCGTGTTCGCGGCTGGAGCCGCAGCCGAAATTGTCGCCGGCGACCAAGACCTTGGCGTTGCGATAGGCCGGCTTGTTGAGGATGAAATCCGGGTTCTCGCTGCCGTCGTCCTTGTAGCGCTGTTCCGAAAACAGTCCCTTGCCGAGGCCGGTGCGCTTGATGGTCTTCAGATACTGCTTGGGGATGATCATGTCGGTATCGACATTGATGATCTTCAGCGGCGCAGCGACGCCTTCCAGCGTGGTGAATTTTTCCATCGGTCGCACTTCTCGGTTGGAATTGACGATAGCCGTTTTACAGGCGTAGTTTATCGCGGATGTCGCCGGCGTTAAAGGCCAAATCGCGCGCATTCCGCGAAAGGGGGCACCGGTTTGCTTTGCAACCGAGCCTGCGCCATAGGCTTGCCTGACCCCGGCAAAGCAAGCCCTAATCGGCGTTCGCCTCGATCGCCGCCATGTCGTCGTCGGAGAGGCCGAAATGATGGCCGATCTCGTGAATCAGCACGTGGCGCACGATCCGCCCCAGCGCCTCGTCATGCTCGGCCCAGTAATCGAGGATCGGGCGGCGGTAGAGCCAGATCATGTTGGGCAGCCGCGCGGTTTCCTCATGGCTTCGATGCGGCAGGCCCACCCCGTGGAACAGGCCGAGCAGATCGAATTCGGTCGCCGCATCCATCTCGTCGAGAACTTCTTCGGTTGGAAAATCGTCGACACGAATGATCACGCCTTCGCACAGGTCGCGGAAGGTCTTCGGCAGGCGCGCCAGCACTTCGTGCGCCATGGCTTCCATCTCGGCGAGCGATGGGGCTTTTGCGGAGGTCCACATCGAGCCTCTTTAGCGCGGGTCCCGGGGCCGTGCCTACCGGAAATCGGTTCGGCCTGCAGTTGACGTTGCCGCGGCAATCGGAGACCGTAGGCCGACAACGGGTTTGGGCGGGCGTCGGGATGCGGATCAGGACAGCGGCAGTATCGGTGGCTTTCGCGGGGTTTTTTTCGCTGCTCGCGGCCGGAGCCGAAGCGCAGACCGCGCCGCAGGGAACGCGAACCGCGCAGGCTGCCCCAGCCGGCGAGCCGTCCATGCAGCCCCCGGTTCGACGACCGCCGACGCGGCTTCGTATCTATCCGCGCTATCAGGCGGAACCCGACGGCGTCTATCCGCGGTATTTCCCCGGCGCGAACGCGGTGCGGGTATGCAACGCGACCTATGTGCAGGAATACCGGCCAAGCGGCACGGTGATCGTGCCCCGCATGAGCTGCGTCTGGCGCCGCGGCTAGGCGACCAGGCGTTTCTCAACGCCTTCGCACGGCGCCGATCAGCAGCGCCGAACTGCCGTAGACGATGGTCGCCATGACCAGTTGCGTGAACGGGCTGGCGCTGCCGGGACCGCCGCCAGGGCCCTGGGAGGCGAGTGCCGCATCGGCGAAGAGCAACGCTGCGGCTGGCGTGAGGGCAACTGCGAAGTGCGATATCCCATGCGATTTTCGAGGTGAGGCCATGACGATCTCCCGGGCGATCTTGCAGCAGATACGGATCGCAGCCCAGGCCGGTTTTGAATGATGGCGTGAAATGTTGCGGAGCGAAGTGGAACCGGATCGCGCGATGCGTATTCCTGTTCACGGCGCAGGTATTCATCCCACATTCAGGTCGTTCTCTCCAGTTTACGATCTGCGTCGCGGCAGGCGGTCGATACGATCAACCGCGTGGCACGAGCCTGACAAAATTGACCCAAGGGAGTTATCAATGAAACTAACGAAGGTTCTGGGACTCGCTGCAGTTGGTGGGTTTCTGATGCTGGCGGCTCCGGCCGAGCGGGCCCAGGCGCTGTCGCTGGCCAATCCCGCCGCCGCTTCGGCGGTCCAGGAAAGTTCGAAGCAGGGCGTGACCGAAGTGCGTTGGCACGGACATCATCGGTGGCATCGTCACTGCTGGCGCTGCCGGTAGTGAGCCCTCGCCGCCATCATCACGTCTACCGCTGAGGTTCGAGACGGTAGGCGAGATGAATCAGGCGCCCGCTAGGGCGCCTGATTTTTATCCAGATGCATCGTCTGCACGGCAAGCAATGCTGCCGTCCGGGTCTCTTGTCTTGACGCGCTTTTATCTTGACGCGGTCATGACGCGCCTTGCGCGCCAACCGCTACCGCCCGGGAATCAGGTCCGAAGGATGCGAAGCGTTCTAATCCCAGTCCTTGAATCGCCAGGGTTTGAGCTTCCATGGCGTAAGATGTTCCATACGCCACTGCTCCCAGCGGTCCGGCGGCCAGTGGCTGAGGCGCGATGTCTCCTTGACCACCGGCGCGACCACGCGCGGCATCACCCGACGCCGCTTCTGCTGCGTCGCCTCGCCGATCATATCGACGAATTCAGGCTTGTTGGCCATGGCTGGCTCCCTCGCGGAAGGCTTCGCCTTCTTGAGCCGACAAGCTTGCTCCCAACTGCTTAACGACTTCCTTCGCCGATGCAGAGATGTTGAGGGTTAGCGTACGGCAGGGCCGCCTGAAGCGTTTTCGAGCGAAGCACCCGTCGGACCTGATCCGACGGGGCTACCGGTATGCGCCGGGAAAACGCGTCAAAACCAAAGCCTACCGCCACTCCCGGATATCGACAAAATGCCCGGCAATCGCCGCCGCGGCCGCCATCGCCGGCGACACCAAATGGGTGCGGCCCTTGAAGCCCTGGCGGCCCTCGAAATTGCGGTTCGAGGTCGAGGCGCAGCGTTCTTCGGGGTTGAGCTTGTCGGGGTTCATCGCCAGGCACATCGAGCAGCCCGGCTCGCGCCAGTCGAATCCGGCCTTGATGAAAATCTTGTCGAGGCCTTCGGCTTCCGCCTGCTCCTTCACCAGCCCCGAGCCCGGCACGATCATCGCGTTGACGTTGGCGTTGACGGTCTTGCCCTCGGCGATCTTCGCCGCGGCGCGCAAGTCTTCGATCCGGCCGTTGGTGCAGGAGCCGATGAAGACGCGATCGAGCGTGATGTCGGTGATCTTGGTCCCCGCCTTGAGGCCCATGTAATTCAGCGCGCGATGCTTCGACAGCCGTTTGGCCTCGTCGGCAATCTTGTCGGGATCGGGCACAAAGCCTGATATCGATACCACGTCCTCCGGCGAAGTGCCCCAGGTCACGATCGGCGGCAGTTTTGCGGCGTCCAGCCGGATCTCGTGGTCGAAATGTGAGCCGTCATCGCTGCGCAGCGTTTCCCAGTAGCGCATCGCGGCGTCCCAATTCTCGCCCTTCGGCGATTTCGGGCGGCCCTTGAGGAATTCAAACGCCTTCTCGTCCGGCGCAATCAGGCCGGCGCGGGCGCCGCCCTCGATCGACATGTTGCAGACCGTCATGCGGCCTTCCATGGATAGCGCGCGGATCGCCTCGCCGGCATATTCCAGCACATAGCCGGTGCCGCCGGCGGTGCCGATCTCGCCGATGATCGCGAGGATGATGTCCTTGCCGGTGACGCCGTCGGGCAATTTGCCGTCGACGACCGCGCGCATGTTTCTGGCTTTTTTCTGAATCAGGGTTTGCGTCGCCAGCACATGTTCGACCTCTGAGGTGCCGATGCCATGCGCCAGCGCGCCGAACGCGCCATGGGTGGAGGTGTGGCTGTCGCCGCAGACGATGGTGGTGCCGGGCAGGGTAAAGCCCTGCTCGGGGCCGATGACGTGCACGATGCCCTGACGCTTGTCGAATTCGTTGTAATACTCGATGCCGAAGTCTTTCGCGTTCTCCGCCATCACGCGGATCTGCTCGGTGCTTTCGGGGTCCGGATTGGGCTTGGAGCGATCGGTGGTCGGGATGTTGTGATCGACCACGGCCAGCGTCTTTTCCGGCGCGTGAACCTTGCGGCCGGTGGCGCGTAGGCCCTCGAAGGCCTGCGGCGAAGTCACCTCGTGGACCAGATGGCGGTCGATATAGAGCAGGCAGGTGCCGTCATCGGCTTCGTGAGCCAGATGGTCGTTCCAGATCTTGTCGTACAGCGTGGTCGGCTTGGACATGAGCGTATGCTCCAAAGAATATTTTGCGGGATCGGTTGCGCGCGGAGACGCGCTACTCAGGGAAAAGGGCGCCGCAGCTTCAGTGCGCGCGGCCAAGTTCCGAGGTCGCCGAAGTCGTAAACCGCCCGAAGAAACGGCCGGGCAGGCGGCGGCGATCGTCGATGACGATGGGTGCGACGCGCCGGCAAGCCATGTTGGTCTGATCTGGAACCATTGTCGGGAATATATCACGTAAAGTTCGGAGTGCGAGCGCATTCACGTGATCGCGAGCCAGCGGGTCGCGCGAATGCGGGCCTCGCGCTCGCAATGACGGGGCGCCGCAACAAAAAAGCGCGGGACCTGAACCCCGCGCCTTTCGTCAAACTTGTTGCTGCCCTGCGATTACTCGCCGACGGCGGCGGCCTGCGGGCGATCCGACTTCTTCTCGACGATGCGGGCCGACTTGCCGCGCAGGTTGCGCAGGTAATACAGCTTGGCGCGGCGCACCTTGCCGCGGCGCACCACCTTGATCGAGTCGATCATCGGCGACATCACGGGGAAGACGCGCTCGACGCCTTCGCCGTAGGAAATCTTGCGCACCGTGAAGCTCTCGTTGAGCCCGCCGCCAGAGCGCCCGATGCAGACGCCTTCATAGGCCTGCACGCGCGAGCGGTCGCCTTCGACCACCTTGACGTTGACGATCACGGTGTCGCCGGGTCCGAATTCCGGAATCTCCTTGCCGGCGGACAATTTGTCGAATTGCTCTTTTTCGAGCTGTTGAATGAGGTTCATCGCAAAATCTCCATCGGCGGCGCGCCCCAGCCGCGAAATGCGCGCGGGCTGCGCGAGTGTTCGTTTATCCTGCGCGGAATTGGCGCCCGTATACGGCAAAGGCGGGGCGTTGTCACCCTTTCGTCGTGTTTTTTGGCTGTTTTTGGCGGCTGTTTTTGGCCGCCCAGAGGTCGGGCCGCCGCGCCTTGGTCAGCGCCTCCGCCTCGGCCAGTCGCCAGGCGGCGACCTTGGCGTGGTCGCCCGAAACCAGGATTTCCGGGATCGGCTGCCCCTCGAACTCCTGCGGGCGGGTGTATTGCGGGTATTCCAATAGGCCGTCGGAAAAGCTCTCGTCGGCGCCGGAGCTTAGCTTTCCCATCACCCCCGGCAGCAGCCGCACGCAGGCGTCGATCAGGGCCATGGCGGCGATTTCACCCCCCGACAGCACGTAATCGCCGATCGAAACCTCCTGCAGCCCGCGGGCAGCGATGACCCGCTGGTCGACACCCTCGAACCGGCCGCAGACCACTAGCGGTCCGGGTCCGGCGGCGAGTTCCACGACCTGCGACTGGGTCAATGGCCGACCCCGCGGGCTCATCAAGAGCCTTGGTCGGTCCTCTGGCCGGTCAGGGCCGCAATCGGCGGCATCGATGGCGGCGGCCAGCACGTCGGCGCGCAGCACCATGCCGGGCCCACCGCCGGCCGGCGTATCGTCGACGCTGCGGTGACGGTCGGTGGCCGAATCCCGGATATCGCGCGCCTCCAGGGCCCACAATCCGGACGCCAGCGCCTTGCCGGCAAGGCTGACGCCAAGCGGCCCAGGGAACATCTCCGGGAACAGCGTCAGGACGGTCGCGCGCCAGATCGGGCCTACCAAAGTCATGCCTTCCAATGGCGCGTGCGCTCGCGGCCGTCAACGACCGCATCCCGTGCGGAAGGCCCGGGCGGGGACGGCTGGCATCGACCCGAAATGATCCAGCAAGCCCCCTGGCCGCTACTGCTTGCGACCATATTCAATCAGCTCAATCACATTGCTGATCTGCAGATGTTTGTTGGCCCTGGAGACAAAGGTCCGTCTCACCCAATGATCAATCGCAGGCGCGTACCACGTTGATGATGTGACCTGGTTTTCCATGGTCGGGTTATTGACGTTCCTTCCCGTAAACGTGGTTTCGATCTTGAAGGTATCGAAGGTCCCGGCTTTGGTGGTGACGCTTTCCTCCCCGACGACCTTCGAAAGCCCCGATCGTCTCCAGACACTGCCGTTCGCGCTGTTGATGTTGTTGGTTTGCACGGGCCACGTTTTGCCGACGGCGAGAGGCGATTGGATACCGGTGCCGTCATGGGGCGAGTATCTCCAGGGCCGCTCCTCGACCCTGTTCCACGATCGGTCATATACGGCGAAACCTTCGTTGTTGTTGTCGCCGGGTTTCATGAACTTTACGCTGATTGCGGTCGGCGTCACCTCGGTGACGACGTGCTCCCGGGTCGCGGTGATCTTCCCTGTTATCTCGTCCCGTATCTCGTAAGTCCAATGGTCGCCGGGGCGTGGCTCCTCCATCGGGACGACAGCTTTCGCAGGCTGGGGCGAGGTGGTTGCTGCATCCGGGGGTGACGCGGTCGGCGCTGGTGCCTGCTGCGCCCAAGCGCCGGCGGCGATGAGGCTAATGACCACAGCAGCGGTGTAACGAAGCATGTGCATCACCCTGATTTGGTCCCCTTGAGATTTTGTGATGAGCAGGTGCGGGTCGAGGGCCTAGCGGCGGCCATACTCGACCAGCTCGATCGTACTCTTGTCCCGAACGCGCCCGTCCGACCGCGATACGTAGCTGCGCTTCACCCAGTGATCAATCGCCGGCGCGTACCAGAGCTGCTGCACGGCCTGCACTTTCCTGGTCGGGTCATTCGCGTTTTGCATTTGAAAGGAGGTTTCGATCTTGAAGGTGTCGAACGTGCCCGCTCTGGTCGTGACGCTTTCCTGTGCGACCACCTTCGCGGTGCTCGATCGTTTCCAGCTGACTCCGGCCGTGCTGTTGAGGTCGGTGGATTTTAGCGACCAAGTCTTGCCTACTGCCAGCGGCGTGCGGATGCCAGTGCCGTCATGGGGCGCGTATCGCCAGATGCCGTTGTTCGTCAGATTCCAGGAGCGATCGAAGGTCTGGTAGCCGGAGTTGGAATTTCCGAGCTGGGCAATCCGGATGCTGATCTCTGATCCCGACACATCGGTCACGGTGTTGGTGATCGTCGATTTGACATCGCCGGTAATGTCGTCGCGAAGCTCATAGGTCCAGTGGTCGCCGGTCTGCGGGTCTTCCATCGCCTCAATGCTATTCGCCGGTTCGACTGCGGGCGGGGCGGCCGCCGGCGGTGACTCGGTGGGCGCCGTTTGGGCGGACAGCAAGTCCGTTGTTGCAATCAGGCCGAGGGCCGCGAGGAAAGCGTAGCGCAACATGGAGCAACTCAGGGGAGGGTCATCAGGCGGCAGATCGCGAACGCCCGATGACGCGGAGGGGCAGCAACCTTAGCGTGCCCGAGTCAAAAATTGTAGGCAAGTGTTCTTGCAAGCGGAATGGCGATGCGGAGCATTATTTTTTTGTGACGGCTGAATGTCGGTGAGGCCCGCCGGCAAGCCGCGGCTAAATCGAATTCTGTTCGCTGTCGCCCTCGATCTCCGCGGGCAACTCGATCACCACGCGTCCGCCCGCCAGATCGACCGTCGGCACAACAGCGTTGGTGAACGGCAGCAGCAGGGTCGCGCCATGCGGCGGCGCAATCTCGATGATGTCGCCGGCGCCGAAATTGTGAATCGCGACGACGCGGCCGAGCGGCTGATCGGCCGGCGTCACCGCGGCGAGCCCGATCAGGTCGGCGTGGTAATACTCGTTCTCGTCGGTATCGGGCAGTTCTTCGCGCGCGACATAGAGCTCGACGCCGTTGAGACGTTCGGCGTCCTCGCGCGTGGTGATGCCTTTGAGCGTCGCCACCAGATGGCCCTTGGCCTCACGCGCGCTCTCCACTTCGAAATGACGCGCGCCGTCCTTGGTCGCAAGCCGCCCATAGCGCTTCACGGCCAAAGGGTCTTCGGTAAACGTCCACAGTTTCACCGCGCCGCGCACGCCATGCGCGGCGCCGATCCGGGCGACGCAAATCGGTGTGGGCACCGTCGCGCGCCGTTACGCTTTACGCCGTCTTGGCGGCGGCTTCGGCTTGCGCCTTGCGCTCCTTGCGCGGCACGGCCTTTTCCGGATTGTTGCGCGCGGCGCGTTTCACCACGCCGGCGGCGTCGAGGAAGCGCGTCACGCGGTCCGACGGCTGCGCGCCCTTGGCGAGCCAGGCCTTGACCTTGTCCATGTCGAGCTTCAGCCGTTCGGTGTTGTCCTTGGGCAGCAGCGGATTGAAATGGCCCAGACGCTCGATGAAGCGTCCGTCGCGCGGAAAGCGCGAATCAGCGACGACGACGTGATAGACCGGGCGCTTCTTGGTGCCTGCGCGAGCGAGGCGGATAACGACTGACATTTAGTTCTCCTTTGAGTTCGAAAATAGCGTGAGTGGAATTCGGATAAATTTGCCCGTCATTGCGAGGAGCCAACGGGTCGCGCGAATGCGCGCCCGATGACAGGCTCCGCGACGAAGCAATCCAACCTCCTGCGCCGCGGCGATATGGATTGCTTCGCTTCGCTCGCAATGACGAAAGAGGTCATTTCTTCTTCCCCAGTCCGGGAAAGCCGCCGAGGCCGGGCAGGTTCGGCTTGCCGCTCAAGCCGGTCAGTCCCGGCAGGTTCGGCAGGCCCGAGCGCAGGCCGGCCGGAAGATCTCTCGGCAGCGCGGGCATGCCGCCGGGCCCCGCACCTCCGGGCATTTTTTCCGCCAGCGCCTTCATCTGCTCGGGTGACGGCATGCCGCCGCCGAAGCCCATCGCCTGCGCGATGCCGGCCATCGGGCCGCGCTTGCCGGAGCCCATCGCCTTCATCATGTCGGCCATGTTGCGGTGCATCTTGAGCAGCTTGTTTAGATCCTCGACCTTGCCGCCGGCGCCGGCGGCGATCCGCTTCTTGCGGCTGGCCTTGAGGATGTCGGGATTCTTGCGCTCACCGCGCGTCATCGAATCGATCAGCGCGACCTGACGCTTGATGATCTTGTCGTCGATCCCCGCATTGGCGATCTGATTCTTCATCTTCGCGATGCCGGGCATCATGCCCATCAAGCCGGAGATGCCGCCCATATTCGCCATCTGCAGCAATTGCTCACGCATGTCGGAAAGGTCGAACTGGCCCTTGCGCATCCGCTCGGCGGTGCGCGCGGCCTTTTCCGCATCGATATTGGCGGCGGCCTTCTCCACCAGCGACACCACGTCGCCCATGCCGAGAATGCGGCCGGCGATGCGGCTGGGGTGGAAATCCTCCAGTGCGTCGGTCTTTTCGCCGGTGCCGATCAGCTTGATCGGCTTTCCCGTGACCGCGCGCATCGACAGCGCAGCGCCGCCGCGGCCATCGCCGTCGACCCGCGTCAGCACGATGCCGGTCAGCCCGACGCGCTCGTCGAACGCACGCGCCAGATTGACCGCGTCCTGGCCGGTCAGCGAATCCGCGACCAGCAGCACTTCGTGCGGATTGGCCACCGCTTTGATCTCGGCCGCTTCGCTCATCATCTCTTCGTCGAGCGTGGTGCGGCCGGCGGTGTCGAGCAGCACCACGTCGTAGCCGCCGAGCTTGGCGGCTTCCAGCGCGCGCTTGGCAATTTGCGCCGGTTTCTGGCCGGCGACGATCGGCAAGGTCTGGATCTCGAGGTCGCGCCCGAGCACCGCGAGCTGCTCCATCGCCGCCGGGCGATAGATGTCGAGCGAAGCCATCAGCACCTTGCGCTTGTCGCGCTGGGTCAGGCGGCGCGCCAGTTTCGCGGTCGTGGTGGTTTTGCCGGAGCCCTGCAGGCCGACCATCATGATGGCGACCGGCGGCACCGCGTTGAGGTCGATGCTCTGGCCGTCCGAGCCCAAGGTGGCGATCAGCTCGTCATGGACGATCTTCACCACCATCTGGCCGGGGGTGACCGACTTGACCACGGTGGCGCCGATCGCCTGCTCGCGGACCTTTTCGGTGAAGCTTCGGACCACGTCGAGCGAGACGTCGGCCTCGAGCAGCGCGCGGCGCACCTCGCGCATCGCGGCATCGACGTCGGCTTCCGTCAGCGCCCCGCGCCGCGTCAGCCGATCAAGAATGCCACCAAGCTTTTCCGACAGATTGTCGAACACGTCCGTTTATCCTTTGTCATGCCCAATACGGGCACAGCATCACTCGTTTCGCCGCCGTCATACCCCGCGCAAGCGGGGTATCCAGTACGCCGCAGCTTCTCGGTTCTAGCGAGCTGCTCTGGGATACTGGATCACCCGCATTCGCGGGTGATGACGACTTGGTATCCTGGGCAAAAAAGCGCCACGACGGATATTCCAAACAATTTTGCGCCCGAGGGCGCATCGCGCTGTCGGGCGTTGACCTCCGGCCTCAGGGGCCGGGCGGCGGGTCGAAAAGAACGTCTTTTCGAGGATTGCGGGCGTTAAACCCTTGCGGGCCTCAAAAGTCAAGGAAAGTCGCGGTCAAATGGCGTTTTCGTGAACCCCGGGGATTGGCTACCCCCTTGCAGAAACGAACGTTTTTATTGCCAATCCGGGCCATGAGTTCCACCGGAAAGAGCTATGTTGGACCCCCTTCCGATCATTTCGACGGGGAGCGCTTCTTCGATCCTGACGGCGTGCCACCGAAATCGCTCCGTGAGGTATTGCGCTGGCAGTTTGGCCGTGATCGGCAACGACAGACCTGGCCCGCATGGGCGCCGAGCCCGCACGCCGACACGCCCCCGGAGCGTGTCGAGGGCGACAAGGTACGGTTGTCGTTTGTCGGCCACGTCAGCTGGTTGATCCAGACCGCAGGGCTCAACATCCTGATCGACCCGGTGTGGTCGGCGCGGGCTTCGCCATTCCGTCGGGCCGGGCCAAAGCGCTGCAACGACCCCGGCATT
Organism: Bradyrhizobium sp.; assembly: GCF_004799445.1. Lineage (GTDB taxonomy): Bacteria > Pseudomonadota > Alphaproteobacteria > Rhizobiales > Xanthobacteraceae > Bradyrhizobium. The sequence continues at coordinate 118,955 of NZ_SSNA01000059.1, forward strand.
GCCTTCGACGCGCTGCCGCCGATCGACGTCGCGCTGGTCTCACACGGCCATTACGATCATCTCGATATCTCAACGCTGTCAAAACTCGCGGCGAAATTCGCCCCGCGCGTGATCACGCCGCTCGGCAACGACATTACGATGCACAGCGCCGATAACGCGATCAAGGCGGAGGCGTTCGATTGGCATCAGCGTGTCGATCTCGGCGGCGGCATCGCGGTGACGCTGGTGCCGACCCGGCACTGGTCGGCGCGCGGATTGTTCGACCGCAACCGGTCGTTATGGGCGAGCTTTGTGCTGGAGACGCCGGCGGGCAAAATCTACATCGTCTGTGATTCCGGCTATGGCGAGGGCAACCATTTCCGCCGCGTCCGGGGGGCGCATGGTCCGCTGCGGCTCGCGATCCTGCCGATCGGCGCCTACGAGCCGCGCTGGTTCATGCGCGATCAGCACATGAACCCGTCCGATGCCGTCAAGGCGCTTGGCGATTGCGGCGCCGAGCAGGCGCTGGCGCATCATCACGGCACGTTTCAGCTGACCGATGAGGCGATCGACGCACCGATCATCGCGCTGCATGCGGCACTCGCTGAGGCAAACATTCCCCGCGAGCGTTTTGCCACGCTCAAACCGGGGCAGGTGGTGGAGATTTAGAGCGTCATTGCGAGCGCAGCGAAGCAATCCAGAGTCACAAAGCAAGGCTGGATTGCTTCGTCGCTTCGCTCCTCGCAATGACGGTCGTCACTGCTCCTTCTTGATCGCCCAGGATACGCTCACCGTCACCTGCAGCGTCTCCTCACCCTGCGCCACCGCTGCGCCGGATGCGGCCATGGGCGCGGCGACCCTGCGATAAAGGATCGGGCCGGGGGCGCCGCCCTCGGTGATGCTGAGCGGCGCGCCCAGCGTGACGCCGGCAGCCCTGGCGTAGATTTCGGCCTTGCGGCGGGCATCGGCGATCGCCTTTTCGCGGGCCTCGTCGAGAAGTTTCGACGCCTGCGACACCGTGAAGTTGATGCCGCCGATATCGTTCGCGCCGGCGCCCACCAGCGTGTCGATCACGTTCGCCACCTTGGTGATGTCGCGCAGCCGGATCGTCACCCGGTTGCTGGCGCGATAGCCGACGATGGTGGATGGTCCGCCGGGCCTGCTCGACGAATTTTGCGGCTGCAGCGATAGCCGGGAGGTCTGGTAGTCCTTTTCCTCGATGCCGGCACCCTTCAGCGCCAGCAGGACCTTGCCCATCGCCGCGTTATTGGCGTCCGAGGCTTCGCGCGCGGTCTTGGCCTCCGAGGTGACGCCGCCGTCGATCTGCGCCAGATCGGGCGGCACCGAGACCTGGGCTTCGCCGGTGACGGAAATCATCGCCGGAGGCTCCGTCTGCGCCCGCGCCGGCACAGCGAGCAGCGTGCCCGCGGCGAGCGCGAGAATGATCGGGAGGGAAATGCGATGCTTCATGGTCTCACTTCAGCGGAACGTAGACATTGATCACCAGCTTGTCTTCCGCCGTCTTCAGCGGATCGGTGATGTATTCCTCGATGAAGGTATCCTTGGCTTCAAGTTTCTTGTCGTCGAGGTGATTGGTGATGGCCTCATAGGTGTTGTCCATGTTTTCGTAGGATCCGCGGTGGACAAACTTCAACGCCTTGCCATCGGGCGACTTGCCCATGCTCATGGCCTTGGTCAGATTCTTCGGATCCTGATCGACCGGGATCTCGGCCAGAAACGTGAAACCGGTATCGTCGGTGGACGTATAGACGATCATCGCATTGCCCGTTGGCTTGATGCCCTGCTTGTCCAGCAACGTTGACAGCGCATTGAACGAAGCTATCAGGGTGTCGAACGCCGAATCCCAGTTGGCATTGCCCTTCATCACGACCACCGTTTTCGGCGCCAGCGTGATTTCCTCGCCGAACGGATCGGCCGTCTGGACCGGCGCGGGTGATGGCGGCGTCGGCGCTGGTGTTGCCGCGGCTGCCGGCGGAGCAGCCGTTGGGCTGGCTGACGGAGCCGGGGCGGGTGTTGCGGGGGTTGCCGGCGTGCCGGCAGCGGGAGGAACCGGCGCCGGCGATTGCGCCAGCGCAGCGCCGAGGCCCAACGAAATCGCGGCTACCGGGACCAATGCGACCATGGCCTGGCGGAAAAAGCGGGGGAAATTCATATTCGGTATTCTCCATGGCCGTGATCAGCGGTCGCGCCGTGGCTCGCACGTCCCGATTCACGGGCGGCGAAGGCACCTTAATTCTAACACGCCGGCTCGTCTCTCGTCCCGTGCCAGATATTTCATGGGCCTCCCTGCCCGGTAAAGGTCCCCGACACAGATTCACCACACTGGTCAATCCGCCGCCGTTCGCCATATAAGGCAGGCACCAGTGCCGCCGATTTGACGTTCCTGCACCATTGCCGCGAGCCCGCGCCGGAAACGTCAAAGCGAACAGCGGCTCTGGCAATGGTTGCTAGTCGGGAAATTCCATGAGCGCGCTCGCCAACCACAGCTTTGCCAAGATGAACGGTATCGGCAACGAAATCGTGGTGGTCGATCTGCGCGACCAGGCCGCCCTCGTCACGTCGGAGGACGCCCGCGCGGTGGCCTCGCCCAAGGGCGTGCATTATGACCAGCTGATGGTGCTGCAGCCGCCGCGCCTTGCGGGCACCGAGGCCTTCATCCGCATCTACAACAGCGACGGCTCGGAAGCGGCGGCCTGCGGCAACGGCATGCGCTGCGTGGCGCGCCGGCTGTTCGAGGCCAGCGGCCAGACCAAGGCCACCTTCGAGACCAAGGCCGGCCTCCTGAACTGCTGGCAGGGACCGTCCGGCGATCTCTACACCGTCGACATGGGCCCGCCGAAATTCGGCTGGAAGGATATTCCGCTGGCCGAGGAGTTTCGCGACACCAGGTCCATCGAGCTGCAGATCGGCCCGATCGATGCGCCGGTGCTGCACACGCCATCCGTGGTCAGCATGGGTAATCCGCATGCGATCTTCTGGGTCGACGACGTCGATGCCTACGATCTCGCCCGCTTCGGGCCGCTCCTGGAAAATCATCCGATCTTTCCGGAGCGCGCCAACATCACGCTGGCCCACATCGTCGATCGCGACCACATCACGATCCGTACCTGGGAGCGTGGTGCGGGACTGACGAAAGCCTGTGGCTCGGCGGCCTGCGCCACGGCGGTGGCCGCGGCACGATTGAAGCGCGCCAATCGCAACGTCCAGATCATGCTGCCCGGCGGCGAACTTTCGATCGAGTGGCGGCAGGGCGACGACCACGTGCTGATGACGGGCACGGCGACGTTCGAATATGAAGGCCGCTTCGATCCGGCGCTGTTTGCGTCGGTCGCTTAAGACCATGAGCGTCGAAATCGTCACCTTCGGCTGCCGCCTCAACGCCTTTGAATCCGAAGTGGTTCGCGTCGAAGCCGAGCGCGCCGGGCTCACCGAGACCATCGTCATCAACAGTTGCGCAGTCACCGGCGAGGCTGTCGCACAGGCGCGGCAGTCGATCCGCCGGCTGAAGCGCGAGCGGCCTTCGTCCCGGATCGTGGTGACCGGCTGCGCGGCGCAGACCCAGCCGGAAATGTTCGCCGAGATGGCCGAGGTCGATCGGGTCGTCGGCAATGCCGACAAGATGCAGGGTGAAAGCTGGCGCCAGACGCGTGCGGCACTCGATTCGCTCGCGACGTTCGGCGTCGCGGCAGGCGAAAAGATCGCGGTCGCCGACATCATGGCGGTCGGCGAGATGGCGCCGCACCTTCTGGAGGGATTTCAAAAGGGCCTGCCGCGGGTGTTCGTGCAGGTGCAGAACGGCTGCGATCACCGCTGCACCTTCTGCATCATTCCCTATGGCCGTGGCAATTCGCGCTCGGTGCCGATGGGCGCTGTCGTCGAGCAGGTCCGCGCGCTGGTCGAGCGCGGCCACGCCGAGATCGTGCTGACCGGCGTTGATTTGACCAGCTACGGCGCGGATCTGCCGGGTACCCCGAAACTCGGCCAACTGACCAAGCAGATCCTGCGGCATGTGCCGGAATTGAAGCGGTTGCGGATTTCATCGGTCGATTCGATCGAGGTCGATCGCGATCTGCTCGATGTGATCGCGGCGGATGAACGTCTGATGCCGCATCTGCACCTTTCGCTGCAGTCGGGCGATGACCTGATCCTGAAACGGATGAAACGGCGGCATTCCCGCAGGGAAGCGATCGATTTCTGCGCCCAGGTGCGGCGGCTGCGGCCGGACATCGCGCTCGGCGCCGATATCATCGCGGGCTTCCCGACCGAGACCGAGGAGATGTTCGCCCGCTCGCAGGATTTGGTCGAGGCGTGCGGCCTGACATTCCTGCATGTGTTTCCCTATTCGCCGCGCCCGGGCACGCCGGCTGCGCGAATGCCACAAGTTATGGGCCCGGAGATTCGCGAACGCGCGAAACGCTTGCGCGCGGCTGGGGAGGCCGCCATGCAGCGGCGGCTCGAATCGGAAATCGGCGCGACGCGCCAGGTTCTGATCGAAAGCGCCACGCAGGGCCGCACCGAACATTTTTTGCCGGTAGCGATCAGCCGGGATACGCAAGGCGCGGTGCGGACGCTCACGATCGCGGGAAATGATGGCGCGCGGCTGACGGTGTGAGTTGCAAGGGCGCCCGCATTTTCGACCGTCATTGCGAGGAGCGCTTGCGACGAAGCAATCCAGCTTTTTGCTCTGTGACCGGCTTGTGGATTGCTTCGCTTGCGCTCGCAATGACGAGTTTCACTCCCCGTTCCACCCGCATGCCATGAGCCGTTCCCGCAAATGCGCGGGCGCCGGGGCCGTCACGCGCACCGGATCTTTGTTTTTCGAGATCGGGATCACGATCTCGCGGGAATGCAGATGCAGCCGCGGCTCGCCGAAACGCGGGCCGTTGCCGTAAATATTGTCGCCGACGATCGGCCAGCCCATCGCGGCCGAATGCACGCGCAATTGATGGGTGCGGCCGGTGACCGGTTCGAGCGCGAGCCAGCTAAGGCCGTTTCCGCGCCCCAGCACTTTCCAGTTGGTGATGGCCGACTGGCCTTCCGGATCCGGTTTTTGCCACCAGCCGCGCTCGGCGTTGAGGCGGCCGAGCGGCATGTCGATGGTGCCTTCGTTCTCGACCGGGCCGCCTTCGACCACCGCCCAATAGGTCTTTGCAATTTTACCATGCTTGAACAACAGGCCGAGCGACGCCGTCGCCTTGCGATGGCGTCCCAGCACGAGGCAGCCTGACGTATCGCGGTCGAGCCGATGGGCGAGAACCGGAGGACGCGGCAGGCCAAATCGCAGCGCGTCGAACGAGGTTTCGAGGTTGGCCCCGCCTTTTGGTCCGCGATGTACCGGCAGGCCTGCAGGCTTGTCGATCACCAGCATCAGCCCGTCGCGATGGAGCACGCGGGCCTGGATTTCATCCGCGGTCAGCTCGGGAAGCTGGATCGATCGGTCAAGACTTTCGCTCATGGCCCGAAACCGCTAACACGTCCCCAACATGAACGATACCACTCCCGAAACGACAAAACTGAGCTGGTGGCGGCGGCTGTCCGGCGGCCTCAAACGAACGTCGAGCTCGCTCGGGGCGGCGGTGGCCGACCTCGTCACCAAGCGCAAGCTCGACCGCGCGATGCTCGAAGATATCGAGGACGTGCTGCTGCGTGCCGACCTCGGAACCGAGGTCGCGGCGCGCATTGCCGCGGCCGTGGGTGTTGGCCGCTACGACAAGTCGATCTCGGCAGACGACGTGAAATCGGTGGTCGCGACCGAAGTCGAAAAGGTCCTTGTTGCCGTGGCGAAGCCGCTTGTCATCGATGAGACAAAAAGGCCGTTCGTCATTCTCGTGGTTGGCGTCAACGGTTCCGGCAAGACCACCACCATCGGCAAGCTCGCGTCCAAACTTTCCGCCGAAGGCCGCAAGGTGATGCTGGCCGCCGGCGACACCTTTCGCGCCGCGGCGATCGAGCAGTTGAAGATCTGGGGCGAACGCACCGGATCGCCGGTCATCGCAGGCGCACAGGGTTCGGATTCCGCGAGCCTTGCCTTCAATGCGCTGACGGCGGCGCGCGATGGAAAGCTCGACGTGCTGCTGGTCGATACCGCCGGCCGCCTGCAGAACAAGGCGGAACTGATGAACGAACTGGAAAAGGTCGTTCGGGTCATCAAGAAGGTCGATGGCTCGGCGCCGCATGCGGTGCTGCTGGTGCTTGACGCCACGGTGGGGCAAAATGCGCTGTCGCAGGTCGAGGCGTTTCACCGTAGTGCTGATGTCACCGGCCTTGTGATGACAAAACTCGACGGCACCGCGCGCGGAGGCATCCTGGTGGCGCTGGCGGAAAAACACCAACTGCCGGTGCATTTCATCGGCGTCGGCGAGGGCATCGACGATCTCGCGCCGTTCACCGCACGGGATTTTGCGCAGGCGATCGCGGGGATTGAGTCTTAGATTTTTCTTGTCATGCCCCGCGCAGGCGGGGCATCCAGTACGCCGCGCCGTCGGTGGGAATCGAAACGGCGCGGAATACTGGGTCATCCGCTTTCGCGGATGATGACGGTAGCAACAGGTGACGCATGGACAAGACCCAGCCACATCCGCTGTTCAAGCTCGCGACCGAACTCGGTCCGCTCTTGGTGTTCTTCGTGGCGAACGCCAAATTCCATCTGTTCGTGGCCACCGGCGCCTTCATGGTGGCGATCGTGGCGGCGATGATCGCGTCTTATGTTGTGACGCGGCACGTGCCGCTGATGGCGCTGGTCACCGGCGTCATAGTCATCGTGTTCGGCACGCTGACGCTGGTCTTGCACGATGAAACCTTCATCAAGGTCAAGCCCACCATCATCTACGGTCTGTTCGCCGTCGTTCTCGGCGGCGGGCTGCTGTTCGGCCGCTCCTTCATCGCGGTCATGTTCGATCAGATGTTCAATCTCACGCCGCAGGGCTGGCGCGTCCTCACCCTCCGCTGGGCCCTGTTTTTCGTCGCGATGGCGATCCTGAACGAAGTCGTCTGGCGCACCCAGACCACCGATTTCTGGGTGGCGTTCAAGGCGTTCGGTGTGATTCCGCTGACGATGGCTTTTGCGGTCGCGCAGATGCCGCTGATCAAGCGCTATCATCTGGAGCCGGTGTCGCTGCAGGCCAGCGAGGCGGCGGAGGGGGATGTGACGAAGGGAATTTGAGAAAGTCATTCCGGACATCGCGCCCGGAATGACGATCAAGATTCGGCTCAGGATCCCGCTTTCAGCGCCTTGTCGATCTCGACCCTGAGCACGCTGTTGATATTCTCCGGCGTCACCGGGCCGACCATCTTGTAGACGATGGTGCCTTCGCGCCCGACGATGAAGGTTTCCGGCACGCCGTAGACCCCCCACTCGATCGCCGCGCGGCCGTTGGCGTCGACGCCGACAATGCCATAGGGATTGCCGTAACGGCCAAGAAAGCGCCGGGCGTTGTCGGGGGCATCCTTGTAGTTGATGCCGACGATCTGCAGCCGCTTGTCGCGGCCAAGCTGGGTCAACAGCGGCGCTTCGTCGTGGCACGGCACGCACCACGACGCCCAGACGTTGACGATGCTGACCTTGCCCTTGAACACCGCGGGATCGAGCCCAGGTACCGGCGCGCCGGCATCGGCGAGACCCGGCAGCGGCGGCAGCGCGGTCTGCGGCGCCGGATGGCCGATCAGCGCGGATGGAATCCGCGACGGGTCGCTGTTGCCGAGCCGGAACCAGAAGATCGCGGCCAGCGCCGCGAACGCAACCAGTGGCAGCGCCATCGGCCAGCGCAGGGTTCGTTGGCTTGCGCCCGTTGTCGAAGGTTCGCTCATCTCATATCCGTTGCGCTGCGCCCGGAGCGCCTGACCACGCCCCCGGCTTCGAGCTCGCGCAGATGTTGCTGCTGGCGGCGGTAATCGACCGTGATCCAGGCAATCAGCATCAGCACGACCATTGTGGCCAGCAAATAGGACGTCACGATGAAGGGCGCGTAGGGGCCGAGCGACATCGCGTTCACGCCGAACGCCGGCTGGCTTGCATCATCTGCAAGGTACGCACCCGGCGGCGCAGGATCTCGTTGCGCATCGCCGCCAGATGCAGCGTCAGGAACAGCAGCGAAAACGCCACCGCCATCACCAGCAGCGGGATCAAGAAGGCGCGGTCGAGCGCCGGCCCACCCATCCGCATCACCGATGCTGGCTGATGCAGCGTGTTCCACCAGTCCACCGAGAATTTGATGATGGGCAGATTGATGGCGCCGACCAGCGTCAGGATCGCGGCGGCGCGCGCGGCACGCGACGGATCCTCCACCGCCCTCCACAGCGCGATCAGGCCGAGATACATCAGAAACAGAATCAGCACCGAGGTCAGCCGCGCGTCCCACTCCCAATAGGTGCCCCACATCGGCCGCCCCCACAGCGAGCCGGTCACCAGCGCGAGAAACGTAAACGCCGCTCCGATCGGGGCGGCGGCCTTGGCGGCGACGTCCGCCAGCGGATGCCGCCACACCAGCGTGCCCAGCGCAGCCAGACTCATCACGCCCCACACGAACATCGACAGCCAGGCATTCGGCACGTGGATGAACATGATCTTCACGGTGGCGCCCTGCTGATAGTCGTCGGGCGCCATGGCCGATTGGTAAAGCCCGATCGCGAGCAGGATCGCGGTCGCAGCCGCAAGCCATGGCAACAGGCGCGCGGTCAGCGACAGGAACCGGGTCGGGTTGGCGAGATCGATCAGCGTCATGGCATCCTGTTAATGGTCGCGACTGCCCGAGGCAATCAGCATAAAGGTTTTCAGGCAGAGTTGATCGGCATCAAGTCGGGCATGATTTTATCCGAAAGCCGGAAATTCGCTGCTTGGGATCATGCCCGGTCAGTCCAATCCGTGCCGCAGGCTCGCGGCGGCGGCGAACGGCCCGACCACAAAGCTGACCAGCGACAGCGCGCACAGGATCGAAAACGGCGCTCCGAATGACAAGGGCCCCGTGATCGCGGCCTCCGAGGCCGCCACGCCAAAGATCAGCACCGGAATCGACAGCGGCAGCACCAGGACCGCGAGCAGCAGTCCGCCGCGGTGCAGCGTCACGGCGAGCGCCGCGCCGATCATGCCGGTGAATGTCAGCGCCGGGGTGCCGGCCAGCAGCGTCAGCGCGACCGCCGATGTCGCCGTGGCGTCGAGATTTAGCAGCAACCCCAGCACCGGGGTTGCGATGACAAGCGGCAATCCCGCGGCCAGCCAGTGCGCCAGCGCTTTCGCCGCGCATGTCAGTTCCAGCGGCGTCCGGCTCATCACGATCAGATCGAGCGAACCATCCTCGTGGTCGGCCATGAACAGGCGATCGAGGGTGAGCAGGCTTGCCAGCAGCGCGCCGAGCCAGAGGATCGCCGGTCCGAGCCGTGTCAGAAGTGCAAGATCGGGCCCGACCGCGAATGGCATCAACACCACGACGGTGAGAAAGAACAGCACGCCGATCAGCGCGCCGCCGCCGACGCGAAGCGCGATTTTGATGTCCCGGCGAATCAGCGCGGCGAGCGCGGTCACGATGCGCCCCCGATTCGCAGCTCGCGCGCGGTAATTCCCAGGGGCGTGTGGGTCGCGGCGATGATCAGGCCGCCGCGCAACAGATGTTCGCCCATCAGCTTTGCGAACAGGGTCTGCCCGGCCGCGTCGAGAGCGTTGGTCGGCTCGTCGAGCAGCCAGACCGGCCGCCGCACGGCAAGCAATCGGGCAATCGAGAGCCGCCGCCGCTGTCCGGCCGATAGAAACGCGGCCGGCAATCCCGCGGCATGATCGAGCCCCACCACGACCAGGATTTCTGCCGGATCGAACGCCTCACCGCCCAGAAAATCCCGCCAGAACCACAGATTTTCCGACACGCTCAACGCCGGTTTGATGGCGTCGCGGTGGCCAAGATAATGGATTTGCTCAGGCAGCGTCAGTTCGCTCTCGCCGCCTTCCAGGCTGATCGATCCCCCGGCGATTGTCAGCAGGCCGCCGATCAACCGCAGCAGCGAGGTTTTGCCTGCGCCGTTGGGGCCGGTGATCGCCAGCGCCTCACCCGAAGCGGCCTCGAAATAAAGACCGGAGAAAACTTCCCGCCCGCCCCTCACGCATCTGACGCCGCTTCCCGTGAGCCGCATGTTGTCCTTTCACAGCCCTCTGGAAACGATGGGTACCGAATCGGAATTTGTGGGTCGTGCAATGCTGCAGCACGATTGTCGGTGTGGCGGTGCTTCTTGAAAGATTCTATAAGCCGGAACTTGATGCAGCACATAATCCGCAGCTGCAAGCTTACCGGCCAAGCCTCTTCGCTGGTGTTATGATACCCTTTCCGGGTATAACTGACAATTGGGATTGCCTCACATGACCTCGCTCGACAGCTTCAAATGCCAAAAACCCCTCAAGGTTGGCAGCAAGACCTACGTCTATTACAGCCTGCCCGCCGCCGAGAAGAACGGTCTGAAGGGAATCTCCAAACTCCCCTATTCGATGAAGGTGCTGCTGGAAAACCTGCTGCGCAATGAAGACGGCCGCACCGTCAAGAAAGACGACATCGTCGCTTTCTCGAAGTGGCTGAAGAAGCGCGCGCTGGAACATGAAATCGCGTTCCGCCCGGCGCGGGTGCTGATGCAGGATTTCACCGGCGTGCCCGCGGTGGTCGATCTGGCAGCGATGCGCAACGCGATGCAGGCGCTCGGCGGCGACGCCGAGAAGATCAACCCGCTGGTGCCGGTCGATCTCGTCATCGACCACTCGGTGATCGTGAACTTCTTCGGGGACAACAAGGCGTTCGGCAAGAATGTGGTCGAGGAATACAAGCAGAATCAGGAACGCTACGAATTCCTGAAGTGGGGCCAGAAGGCATTTTCGAACTTCTCCGTGGTGCCGCCCGGCACCGGCATCTGCCACCAGGTCAATCTCGAATATCTCGCCCAGACGGTCTGGACCAGGAAGGAGAAGATGACGGTCGGCAAGAAGACCGGCACCTTCGAGGTCGCTTATCCGGATTCGCTTGTCGGCACCGATTCGCACACCACCATGGTCAACGGCCTTGCCGTGCTCGGCTGGGGCGTCGGCGGCATCGAGGCGGAAGCCTGCATGTTGGGCCAGCCATTGTCGATGCTGCTGCCGGAAGTGGTCGGCTTCAAGCTCAAGGGTCAGCTCAAGGAAGGCGTTACCGCGACCGACCTGGTGCTGACGGTGACGCAGATGTTGCGCAAGCAGGGCGTGGTCGGAAAATTCGTGGAATTTTTCGGTCCCGGCCTCGATCACCTCTCGGTCGCGGACAAGGCGACCATCGGCAACATGGCGCCGGAATATGGCGCGACCTGCGGCTTCTTCCCGGTCGACGCCGCGACCATCGATTATCTCAAGACCTCGGGCCGCAAGGCTGACCGCGTCGCGCTGGTATCGGCCTATGCCAAGGCGCAGGGCCTGTTCCGCACCGCGAAGTCGGCGGACCCGGTCTTCACGACAACGCTGACGCTCGATCTTGCCGAGGTGGTGCCGTCGATGGCCGGACCGAAGCGTCCCGAAGGCCGCGTCGCGTTGCCCGCGGTGGCCGAAGGTTTCGCCGCCGCGATGGTCAGCGAATACAAGAAGGCCGCCGATGCATCGAAGCGCTACGCGGTGGAAAATCGCAATTTCGATCTCGGCCATGGCGACGTGGTGATCGCGGCGATCACCTCCTGCACCAATACCTCCAATCCGAGCGTGCTGATCGGCGCGGGCTTGCTGGCCCGCAACGCCGCCGCCAAAGGCCTGACCGCAAAGCCCTGGGTCAAGACCTCGCTGGCGCCGGGCAGCCAGGTGGTTGCGGAATATCTTTCCAACTCCGGACTGCAGCTCGACCTCGACAAGGTCGGCTTCAATCTGGTCGGCTTCGGCTGCACCACCTGCATCGGCAATTCCGGCCCGCTGCCGGAAGAGATTTCGAAGTCGATCAACGACAACGGCATCATCGCCGCCGCCGTGCTTTCCGGTAACAGGAATTTCGAAGGCCGCGTCAGCCCGGACGTGCAGGCCAACTATCTCGCATCGCCGCCTCTGGTCGTCGCTTACGCGCTGGCCGGAACGGTCACCAAGGATCTTGCGGTCGAACCGATCGCCACCGGCAAGGACGGCAAGCCGGTATATCTGAAGGATATCTGGCCGACGACCAAAGAGATCAACGCTTTCATGAAGAAATACGTGACCGCGACGATCTTCAAGAAGCGCTACGCGGACGTGTTCAAGGGTGACACCAACTGGCGCAAGATCAAGACCGTCGAGAGCGAGACCTATCGCTGGAACATGAGCTCGACCTATGTGCAGAACCCGCCCTATTTCGAAGGCATGAAGAAAGAGCCGGAACCGATCGTCGATGTCGTCGATGCGCGGATTCTGGCGATGTTCGGCGACAAGATCACCACCGATCACATCTCGCCGGCCGGCGCGATCAAGCTGACGTCGCCTGCCGGAAAATATCTCTCGGAACATCAGGTGCGTCCGGCCGACTTCAACCAGTATGGCACGCGGCGCGGCAATCATGAGATCATGATGCGCGGCACCTTCGCCAATATCCGGATCAAGAACTTCATGCTGAAGGGCGCCGACGGCAACATCCCCGAAGGCGGCCTGACCAAGCACTGGCCCGACGGCGAGCAGATGTCGATCTACGACGCCGCGATGAAATATCAGGCCGAGAAAGTGCCGCTGGTGGTGTTCGCCGGCGCCGAATACGGCAACGGTTCCTCGCGGGACTGGGCCGCGAAGGGAACCCGGCTGCTCGGCGTGCGCGCCGTGATTTGCCAGAGCTTCGAGCGCATCCACCGCTCCAATCTCGTCGGCATGGGCGTGCTGCCGCTGACCTTCGAGGACGGGGCGTCCTGGCAGTCGATCGGGCTGAAGGGCGATGAGACCGTAACTATACGGGGGTTGCAGGGCGACCTGAAACCGCGGCAGAAGCTTACTGCGGAAATCGTCTCGGGCAACGGCTCGTTGCAGCGCATCTCGCTGCTGTGCAGGATCGATACGCTCGACGAGCTCGATTATTATCGAAACGGCGGCATCTTGCATTACGTGCTGCGCAAGCTCGCCGCGTGATCGTGATCGATGGCTCACTGCGAAGTGAGTAGCGAGGGAAGTGAAGGCGGCCTAAGAAAGGCCGCCTTCTTTTGTTCGGAGGGCGGGCGGCCGACAGGCCGCATGGTTAACGGCCTGATGTGCGGACAGTTGCGGCGGGGAAATTCCTGGGTCCTGGTATGACAGCGATGGTGGCCTATAATTGCATTTCGCGGTGGTCAGGGGCGCTCGGCGTCTGCGCGATTGTAGCGATTATCCGACCCGCCATCGCCGAACCCCGCGCGGTGGTGGAGCTCTTCACCTCACAGGGATGCTCGTCGTGCCCACCCGCCGACAAGATTATCGGCGAACTGGCCAAGGATCCTTCGGTGATCGCGTTGAGCATGCCGATCGATTACTGGGACTACCTTGGCTGGAAGGACACGCTGGCGGATGCGCGCTTCAGTGCCCGTCAGAAAGCCTATTCGCAGATGCGCGGCGATCGCGACGTCTACACGCCGCAGGTGGTCGTGAACGGTGCCGCCCACGTGATCGGCAGCGACCGGGCCGGCATCGAAAGTGCGATCGGCAATACCAAGAAAGCCGATGGTGTGATGTCGGTGCCGGTTTCCATGACGCTGGCGGGGAAGCAGATTACAGTGTCGGTGGCGGCCGCCAACAAGGGCCCGGCCGCGATGCATGGCGAAATATGGATCTGCTCGATCTCGAAAGCGGTGCCGATATCGATCGGACGGGGCGAGAATCGCGGCCGTGAAATCACCTACTACAATGTGGTGCGCAACGTGCTGAAGGTCGGCGACTGGAACGGCAATGCCGGCAGCTGGACCGTGCCGCTGGAAAATGTTTCGCGCGAGGGCATCGATGCCGCCGCCGTCTATATCCAGGACGGCAGCCGCGACAGGCCTGGCCCGATGCTGGGCGCGGCGTATACGTCGCTTCACTAAGAATTTATCTCTCGCGCGGCGTGTTTGCGCGGACGCTGCCCGCTGCGGGTTGGCTGCAAGCTTTCGCCTGGCGGGCGCGGCTATTGCTTCGTCATGACGAATTTGCCAACGCCATCCACATAGGCCTGATAGCTGCCACGGATGGTCTTGCCGTCCTTTGAAGCCGTCCCTGCATTCGAATATCCCATTTCGGGCAGACGATCTGGAGTGCCAGCTTCCGGTTGGAAGCGAGGAAATTGTGCCGGCATGAAAACGAAGGCCGCCTGCCAATGATCTGGCGGCCAAAAAGAAAAAGGACCAACTCGCGTTGGCCCAGTATGGGGATAAACTACTCTGCGGACAGGCCCGATCCCGACGACCCCGGGGGGCTGGGGGCTGAGGAATCCGGTGTCGAAAGGACCGGGCCAGCGCAGAGATTTTCTTGTCGCAATCCAGCAGGGCGGTCGCTGGGCGGAAGTTGGGCGGTATTATGATTCCGCTAACGATCCTGTGACGGCCTGTTTCTCCTGATCGGGGAGTTTTCGGTTGCGGACGAATTCAGAGACTGCCGTCATGGCCCTCTTGCAGCGGAGGTCAGTCGGCGCGATCATGTCGTCACGATGACAGGAGATGGCCATGAGCTCGATGTCGGAGGAACCCGACCCAAGCGAGGCCCGCGCAGCGGCGCGCCACGTCGCTGCGGGTGCCTTGCCAAGCCGGGTGACGTTCAATCGTCTCGAACTCAATCGCATCCTGAATCTGTACGGACGCATGGTCGCTGACGGCGAGTGGCGCGATTATGCCATCGATTTTCTACGCGACCGTGCGGTGTTCTCGGTATTCCGCCGCGCTTCCGAAGTGCCGATCTATCGCATCGAGAAGGATCCGCGATTGGCGCGCAAGCAGGGAATCTACAGCGTGATCTCGGCGAGCGGACTGATTCTGCGCCGCGGCCATGAACTGGATCGTGTGCTGCTGGTGATCGACCGCAAGCTGGCGGTGGTCTAGCCGCGCAACGTCGCCTCATCCCGAGGAGGGGCAAGTCAGCCCGGGTCGCTCACCGGCACGGTGGCCGCCCCCTCGCCGAGCGCGCGCTGCATCATCACGGTGTCGAGCCAGCGGCCGAACTTGAAGCCGACATTCGGATGGGTCCCGATCATCTGAAATCCGCACCTTGAATGGACGCCGACCGATGCGGCATTGGCGGAATCGCCGATCACCGCGATCATCTGGCGATAGCCGCGCGCCTCGCATTCGCTGATCAGCCGTTGCAGCAATTGCTGGCCGATCCCACGCCGGTGGATGGCCGGCTGCAAATAGACCGAATTCTCCACGGTGAACCGGTAGGCCGGTCGCGGCCGGTAGGCGCCGGCATAGGCGTAGCCGGCGACGTTGTCCCCGAGGGTTGCGACGAAATAGGGGAAGCCGCCGTCCACCAGGGTTTCGAAGCGCCGCGTCATCTCGGCGAGATCCGGCGGGATCAGCTCGAACGTCGCGGTTCCGAAGAGGACGGCATGCGCGTAGATATCGGCAATGGAGGGCAGATCGGCGGCGGTTGCGGGTCTGATTTCAAGTGAGGGCATGGCGCACAGATTATTTTACCCGTCGCAAAAGAAAAGCCCCGGCCGCGAGGCCAGGGCTTGGAATGGTCTGCTTCAAGCGAAAGCGGTCAGTCGCGCTGACCGAGCAATTGCAGCAGCAGCGTGAACAGGTTGATGAAGTTCAAATAGAGCGACAGGGCACCGGTGATTGCCGCACGCTCCGCCACGTCACCGCCCTGCCGGGCATAGCCGTAGATGTAGTCGTTCTTCAGCCGCTGGGTGTCCCAGGCGGTGAGGCCGGCGAATACCAGCACGCCGACCACGGACACCACGAACTGCAGCATCGAGCTGGCGAGGAACAGGTTGACCAAGCTCGCGATGATGATGCCGAACAGGCCCATGATCAGGAACGACCCCATCCCGGTCATGTCACGCTTGGTGGTATAGCCGTAGAGGCTCAGGGCACCGAAGGTGGCCGCGGTGATGAAGAACACCCGCACGATCGAGGTGTGGGTATACACTAGGAAGATCGAGGACAGCGAAATCCCCATCAGCGCCGAAAACACCCAGAACAGCATCTGGGCGGTCGCCGGAGCGAGACGGTTGATCCCGGCCGAGATCACGAACACCATGGCGAGCGGCGCCAGTATGAACAGCCATTTCAGCGGGCTTACGAACATCGCGTAGCCGAACGGCGTCAGGAAGGCGTTGCCGATCTTTGCGGCGGCGCCGGACGGATCGGCGGTCACCGCCAGCATATAGACGCCGAGCGCGGCCAGCCCGGTGATGGCCAGGCCGATGCTCATGTAATTGTAGATGCGCAGCATGTAGGCGCGCAGACCGGCGTCGACGGTCGCGGCGTCAACGCGCCCGGCGGCCCGGCCGAAAGGAGACGTATAGTTGCGGTCTAGGTCCGACATGGTCGAATTCCCGTTGGTTGTCTGGCGGAGCGCAAGGGGTTGCGGCGCCAGCTAGAAAATCTATCCCAGATGCCGTGTTTTCCTGACATTAATTTTGCGTCATGAAACAGCACCTGACCCAAACTGATATTTGGGAAACTAGCACATCCACCGCAAGCGTCCATGCGCGGCCGAATGTCGCTAGGCCGACAGGATTCCGCCCCCGCGCCGGCTGCCCCCGGCCGTGCCGGTTGTATAAAATTTATATTATAAATTTCGCAGCACCGCGGCCGGCTTCTGGTTCAGCGCCAGCAATGTTCCGGCGAGCCCCAATCCTACCGTGACGACCAGCGCTGCCGCCACCACGCCGGCGGCGCTACCGGCCTGCCAGACGAAGCTCAGGGTCATGAGCCGGGTCACGATCAGCCAGGCCGCCACCGAGCCGGCGATGACACCGAAAACCGCGGTGGCAAAGCCGATCATCAGATATTCCAGCGCGTAGGCCCCGAGCAGCCGCGCCCTTGTCGCGCCGAGCGTCTTGAGGATCACCGCGTCGTAGACGCGGTGGCGATGGCCGGCGGCAAGCGCTCCGCCCAGCACCAGAACCGCCGAAATCAGCGTGACCGCACTGGCGCCGCGGATCGCCAGCACCAGGTTGGTGACGACCGTGCCGATGGTTTCCAGCGCTTCACGCACCCGCACGCTGGTGACCATCGGGAACGCGTCGGCCACCGACCGGATGATTCGGGCGTCGCCGGCGGAATCCGGGTGGGTCTCGGTCAAGGTCGCGATATGGGTATGCGGCGCGCCCTTGAAGGCGTTGGGCGAGAATACCAGCACGAAATTGATGCCGAGGCCCTGCCAGTCGACGGTCCGCATGTTTCCAATTGTTGCCGGGATATCGCGACCGAGCACGTTGACGACGATCTCGTCGCCGAGTTTCAGCCTGAGCCCGTCGGCGATCTTCTTCTCGATTGAGATCAGCGGCGGCCCGTCATAGTTTGGGCCCCACCATTGGCCTTCGACGATTTTCGAGCCCTTGGGGATTTCGCCGGTCGCGGTGAGGCCTCGGTCGCTCTGCAGCACCCATTCGCTGTCGGTCGAGGGTTTGAGGTCTTCCGCCCTGACGCCGCGCGCGGCGACGATGCGGCCGCGCAGCATCGGCACGTCCTCGACCGTCGATTGCGGCGCGGTCTGTTTCAGGAAGGCGCTGAAGCGGTCGGCTTCGGTGGCGGGAATATCGATGAAATAGAACGACGGCGCGCGGTCCGGCAGCGCCGCCAGGAATTGCCGCCGCAGATTGCCGTCGATTTGCGTGATCGTGACCAGCACGGTCAGACCAAGACCGAGCGACATCACCACCGAGGGCGTCATTGCGCCGGGCCGGTAGATATTGGCGATGGCAAGACGCAGCATGGTGACGCGCGTCCGGGGCAGGCGGCGCGCCAGCGCCATCAAGCCGGCGGCGATGCCGCGCAACAGCGCGAACACGGCGATCGAGGATACCACGAACACGGTGGCGACGCGCTTGTCATAGGCGAGCCCGATCACGACCACGATCAGGAGCGCGATCACCGCGGCCATCAAGGCGAGGTAGCGCCAGCGCGGGCGATGCCACGGGCTGGTCACAGCTTCGCGAAACAGCGCCGCCACCGGCACGTCATGCACGCGGCCCAGCGGCCATAGCCCGAACGCGAGCGCGGTCAAAAGGCCATAGACGAATGACAGCACGAGTTGATCGACATGCAGCGCCGGCACCACCGGCAGCGGCAACAATTTGCCGAACACATCGACGATGAGGAACGGCAGCGCGGCCCCGGCGGCAAGACCGATCACCGAGCCGATCACGGCGAGTACGATCACCTGTGTGAGGTAGATCGCAAAGACGTCGCGGCCGGTGGCGCCCAGCGCCTTGAACGCGGCGATGACATCGCGGCGCCGGTCGATATGGCTCTTGACGGCATTGGCGACCCCGACGCCGCCGACCAAAAGCGCGGCAAGGCCGACCAGGGTGAGAAACTGGGTAAAACGGCTGATGGTGCGCTCGAGTTGCGGCGAGGCGCTGTCGCGGGTGCGGATTTCCCAGCCGGCTTCCGGCAGCGCGCTCCTCGCATCGTCGGCCAGCACGGTCGCGGCACGATCGCCGGCCGAGTTGTCCGGCAGCCTTACCCGATAGATCCAGCGCACCAGGCTGCCGGGTTGCAACAGCTGAGTGGCACGAAGGCCGGCCTCGCTGGCCAGGAATCGCGGCCCGAAGCCGAGGCCGCCGGCGAGCTTGTCGGGCTCGGCACTGAGGACGCTGCGAATCTGAAACGTCGCGCTGCCGATGCTGACCCGGTCGCCTACCTTGAGATCGAGCCGGGCCAGCAAGGTCTGATCGACCGCCGCGCCGAACAGCCCGTCGCGCTCGGCCAGCACATCCGCCACCGGCAGTTTCGGGTCGAGCGCGACCTCACCGAGCATCGGATAAGTGCCGTCCACGGCCTTGATCTCGACCAGCGCAAGCCGGCCGTCGCCGGTGCGCGCCATGCCGCGCAGCGTCGCCGTGACGGAAACTTCGCCGCGCGAACGCAGAAACGCGACTTCATCGGGTTTGGCCTCGCGCTGGAACAGGGAGAAGGCCACGTCGCCGCCGAGCAGCGTGCGGCCCTCGCGCGCCAGTCCCTCGCTGAGGCTGGCCGCCACCGAGCCGACGCCGGCGATCGCCATGACGCCAAGTGCGATGCAAGCGATGAAGACGTAAAAGCCGCGCAAGCCGCCGCGCAATTCGCGTAACGCATAGCGCAGGGGAAGCGACGCGGCGCGGCCGCCGGCAATGGGTTCGGAAACCGTCGTCATGAAGCGGCTTCGCGTTCCGCCACCTGTCCGTCGATCCGGCCCGAGCGCAGCCGCACCACCCGGTCACAACGCTGCGCCAGCGATGTATCGTGGGTCACCAGCACCAGCGTCATGCCGCGCTCGGCATGCTTGGTGAAGAGCAAATCGACGATCTGCTTGCCGGTGGCTTCATCGAGATTGCCGGTAGGCTCGTCGGCGACCAGAATGGCCGGATCGGGCGCCAGCGCCCGCGCCAATGCGACGCGCTGCTGCTCGCCGCCGGATAATTGCGTGGGATAATGATGCAGCCGGTCGCCAAGACCGACCGATGTCAACTCTTGCGCCGCGCGCCGCGCCGCATCGGGATTGCCCGCGAGCTCCAGCGGCACCGCAACGTTTTCCAGCGCCGTCATGGTCGGAATCAGGTGAAACGACTGGAATACGATGCCGACCTGCCGACCGCGAAAGCGCGCCAGCGCGTCCTCATCGAGGGCATTGAAAGGGGTACCGTTGACCACCACCTCTCCGCTATCAGGACGCTCCAGTCCGGCCATCACCATCAGCAGCGTGGATTTCCCCGAGCCTGACGGCCCGATCAGGCCGATCGCTTCGCCCGGTGCCACACTAAGGCTGATATCTTTCAGGATATGGACGCGGGCCGGCCCCGCGCCGAGCGAGAGATTGACGTTCGAGATGGAAATGGTGTCCGGTTCGGTGCCGGCCAACGATGAGGGTGCGATGAGACTGTCCATGGCTCGGTCATATGGCACTTCCGGCGGCGCGGTCGAGGGGCTGTCGCGGATGTTCGTGCACATGCTCGTGTTGGGGCTGGCGCTGATGGGGGTGGAACCGGCCTTTGCCCAGACCTCGGCGGCGGTCGAGGCCAAGCCGGTCAAGATGGTCGTGCTGGGTGATTCGCTGAGTGCGGGGTTCGGTCTTTCGGGTTCCGACGCGTTTCCGGAGAAGTTGCAAAAAGCATTAAAGGTCAAAGGGATAGAGGTTGAAATGACGAACGCCGGGGTTTCCGGCGACACCAGTTCGGGTGGCCGTG
Organism: Bradyrhizobium sp.; assembly: GCF_004799445.1. Lineage (GTDB taxonomy): Bacteria > Pseudomonadota > Alphaproteobacteria > Rhizobiales > Xanthobacteraceae > Bradyrhizobium. Next base: position 139,225 of record NZ_SSNA01000059.1, read on the forward strand.
ACCGGCTCGACTGGTCGGTGCCGGAGGGGACCCAGGCCGTCGTCGTCGAGCTTGGCGCCAATGACGCCTTGCGCGGCACCGATCCCGCGATCACCCGTGCGGCTTTGGCCGACATCGTGACGCGGCTGAAGGCACGCGGAATCGCGGTTCTGTTGTGCGGGATGCTCGCGCCGCCGAATAACGGCAGTGATTATTCGGCCCGTTTCAATGCGATCTATCCGGACCTCGCCAAGTCCCTTGGGGTGGCATTGTATCCGTTCTTCCTCGAGGGTGTCGTTGGCGACGCCAGGCTCAATCAGGCGGACGGCATGCATCCGACGGCGGAGGGCGTCGAGGTGATCGTCAAGAACATCCTGCCCAGCGTGGAGGCATTTCTCGGCGCGATATCCGGGCAACGCAGCTGAAAAGCGGGCAGCGATAACCCTAACACCGTAGTTTTCCCGGAGCGGCACGCCGAATGCTTCGCAGAGTCACATAACTACGGTAGAAAATAACGATCGGTGATTCGTTACCGGACTTTGTTACAGGGCGTGATCGTTCCCGAGAAACCGGTGTCCACTTTTCGGGATCACGCCCCAGCATCGGGAGTCTTGCGATGCCGCGTTTGTTTACTGGACTGGAAATTCCGGCCGAGATCGGCCAGACACTTTCCTCTTTGCGTGGCGGCCTGCCGGGCGCGCGCTGGATCGACCCCGAAAATTATCACGTCACTTTGCGCTTCATCGGCGATATCGACGGTATCGCGGCCAACGAAATCGCCTCGCTGCTGTTCCGGGTCAACCGCAAGCCGTTCGAGGTTGCCGTGCAGGGCCTCTCCAGCTTCGGCGGAAAGAAGCCGCGCGCGGTGGTGGCCCAGGTGGTGCCGAGCCGGCCGTTGATTGAACTGCAGGCCGAGCTCGAGCGGCTGATGCAGCGCATCGGGCTCGATCCGGAGGGCCGCAAATTCACCCCCCATGTGACCCTGGCAAGACTCCGCGACGCCTCCACCCAGGACGTTGCGGACTACCTGTCGGTGCGCGGCTATTTCCCGACCCGGGTGTTCACGGCGTCGCGCTTCGTGCTGTTTTCCTCGCGTGCCTCGACCGGCGGCGGCCCCTATGTGGTGGAGGATTCCTACGCGCTGAGCGCGTGAAGCACGCGCTTGCCCACCCACTGTCGTCGTCACCCGGCTTGACCGGGTGACCCAGTATTCCAGAGCTGAGCGTGCCAGAGCCGAGAGGCCCCGGCGTACTGGATCCCCGCTTGCGCGGGGATGACGATCTTCGTTCGGGTCGGCAACGGGCAGTTTGCATAGCCCCTGCACCAATTCACGGCTTGCAATTTTCTTAAGCTTGGGGCGGTAAGAGGGGGCCATGCTGTCTCCCCCGCCCGCATCGTTCCGCGCCCATTATCAGGCTCTCGTCTCCTCCGGCGCGATCGAGCCCGATGCCGCGCAGGAAGAGGTCGCGGAAGCCTTCGCCGACCTCGACCAACGCCTCGCGCGCTACAAGCCGCTGCGCAAGCAGGGCCTGCTCGGCCGCCTGTTCGCCGACAAGGACGATGCGCGGCCGCGCGGCCTCTATGTTCACGGCGACGTCGGGCGCGGCAAGACCATGCTGATGGACCTGTTTTTTCAGCACAGCGCGGTCGAGCACAAGCGCCGTGCGCACTTCCACGAATTCATGGCCGAGGTGCATGAGCGGATCTACGGCTTCCGCCAGAACATCGCGCGTGGCGAGATCGCCGATGGCGATGTGATCGCACTCACCGCCGCTTCGATTTTCGACCAGGTCTGGCTGTTGTGTTTTGACGAATTCCACGTCACCGACATCGCCGACGCGATGATCCTGGGGCGGCTGTTCGCCAAGCTGTTCGACCTCGGTACCGTGGTGGTCGCGACCTCCAATGTTGCGCCCGACGAGCTCTACAAAGGAGGCCTGAACCGGGCGCTGTTTCTGCCTTTCATTGCGCAGATATCGGAACATATGGACGTGCTGCGGCTCGAGGCGCGGACTGATTTCCGGCTGGAAAAGCTTGTGGGCGTGAAAATGTGGCTGGTGCCGGCCGACGCTGCCGCCGACGCTGCGCTCGACAAGGCCTGGGTCAGCATGAGCGGCAATGCGCCCTGCAGGCCGCGCGATATCTCGATCAAGGGCCGCGTCCTGCATGTGCCGTGTTCGGCGCATGGCGTCGCGCGATTTTCCTTCGCGGATATCTGTGAAAAGCCGCTCGGCGCCTCCGACTACCTTCGGTTGGCCCACGACTACCACACCCTCATGATCGACCGCATTCCCGTGATGGACTATGCGATGCGCAACGCCGCCAAGCGGTTCATTACGCTGATCGACACCCTCTATGACAACGGCGTGAAGCTGATGGCTTCGGCCGAAGCTGATCCGCTGTCGTTATATGTCGCGAGCGAGGGCAATGAGGCGAACGAATTCAAGCGGACCTCGTCGCGGCTGATCGAGATGAGTTCGGAATCCTATCTGGCGCTGCCGCACGGACACAAGGATTCCGCGGCCAGCGGTTCGAGCACGGGGCTCGTGGAGACCTGATCACTGTTGCTGTCATTCCGGGGCGCGAGCGAAGCGAACGAGCCCGGAATCTCGAGATTCCGGGTCTGGTCCTTCGGACCATCCCGGAATGACAAAAGCGGTCTGATCGAAATCGAGGCAAGACCGACAATTGAGCATGCCCCGGCTTGAACGGGTCGGGCGAAAGGGATAACCAGCCAGTCAATCTTTCTTCGATCCACCTCCGTACGTTCAAAGGACAGATTTCCCATGGCGCGCGACAAAATTGCTTTGATTGGCTCCGGCCAGATCGGCGGAACGCTGGCCCACCTCGTCGGCCTGAAGGAACTGGGCGACGTCGTGATGTTCGACATCGCCGAGGGCGTGCCGCAGGGAAAATCGCTCGATATCGCGCAGTCCTCGCCCGTTGACGGGTTCGACGCGCATTTCACCGGCGCCAATTCCTACGAGGCGCTCGACAATGCCAAGGTCTGCATCGTCACCGCCGGCGTGCCGCGCAAGCCCGGCATGAGCCGCGATGATCTCTTGAGCATCAATCTCAAGGTGATGGAGCAGGTCGGCGCCGGCATCAAGAAATACGCCCCCGACGCCTTCGTCATCTGCATCACCAACCCGCTCGACGCCATGGTGTGGGCGCTGCAGAAGGCTTCCGGCATGCCGCACAAGAAGGTGGTGGGCATGGCTGGTGTGCTGGATTCCTCGCGCTTCCGCTATTTCCTCGCCGACGAATTCAACGTCTCGGTCGAGGATGTCACCGCCTTCGTGCTGGGCGGCCATGGCGACACCATGGTGCCGCTGGTGCGATATTCGACCGTGGCCGGCATTCCGCTGCCCGATCTTGTCAAGATGGGATGGACCTCGCAGGCCCGGATCGACGAGATCGTCGACCGCACCCGCAATGGCGGGGCCGAGATCGTCAACCTCCTGAAGACCGGCTCGGCGTTCTATGCGCCGGCGGCTTCCGCGATCGCGATGGCCGAGAGCTACCTCAGGGACAAGAAGCGCGTGATGCCCTGCGCCGCCTACCTCAACGGCGAATACGGCGTGAAGGACATGTATGTCGGCGTGCCCGTCGTCATCGGATCGAAGGGCGTCGAGCGTATTGTCGAGATCGAACTCGCAGGCAAGGACCGCGAAGCCTTCGACAAGTCGGTTGGCGCGGTGCAAGGTCTGGTCGATGCCTGCAAGAAGATCGCGCCCGATCTGCTCGGCCGCTGATCGCTCCGTGAGTTGCCGGCCGACGGCCGGGCTGGTCGATCTTCGGCACACGGTGATTTCCAGATTCGCCGGTGTCTACGGTGGATCTGGAATCGAGACGCGGCTAACGCGATGGAATTACAGAGTATTTTGAATTTGCGCTCGGTGTGGCATATGGTATACCAATCTGAAACGGGTATCGTTGCCGATTGAAGCGCATGAGGATTCGGGGAGCGTCTGCATGAACATCCATGAATACCAAGCCAAGGCACTGCTGCACGAATTCGGGGTTGCGATCTCCGGGGGTGTGCCGGTGCTGCGGGCTGCCGATGCCGACGTGGCCGCGAAGACGCTTCCCGGTCCGGTCTGGGTGGTGAAAAGCCAGATCCACGCCGGCGGCCGCGGCAAAGGCAAATTCAAGGAGGCCAGCGCCGGCGACAAGGGCGGCGTCCGCATCGCCAAATCGGTCGCCGAGGTCAATGAATTCGCCAAGCAGATGCTGGGAGCGACGCTGGTCACGGTGCAGACCGGGCCGCACGGCAAACAGGTCAACCGGCTCTACATCGAGGAAGGCTCCGACATCGACAAGGAGTTTTATCTTTCGATCCTGGTCAACCGCGAAACCTCCGAAGTGTCGTTCGTGGTTTCCACCGAGGGCGGCGTCAACATCGAGGACGTCGCGCACAACAGCCCTGAGAAGATCGTCAGCTTCTCGGTCGACCCCGCGACCGGCATCATGGCCCATCACGGCCGCACCGTCGCCAAGGCGCTGAAATTGTCCGGCGATCTCGCCAAGCAGGCCGAAAAACTGGTGACGCAGCTCTACACGGCCTTTATCGCCAAGGACATGGCGATGCTGGAGATCAATCCGCTGGTCGTCACCAAGCAGGGCCAGCTGCGGGTCCTCGACGCCAAGGTGTCGTTCGACGACAACGCGCTGTTTCGCCATCCCGACGTGGTGGCGCTGCGTGACGAGACCGAGGAAGACGCCAAGGAAATCGAAGCTTCGAAATACGACCTCAACTACGTCGCGCTCGATGGCACCATCGGCTGCATGGTCAACGGCGCCGGCCTCGCGATGGCGACCATGGACATCATCAAGCTCTACGGCATGGAGCCGGCGAACTTCCTCGATGTCGGCGGTGGCGCCAGCAAGGAAAAGGTCGCGGCCGCCTTCAAGATCATTACCGCCGATCCCAGCGTGAAGGGTATTCTGGTCAATATCTTCGGCGGCATCATGAAATGCGACATCATTGCCGACGGCGTGGTCGCCGCGGTGAAGGAAGTGGGCCTCAAGGTGCCGCTGGTGGTGCGGCTCGAGGGCACCAATGTCGAGGCCGGCAAGAAGATCATCCGGGAGAGCGGCCTCAACGTGCTGTCGGCCGATGACCTCGACGACGCCGCGCAGAAGATCGTCAAGGCCGTCAAGGGAGGGTAGGCCGATGCCCGCCGATCATCTCGTCGCACCGACGCCGCTGCAGGAGCATCGCAAGCTTGCGGTGTTCGCGGGCGAGTGGGCCGGCGAGGAGATGGTGCATCCGTCGCGCTGGACCGAGGGCGGGCCAGCGACCTCGCATGTCGCAGCCCGCATCGATCTCAACGGCTTCTATCTGATCCAGGATACGCGTCAGACCCGCGACGGCAAGGAATCCTTCGCCACCCATGGCGTGTTCACCTATGACCGCGAGGACCGGCTCTACAAATTGTTCTGGCACGATTCACTCGGCTACTACCCGCCGTCGCCGGCCTCCGGCGGCTGGACCGGCCAATCGCTGGTCCTGGTGCGCGGCTCACTGCGCGGCAATGCGCGCCACGTCTACGAAGTCATCGACGACAACAGCTACGCCATGAAAATCCAGTTCTCGCCTGACGCGGAAGGGTGGGCCGACGTGCTCACCGGCGTCTACCGGCGGATTCACTGACCCCTTACCGAACGTCTCGCGAAAGCACCCTCAATCATGTCCATCCTGATCGGCAAGAATACCAAAGTCATCTGCCAGGGCTTTACCGGCAAGAACGGCACCTTCCATTCGGAAGCCGCGATCGCTTACGGCACCAAGATGGTCGGCGGCACCTCGCCGGGCAAAGGCGGCGCGACGCATCTCGGCCTGCCGGTGTTCGATACCGTCGCCGAAGCGCGCGAGAAGACCGGCGCCGATGCCTCTGTGATCTATGTGCCGCCGCCGAGTGCGGCGGATGCGATCTGTGAGGCGATCGACGCGGAAATTCCGCTGATCGTATGCATCACCGAAGGTATCCCGGTGCTCGACATGGTGCGGGTCAAAAGGTCGCTGAGCGGATCGAAATCACGGCTGATCGGGCCGAATTGCCCGGGCGTCATGACCGCGGGCGAATGCAAGATCGGCATCATGCCGGCGAATATCTTCAAGCCCGGCAATGTCGGCATCGTCTCGCGCTCCGGCACGCTGACCTATGAAGCGGTGTTCCAGACCTCCCAGGAGGGACTCGGCCAGACCACCGCGGTCGGCATCGGCGGCGATCCGGTCAAAGGCACCGAATTCATCGACGTGCTGGAAATGTTCCTGGCCGATCCCAAGACGACCTCGATCGTCATGATCGGCGAAATCGGCGGATCGGCCGAGGAAGATGCCGCCCAATTCCTGAAAGATGAGGCCAAGCGCGGCCGCAAGAAGCCGATGGTCGGCTTCATCGCGGGTGTTACGGCCCCTCCGGGACGGCGTATGGGCCATGCCGGCGCGATCATTTCGGGCGGCAAGGGCGACGCCGGTTCCAAGTCCGCGGCCATGGAATCGGCCGGAATTACCGTCTCTCCGTCGCCTGCAAGGCTCGGAAAGACCCTTGTCGAAAAATTGAAGTCTTAATTCATTTCTTGGCTCTTTTCGGCGCGAATATTCGCCTTAAATAGGGTAGAGGTTCTTTACCCTGCTGGTCCGGTTGCCGGACCAGCCGCCGCGCCGTCTTCCACGCGCGAACTAAAAATCACCAGGACGCCACCATGTCTCGCCAGGACGCGAACGCCGCTTTTGCCCTCTCCTCGTTTTTGCAGGGCACAAACGCCCCCTACATCGACGACATTTACGCCCGCTACGAGAATGACCCCGCTTCGGTCGACGCCGAGTGGCAGGCGTTCTTCAAAAGCCTCAAAGACACGCCGGCAGACGTCCGCAAGAACGCCGAAGGACCGTCCTGGGGCCGGGACAATTGGCCGCCGACGCCGCGCGACGAACTGACCTCGGCGCTCGACGGCAACTGGATCGAAGTCGAGAAGTCGGTCGGCACCAGGCTCGCGGCCAAGGCGCAGGCCAAGGGAATCGAGCTGACGGCGGCCGATATCCATCAGGCCACGCGCGACTCCGTGCGCGCCCTGATGCTGATCCGGGCCTACCGCATGCGCGGCCATTTCCACGCCAACCTCGACCCGCTTGGAATCGAGGCGCCGCGCGACCGCGAAGAGCTCGATCCGCGCTCCTATGGCTTCACCGAGGCCGATTTCGACCGGAAAATCTTCCTCGACCATGTGCTCGGCCTCGAATACGGCACGTTGCGCGAAATCGTGGCGATCTGCGAACGCACCTACTGCCAGACGCTCGGCGTCGAGTTCATGCACATCACCAACGCCGCGCAGAAGGCCTGGATCCAGGAGCGCATCGAGGGGCCGGACAAGGAAATCAGCTTCACCCGCGAGGGCAGGCGCGCGATCCTCAACAAGCTGGTCGAAGCCGAAGGCTTCGAGAAATTCTGCGATACGAAGTTTACCGGCACCAAGCGTTTCGGACTCGACGGCGCGGAATCGCTGATCCCGGCGCTGGAGCAGATCATCAAGCGCGGCGGCAATCTCGGCGTGAAGGAGATCGTCGTCGGCATGCCGCATCGCGGCCGCCTCAACGTGCTGACGCAGGTGATGGGCAAGCCGCATCGCGCGCTGTTTCACGAGTTCAAGGGCGGCTCAGTCAATCCCGACGCGGTCGAAGGTTCCGGCGACGTCAAATATCATCTGGGCGCATCGTCGGACCGCGAATTCGACAACAACAGGATCCATCTGTCGCTGACCGCCAACCCCTCGCATCTGGAGATCGTTGATCCCGTGGTGCTCGGCAAGGTGCGCGCCAAGCAGGACCAACACGGCGATCCGCCGGATATGCGGATTTCGGTGCTGCCGCTGCTGATGCATGGCGACGCGGCGTTCGCAGGGCAGGGCGTGGTCGCGGAATGCTTTGGGCTGTCCGACCTGAAGGGTTATCGCACCGGCGGTTCGCTGCACTTCATCGTCAATAACCAGATCGGCTTCACCACCTATCCGCGCTATTCGCGCTCCTCGCCCTATCCGTCCGACGTGGCGAAGATGATCGACGCGCCGATCTTCCATGTGAACGGTGACGATCCGGAAGCCGTGGTGTTCGCGGCCAAGGTCGCGATCGAGTTCCGGCAGAAATTCCACAAGCCCGTCGTCATCGACATGTTCTGCTATCGCCGCCATGGCCATAACGAGGGCGACGAGCCGGCGTTCACCCAGCCGGTGATGTACAAGAAGATCGCCTCGCATCCGACCACGCTGGAGATTTACGCCAAGCGGCTGGTCGCCGAAGGCGTGATGACCCAGGGCGAAGTGGACAAGGCCAAGGCCGACTGGCGGGCGCGGCTCGATGCCGAGCTCGAGGCAGGCTCGGGCTACAAGCCCAACAAGGCCGACTGGCTCGACGGAAAATGGGCCGGATTCAAGTCGGCCGATCAGGAAGAAGATGCGCGCCGCGGCGTCACCGGCGTCGACGTTGCGATCTTGAAGGATATCGGCCGCAAGATCACCAAGGTGCCGGACGGCTTCCGGGTTCATCGCACTATCCAGCGCTTCCTGGATAATCGGTCGAAGGCGATCGACAGCGGCATCGGCATCGACTGGGCGACCGGCGAGGCGCTGGCGTACTGCACATTGCTGCAGGAAGGTCATCACGTGCGGCTGTCCGGACAGGACTCCGAGCGCGGCACGTTCTCGCAACGCCACTCGGTGCTGATCGATCAGGAAGACGAGAGCCGCTACACGCCGTTCAATCATCTGGGCGGCGATCAGGGCCACTATGAAGTCATCAACTCGCTGTTGTCCGAAGAGGCCGTGCTCGGTTTCGAGTATGGCTACTCGCTGGCGGAACCGAATGCGCTGGCGATGTGGGAAGCGCAGTTCGGCGACTTCGCCAATGGCGCGCAGGTGTTGTTCGACCAGTTCATCTCCTCGGGCGAGCGCAAATGGCTGCGCATGTCCGGGCTCGTCTGCCTGCTGCCGCATGGCTATGAGGGGCAGGGCCCGGAGCATTCCTCGGCGCGGCTCGAACGCTTTCTGCAGATGTGCGCCGAAGACAATATGCAGGTGGTCTATCCCACCACGCCCGCCAATTACTTCCATGCGTTGCGGCGCCAATTGCACCGCGAGATCCGCAAGCCGCTGATTGTGATGACGCCGAAGTCGCTGCTGCGGCACAAGCGCGCGGTCTCGCGGCTCGACGAACTGGGCAGGGACGCCACGTTCCACCGCATCCTCTACGATGACGCCCAGATGCTGCCGGACGAGAAGATCAAGCTGGTGGCCGACGACAAGATCCGCCGCATCGTGTTGTGCTCGGGCAAGGTCTATTACGACCTTTACGAGGAGCGCGAGAAGCGCGGCATTGATGACATCTACCTGATGCGGGTCGAGCAGCTTTATCCGGTGCCGCTCAAGGCGCTGGTGGCGGAGTTCGCCCGCTTCAAGAATGCCGAGCTGGTCTGGTGCCAGGAAGAGCCGCGCAACATGGGCGCGTGGCACTTCATCGAGCCGTATCTCGAATGGGTGCTGAACCAGGTCAACGCACCGCACAAGCGGCCGCGTTACGCCGGGCGGGCGGCGTCGGCGGCAACCGCCACCGGTTTGATGTCGAAGCACCTGGCACAGCTCAAGGCGCTACTGGATGAGGCGCTGAACTAGGAATCCATCACGCGTCATGCCCCGCGAGAGCGGGGCATCCGGTAACCCGCGCCGTTCTTTTTTATCACGATGGTCACGGATTACTGGATCATCCGCCTTCGCGGACGATGACCACAGAGGGCATTTGAGGACACACATCATGACTGAAATTCGCGTGCCGACGCTCGGCGAATCCGTGACCGAAGCCACTATCGGCCGTTGGTTCAAGAAGGCCGGCGACGCCGTCGCGGTCGATGAGCCGCTGGTCGAGCTGGAGACCGACAAGGTCACCATCGAGGTCCCGGCCCCTTCCGCCGGCACGCTTGGCGACATCATCGCCAAGGATGGCGAAACCGTCGCGGTTGGCGCGCTACTCGGGCAGATCAATGAAAGTGCAGCGGGAGCCGCCGCCAAACCGGCCGCTGCGCCCGCCAAGGCGCCGCCGCCGCCTTCCCCCGCTGCACCCGCGCCGGCTGCGAAGGCAGCGCCGTCCGACGCGCCGCTGGCGCCGTCAGTACGCAAGATATCCGCCGAAACCGGCATCGACGCCGCAACCGTCCCCGGCTCCGGCAAGGATGGACGGGTGACAAAGGGCGACATGCTGGCCGCGATCGAGAAGGCCGCCTCCGCGCCGACACCGATCAATCAGCCCGCCGCGGCGGTGCAGGTCCGCGCGCCCTCGCCCGCCGACGACGCCGCCCGCGAAGAGCGCATCAAGATGACGCGGCTGCGCCAGACCATCGCGCGTCGCCTGAAGGACGTCCAGAACACCGCGGCGATGCTGACGACCTTCAACGAGGTCGACATGAGCCACATCATGGCGATGCGGTCGCAATACAAGGACGTGTTCGAGAAGAAGCACGGCAGCAAACTGGGATTTATGGGCTTCTTCACCAAGGCCTGCGTGCAGGCGCTGAAGGACATTCCGGCCGCCAACGCCGAGATCGACGGCACCGACCTGATCTACAAGAATTATTACCACATCGGCGTCGCCGTCGGCACCGACAAGGGCCTCGTCGTGCCGGTGGTGCGCGACTGCGATCACAAGTCGATCGCCGAGATCGAAAAGAGCATCGCCGATTTCGGCCGCCGCGCCCGCGACGGCCAGCTCAAGATCGACGAGATGCAGGGCGGCACCTTCACCATCACCAATGGCGGTATCTACGGTTCGCTGATGTCGACGCCGATCCTGAACGCGCCGCAGTCCGGCATTCTCGGCATGCACAAGATTCAGGATCGTCCGGTTGCGATCGGCGGCAAGGTCGAGATCCGTCCGATGATGTATCTGGCGCTGTCCTATGATCACCGCGTCATCGACGGCAAGGAAGCGGTGACGTTCCTGGTGCGCGTCAAGGAAAGCCTGGAGGATCCGGCGCGGCTGGTGCTGGACCTCTGATCGGACGACGTTGTGTCAGATGAAAGTGCACCTGCCCCACCGTGGATGCCATCTGGAGATCTGGATGATCGGCCGAAGTGGGATCGGGAGGAAGCAGAGGGTTTTGTCGGCCTATTGGTGCTGGTAGGCATTACCTGTCTGGCAGCAGATGGAGAGAGGGTGATTTCGCAAGTACAATACTTCGGCCGCATTGTCAGCGTGGACGCGACGAAGGGCCTCGAAATTGCTTGCGAGGGCAAGCTGGCCGGGGAGATCAAAACATTGCCCCCGGATTTGCGGGCGTTTCATCACGCAAAGCCAGGGCAATACAGGCTCCGTTCAACGGGCGAGACGATTGAGAATCCTGACCTCACCGCAACTTGGTCGATAACTGAACCTTCAAGGTCATGATGCTGTCGCGGCTTATATGCAGATAATTAGGGGGCTACATTGACCGACAAGGTTGTGATCATTACCGGTGGAAGCCGCGGCATCGGCCGTGCCACCGCGCTCGCCGCGGCCGCCCGCGGCTATCGGGTCTGCGTCGGCTATGCCAGCAATGAAGCCGCGGCGCAGAGCGTGGTCTCCGCGATCGAGGCCAAGAACGGCAAGGCGATCGCGGTGAAATGCGATGTCGGCAGCGAGAAGGATATCCTCGCTCTGTTCAAGGCTGCCGACGCCTTCGGAACGTTGCGGGCGCTGGTCAACAACGCCGGCATCGTCGGGACGACCTCGCGGGTCGACGAAATGTCTTCCGAGCGGATCCAGCGCATGATGGCAGTCAACGTCACCGGCAGCATCCTCTGTGCCCGCGAAGCGGTGAAGCGGATGTCGACGCGCCATGGTGGCAAGGGCGGGGTTATCGTCAACCTGTCGTCGGTCGCGGCGAAACTTGGTTCGCCCAACACCTATGTCGATTATGCGGCCTCCAAGGGCGCCATCGATTCCTTTACCGTCGGCCTCGGCCACGAAGTCGCCGGCGAGGGAATTCGCGTCGCGGCGATCCGGCCCGGATTGATCGATACCGAAATTCACGCCTCTGGCGGCGAGCCCGACCGCGCCCACCGGCTTAGCCACATGGTGCCGATGAAGCGCGTCGGCACCGCGCACGAAATCGCCAATGCGATTATCTGGCTGATGTCGGACGATGCGTCCTATGTGACCAGCGCCATTCTCGACGTGTCGGGCGGGCGCTAAGGCCTGTCACATTATCCAGCTACGGGACTTCAATCATGGCCACTTACGATCTTGTTGTTATCGGCACCGGTCCTGGCGGGTATGTGTGCGCGATCCGCGCGGCGCAGCTCGGCATCAAAGTCGCCGTGGTCGAGAAGAACGCCACGCTGGGCGGCACTTGCCTGAACGTCGGCTGCATGCCGTCGAAGGCGCTGTTGTATGCGTCCGAAATGTTCGAGGAGGCCGGTCACTCCTTTGCGAAGATGGGGGTCAGCGTTCCCGCGCCGAAACTCGATCTGCCGGCGATGATGAACTTCAAGCAGCAGGGCATCGACGGCAACGTCAAGGGCGTCGAGTTCCTGATGAAGAAGAACAAGATCGACGTCATCAGCGGCAAGGGAAAGATCCTCGGCAGCGGAAAGGTCGAGGTGTCCGGCAATGACGGCAAGACGCAAATCGTCGAGACCAAGAACATTGTCATCGCCACCGGCTCGGATGTCGCGCGGCTGAAAGGCGTCGAGATCGACGAGAAGCGCATTGTATCGTCGACCGGCGCGCTTTCGCTGGACAAGGTGCCCGGCAAGCTTCTGATCGTCGGCGCCGGCGTGATCGGGCTTGAACTTGGCTCGGTCTGGCACCGGCTCGGCGCGCAGGTCACGGTGGTGGAATTTCTGGATCGTATCTTGCCGGGCATGGACGGCGAGGTGGCGAAGCAATTCCAGCGCATCCTTGAGAAGCAGGGCTTTGCGTTCAAGCTCGGCGCCAAGGTCACCGGCGTCGACACTTCCGGCAAGACGCTTGTCGCGAAGATCGAACCGGCCGCGGGCGGGCCTGCGGAAACGCTGGAAGCCGATATCGTGCTGGTCGCGATCGGCCGCGCTCCCTACACCGAGGGCCTCGGTTTGAAGGAAGCCGGCGTCGCGCTCGACAATCGCGGCCGGGTGCAGATCGACCACCACTTTGCGACCAGCGTGAAGGGCGTTTATGCGATCGGTGATGTCGTCGCGGGCCCGATGCTCGCGCACAAGGCCGAGGACGAAGGCGTCGCGGTTGCGGAAATCCTTGCCGGCCAGGCCGGACACGTGAATTACGAGGTCATCCCTGGTGTCGTGTATACCACACCGGAAGTATCGGCGGTCGGAAAGACCGAGGAGGAACTGAAGCAAGCCGGCGTGGCCTACACGTCGGGCAAGTTCCCGTTCACCGCCAACGGCCGCTCCAAGGTCAACCAGACCACGGACGGATTTGTGAAGATTCTCGCAGATGCGAAGACCGATCGGGTACTCGGCGTGCATATTGTCGGCCGCGAGGCCGGCGAAATGATCCACGAAGCGGCGGTATTGATGGAGTTTGGCGGTTCCGCCGAGGATCTGGCGCGGACCTGCCATGCCCACCCGACCCGCTCGGAGGCCATCAAGGAAGCCGCGCTTGCGGTTGGCAAGCGCGCGATACATATGTGATCTTGCCCGGCTGAAGTTGGGCCGGGATGACATTGATGCTGCGCCGCCTCCTTCAACCGATCTGGGTCCTGCTTGCGGTCGTCTTCCTGATCGAGGCATGGCTGTGGGATCACCTCGAGCCGATCGTGGCCTGGGCGGTCGCGAAAATTCCGCTGCGCGCCTTCAAGCATTGGCTGGCCGAGCGCGTCGATACCCTGTCGCCGGCGATGACGCTGGTCGTCTTCATCGTGCCGGTGGCTCCGCTGTTTCCGTTGAAGCTGGTCGGATTCTGGCTGCTCACCCATGAATATTGGATGAGCGCTATTTTCACCATCATGTTCGCAAAACTCGTGGGTGTCGGCGTGACAGCCTTCCTGTTCGACGTGACGCGCTCGAAACTGCTGGAAATGGAATGGTTCGAAACGCTCTATGAATTCGTCATGGCGTTGCGGGCGAAGGCGGCCGCATTGGTCGAGCCGTTCAAGCGGCGAATCATCGACGTGTTGCGCGGCGACGGCAGCGGCTGGTCATCGCGGATGCTGCGGCTGATCCAGCGCTTCCGCAAAAGCGTGCGCGAAGCGCGGTAGAGAGCGTTTTCGAGCGAAGTGGACAGCGGTTCGCGTGAAGAAAACGCGTCAAAACAAACGACTACACGCCGCTCTCACAGGGCCAAATGCAGCGCGTGCGGCGCGACCATGCCGAGCACGGTAAAGCCAACGCCGGCCAGGGCCAGCAGGCCCGAGATCCAGGCCAGCGCGATGATGCCGGTGATGATGGTGGCCGAGGCCAGCACGATACCGATCTGGAAGGCAGCGGAAGCGAGCTCGAAGTGGTGATACTTCGCGGTGGCGAGGTCGCGCTCTTTCTCGGCGTGCTTGGCGCGTTCGGATAGTTGCTCCGAACCTTCGCCGGTTTCGGGTTCCGAGCGGTAGCGCGCGGCGGTCTTCTGCCATTCATCGATCTGCTTTTGCAGCGCCGCCTTGGCTGCGGCGTCGCCCATGACGCCGAGGCTGAGCTTGGCCTGGTCCGACGTGGCCTGGACGACCGTGCGGCGGATGCTCTTGGCCTGAAAGAATGCCCACAGGTTCGAAGCCTCGACATTCTTGCTGATCGATTCGGTCTGGGCGCCCTTGCCCAGCGTTTCCGACAGCGCGAGAAACAGCGCGATCACGGCGATCAGGAGCGCGATCTTCTTGTTTTCGCCGGACGCATGTTCTGCGTGTTCGGCGTGCTCCATGCTTTCCTGCGCGCTCATGATTCTCTCCCTGCCCGAAGCGCATGATCCGCCAAAGTGTGAGCGTTTTGGCGACAAGATCATGCGCGGCTCAAGATCCAACGATGGACCGAACGATAAGGCGAGCGCAAGGGCCAAGCGGAACGGGAACGCGTCAGGGTGTGAAAATCAGCCGATCTCAGGCGCGGGGATGCGCGGTGCGGTAGACTTCCAAGAGCCGCTCGCTGTCGATCCCGGTATAGATCTGCGTGGTCGAGAGCGACGCATGGCCGAGCAACTCCTGGATCGCGCGCAGATCGCCGCCGCGGCTCAGAAGATGGGTTGCGAAAGAATGTCGCAGCGCATGCGGCGTCGCGCTATCGGGCAGGCCCAGCGCGCCGCGCAGCCGTTCCATGGTCAGTTGAATGATGCGGGCGTTCAGGGGACCGCCGCGGGCGCCGACAAAGATCGGCCCTTCGGCCGGTAAGGGATGCGGGCACATCGCCACATACGCCTGAACCAGCGCCAGCACGTTTTGCAAAACCGGCACCATGCGGGTCTTGTTGCCCTTGCCGGTGACAATCAGGACATCGCCGGCGCCGGGCAACGGCACCTCGCGGCGTTTTAGTCCGAGCGCCTCGGAGATGCGCAGGCCCGATCCGTAGAGCAGCGCCATCACGGCGGCGTCGCGCGCCCAGATCCAGGGATCGCGGGTCTCGCCGGCGCGTTCATCGGCGTCGGCGAATCGCTTGGCCGCCGCCATCTGGATCGGCTTCGGCAGGCTCTTGCCGACCTTGGGCGCGCGTATCGCCGACAGCGCGCCGACCTTGCCCTTGCCTTCGCGTTCGAGGAAGCGTCCGAACGAACGCAGGCCCGCCAGCGCCCGCATCAGGGAACGGCCGCCGATATGGGCGGCGCGCCGCATCGCCATGAATGCCCTGACGTCGCTGGCCTCAAGCGCAGCAAAGCCGGCAAGCGTCACCCGCGCGCCCCAGTGCCCGCCGAGGAATTCCAGGAATTGACGGAGATCGCGGGCATAGGCCTCCGATGTCTTCGGCGACAGCCTGCGCTCGGCGCGCAGATGCGAAAGCCAGCGCGTCATCTCCAGCGTCAGATCGCCGGCGGCGCAGTCAAGTTCGATGGGCTGAATGGCAGGGATTGGCTTGGCCATTGGCTGTCTTTCGGATTCTCGACCGAATGGCCAATATTATCACATCCTTCTCGTTTACCTTTGGTGAACCGCCGCGGCAGGCCGGGATATTCGCTTCAATACCGGGCCGGACTGCTGGTCCGGTACGGCTGGTGATCCTAGAGCCTTTTCCGTTTCGATTGAATCGAAACGGGGCTCTAGATTCTTGGTTTGACGCGTTTTCTCGACGCGAACCGGTCTCCACTTCGCTTGAAAACGCTTTAGATTGGCTCAAACTCCTCTGATCTGATTCTCCAATGGACCATTCCCCGCGCGCCTCGCCATCCTCCGCAACGTCGACGCGCGTCGTCGATGTGCTGGTGCCGGTCGCGCTCAACCAGAACTATTCCTACCGGGTGCCCCGCGGCATGGAGCTGGCGCCCGGCGATGTCGTGTGCGTGCCGCTCGGACCGCGCGAGGTGGTCGCTGTGGTGTGGGCTGAAAACGCCAACCCCGATCCGCGCCTGCACAATCGCCTCAAGGACGTCGGCGAAAAGCTCGACGTGCCGCCGCTGAAGGCGGAACTGCGCACGCTCGTCGATTGGGTCGCCAACTACACGCTGTCGGCGCGCGGCATGGTGCTGCGGATGACGTTGCGGATGGGCGAGCATCTCGGCCCCGAGTGGGTGCGGCTGGGGGTGCGGCTGGTCGGCAAACCGCCGCAGCGCTTGACGCCAGCACGGCGGCGGCTGATCGAGCTGTTGTCGGACGGCCTGTTGCACGGCAAGTCGGACGCCGCCAGGGAAGCCGGCGTCAGCGTCGGCGTCGTCGATGGGCTGGTCGACGAAGGCACGCTGGCGACGGAAGCGATGCCGCGGGCACCGGCGCCGCCCGCGCCCGATCCGTCATTCGCGCTGCCCGAATTTTCCCGTCAGCAGCGCACCGCGGTGGATGCGATGCGCGCGCTGGCGGCCAATGGCAGCTTTCATGTCGCGCTGCTCGACGGCGTCACCGGCTCGGGCAAAACCGAGGTCTATTTCGAGGCGATCGCCGAAACGCTCCGTCGCGGCAGGCAGTCGCTGATCCTGATGCCGGAGATCGCATTGACCGGTCAGTTCCTCGATCGCTTTTCGCGGCGTTTCGGCGTGCGGCCGCTGGAATGGCATTCCGAACTGACCCCGCGCACGAGGCAACGCAACTGGGCCGCGATAGCGGCGGGCGAAGCGGCGGTCGTGGTGGGGGCGCGCTCGGCGCTGTTTCTGCCTTACGCCGATCTCGGGCTGATCGTCGTCGACGAGGAGCACGACCAGGCCTACAAGCAGGACGAAGGCGCGCATTACCACGCCCGCGACATGGCGGTGGTGCGCGCGCATATCGCGAAAATCCCGATCGTGCTGGCCTCGGCAACGCCGTCGGTCGAGACGGAGGTCAACGCGCGCAAGGGCCGCTATCAGCGCATCGTGCTGCCGTCGCGGTTCGGCGGCCAGCACATGCCGCATATCGAGGCGATCGATCTGCGGCGCGAAGCTCCTCCGCGCGGCCATTTCATCTCGCCGCGGCTCGCCGAGCAAATCCGGATCGCGGTCGAGCGGCGCGAGCAGGCGCTGCTGTTCCTCAACCGCCGCGGCTACGCGCCGCTGACCTTGTGCCGGGCCTGCGGGCATCGCTTTGCCTGCACCATCTGCGACGCCTGGCTGGTCGATCACCGGTTTCGCCAGCGGCTCGTCTGCCATCATTGCGGCTTCTCGATGCCGCGTCCGCATGTCTGTCCGAATTGCGCGGCGGAAGAATCGCTGGTGGCGGTCGGACCCGGCGTCGAGCGGCTGCAGGAAGAGGCGGCGGGCCTGTTTCCGGATGCGCGCACCATGGTGCTGTCGAGCGACCTGATCACCTCGATCGAGACCATGCGCAGCGAATTGAACGAGATCGCGGAAGGCCGCGTCGACATCATTATCGGCACGCAATTGGTGGCCAAGGGCCATCATTTTCCGCGGCTCAATCTGGTCGGCGTGGTGGACGCCGATCTGGGCTTGAGCAATGGCGACCCGCGCGCCGCCGAGCGCACGTTTCAGCTGCTCAACCAGGTGATCGGGCGCGCCGGGCGCGATCAGGGCCGCGGCGTCGGCTACCTGCAGACCCATCAACCCGAACACCCCGTGATGAAGGCGCTGGTGGCGTGCGACCGCGAGGCCTTTTACGCCAGTGAAATCGAGGCCCGCGAGCGCGCCCATTATCCGCCGTTCGGCCGCCTCGCAAGCCTGATCATTTCCGCGGGCGACCGGCCAACGGCGGAAGGTTTCGCGCGCAAGCTGGCCGCGGTGGCGCCGATCGATGAACGGATCCAGGTGCTCGGCCCCGCCGAGGCCCCGCTCGCCGTGATCAAGGGCCGCTACCGTTTCCGCCTGTTGGTGAAATCGCTGCGCAATGTCGATTTGTCGGAATATCTGCGCGAATGGCTGGCCGCCGGTCCGAAGACCAAGGGCAACCTCAAGCTCGAGGTCGACGTCGATCCGCAGAGCTTTTTATGAAAAGCCGTCATTCCGGGATGGTCCGAAGGACCAGACCTCAGATGCGCAATCGCGCACCGGGGAATCTCGAGATTCTCCGATGTGCAATTGCACATCGTAGTTCGATGCTGCGCATCGCCCCGGAATGACGAAAAAGCCTGCCGACATTTCTGACGGCAGGCTTTGTTTTCGACGTGCGCGGAGAGTTCTGCGGCCGATGCGGTCGCAACGCTCACCCAGCTTGTTGGATTGACGAGGTTACATGACCTCTGCGACGACGCGGCCGACGCCGGCACTCGTCAGGCCGATCGCGCGGGCAGCGCCCGTCGACAGGTCCAGCACCCGGCCGCGGATGAACGGGCCGCGGTCGTTGATCGTGACGACCACGCTGCGGTCGCCATGGGTGACCTTGAGCTTGGTGCCGAACGGCAGGGTACGGTGGGCCGCGGTCATGGCGTTCTGGTTGAAGTGCTGGCCAGAGGCGGTCTTGCTGCCGGATTCGTTGCCGTAAAAGGAGGCCATGCCCGAGAAGCTGCCCCGGGAGCCGGTCGACGCGGTGATGGCGGCATTGGCGTCGCGCCAGGCCGGAGCGGCACCGGACGCGGCGGCGTGGTGAAAATGGTGATGAGCATGATGATGGTGATGTCTATAGGACTTGGCCGAGGCTTCGGTAGCGCTCCCACCGGCCATTATAGTTGCGGCGAAAAGAACCAGCGCCGTGCGTGACTGGGTTATGCGTCCCAGTGTCTGCTTTTTTAAATTTACCATATATCTGTCCCTCAATGTAGTAATGCCACATGTGTGACAAGTGGAACCCCCGCTCCGTTTTGAGTGATTGCCGTTTGGTGACCTAATGAGGCATAAAAGGGGCAGTAGACCGTTTTATCCTTGGCTGAAACATCTTGTTATCGAATACAGATAAACGAAAGAAATTCCGTAATATTTCCGAATGCCTGATTATTAACCAATTTATTACTTGGGATTACTGATAACTGAAGTTATCGCTGCCGCCGCCATTGTCTTGGCAAGTAATGCGATAATGGAATGGCTCGTTGGGGTCGGCCGTTCTGTCCGCCAGCCCACCCAAGCCTCCCGGAGCCGAACGACCGGCTTTGTCGGGAACGGTGGAGCGTGGCCGCGTGGCGGCCGGTGGTGAAATGGGTCTCGGCGGATGCGCCGACTCAGCCGTCAGCGATCCTCGGCGAGCGGGCTGCGACAAGGCATCGCCTGCCGCAGCCGTCATGTTGCACCTGCGCTCTTGCTATGTTAGCAAAGCCGCGATTTTAACGATCCCGGCACAGCCTGTGCCGGTCGAAAATCGAAGTCCCGCTTGAATTCCAAGGGCTTGGATCGCTAGGCGCCGCATTGTGGCGACGGTTTTTCCCTTGCGAGTTTGACAGCAAAAAGAGCGCGCTTGTGGCTGCTGAAGATCCGTCGGTTTCGGGAGTGTCCGGTCGTTATGCAACGGCCTTGTTTGAACTGGCGCGCGATGAGAAATCCATCGACGCGGTCAGGGCCGATCTCGACAGGTTCGACGCCATGCTGGCGGGCAGCGCCGATCTGAAGCGCCTGGTCCGCAGCCCGGTGTTTTCGGCGGATTCGCAGTCGAAAGCGCTGGCGGCGGTGTTCGACAAGGCCGGGATTTCCGGCATTTCCGCAAAATTCCTGAAAGTTCTCACCGCCAACCGCCGGCTGTTCGCTGTCAGCGACGTGATCCGCGCGTTCCGCGCCCTGGTGGCGAAGTTCAAGGGCGAGGCGACCGCCGACGTCACGGTGGCCGAAACGCTCAGCGACAAGAATCTCGACGCCCTCAAGGCCGCGCTGAAATCGGTGTCGGGCAAGGACGTTGCGCTCAACGTGAAAGTCGATCCCTCGATCATCGGTGGCCTCATCGTCAAACTGGGCAGCCGCATGGTGGATAGTTCGCTTCGCACCAAACTCAATTCGATCAAGCACGCGATGAAAGAGGCAGGCTGATGGACATCCGCGCCGCGGAAATTTCCGCGATCCTGAAGGACCAGATCAAGAATTTCGGCCAGGAGGCTGAGGTTTCCGAAGTTGGACAAGTGTTGTCCGTCGGCGACGGCATCGCCCGCGTCTATGGCCTCGACAACGTCCAGGCCGGCGAGATGGTCGAGTTCGAGAACGGCACCCGCGGCATGGCGCTGAATCTCGAGACCGACAATGTCGGCATCGTGATCTTCGGCGCCGACCGCGAGATCAAGGAAGGCCAGACCGTCAAGCGCACCCGCGCCATCGTCGATACGCCGGTGGGCAAGGGCCTGCTCGGCCGCGTGGTCGATGCGCTCGGCAATCCGATCGACGGCAAGGGTCCGATCCAGGCCGACAAGCGGATGCGGGTCGACGTCAAGGCCCCCGGTATCATTCCGCGCAAGTCGGTCAATGAGCCGATGGCGACCGGACTCAAGGCGATCGACGCGCTGATCCCGATCGGCCGCGGTCAGCGCGAGCTGATCATCGGCGATCGTCAGACCGGCAAGACCGCGATCGCGCTCGACACGATTCTCAACCAGAAGCCGCTCAACGCGCAGACCGACGAGAAGATCAAGCTGTATTGCGTCTATGTCGCGATCGGCCAGAAGCGTTCGACCGTTGCCCAGTTCGTCAAGGTCTTGGAAGAGCAGGGCGCGCTGGAATACTCGATCATCGTCGCCGCCACCGCCTCCGATCCGGCGCCGATGCAGTACATCGCGCCGTTTACCGGCTGCACCATGGGCGAATATTTCCGCGACAACGGCATGCACGCCGTCATCATCTATGACGATCTTTCCAAACAGGCCGTCGCCTATCGTCAGATGTCGCTGCTGCTGCGCCGTCCGCCGGGCCGCGAAGCCTATCCCGGCGACGTATTCTATCTGCATTCCCGCCTGCTCGAGCGCGCCGCCAAGCTGAACGACGAGCAGGGCTCCGGCTCGCTGACCGCGCTGCCGATCATCGAAACCCAGGCCAACGACGTCTCGGCCTACATCCCGACCAACGTGATCTCGATCACCGACGGCCAGATCTTCCTGGAGACCGATCTGTTCTTCCAGGGCATCCGCCCCGCGGTGAACGTCGGTCTTTCGGTGTCGCGCGTCGGATCCTCGGCGCAGACCAAGGCGATGAAAAAGGTCGCCGGCAAGATCAAGGGCGAGCTCGCGCAGTACCGCGAAATGGCGGCGTTCGCGCAGTTCGGAAGCGATCTCGATGCCTCGACGCAGCGCCTGCTCAACCGCGGTTCGCGCCTGACCGAGCTCCTGAAGCAGCCGCAGTTCTCGCCGCTGAAAATGGAAGAGCAGGTCGTGGTGATCTATGCCGGCGTCAACGGCTATCTCGATGCGCTTCCGATCGGCAAGGTGCGCGGCTTCGAGGACGGCCTGCTGTCGCTGTTGCGCGGCAAGAACGTCGACATTCTCAATACCATCCGCGACACCCGCGATCTCAGCGACGACACCGCCGCCAAGCTGAAGAGTGTGGTCGAGGGTTACGCCAAGACTTTTGCTTGATATGCCGTCACGGCCCGGCGCAAACGCCGGGCCTGATGAAAGAGGGGCTTGCGGTCGGATCGAGGATCGGATCGCCGGGGTGAACTAAAGAATGGCTTCACTGAAAGACATGCGGGTCCGCATCGCCTCCACCAAGGCGACGCAGAAGATCACCAAGGCGATGCAGATGGTCGCAGCCTCGAAGCTGCGCCGCGCGCAGACCGCCGCCGAGGCGGCGCGTCCCTATGCCGAAAAAATGGACGCGGTGATCTCCAACATCGCGACCGCCGCCGCCGGCGCGCCCGGCGCGCCGATGCTGCTGGCCGGTACCGGCAAGGATCAGGTGCATCTGCTCCTGGTCTGCACCGGCGAACGCGGCCTGTCCGGCGCGTTCAATTCGTCGATCGTGCGGCTTGCCCGTGAGCGGGCGTTGGCGCTGATCAGCCAGGGCAAGGAAGTCAAATTCTTCTGCGTCGGCCGCAAGGGCTACGAGCAGCTGCGCCGCACGTTCGAAAGGCAGATCGTCGAACACCTCGATCTGCGCTCGGTGCGCCAACTCGGTTTCGTCAACGCCGAGGATATCGCCAGGAAAGTCATCGCGCGGTTCGTGGCCGGCGAATTCGACGTCTGCACGCTGTTCTATTCGCGCTTCAAGTCGGTCATCGCCCAGATCCCGACCGCGCAGCAGATCATTCCGCTTGTCGTGGAAACGCCGGCGGCGAACGCCGGTCCGTCGACGTCTTATGAATATGAGCCGGAAGAAGACGAGATCCTGGCCGGCCTGTTGCCGCGCAATCTCGCGGTGCAGATTTTCCGCGCGCTGCTAGAAAACAACGCCTCGTTCTACGGCGCCCAGATGAGCGCGATGGACAACGCCACCCGCAACGCCGGCGACATGATCCGCAAGCAGACCCTGATCTACAATCGCACCCGTCAGGCCCAGATCACCAAGGAGCTGATCGAAATCATCTCCGGCGCCGAGGCAATGTAACGGCGCCAACGCGATCAAACTGACGGACGCTTAGATAGAATTCGAAGGAGAGAGTTTCATGGCTACACCCGCCAACCAGACCGGACGCATCACGCAAGTCATCGGCGCCGTCGTCGACGTGCAGTTCGAAGGCCATCTGCCGGCGATTCTGAATGCCATTGAGACCACCAACAATGGCAGCCGTCTGGTGCTCGAAGTCGCCCAGCATCTCGGCGAATCCACGGTGCGCACCATCGCCATGGACACCACCGAAGGGCTGGTCCGCGGCGGCGAGGTTACCGACACCGGCAATCCGATCATGGTGCCGGTCGGTGCCGGAACGCTCGGTCGCATCATCAACGTGATCGGCGAGCCGGTCGATGAACAGGGCCCGGTCAAGGCCGAAAGCATGCGCGCGATCCACCAGGAAGCGCCGAGCTACACCGACCAGTCCACCGAAGCCGAGATTCTGGTCACCGGCATCAAGGTCGTCGACCTGCTGGCGCCTTACGCCAAGGGCGGCAAGATCGGCCTGTTCGGCGGCGCCGGCGTCGGCAAGACCGTGCTGATTCAGGAGCTGATCAACAACGTCGCGCGCGCCCACGGCGGCTATTCGGTGTTCGCCGGCGTCGGCGAGCGGACCCGCGAAGGCAACGACCTCTATCACGAGTTCATCGAATCCGGCGTCAACAAGAAGGGCGGTGGCGAAGGCTCCAAATGCGCACTGGTGTACGGCCAGATGAACGAGCCGCCGGGCGCCCGCGCGCGCGTCGGCCTCACCGGTCTGACCGTCGCCGAGCATTTCCGCGACCAGGGCCAGGACGTGCTGTTCTTCGTCGACAACATCTTCCGCTTCACCCAGGCGGGCTCGGAAGTGTCGGCGCTGCTCGGCCGCATTCCGAGCGCCGTGGGCTATCAGCCGACGCTCGCCACCGACATGGGCGCGCTGCAGGAGCGCATCACCACCACGCACAAGGGTTCGATCACCTCGGTGCAGGCGATCTACGTGCCGGCCGACGACTTGACCGACCCGGCGCCCGCCACCTCGTTCGCGCATCTTGACGCCACCACGGTGTTGAACCGCGCGATTTCGGAAAAGGGCATTTACCCCGCCGTGGATCCGCTCGACTCGACCTCACGCATGCTGTCGGCGAGCATCGTCGGCCAGGAGCATTACGAGACCGCGCGCATGGTTCAGCAGGTGCTGCAGAAATACAAGTCGCTGCAGGATATCATCGCCATTCTCGGCATGGACGAACTGTCGGAAGATGACAAGATCGCGGTCGCCCGCGCCCGCAAGATCGAGCGCTTCCTGTCGCAACCGTTCTTCGTCGCCGAGGTCTTCACGGGATCGCCGGGCAAGTTCGTCGACCTCGCCGACACCATCAAGGGTTTCCGCGCCATCTGCGAAGGCAAGTACGATCATCTGCCGGAGGCGGCTTTCTACATGGTCGGCACCATCGAAGAGGCGGTCGAAAAGGGCAAGAAGCTCGCCGCCGAAGCGGCCTAAGAGGGCGAATAGCGAAGAGGGAGTGGCGAATAGTTAAAAGCCGTTCCCTTGCTTCACTACTCGCCATTCGCCACTCGCCATTCGCAGGACTACACCATGGCCACCTTCCACTTCGATCTCGTCTCCCCCGAAAAGCTCGCCTTCTCCGGAGACGTCGATCAGGTTGATGTTCCCGGCGTCGAGGGTGATTTCGGCGTGCTGGCTGGGCATGCCCCGGTCGTGGCCGCGATTCGACCGGGTATTCTGACCGTCACCAGCGGCGGCACGAAGCAGAAGATCATCGTGCTCGGCGGTCTTGCGGAAGTCTCCGACAAGGGTCTGACGGTATTGGCCGATGTCGCCACCTCGCTGGAGGATCTGGATCGGGCGCTGTTCGCCGACACCATCGCCGACATGCAGGCCAAGCTTTCGGAAAAGGAAGGCTCCGAGCTCGACCGCGAGATCGAGCGGCTCGATCATTTCAAGAGCATCCAGAGCCAACTCAACTCGACGGCGCTGCACTAGAGCCTTTTCCGTTTCGATTGAATCGAAACAGGGGGCTCTAGATTCTTGATTTGACGCGTTTTCTTGACGCGAACCGGTCCCCACTTCGCTTGAAAACGTTTTAGGGCCGCTGCCGCAGCAGGTCCGCGTTCGGTTGCACCGGGCTGGCGGCATTCTGCGCCGGCTATCCGGCGAACGCCGCAAAGCTCCGCGCCACCGCCCGATACACATCGCGCCGGAACGGCACCACGAGATCGGCGACAAGGTCGAGCCGCTCCCATCGCCATTGGTCGAACTCCGGCGGCTGACCATTGCGCGATGTCAGCGGATCGATTTCGGCGTCGGTGCCGGTGAAGCGCAGCGCGAACCATTTTTGCCGCTGGCCGCGAAATATCGCGAGCCGGTGCGATGCGGGGCCGGCGAACGGCGGAAACTCGTAATGGAGCCAATCGGTTTCACCGAGATAATCGGCGTACGCCACGCCGGTCTCTTCCCAAAGCTCGCGCATCACGGCATCGCGCGGATTCTCGCCGACGTCGATGCCACCCTGCGGCATCTGCCACTCCAGGCCCGGCAGAATGATTTCGGGCCCGTCGTCCCGGAATCGGCGTCCGATCAGCACCCGACCGGAGGTGTTGAACAGGGCGATGCCCACATTGGGGCGATAGGGTCTGCTGTCTGACATCAAGTAAGTCTGGAGCTTGTTGCGGCTGGATCGTCGCTCCGGGCTTGCTCGTTGCACGAGCGCCCGGGGGGACGTCACCAGACTAACTGCCTGCGAGCCTGGAGAATTCCTTGACCACGCGCTCGTAGACCGGGCGCTTGAAGGGAACAATCAGGTCGGGGAGATTCTTCATCGGCTCCCATCGCCAACTGATGAACTCCGCCTTGTGGCCACCGCCGGGGCTGGCGACATTGATCTCGCTGTCCTGGCCTGTGAAACGGACCGCGTACCATTTCTGCCGCTGGCCGCGATAGCGGCCCTTCCACGCCCGGCCGGCGACGGTGCGTGGAATGTCATAAATCAACCAGTCGGCAACCTCGCCAAGCTTCTCCACCGAACGGACGCTGGTTTCCTCGTAGAGTTCGCGCTTTGCGGCCTCCCAGGTTTCCTCGCCGGGATCGACGCCGCCTTGCGGCATCTGCCAAACGTGGGATTCGTCGACGTGCTCGATGCCGCCGGCGCGGCGACCGATGAAGACCAGCCCCGCTGCGTTGATCAGCATCATGCCGACGCATGTTCGATAGGGCAG
This sequence comes from Bradyrhizobium sp., assembly GCF_004799445.1. GTDB lineage: Bacteria > Pseudomonadota > Alphaproteobacteria > Rhizobiales > Xanthobacteraceae > Bradyrhizobium. The sequence goes on from NZ_SSNA01000059.1 coordinate 165,392, forward strand.
ATCTTCGTAACGCGCCATTCGGTCAAAGCCTCCTGCGAAGTCGCACGGTCCTAAAAAAATCTCAGCTCGATTTTGATTTCAGCATCGCGGTTGTCAATGGCACAAGCATGATGCCGCGGTTTTCCAGCGCCTTGGTCCAGACGCTAATGCGCTCAATCGAAATCGGCAATGCCGAGGCGACACCGATCGCTATTCCGCGTTCTTTCGCCAGTGCTTCGAGCCTGCCCAGTGCACGATCGATTTCCGCGGCCGTCGGCACTGCATCGATCGAGGCATCGGCCTTGGCGAAAGGCATGGTCTGGGCGGCCGCCAATGAGGGGGCGACGCTGCGCGGCGCCGAACCGTCGTCGAAATAGCCCAACCCACGCTTGGCGGCCTCGCGGACGATCGGCTGCATCGCGGCATCGGTGACGACAAAGCGCGCGCCCATGAAGTTGGCAATACCGGCGTAACCCTGGAACCGGCTGAGGTGCCAGTAAAGCCGGTCGAGATTCTGTTCGGGCGCAAGCGTCGTCAGCAGGGTTTGCGGCCCCGGATCGTTGTCGGGATAATCGAACGGCTCCATCGGAATCTGCAGCAGAATCTCGTGGCGTTGCGCGCGCGCCCGTTCGGCCAGTTTGGTAGGGTCCGAGCCGTAGGGCGTGAACGCCAGCGTCACCGCGGCGGGCAGCTTCATGATGGCATCGGTGGTCTTGGCGGCGCCGACGCCAAGTCCACCAACGACGATCGCGACCACGGGCATCTTTGCCGCTTTGGCCCGGTCGGCCTCGGCGGCGTACACCGTGAAGGGCTTTGATCCGTCCGCTACCACCGGGATCATGCCGTAGCGTGATTTTTCAAGCAGGCGCGGATCTATCCCGGCCATCATGGCGGGGGCACCGTCGGCCGCGGCCTTGTCCGGAGCCTCGCCGGATATCGCGACGTCGTGGCGCGCGCCGCTGGAGCCGTCGATGATGGTGACCGTCTTTTGCTCGGACGGCGCGGCTTGCTTGGCCGCGGATTTCGCGCCGGCCTCCGAACCGCTCGCGGGGGCGGCGGCCAGCTTTTCTTCGGCCGGGTTAGGCGGCCGAATCGCAATTCGGGTCATGGGTTCGCCGCCCAGCGGATCGTCATGGAACAGCGCGAAGCCGGCGAAGGCAGCCAGAAACAGACCGAGCAGGACGGCGAGTGCCTGGATTCCGGTAAACGGCAGCCGGAACCGGCGCCTGCGGCGCACCGGTTCCTGTCCAAGCGGAGCGCTCAGATCATCGGCCGTCTCTGCCATGGAACTCCCCGAATCAACCGGGCCGACGATACCACGGCGAGACAAGACCGCGGCAGCTGAGGCAGTTTGGCCCCGCGCAAAGCTACGCACCTGAGGCCGCAGGGGCCCGATTCGCTCCCGCAGCGGCCCTGATCGGTTCCGACGGCAGCCGAGCCGCGGCCTAATCTTTTGTTTTAACGGGTTTTCTTCACACCGAGCGCAGCTGGCTTCGCTCCAGGGACGCTCAAACAAAAAGGGCGACCCGAAGGCCGCCCTCTTTAGAGAACGCAAGTGGAGCCGGATCAGTTGGCTTCCTTGTTGGAAGGCTTGTCGATCGCAGCCTTGTCGCCGGTTGCAGGCGCGCTGGCGTTGACCTTCACGCCTCGAAGCAGGTCGTCCGCCATCTTCAGGGCCTTGTCGTCCTTGGCGTCCGGCGGCACATAGGATTGCGAACCGGTCTTCTCGTCGCCGTCGTTTTTCAGATGGCCGCGCAGCGAGGCTTCACCCTTGGTGTCGGTGCGCGATTTCAACTCTTCCGGCACGTCCTGCAACACCTCGATGTCGGGAACGATACCCTTGGCCTGGATCGATTTGCCGGACGGCGTGTAATAGCGCGCGGTGGTGAGCCGCAGCGCGCCATTGCCCGAACCGAGCGGGATGATGGTCTGCACCGAGCCCTTGCCGAACGAGCGGGTGCCGACCAGGGTGGCCCGCTTGTGGTCCTGCAGCGCGCCGGCGACGATTTCGGACGCCGATGCCGAGCCGCCGTTGATGAGAACGATCACTGGCTTGCCCTTGGTCAGATCGCCGGGATGCGCGGAGCGGCGCTGGGTTTCCTCGGCGTTGCGCCCGCGGGTCGAGACGATCTCGCCGCGCTCGAGGAAGGCATCGGAAACCGTTACCGCTTCTTCCAGAAGGCCGCCGGGATTGTTGCGCAGGTCGATGACGAAGCCTTTCAGCTTGTCGCCAATCTGGTTGGTGAGACTGTTGACCTCCCGCTTGAGGCCTTCGGTGGTCTGCTCGTTGAAGGTGGTGATGCGGATATAGCCGATATCGTCGCCTTCCACATGGGCGCGCACCGAGCGAACACGGATATTGTCGCGGACCAGCGTGACCTCGATCGGGTTGTCCTGTCCCTTGCGAATGATCTTCAGGCGAATCTTGGTATTGACGGGGCCGCGCATCTTTTCGACGGCCTGATTGAGGGTGAGGCCCTGCACGGCTTCGTCGTCGAGATTGGTGATGATGTCGTTGGCCATGATGCCGGCCTTGGATGCCGGCGTGTCGTCGATCGGCGACACCACCTTGACCAGTCCATCTTCCATGGTGACTTCAATGCCGAGCCCGCCGAACTCGCCGCGGGTCTGCACCTGCATGTCGCGGAAGCTCTTGGCGTCCATGTAACTGGAATGCGGATCGAGGCCGCTCAGCATGCCGCTGATGGCGGATTCGACCAGCTTGCTGTCGTCAGGCTTCTCGACGTAATCGCTGCGGACCCGCTCGAACACGTCGCCGAACAGATTGAGCTGGCGATACGTGTCGGAGGTCGCGGCACGCGCGCTCGACCCCATCATCACCGAGCGTGGCTGGGTCACGAAGAGCGTCAACGCGGCGCCCGTGGCAGCGCTGAGGAGAATTACAGAAGTCTTGCGCATCATCCGCGAACCTTTTCGCCTTCACTTGCGGCCCACCATGGGCCTGGATCAATGGGAGTGCCGTCCTTACGGAACTCGATATAGAGCACGGGCTGGCTCGCGTTGGTCGCGAGGATTGAAGCGACCTGGGACGTCGTCCCCATGGTCGCGACCGGCTCCCCCGTAAGTACAAACTGACCGATGTTAACCGAAATGCGCTCCATCCCGGCAATCAAGACATGATACCCGCCACCGGCGTTGAGGATCAAGAGTTGTCCGTAGCTGCGGAAGGGACCTGCGTAAACAACCCAGCCATCACACGGGGTTGTGACCTGCGCCCCGGCCCTGGTTGCCAAGGAAATGCCTTTTTCGACGCCACCCGAGCCGTTGGAACCGCCAAATTCGCGGATTTTGACGCCGTTAACCGGCAACGCGAATAAACCCTTGGCGGAGGCAAATGCAATCGCCGGGCTCAACCGGGCGGGGTCCTTCAGCGCCCCCACATTGGGCTTGCCGTTGAGGGTGGCGGGGGCCCCCTGCAGGCTGGCGGTCGCAGCCGCTTTCGCGGCGCTCTTGAGGTCCTGCTCCATTTTGGCGATCAGGCCCTGGAGGCTGTCGACCTGCCTGGACAGCGCAACGGCGCGTGCGCCTTCCGCTTCGATGTCCTTTTCGATCGTGCTCTGCTTTCGCTGGCGCTCGTCCACGAGGGCGGCGAGCCGAATCTGGTCGTCTCCGAGTTTGTCGCGGTCAGCCGCAAGCCGGTCGCGCTCCGAGGCAATGGTTTTGCGAAGCGCAACCAGTTCGGTGAGGTCACCGGCCAGCTGTTCGGCGCGCGCGCGCAATTCGGGCACGACGGACCCGAGCAGCATGGCCGTGCGAAGCGATTGCAGCGCGTCTTCCGGCCTCACCAGCAAGGCCGGGGGCGCACGCCGTCCGGCGCGCTGTAAGGCCGCCAGCACCTCGACAATTTCGGCGTGGCGCGAATCGAGCGAGCCTCTGATCTGTTGCTCGCGCGTGTCGAGCGGACGCAACCGCGCTTCGGCGTCGCCGATCCTGGTCTCGATACCGCGGACCTGGGCAGCGATTCCGATCAGCTGCGCATTAAGCTTGCTGCGGTCCTGACCGATCGCCGCGACATCGGCCCTGAGCTTCTGTTGCAGTTCGGCTGCGCTTTTTTGCTGGGCGCGGGCCGCTTCGAGTTCCTGCTCCCGCTGCTTGATGGCATCGGGCGAAGAGGTTGTCGTCTGCGGGGTCGATTCTGCGACCTGTGCGGCCGCGGGCAAAAGGCTCATTCCGGCAAAGCCGGCTGATAACAGCGCGACCGAAAGCGAAACGCGGGCCGAGGTCGGAGAGCCGCCGCGAACGGTGTCTGGGTAGGAAGGGATGTTCCGCGCTGACAGCATCGAGTCCAAATCAGTGCTTTCGGTAGTGGCATTGCGCGCTTCAGGCGCGGTGATAGGGATGACCCGCCAGGATGGTCGCGGCCCGGTAAACCTGTTCCAGAAGCATGACGCGAACCATCTGGTGCGGCCAGGTCGCGGAGCCGAATGCCATCCTCAACTTTGCCATGCGCCGCAATTCGGGCGAAAGTCCGTCCGCGCCACCGATCAGGAAAATAGTATTGGCGACCTGATCATCCCGCCAGCGGCCAAGATGCCGGGCAAAGGAGCCGCTGTCGATATTGTCGCCGTGCTCGTCGAGCGCCACCAGCACGGATTTCGCGGGGGTCGCGGCCGACATCGCCGCGGCCTCATCGGCCATCCGGGAGGCGGCGTCGCGCGCGCGGCTTTCCGGTATTTCATGAACCTCAAGGCCGCGAAATCCGAGTTTGCGGCCGATGTCGTCGAAACGTTCCCGGTAGCGTTCAGCCAGTTCCCGCTCCGGGCCCTGCTTTAGCCGCCCGATGGCAATGACGACGAGGCGCATGGGTGCATGTTCCGGAAAAACATGCCGCCGGATCTGGTCCGGGGGGCCGAATCCGTTTGCCGCATAAAATTCTCTAAATCAATCAATTGCACGCATTGCTCCGCGCAAAAGCGGAAATCCGCTTTTGCGGCATGCGCGTGCGCCCGACCGATTCACCTCGGCGGGTTAGATCGCCTTTGCCGCCGTCGGGCCTTGTGTCCACAATCGCTCCAGATTGTAGAACTCACGCACCTCGGGTCTGAAGATGTGCACGATCACGTCGCCGCAATCGATCAGCACCCAATCGCAATTGGGCAAGCCCTCGATGTGGATGTTTTTGATTCCGGCTTCCTTGAGAGCTTTGGCGACGTTTTCCGCGATCGCGCCGACGTGCCGGGTGGCCCGGCCCGAGGTGACGATCATGTAGTCGGAAAATGCCGATTTGCCGCGAAGGTCGATGGTGACCGTTTCTTCCGCCTTCATATCGTCGAGGCGGGAGAGGATCAGATTCAGGGTCTTGTCGGCGTCGGGTTGCGCCTTCAAGGCCGCAGCTTGGGTCGATGTTTTACGCGCGGGTTTAGCTGCCTTGGGTAAAACAGACTTGGACAATACAGATGTGGCCAGGGACCATTCCTTTCACTGTATCGCGAACGCCGAATCCTTTGGGCGCCCGCAGACCATACTATGCATGTGGGGTTAACGGTTTCAATATCTAGTACCCCGTTTCGGAAGTTAGGTATTCTTGTAGCGCCGCCGCCCGGTCACTTTGTCCTCCAGCTGCCATCCAGGTTCCGCAGGCCGGTCGAGGACAGGCTCAATTTCATTCCGGTAAGGAAAACCCAGGCCGGCGCATGCTGGTCGGCGAGCCGGCCGGCCTGATTTTCGGGCAGTCGGTAGCGCGCTAGTGCCTGCGCCGCAGGCGAAGCGAGAGCGCGGAAACTTTGCGGCGGACGGTCGACCACAGCGATCGGAACCTCGGATGCGATGCGCCGCCAGTCTTGCCAGCGGTGGAATTGCGCAAGATTGTCAGCGCCCATGATCCAGACAAAGCGCAGGCCGGAAGCGCGGCGGCGCAGATATCTCACAGTATCGAACGTATACCGCGTTCCGATGACGGATTCGAGACAGCTGACGTCGATGCGCGGATCGCTGGCCATTCGGCGCGCGGCCTCGGCGCGCTCGTTGAGATCGTGCAACGCGCCCTCATCCTTGAGCGGATTGCCTGGCGTCACCAGCCACCACACGCGGTCGAGCTTCAATCGCTTGATCGCGAACAGGCTGATGGCGCGGTGCGCGACATGCGGTGGATTGAAGGAACCGCCGAGCAGGCCGATGCGCATGCCGTTGGAATAGAGCGGGATGGCTGAAGCAGCGGATTGCGGCGCGACTGAAGTTTTATTCAACGGCGCCACCGCATGCGCGATACTCTGTTGTTTTACGCGTTCTCTTCACGCGAACCAATTCCCGCCCACCGACCAGGTCCAAGGGCATGCTTCGCGCGAAAACGCCATGGCCGCTCACGGCCGGGTCTGCCCGGTGCCGTGCACGCGGTATTTGAAGCTGGTCAGTTGTTCCGCGCCGACCGGGCCGCGGGCATGGAATTTGCCGGTGGCGATGCCGATTTCGGCGCCGAAGCCGAATTCGCCACCGTCGGCGAACTGGGTCGACGCGTTGTGCAGCACGATCGCCGAATCGACCTCGTCGAGAAATTTGCGGGCGGTCGCTTCGTCCTCGGTCACGATCGCATCGGTGTGATGCGAGCCGTGATTGTGAATATGGGCGATCGCTTCGTCGACGCCGTCGACGACTTTCGCGGCGATGATCGCGTCCTCGTATTCGGTGTCCCAGTCTTCGTCGGCAGCCGGCTTGACCCGGGGGTCAGTTCGTTGCACGGCGTCGTCGCCGCGCACCTCGCAGCCGGCGTCGATCAGCATTTCGACCAGCGGCTTGAGGCTGGTCGATGCACCGCTGCGATCGACCAGCAGGGTTTCGGCCGCGCCGCAGACGCCGGGGCGGCGCATCTTGGCGTTCAGGACGATCGATTTCGCCATATCCAGGTTGGCGGCACGATCGACGTAAACGTGGTTGACGCCTTCCAGATGCGCGAACACCGGCACGCGCGCTTCCGCCTCGACACGCGCGACCAGGCTCTTGCCGCCGCGTGGCACGATCACGTCGATGGCGCCGTTCAGCCCGGTCAGCAACAGGCCGACCGCGGCGCGGTCACGGGTCGGCACCAGGGTGATGGCTTGCTCCGGAAGACCGGCTTCGCGCAATCCCTGCACCAGGCAGTCATGGATCGCGCGGCAGGACCGGAAACTGTCCGAGCCGCCGCGCAAGATGACGGCGTTGCCGGATTTCAGGCACAGTACGCCGGCATCGGCCGCGACGTTGGGGCGGCTTTCGAAGATCACGGCGACGACGCCAAGCGGGACGCGAACGCGCTCGATGGTCATGCCGTTGGGACGCTGCCAGCTCTCGGTCACGACGCCGACGGGATCCGTGATCGCGCGCACGGTGGCGACACCCTCGGCCATCGCATCGATGCGGCCTTGCGTCAGCGTCAGCCGGTCGATGAAGGCCGCACTGGCGCCACCGGCGCGAGCTTCCGCGACGTCCTCGGCATTGGCGGCGAGAATGGCGGTGGCATGGCTGCGGATGGCGCGCTCGATCGCGTCCAGCGCGCGGTTCTTCTGCTCGGGGGTGGCGAGCGCCAGCACCCGCGCGGCGGCGCGCGCGCGGGCGGCGAGATCGGTCATCAGGTCAGGCAAATCGGCGTTTGCCTCGATCGCCTTCAGCGGCGCGCTCATGTCGGTTCCAGCCTCGGGTTAAGGCCATGTCCTAGCATGGAAATCCTTGTTTTGCGATGGGCGGCGGAGGCAGTGCTGGGGAGCGGAGGCCGGCCTTGGCCGCTAGGCCAATGGCCTAGTGCGCCGAAAATGCCGCGCTCGGGCCCACCACCAGATCGTCGCGGTGGATCATTTCGGCGCGGCCGGAGATGCCGAGGATGGCCATCACATCCGGCGACGAGCGGCCCTTGATCTTGTCGGCATCGTCGGCGTCGTAGGCGACGAGGCCGCGGCCGACCTCATGGGTGTCGGGGCCGCGCACCACCACGGCATCGCCGCGGGCGAATTGCCCGTCGACCCGGATCACGCCGGCCGGCAACAGGCTCTTGCCGGCGCGCAGCGCGCTCACCGCGCCGGCATCGATGGTCAGGGTACCCTTGGGTTCGAGGGAGCCCGCGATCCATCGCTTGCGCGCGGTCACCGGATTGGCCGGCGTCAGGAACCAGGTGCAGCGCCCGCCCTTGGCGATGGCTTGCAGCGGATGCTCGATCTTGCCCGACGCAATCAGCATATGCGTGCCGGCCGTGGTCGCGATCTTCGCCGCCTCGATCTTGGTCCGCATGCCGCCGCGCGACAGTTCGGATTCCGCCGCCCCCGCCATCGCCTCGATTTCCGCGGTGACGGACTTCACGACCGGAATCAGTTTTGCGTTCGGATTGGCGCCGGGAGGCGCATCGTAGAGGCCGTCGATATCCGACAGCAGGATCAGGAGATCGGCGCTCGCCATGGTGGCGACGCGGGCGGCGAGCCGGTCGTTGTCGCCATAGCGGATTTCATTGGTGGCCACCGTGTCGTTCTCGTTGATCACCGGCACCGCGCGCCACTCCAGGAGCTTGGCGATGGTCGAGCGCGCATTGAGATAGCGGCGGCGCTCCTCGGTATCCTGCAGGGTCACCAGGATCTGCCCGGCGCCGATGCCGTGAGCGCCAAGCACCTCCGACCAGATCCGCGCCAGCGCGATCTGTCCCACGGCGGCCGCGCCCTGGCTCTCCTCGAGCTTCAAGGGGCCGCGCGGCAATTTCAGGCGGCTGCGTCCGAGCGCGATCGAGCCGGAGGAGACGATCAGCAGTTCGCGCCCCTCGCCGTGCAGTTTTGCCAGATCGGCGACCAGCGCCGCCAGCCACGCGGTGCGCACTTCGCCGGCCTCGGAATCGACCAGCAGCGACGAGCCGACCTTGACGACGATGCGGCGGAAGTTTTTCAGCGCGGGGTGGGCCATGGATTGCTGTCGAACGATGCGCAGGTTGTGGGAAAGGCGGCGGAGTTTTGCAGTCGGAGGAAACCTGCGCAAGTCAGTCGCGCGGCGCAAGGGCGATCCGACCTCACCCCATGGGACGGGTGAAACCGAGCTGGCGGCAGGCGTCGTTCCAATTCATGCGTCACACGTCAGGTCGTTGCCGGCGCCCACGGTTCGGCCTGCGCTGCGCCCTTGGCCTTGCCCGACACCGGGGCTTCGCCGATCACCTCGGCAAGCCGCCGCAGCGCCTCCTTGACGCCTTCGCCGGTAATGCCCGAGATCAACAGCGGCGTCTTCTTGGCGGCGCGTTTCAGACGATCCTTCTGCTTCTTCAACTCGTCCGGCGTCACCGCGTCGATCTTGTTCAGCGCGACGATCTCGATCTTCTCGGCGAGATCCCCTTCATAGGCATCGAGTTCGGTCCGTACCGTCTTGTAGGCCTTGCCCGCGTGCTCACTGGTCGCATCCACCAGATGCAACAACACGCGGCAGCGCTCGACATGGCCGAGAAAGCGATCGCCCAGGCCGGCGCCCTCATGGGCGCCCTCGATCAGCCCCGGAATATCCGCCAGCACGAATTCGCGGCCATCGGCATTCACGACGCCGAGCTGCGGATGCAGCGTGGTGAACGGATAGTCGGCGATCTTCGGTTTGGCGGCGCTGACCTTGGAGAGAAAGGTCGACTTGCCGGCGTTGGGCAGGCCGACCAGGCCGGCGTCCGCGATCAGTTTCAAACGCAGCCAGATCCAGCGCTCTTCGCCGACCTCGCCGGGATTGGCGTTGCGCGGCGCGCGATTGGTGGAGGATTTGAAATGCGCGTTGCCGAAGCCGCCATTGCCGCCCTCCGCGAGCACGAATTTCTCGCCCAGCGTGGTGAAATCATGGATCAGCGTTGTACGGTCTTCGTCGAAGATCTGCGTGCCGACGGGCACCTTGAGGTGGATCGGCTTGCCGTTGGCGCCATGGCGGTCCTTGCCCATGCCGTTGGTGCCCTTCTGCGCCTTGAAGTGCTGCTGGTAGCGGTAGTCGATCAGGGTGTTCAGTCCATCGACCGCTTCAATGATCACGTCGCCGCCGCGGCCGCCATTGCCGCCGGAGGGGCCGCCGAACTCGATGTATTTCTCGCGGCGAAACGCCACGCAGCCGTTGCCGCCGTCGCCGGAGCGGATATAGACTTTTGCCTCGTCAAGGAATTTCATGGCCCATAGGTAGGGCAGGGCGGTCGAAGCGGCAACCTCTACCTGCAGAAAATATCGCGAAAAGCCAATATTTTCAGGCCTTCTCGGCATTGGGCGCGGATTGGCGCGCAAGCTTGGCCGTTAACCAATCCTCATCGTGAAGGGCGCGCTTCTGATGTACCCGCGAGCGCCCATCACGGCTGGGCCTGCCGCCAGCGAATGAGGAACTTCTGCAGTCCCTCCAGCACCAGTTCGCGGCGCTGGTTGAACACGGTCGAGCGCAAGCCAACCACACCGGTCGTGCGCCTCGGCGTCAGTTCCGTCACTTCCAGCGCGGGGTAGATCGTGTCGTCGGCGAACACCGGCTTTAAGAACCGGCTCGACTGTTCGAGGAAGCCGACCAGCGATTCCTCGACCATGAAGGGAAACAGCCCCGCGCCTGGCGCGGTGTGGATCAGGGTCTGGAAACCGTGGGCCAGCAGGTTCGGCATGCCGCGGGCGCGGCAATATTCGGCATCATAGTGCACGGGGTGGGTGTCGCCGCTCGCGCTCTGAAAGGCCGCGAATACCGCTGACGTCATGGTGCGGCTGGGAATGACGAAGCGCTCGCCGAGCGCAAAATCCTCGAACCAGCGCTGCTGCGGCACCATGCGATGCGTGGCGGGATCGAAACCGGTCATGCCTGATTTCCTGATTGGCCGGTCATCGGTATCGCAGAGGTGGGGTGGCGGCAATCGGCCTTGTCGCGGGCGTCCACGGCCTTAAAACAGCCCCGCCATGACCCTGCTTGAGAGAATCTCGACCCATAACGACGAACGCTCCGCACGGCTGGCCGGCATCGGATTGATGCTGCTGGCGGTCTTCATGTTTTCGTTCGGCGACGCCATCGGCAAATTCATCGTCGCGACCTATTCGGTCGGCCAGCTATTGTGTCTGCGCGCCTGCGCGGCGCTGTTGTTGTTGTCGCCGCTGATCTGGCGCCATCGCGCGGCGTTTGCGTCGATGGAGCGGCCGCGCCTGCAACTGCTGCGGGTCCTGCTCTCGACGCTGGAAGTCGCCGCCTTCTTCCTGGCGACGGTCTATCTGCCGCTGGCCGATGTCATCACCTATTATCTCGCCTGTCCGATCTTCGTCACCGCGCTGTCGGCGATCGTGCTGCGCGAACCGGTCGGCTGGCGGCGCTGGAGCGCGATCATGATTGGCTTCTGCGGCGTGCTGATCGCGCTGCACCCGTCGTCGCAGACCATCTCCTGGCCGGCGATGATCGCGCTCGGCGGCAGCCTGTGCTTTTCGGTCCTGATGTTGATCACGCGGCAGTTGCGCGCGACGCCCGACATCGTGATGGCGACCTCGCAGTTTTTCGGCACCCTCACTTTGGGCGCGCTGATGTCGCCGTTCGGATGGGTTACGCCGAGCGCTGCAAGCCTCGTTCTGTTTGCGGTCGCCGGCTGCATCTCGGTCAGCGCATTATTGTGCGTCAACCGCTCGCTGAAACTCGCGCCGGCCAGCGTCGTCGTGCCCTATCAATATTCGATGATCGTATGGGCGATCATGTTCGGCATCGTCGTGTTCGGCGACCTGCCGTCATGGCCGACGCTGGCGGGCGCTGCCGTCATCATCGGCGCCGGACTTTACATTTTCCTGCGCGAACGGAATCTCGGCCGTCAGGAAACCGCGGTCAGCCCGCCGGGAGCTTGACGGTAATTCCGTCATTGCGAGGAGCGAAAGCGACGAAGCAATCCAGCCCTTTTGTTCGGCCATGGATTGCTTCGCGGAGGCGGTCATCGGGCGCGCATTCGCGCGGCCCGTTGGTTCGCAATGACGGAATCCTCACCGCTCTCTCCGGGTCGAATTGCCCCAGTTCTTCAGCGACGCCCAGACGCCGCGCGAGAGGCGGAAGCAATCGACCGGGGTCGACGATCCCAGCGCCTCGAAGCGATGTAGCTCGACGCCGCTCCACTGGAAGCCGCACTTCTCCAGAATGTTGCGCGAGGACGGGTTGGCGACCCGCGCCCCCGAGATCAGGTGCTCGACATCGAATTCCTCGAAGGTGAAATCGATTACCGCGCGCGCCGCTTCGGTGGCAAAGCCCTGGCCCCAATACTCCACGCCGAGCCAATAACCGAGCTCCGGCGTCTCCGGCTCACGCCAGTCGATGCCGACCATTCCGATCGGTGCATGATTGTTTTCGATCAGGAACACGGTCTCGCGGTTGTCGCTGGCGATTCCGCGCACGAAATCCACCGCATGGTCCTGCGAATAGGGATGCGGCAGTCGGCGGGCATTCTCCGCAATGCGGCGATCATTGGCGAGGCGCGCGATTGCTTTCACGTCCGCGAGCGTCGGCCTGCGCAGCATCAGCCGTTCGGTCTCGAGGACGCAACGGTCGGCCTTGCGCAGTGTCGGGGTCGGGATGTCCTGCAGCATATCGGGCTCCTGGAACTTGGACTCTCGCAGCATTGCGCGCGCTCCGACGGCAAAACGCGCGCAATAAAAAAGGGAGGCCGGTTTCCCGCCTCCCCCTTGGAGCCCTTGGGAGCTCCGCCGGTTCAACAGGACCCGGCGGACTCACTGTGTCCACCGTTTACTCGGCCGCAGCTTCCGTCATCGGAACCACCGACACGAAGGTGCGGCCGTTGGCTTTTGCACGAAACTCGACACGGCCCTCGATCTTGGCGAACAAAGTATGGTCAGTGCCCATGCCGACATTAAGGCCGGGATGCCAGGTGGTGCCGCGCTGACGCGCAATGATGTTGCCGGGAATCACATGCTCGCCGCCATAGGTCTTGATCCCAAGGCGCTTGCCTGCCGAATCACGACCGTTACGCGATGAACCGCCTGCTTTTTTGTGAGCCATGGCTCGTCTCCAGCTTCTATCTAATCTCTAGATCAATTCCTTGACGGAATCATTTCACTTTATGTCACGCTAAACTGAAGCGTTTCACTTTTTCTCGCTCTTGCCCTTCGCGGCCGCCTTCTTGGCCGGGGCCTTTTTTGTTTCAGGCTTTTTAGCATCAGGCTTGGCGCGCGGTTTTGCCGCGGCCTTTTTGGCAACCGCCTTCTTGGGCGCTGCCTTTTTCTTGGCCGCCTTCGGGGCCTCGTCGTCGCCGTCCGAAGGCGCCGCTATCACCGGCTTCTCGCGCTTCGGGCGCGGTCCGATGGTCGGCTTGTTGTCGTTGGTCAGGATCTCGGTGATGCGCAGTACCGTGATCTCGTCGCGATAGCCGCGCTTGCGGCGCGAATTCTTGCGGCGGCGCTTCTTGAACGCGATGACCTTGGGGCCGCGCTTGTGCTGCAGCACTTCGGCAGCCACCGAGGCGCCGGGGACCGTGGGCGCGCCGAGCACCGGGGATTCGCCGCCGACCAGGAGCACTTCGCCAAGCTGCACGATCGTTCCGACATCGCCGGCGATCTTGCCTATCTCGAGCACATCATCCGGAACGACGCGGTATTGCCGGCCGCCGGTTTTGATGACTGCGAACATCGTTTGATTCCTTCGTGTTCGATCCCGGCCTCGGACAAGTCCGGGCCGGCTTTTTCTTCAGTCGTTATGGGTTCAATTTCCGCGCGATCGGGGATAACCCCTTTGAGCCGCGCAAAAATAAACAGCGCGAGAAATATCCCGCGCCGGGTGTCGGACTTATAGCCGCTGGCGGCCTTGAGTCAAGGCAAAGTGGGCCAAATGGAAGCCAAATCTGAGGCATTTGCCCGGTTTTTCCGGCCTTAACCGGCCCTCGGGCCGCGCCGGCCCGGCCATGAAACCAACGGGTTCCCCGTTCGTTGTATCGGAATTCAGGCACCGGCAGGGGTAAAATGGCTGAGGACACCTTGACCACCACCACCGGCATCGGCCGGCACGGCGCCGCCCGCCTGCCATCGGTCGACGTCGACAGCTTCAATATCGAATTGAAAGACGACGACGGCTTCCTCGGCGACCGCGCCAGCAAGGGCGCGTTTCGCAAGATCCTGGACGGCCTGCGCAAGCCGCTGAAGAAAAACGGCGAGGATCCGCTCGGCGACAAATCCGCCGATGCCATCAGCAAGGGTACGCTCGACGAGACCTTGGTGGGCGAGGACGTCGGCGCCGCCGCGCTGGTGCACGGCGCGATCGAGGAATTCGCCGGCGAATTGGCCCATGTGACGTCGCGCTTCCTGAAGACCAAAGCCTGGGCCGATACCGAACGGATCGTGGTCGGCGGCGGTTTTCGGCAGAGCCGGGTCGGCGAGCTCGCAATCGCGCGCACCGACATTCTGCTCAAGGCCGAAGGGTTTAACGTCGATCTGGTGCCGATCCGCTTTGATCCCGACGAAGCCGGCCTGATCGGCTGCCTGCATCTGGCGCCGTCGTGGATTTTTGAGGCCCATGACAGCATCCTCGCGGTCGATATCGGCGGCACCAACATCCGCTGCGGCCTGGTTGAAACCCGCTGGAAGAAGGCGCCGGACCTGTCGAAGGCGTCGGTGTGGAAGTCCGAGCTCTGGCGCCATGCCGACGATGAGCCGACGCGGGAGGGCGCCGTCAAGCGCCTGGTCAAGATGCTGAAGGGGCTGATTGCGGAGGCCGACGCGGAAGACCTGAAGCTCGCGCCATTCATCGGCATCGCCTGTCCCGGCGTGATCAACGACGACGGCTCGATCGCGAAAGGCGCGCAGAACCTGCCGGGCAACTGGGAGAGCAGCAAATTCAATCTGCCGGCGAGCCTGGTCGAGGCGATCCCCGAGATCGGCGGTCACGATACCGCGGTCCTGATGCACAATGATGGTGTGGCGCAGGGCCTTTCCGAAGTGCCGTTCATGCAGGACGTGGAGCGCTGGGGCGTGCTGACCATCGGCACGGGATTGGGCAATGCGCGCTTTTCCAATCGCAGGAAGGACCGGGGCGAGAAGAAAGACAAGGACGACAAGAAAGAGAAGAAGGGCAAGGATTGAAGCGGCCCGGCTAATGGGACGCCCGGCGCAACGCATCTTTCCAGCAAAGCCGTGAAGCGCTAGGAACGGCGGCACCTGTCGCCGATCCGGGATAACGCAATACCATGGCCATGCTTCTTTACGCGGACTCGCAGTTCACCTCGCCTTACGCCATGTCGGTCTTCGTGGCGCTGACGGAGAAGCAGCTTCCGTTTGAAATCAGAACGCTGGACCTCGCGACGGGAGAGAACAGCGCCCCGGATTATGCGAGGACATCCGTCACGCAGCGCGTGCCGACGCTGATTGATGGTGACTTCGCGCTTTCGGAGTCGTCGGCGATCGCCGAGTATCTGAACGACGCCTATCCGGATCCGCCGATATTCCCGACCGATCTGCACTTGCATGCGCGAGCTCGTCAGGTTCAGGCATGGTTGCGCAGCGACCTCATGCCGATCCGCCTGGAACGTCCGACGCCGACCATCTTCTACCGGCCGGTCTCGACGCCGCTTTCTTCAGCCGCGCAAATCGCATCGCGCAAGCTCTGTGCCGGCGCCGCGGAATTGCTCAGCCATGGCGGCGAAAATCTTTTCGGCCAGTGGTCAATCGCCGACGTCGATCTCGCCGTCATGCTCCATCGGCTGATCTTGAACGGCGATCAAGTTCCCCATCGCCTGGCTGTCTATGCAAGCGCGCAATGGCAACGCCCTTCCGTGCAGCACTGGGTTCGGAAAGAGCGCCCCCCGCTTTGAGGTTAACCGCCGCCGGGGAGCCTGCGAAGGCTGGCCGACCTCGGCTCGGGGCATCGGGTAACCTTGAAAGGTTAGGTTAAAACAGGGATCACGTTGCCGCGCCTGAGGGGATCGCTACCGTCATCCCCGTCGCTCAGGCTGGCCAGCGAAGCCGCACTTCCGGCCCGCAATTTCAATGAAGCGACACGGGACCGCCGGTTTTTTTCGCGTCTGGCGGTCCCACTCTTGTCGGGCGGCCGGTTTGCCCCCAAGCGCTGCGAATTTCGCTTCCCGCGCCTTGTCTGGTCGGCCATCCTCGCCTAGAACTCGCCCCGACCTTGGGGCCTGCTTCGCCCCACGATGGCGCCGGAGAGGTGGCAGAGTGGTCGAATGCACCGCACTCGAAATGCGGCATAGGTGCAAGCCTATCGGGGGTTCGAATCCCTCCCTCTCCGCCAGCGACACAAGAAACCAAATAAAATCAATAGGCCATTGATTGTAATAGGCTTTTGCCGCCCGGATTGGTACACACGGGTGGTGCACATGACTCTTTCAATGACTCGTCCCTGGAAACATCCCGACAGCGGTTATTATTGGTTCCGGAAACGCGTTCCGGACGATCTGCGCAACCTCATTGGGAAGCGGGAAGAGCGCTTCAGTTTGGGGACGCGCGACCCGATCGAGGCGAAACGGCTTCATGTCCTGAAGCTGGCGGAAGTCGAGGAGCGTTGGTCAAACTTACGGGCTGGCCAGCGTCCGTTGTCGCCGGACGATATCGCGCGACTCGCTTCGGAAATTGGTGATCAGCTTCGACGCAAGCTTGAGGCGGATCCTTACCAGCCTTTGCGGTGGGATGTCGAAATTGGGGCTAGGCTCTGGACCGCGTCTGACACGCAGGACGTCTACACGGACGTCACACAACCGCTGAGCCTACCCGACCGGAAGCGGCTCGACCAACAAAACATTTGCTACGTGCTTGTCGACGAGGGCCTAAGTGGAAGAGGCGTAGCTGCGCACCCCGAGGATCGTGAACGGCTGGCTCGTGCGGCTTCACTCCAGGTGCAGCGGATTATTCAGAATCACGAAGCCTACTTGCTAGGCAAGCAGGATGTCCGTGCGGGTGGATGGGAGCCTTCGAAACTTTGGGTGCCGGCGACACCGCTGACCTTCGAAGCGGTCATTCAAGGCTGGCTCGTAGAGAAGAAGCCAAACGAAAAGACGGAGTACAGCTGGCGGCGTGTCATGAAAGAGCTCTCGGAGTTCTTGGGCCAGGATGATGCCCGAAGAGTTAGCGCAGACGATCTTGTGAGCTGGAAAGCAGATCTCCTCGCCAAGGGGCGGGCGGCCAAGACCATTCGCGACAGCAAACTGGCTCCGGTACGAGCAATTTTTCAATGGGCG
>NZ_SSNA01000006.1 GCF_004799445.1 Bradyrhizobium sp.
GCTGGCGATCCCCGTGCTGGCTGGGTCGGCGGCCTACGGGGTAGCTGAAGCCTTTGGCTGGCATGCCACCCTCGAAGCAAAGGCTCCAGACGCGGTCGGATTTTATACGATCATCGCAGCGGCGACCGTCATCGGATTCGGACTCGGCTTCACCGGCATTAATGCCATTCACATGCTGGTGTGGAGTGCGGTTCTCAACGGCATCGTCGCGGTCCCTATCATGGCCATCATGATGGTCATTGTCGGCAACTCCCGCCTGATGGGACGATTTAGAGCAAAGCCTTGGCTCATTGGATTCGGTTGGGTCGGGACGGGACTGATGGCTTTGGCGGTAGTCGCATTGCTCTGGTCCTCTTTGGTAGCTCTATCATAAGTAAGGCGGCGATTGTTGTAATGGTTCGTCGAGCGCGTTTCCATTTTGGTCGTCGCGGCATATCGGCCCTCGAATAAGGGCGTCGATCCCAACCAGAAACGTCCGGCTCGAAAGCGAGGCGCCTCATAACGTCGACAGAAGAGCCTTATGCAACCGAGACAATGTTGTTCGTTGCTCTATACGCAATGTCGCACCCGACACGATTCGAACGTGTGACCCTTGCCTTCCGGGCCTTGCTCCTACCCCCTCCCCAACCCCGTCAGGGCCGAGCGCAATCGGCTAGCCGAGGCGCCGGGGATGACCAAGCGTCAGACCGCCTTAGCGCAGTGGGTCGATCCGTCGAAGCTAAGGGAACCTTTTGATTTCCTTGGAGTTATTTGGTCATGTCCAAACCTCCCGCGATACCGTTCGTCGAGATCGTCGCCGAAGCCGGTGACCACGTTGAGCCACCCCCGCCCCAAATTCTTGAAACCGATCCGGATATGTCTCCAGAGGAGGCTGAGCAGATCCGCAAGGATTATCTGCTCACGCGCTTCTGGATCAGTGCCAAAGGGTTTTGGGGAACAAGCGGCGACAGGCTGGCGTGGATATTTTCCATCGGCCTTGTTGTCCTGATCGTCACCAATGTCGGCTTCCAATACGGCATCAATGTCTGGAATCGCGCGATCTTCGACGCGATTGAGAGGCGCGATTCCACCACAGTATTTTATCTGACCGCGGTGTTTTTCCCGCTGGCGATCGGCAGTGTCGTGCTCGGGGTCGCGCAAGTATTCACGCGTATGGGTATCCAGCGCCGCTGGCGCGCCTGGCTAACCAATTCCGTGGTGTCGCGCTGGCTAACCAATGGCCGCTACTACCAGCTCAATCTTGTCAGCGGAGACCATCAGAACCCGGAGTATCGCATCGCCGAGGATTTGCGGGTCGCCACCGATGCGCCGGTAGATTTCGCCGCAGGCGTTACCTCTGCATTCCTGTCCGCAACGACGTTCATCGTGGTGCTCTGGACAATCGGCGGCGCGCTCACGGTAACTGTTGCGGGATCCACGATCACCATCCCCGGCTTCCTCGTGATAGCAGCGGTGCTTTATGCCGCGATCGCCTCAGGTTCGATTATGACGATCGGACGCGGCTTTGTGCAAGTCTCAGAAGCCAAGAATCAAGCCGAGGCCGAGTATCGCTACACGCTTACCCGTGTGCGCGAGAATGGCGAAAGCATCGCACTCTTGGGAGGCGAGCAAGAAGAGCGCGACGGTATCGACAAAACCTTCACCAAGGTTCTGCGGCAATGGGCGCGGCTCGCAGCCCAGCACATGCGCACAACGCTGGTGTCACAAGGATCGAGCCTGATCGCACCGGTGGTGCCGGTGTTGCTGTGCGCACCGAAATTCCTCGACGGGAGCATGACGCTGGGACAGGTGATGCAGGCGGCATCCGCCTTCACCATCGTGCAAAGCGCGTTTGGGTGGCTGGTCGACAACTATCCGCGACTCGCCGACTGGAACGCCTGCGCGCGCCGTATCGCCTCACTGATGATGTCGCTTGACGGGCTTGAGCGTGCCGAGCGCGGCGACGGCATCGGCCGTATCCAGCGCGGCGAGACTGAAGGCGACGCTATACTCAGCCTGCACAATCTGTCCGTGACGCTCGACGATGGCACCGCCGTGGTCGGCGACGCGGATGTGGTGATCGAAGCTGGCGAACGGCTGCTGGTGGCCGGCGAATCCGGCACTGGCAAAAGCACATTAGTGCGTGCAATCGCGGGGTTATGGCCGTGGGGCGGCGGCAGCGTAAATTTCCATCCAAATCGGCGGCTGTTCATGCTGCCGCAAAAGCCTTACGTGCCGTTGGGCACGCTGCGCCGCGCCACAGCCTATCCGGCCGCAGCCGAGGACTGGACGGTTGAGCAGATCGGCGAAGCACTCGACAAGGTCGGCCTCGGTCACCTCAAGGACAAGATCGAGGAAGATGCGCCGTGGGATCAGACGCTGTCCGGCGGAGAGAAGCAGCGGCTCGCCTTCGCACGACTGTTTCTTCACAACCCAGAAATAATCGTGCTGGATGAGGCGACCTCCGCGCTCGATGAGAAAAGCCAGGACAAGATGATGGCGCTGATGAACAAAGAGCTGCCGAAAGCTACCGTAATCAGCGTCGGGCATCGTGCCGAACTTGAAGCCTTCCACAGCCGCAAAATTGTGCTGGAACGCCACAAGGGCGGCGCGAAGCTCGTGAGCGACATCGACCTCATTCCGCGCAAGGGCAAGCGTAGACTGCTGGGCCGCTTCCTGCGCCATCGCAAGGCGCCGCCGATCAAAGAGAATACAGCGTGAGAGAATTCCAAACTATACCAAAACACGTTAATTCCTGTTGGCACTCGGGCTTACCTAACGCCAAGCGTAAGCGCTACGACAGCGCACGGTGGCTCACGCTTCGAGGGAGCTAGCCATTTGGCTCGACAAATTCAAAGGAGCTCATTTGCACGCCGGGACCACGCGGCGGGCGAATGAGCCATCGGGGACCCCCTCAGCCCATTCCAGGAAATCGCCCCGCCACAGTCCCGGCACGCTCGGCACATGCTTTTCTGGCGCACCAACCGAGATATAGATAGGCACTCCAGCCATTGGCAAATTTCGGTAGCCCGGGATTGAGGGTATCGCAACGACAGAGCCGCTTTTGCACGTCGGGCGCGGGTTTGACCAGTGTCCTCCGCTGTGATCCGAAAGTCGCCGTGAGGTCCACGCCCCATCGCGGGATTCCGATGGTGTTACGGCAAGCATGGCGCACTGGCCATCGCGCAAAAAAGCGGCTAAGTTTATACCGTCTTGATATATGGGTTAGATCATGGACGCTCTTACCCTCGATCAGATCAGGGTTTTTCTGTCGGTCGTTGACGAGGGCAGCTTCCCGAAAGCGGCAAAATCGCTGCAACGGGCTCAGTCGGCAGTTACATACGCGGTCCGAAAGCTGGAGGCTGAAATCGGCGTCCCGCTGTTCGATCGTTCGGCCTACCGCTCGGTACTAACACCGGCCGGCCGCGCACTACTGACCCGAGCGCGTCGTATTGCTGAAGAAGCGGGAGCGTTCCGCGAACAGGCACGCGGCCTCGCCAGCGGCCTGGAAGCCGAGTTGAGCATCGTGCTGGACGCGCTTTATCCGATGCCTCAGATATTTGATGCGCTTCGGGCCTTCACCGAACAATTCCCGACAGTACCGCCGCGCCTCTACGTCGCGTCACTGGGTGCCGCTGCTAACCTGGTGACCGACGGGACATGCGCCATCGGATTGCTGCCGAGCAACATTGCTGAACTCGCCGCGCTCAAACTTACTCCGACCACCACCTTTCATCTCTGCCCGGTGGTCTCTCCATCCCATCCCCTCGCGTCCATACAGGGCATCATCGAGCCCCACGTGCTCCACCAGCATGTTCAACTTGTCTTGACGGACGCGTCAACATTGACGGCTGCGAAAGATTGGGGCGTGCTTTCCAGTCGAACTTGGCGCTTGGCCGATCTTGGTGCCAAAAAATCGATGCTGCTCGCAGGGCTCGGCTGGGGAAATATGCCGGCGCACATGGTAGAGGACGAAATCAAAGACGGGAGGTTGATCGTCATTCAACCGGCCGGCTCCGACACCGTCACAGCGCTGGTGCTTGGCGCTGCTTACATTTCGGAGCACAGCCTCGGACCGGCTGGACAGTGGATGCTGAAGTACCTGACCTCCGTAGCGAGCGTTGCGAGGTGAAGGCTAGGAATGAAGCATTGCGGGTCGGTTCGATCTCGCCTCACGCTCGCCGTCGGCGCCCGGACACCCGAGAACCTCAAAATCGACCTATCAAGCCCGTCGCGTTCAAGCCTGGACTCGTTGCTTCGCCGCCCGGTGCAACCCCGTTTCTTGATTAGGCCGGCATAGGCCGCCCCGCCTGCCAGGCGACGCCTCGCAAATAGTCGCTGAGCCGGTGGCCTGCCACGGACGAGTCAAACAGTTTGTCTAACCTGGCGAGCGCCGTCATCTGGCGGAACGGCCCGGTCAGCGCCGGGCCGCCAGCGTCATGCATGCTGTCGGTCATCCAGGCGCTGAACTCCTGATAGCGCCACAGGTGCGGCACCGCCGTGTCGAGTAGCCTGCCAGCGCCGCGGCGTCACCGTCGCGTACCGCCCTCATCACCGCCTGCGCCAGCTTATCGACGTCGAACAGGGCAAGGTTCAGCTCGGCGTGACACGGGAGCCGAACAGATCAGTGGCGGTGCTGAAAAAGAAAACGGCTTCAGCGGAGCTAGGTGAGCCAACGTGTAGTGGCACGTCACGTCCTGAGATCAAGGGCTGATCGATGTCGACCGCGTACATCATCTGATTCGTATACCAAGAAGGTCTAATCTCAATTGGTTTTTTTGGGAACCCCGGCACCCCCATCTTCATTGATGAAGCGCAAGTGGGAACAGATCCCTGCTTCCGTACAAATCCAACGAAGGATGCAGGACATGACCAGACTGAATGGAAAGACCGCCGTGATCACCGGCGGCGCTACCGGCATCGGACTCGCCGCGGCAAAGCGCTTCATCGAGGAGGGCGCCTTCGTCTTCATCTTCGGCCGCCGGCAGGAAGCGCTCGACGCCGCTGTGGCCGACCTCGGGCCCAATGCCCGCGCAGTGAAGGGCTCGGTTTCGGATGAGGCCGACCTCGACCGACTCTACGCGGCGGTGAAGGCCGAGCGCGGAACCCTCGACATCGTCTTCGCCAATGCCGGGGTGGGAAGCCAGCTTAAGCTCGGCGAGATAACCGCCAAGCACATTGACGAAACCTTCGACGTCAATGTGAAGGGTACGATCTTCACGGTCCAGAAGGCGCTGCCGCTGATGGGCAAGGGCGGTTCGATCATCCTGACCGGATCGAGCGCCGGCACCACGGGCGCCCCGGCGTTCACCGCCTACAGCGCGAGCAAGGCGGCAGTGCGCAACCTCGCGCGGACCTGGGCGGAGGACCTGAAGGGCACCGGCATCCGGGTAAACGTGCTGTCGCCCGGGGCGACTGCGACCGAACTCGCGAAGGAAGCGCTAGGCGAGGAAGGCCTGAAGGCCTACGGCTCGATGACTGCGCTCCAGCGCATGGGCGATCCGGCGGAGGTCGGGGCGGCGGCTGCCTTTCTCGCGTCGTCGGACAGCAGCTTCATGACCGCCAGCGAGGTCGCCGTCGACGGCGGCCTAGCGCAACTCTGACGCGCTACGCCCGGCCGGGCGCTCCATTCGATTACTCCGCCGTCACTCAATCGGGAGCCTCGCAGGGGCCACCGTCAAGGAGAAGTTTTTGAGCTACGCAATCGTCGGCTTCGGCAATATCGGCCAGGCTCTGGCCAAGGCGTTTGCCCGCAACTGCATCGAAGTATCCGTCGCGACCACGCGCGACCCGGAAAGCTTTGCATCCCGTGCGGCCGCGATCGGACCCAAGATCATTCCCAAAACACTGACGGATGCCGTCAAGGCGGACATCATCTTTTTGGCCGTCCGTTTCGAGGCGCACCCGGATGTCGCGAAGGCGCTCCCCACCTGGCAGGGGAAGACGATCATCGATGTGACCAATGCCTACGGCGTGCCCCCTGAGAAACTGGGAGGTCAGCCTTCTTCCAAGTTCGTCGCGCAGGCATTTACTGGCGCAAGACTGGTCAAGGGCTTCAACCATCTGGTCGCTGCCGTCCTTGACCAAGATCCGGCCGTACATGGGGGCAGGAGAGCCGTGTTCCTGGCGAGCGACGATGACGGTGCCGCAGAGGAGATTGGTGCGCTCGCGGAAAATCTCGGTTTCGCGCCGATCAAACTCGGCGGGCTTTCGGAAGGTGGACTGCTTGTGCAGGCGCGGGGAAATAGCTGGGGTCGGCTGATCTTCAAGGACTTGGTCAAGTTCGACTGATGAATCGTGATCGCAAATTTCGATGCGATCCTAGTTCGTGGACCACAACATGTCCGATCAGATCGGACAAAATCCGACGTAAGGAAAAAGGAGAGATACGATGAGCATCGAAGAGAACGTCCAGATTGTGAAGAATTTCTTTGCAGCAATGGGCAGCTACAATGAGCACGATCTGCTGGCGTTGGCTGCCGAAGATATCGAGTGGATCATTCCGGGCGAGGGCTGGCCGCTGGCAGGCACGCACCGCGGGCACGCGGAATTGGCGGCTGTGCTTAAGAAGGCGTCCAAAGAGGTGGAAATGAAATACCCAAAGCCCCCCGAATTCGTGGCGCAGGGAGACCGGGTTCTGGTC
>NZ_SSNA01000060.1 GCF_004799445.1 Bradyrhizobium sp.
AAAAGGCGAAATGACCGCCCTGAAATCCGACTTCCGCTACACCCCCGGAAGCGGACATGGACGATCCCATGTCCAAAAATGCGAGGCGTAGCAAATGGTGTTCCGACAGAGGCTACGGTGTGTTTTTCGAGGTTAGAGCCGACCTTGCATGGGTCGCCCGCTCTATGTCTGGCGGCGGGTGTTGTAGTCCTGCCATTGCACACCAGACACCGACATAGGCAGCATGTAATGACTTTTCTTCAACGCTATCCTTGAAGTTCGGGTAATCAATATCGTCGATCATTACGGCTACAGCCTGTTTCACCGCATCGCGTGGTATCACCGCCCGATAGAGATAATCCGTGCCCGCATCCTTGATGACCTTGGCTGAAGGAAACACCTTCTCGATGTCTCCATTGCGCCGGGCTCGGACAAGCAACTCAGCCGGGCCGCAGTCCTTACTGACGATGGACAGGAAGCAGTCGGAGTGCATTATCCACATAATTTCCCCTCCATGTTTTTACTGATGTATGCAGCCACCAGCCGTTTTGCAAATCGGTGTTTGCGTGGCGGCGGGTTTGCCACCATCGGCACCCTCTAAAGTTCGGGCTGCGCAAGCTGCACGTCCGCTTCACCCCCAAGAACGGACTTCGTTGGTCAGATCGGCCAAGTCCGAAAGGTGCCACAACCAGACTCATGCACCGCAGCAAACAACATCTCTATTCGATTGCCTCGTTGGCGCGGGCGAGCAACGTTTGCGGGACGCAGAGACCTAGCGCCTTGGCGGTCGTCAGGTTGATCCGCAGCTCGATGCGCGTGAGTGGGAAATGTCGCTCAACCAGCCTCAGACGCTTATTAGGACAAACGTCGCTGAAGGGTCATTCGTTTTTCATTTGACGATATCGGAGTCACTTCCGCTTACCCCAACAGAATGCTAGCGTTCACGCTGATCCTTGATCAGCGGGGGAATGCTGATCAGGATAGCCAGAGGTAATCCCTCGAACGATAACGTCGAAGAATTACAGCGAGCTATTTGGTCTTTGGTAAAAAGGGAGTGAGCGGACGCGCGGCATTCAATCTATGTTCGCATCATTTTTGGCTCTCCGTTTCAGTTGGCCGGCCACATGTATTTCCTTTGCAGGGAGTAGAAGACATGCAGTGTCATTGTCCAGTCTGTGATGGTCCGGCGAGGGATCATACTCCTCCCGAATTTCGTGGAATCGTTGTCCATTGCCCCACATGCGGAAATTATGACATCGTCGGCGAGTACTTAGACAAGCTCCGAGCGTTAGACCCGGCCGCGCGAGGTGAAGTCCTCCGGAAGGCGAAACAGCTTGCCAAGTTATTTGCGGGTCCATCCATTAATGGATCGTGTTTCTAACGTACATACCGCCATCCCGAGTGGTTTGATGATCCACTGGTTCTATCTTGGGATCTAAGTCCCAATCGCCTGCCCCAAAAAAAGAACGGCGTGGCGCAGCAGCGCTCAATTCGACACCGAGTGAACACAAGACCACATCGAAGAGTAACGAGCCCGTCGACGACATCCGTCGCCGCGTCGCCATGTCGCGCAAGGGGCTACGTTGGATGTGCCACCGACGCGTCCGTGGGTGGCAGACGTATCGCGTTTAAGCTGCGGCGCGGCTGCCGCGAACTCACGTTGAGAGCGAACCTACGGGCCGCGCCGGCCGCGAACCATGCGCTGTCGTCCTCGGCGCTCGAGCCGGCCTCACGGCCGATCGCGCAGTCGCACGTGAACGATGCCACCCCGTCCGGCACGAAAGCGCGGCGCCGTCCCGTTACCCCTCGCGCGCCAAGCGGCGGGCACTGAGGCGCCCAACCGCGACCAGAATGCCGAAGATGATGGCCTCCGGGCGCGGCGGGCAGCCGGGGATATAGACATCGACAGGCAGGACCCGGTCGACGCCGCCGGCGCTGGCATATCCCTTCCCGACGATGCCCCCGGAGGCGGCGCAGGCTCCCACGGCGATCACTACGCGCGGGTCGGGGATGGCGTCAAACGTGCGGCGGACGGCGGTCTCCAGGTTGCGCGTCACCGAGCCGGTGACCACGACCCCGTCCGCGTGACGCGGGGAGGCTACGAAGTCGATGCCGAGGCGACGAACGTCGTACACCGGGTTCAGGAGGGCGGCGAGCTCCCAATCGCAGGCGTTGCAGGAGCCTGCGTCGAGGTGGCGGAGGTGCAGCGATCGGCCAAGCACCCGGTGTATCTCTGAAGAGGCGCGGGCGGCCTCGGCGTCTGGGTCGGGTGCTGGTCCCGCCGCTGGGACGGTAGGGTCGTCGGCCACGACCTCGATCCGCAGGTCGTCGCGGCAGCGCGCTGCGAGCTCGAAGTCCCGTCCCATGGTGACCGCGTCGACCCATGGATCCTCGGCACAGCGGCCGCAGAAGACGCACCGCGCGAGATCAAGTACGACGTGACGACGGCCAGCGTCGAGATGCTCTGAGAGCGCACCCGCGGGGCAGACAGCAGGAGGAGGCAGGGCGCTGCCGGGGCGAAGCACGGGCGCCCCCCGAAAGCGATCCGGCGGCACGCTCGGCTCCGCGGGGTAGCGGGTCGTGACCACCCCTGTACGAAGCGCGTTCACTAGGATTCGTAGCATGTCAGCGATCCGTGCACGAGTAGCAGAGCTCGAAGCTCTTGTTGACGAGCGGGAAGTCCGGGACGATCGCCGTCTCGGCGGCCAAGACCACCGCGGGCCAGTTGTGGTAGCTCGGCGATCGGAGGTGGTATCGCTCCACGCGCCCAGCGGCATCGGTGCGAAGCCAGTGGACCGCCTCACCTCGCGCCGACTCAATGGCCGAGATCCCGATCCGTCCGCCCGGCAGCGGCTCTACGAGGGCGACCTGCAACGGCCCCGGCTCGAGTCGTCGGACGAGCTCGCCGACGAGCCGGATCGACTCCCGGGCCTCGAGGGCGCGAACCGTCACGCGGGCCATCGCGTCGCCCTCCGAGGCGATCACGACGTGTAGGTCGAGCGGCTCGGGACCCGCGAACGCGCCGTGGGGATGGTCGCGGCGCGCGTCGCGGTCCACGCCGCTCGCCCGGGCCGCCACTCCGGCGACGGCGAGGTCCAGCGCGGCCTGGTGTTGGAGGATGCCGGTGTCGTCGAGCCGATCGACGACCGACGGGTTGGCTTCGATGCGTTCCATCAGGCTGTCGAGCCCGGCGAGAGTGTCCTGGAGTGTGACGGCGAGGACTCCGAGGAGGTCGTCTGAGAGATCGAGGCGCACGCCGCCCGGGACCACGAGGCCTCGGAGGAAGCGATTGCCGGCAAGCCGCTCGTTCATCTGCTGGAGGCGCTCCTTCAAGCGCATCCCGGCGGCGGTGCCGTAGTGGAACGAGGCGCCGGCGCAGACATTGCCGACGTCGCCGACGTGGTTGTAAAGCCGCTCCAACTCGAGAGCGATGCTACGGATGAGCCGGGCCCGCGGCGGGGCGGTGACGTCGGCAATCTGCTCGAGTGCCTCGCAGTAACCCAGGCCGTGCGCGACCGAGCAGACCCCACAGATACGCTCGGCGACATAAAACGCGTCGAGCGGCGAAAGCCCCTCCATCCGCTTTTCCAGCCCGCGATGCGTGTAGAACAGGCGCGCGTCGAGATTGAGCACGGTCTCGCCGACCGACGTGAAGCGAAAGTGACCCGGTTCGATGATGCCGGCGTGGATCGGGCCGACCGGGATCTCGAAGACGCCCTCGCCTTCGGCGACGAGGTGCGGAAACTCATCGGCGGGCTCGACCGGGACCCGCTGCGAGCCGTCGAAAGCCTTGCGGAGCGGGAAGACGCCCTGTGGCCACCCGTCGTGGACCACGAGCGGGCGGGGATCGGGATGCCCAACTGAGACGATCCCGAAGAGGTCCTGCATCTCGCGCTCGTGCCAGTTTGCGGCCGGGACTGCCGTCGTCAGCGAGGGCACCTCCGGGTGCGCCGCATCCACGGAGATGAGAAGCGTCACGAACCGATCCGGGGCGCCGGGCGCGGTGGGCTCAAAGACATAACGCACCTTCAGATCGCCGTCCGGCGTCGCTGTCTCGTCGGTCGCCACGACCGTGGCCAGGGCCATCGAGTACGGTCCGATGAGCACGGCGGCAACCGCCGGGAGATCGCCCGCGCGACCGAGGCGCACCGTGAGGTCTGATGGACGCGGTCCGACGTCCGCGTCGGCGGAGCCGCCCGCGCCCGCCCGCAGCGCGTCCATGAGAGCAGGGTCAGCCAACGACAACCTCCGTGGCGCGCTCGAGGAGCCCGTCGAAACTCGCGGGAATGGTGAGGCCAAGCAGGACCATGATCGCCGCGAGCAGTAGCATCCCGAGCAGCGGGGACCAGGCCTCGACCTCCCGGCCCGCCGCCGCCGTCGGCTCGCCGAACACCATCGCGCCGACATGATGGAGGAGGCCGGCAAAGATGACAACGACCATCACGAGGAAGATCGCGATCGCCACCCAGTGACCGTGGCCGATGCCGGCGCGCAGCACCATGAGCTCGCTCACGAAGATCGAGAACGGCGCCATGCCGGCGAGCGACAGCGCCGCTAGCATGAGGAGCGTCGCGCCGATCGGCGCCACGGCGAGCAGGCCCCGGATGACATGTATGTCGCGCGAGCCGTAGCGGGCGATGGCCGTGCCAGCGGCGAAGAACGCGAGGGCCTTGGTGATACCGTGGTTCACCACGTGCAGCAGCGCACCGTAGGTGCCGACGGAGCCGCCGAAGCCGAGACCGAGCGCGACGATCCCGACGTGCTCGATGCTGTGGTAGCCGAGGAGGCGCTTGATGTCTTGCTGAACCAGGATGAACGGCGTCGCCACGACGACCGAGGTGAGGCCGAAGACGAGCAGCACCTCCGCCGGGAACGCCGGGCCGCACGCGGCGGAGGCGATCGTCTGGAACCGGATTATCGCAAGGAGCGCGCACTTGATGAGGATGCCAGAGAGTAGCGCCGAGACCGGCGTGGGCGCCTGGCTATGGGCATCCGGCAGCCAGAGGTGCATGGGCGCGAGACCCGCCTTGGTGCCGTAGCCGACCATCACGAAGATAAAGCCGATCCGGACGATACCCGGGTCGAGCATGGGAGCGACCTTCATGATCGCCGACCAGCTCATCGCGCCCGCGCCTCCCATGACGTCGGTGGCAGCGGCATAGACAAGCACCGTGCCGAAGAGGCCGAAGGAGATGCCGATGGTCGTCACGATGATGTACTTCCACGCCGCCTCCAGGCCGTGCTGGTGGCCGTGATAGCCGATGAGGACGGCCGAGGTGATCGTCGTTCCTTCCATCGCGATCCAGAGGACTCCGAGGTTGTCGGCGAGGACCGTCACGACCATCGTCGCGACGAAGGCGTGCATGAGAACGAAGTAGGACCGCAGGGACTCGGCCTTCATGTTGCCAACCTCCACCGCCTGCCTGAGCCACCCCACCGTATAGATGGAGACAGCCAGAGTAAGGATGACGAGGAGGAGGAGAAAGACGAGTCCAAGGTCGTCCACGCGGAGGACGCCCAGCGCCTGTGGGCCGCCGGTCGCCACCTCGCGGGCAAGGACGAGCGTGAGCGCGAAAAGGACCGCCGAGCTACCGACGTCGATGACCGAGAGGATGCGGCGGTCGCGCGTCGTGAGCATGAGCAGCGCCGTGACGGTCGGGACGAGCGGCAGGACCCAGAGGAGCATTTGAGCCACGGATCATCCCCTCAGTCGGTCCAGGTCCGCGATGTCGGCATCGACCGTCGAGCGGACCCGGAGCACCATGATCGTCATGACGAGCGCGGCGAGGATGACGTCGAGGATCACGCCGATTTCGATGATGAGCGGCATGCCTTGCGTCACCGCCATCGCTGTGAAGAAGATCCCGTTCTCCGACGCGAAGAGGCCTACCATCTGGGTTAGCGCCGTCTTACGGGTCGCCATGACCAGCACACCGAGCAGCGTGAGGGCGATGCCGACGGGAAGCGCGTTGCCGGTGATCGCCTGGCGGACGGGGCCGAGTGAGGCGCTCAGGTGAAACGACATCACGACGACCCCCACGGCGAGGGCGAGCGTTGCGGAGATAGCGATCACCGGCTCAATCTCGCGCCGGACGTTCAAGCGCCGGACGACCCAGTGCAGCACCCACGGCAGCACGATTGCTTTGATGGCGAGCGTAACGCCAGCGATGACCCAGAGGTCCTCATTCCCGGTAGCCGTCGCCAGGACCGCGCCCGCGATGGCGATGAGGAGCGATTGGGCGGCCACGGCGTGGATGGCGTGGGAAATCTGACGTGCCGCGATGATGAGAATCATCGTGAACAACAGCAGCGCGCCGAGGTCGTCGATGATCGTCTGGACTGTCTCGGGGTTCATAGGATCCTCAGCGCGAGCGCCATGAGGGCGCAGACGAAGCCGATGCCAAGGTACTGCGGGACCCGAAAGAAGCGGAGCTTAGCGTAGGACGACTCGACGAGCGCGAGCCAGGTCGCAAGCACGAGGATTTTCGCCACGAACGCGCCGGCTCCGAGCAGGAGGCCCGTGACGCCCGCGCCGTCTGCCAGACCGACCGGGAAGAAGAGGGCCGAAACGAGGCCGAAAGCCACGATCTGTCGGGTGTGCGACGCGAGCATCATGCAGCCGAGCCCCGGCCCGGAGTGCTCAAGCAGCATGCCTTCGTGCAGCATGGTGAGCTCGAGGTGGGTGTCCGGGTTGTCCACGGGAATGCGGCCCGTCTCTGCCGGGAGTAACACGAGCATGGCCGCAAAGCCGAGGAAGTCCGCCGCGCGCCAGGCGAGGATCCACGACGCCCCGCGATGCGCTGCGAGGGCGCCGAGCTCCGTCGTCCCGGCGGCCACCGCGGTCGAGAACACGACCATCATTAAGACCGGCTCGACGAGCGGCGCGATCGTCATCTCTCGCGAGGCCCCCATCCCGCCGAACGCGCCGCCGGCGTCGAACGCGCCGACCGCAGTGAGGAAGCGGGCCAGCGCGAGCAGCCCGAGGAGCATCAACGCGTCGCCCAACGGAAACGCCGGCGGCCCCGACCGGACGACCGGAACGAGTGCACCCGCAGCGACCGTGGCAGCCAGCACGAGCACCGGAATCGACCGGAAGAAGCCCGAGGTCGTGTCCGCCTGCACCGTGCCCTTGCGGAGCAGCTTAATGATGTCGTGATACGGCTGAAGGAGCCCGGCTCCCTGCCGACACTGGAGCAGGGCCTTGAGCTTCTGGATGGTGCCGGTGACAAGCGGCCCGAGCAGCACGAGAAGGGTCATCTCGAGGAGCACGAGCGTGAGCGGTCTCTCGCCGGTCATCTTGGGCCCACCCCGAACAGCAGCAGCGCAACGAAGAGGGCTCCGAGCACGAATGCGATGTACCCGTGGATGCGGCCGGTGCTGCGGGCGCGAATGGCCTGCGAGAGCCCCGAGATACCCCGCTCGACGCGGTGGTAAATCTGCGTCTCCGCGAGATCCATGACCTCTCCGGTATAGTGAATGCGTCGGACGACGTACGGCGTTCCGGCGGTCTCCCGGATCACCTCGCGGCGGAGGTGGTAGAGCGTCGCGAAGATGAGCCGGAGCGGCTTGGCAAACGCGGTGGCCGTGTAGTCGAACCGTGCCGTGGGGCTCATTCCGCACGTCCACGTCGGCGCGCCGCGCTGCGGGGCACGCCGCAATCCGCGGCGCAAGACCCACGCCATCGCGGTGAGCGCGATGAGGAGTGCGGCCACCACCGTCATCGAAATGGCCGTGGCGTTCGTCCCCGACGGCGTTAGTGCCGCCGACAGCACAAGCGGTCCCCGGGCCGTTACGACGGCGCTCGCCCCGGGGCCGTGGAGCAGCTCGGCCGTTGGCGCGTCGAGCAGGCGCATTGCGTACCCTGGCGCGACACCGAGGGCCACGCACACCGCCCCGAGCCAAACCATGCCGGCGATCATCGACGGCGGTGCTTCGGTGGCGTGCTCGGCATGGGGCGTTCGCGGGCGGCCGAGGAACGTGACGCCGAACGCCTTCGCGAAGCAGGCAGCGGCGAGGCCTCCCGTGAGCGCCAGCATCGCCGCGGAGAAGACGATGCTGAGCCCGGCGGGGCCGCGGAAGTGGCTGGCGCCGCCGAGGAGGGCCTGGAAGGTGAGCCATTCACTGACGAATCCATTGAGCGGGGGGAGGGCCGAGATCGCGATGGCTCCAAGCAGAAACAGTCCAGCCGTCCAGGGCATGCGCCGGGCGAGTCCGCCAAGTTCCTCCATGTTGCGGACGTGCGTGCGGCAGAGGACGCTGCCCGCGGCGAGGAAGAGGAGGCCTTTGAATGCCGCGTGGTTGACGGTGTGAAGGAGTGCGGCGGTGAGCGCGACCGTCGCGAGGGCGCCGCCCGCGATCTCCCGACGCCATAGAATCATCGCCAGCCCCACTCCGATAAGAATGATCCCAATGTTCTCCACGCTGTGGAACGCGAGCAGGCGCTTGAGGTCATGCTGCTGTAGCGCGTAGAGCACGCCGAGCACGGCCGAGGTTGTGCCTACGACGAGCACCGTCCATCCCCAGGAGGATGGCAGTGGCTCGACGGCCGGGGCGAGGAGGTCGAAGGCGAAGCGCAGTATCCCGTAGATCGCGACCTTGAGCATGACGCCCGACATCAGCGCCGAGACGTGGCTCGGGGCCGCAGGGTGCGCGCGAGGGAGCCAGACGTGGAGAGGGACGACGCCGGCCTTGGTGGCGAAGCCACCGAGTGCCAAGAAGAATAGCGTCGTTCGTGTCGCGCTATCGAGGCCACCCGCCGCCACGCGAAGGGCCGTAAAGTCGAATGCCCCGGCCCGCTCGGTGAGGGCAAGGAATGCGACGAGAAGCAGGGCCGTTCCTCCGTGGGCCATCACCATGTAGAGAAGCCCTGCCCGAGCGTTCTCGCCATCCCGGTCGTCGGAGACGACAAGGACGTAGCTGGCGAGCGTCATGCCTTCCCAGCAGAGCAGAAAGCTTAGCGCGTCGCCCGCGCAGCAGACGAACGCCATGCAGCCCAGGAACACATTCAGCGCGACCACCTGCGCTGCCTGCCGCGCCGGTCCCGCGTCGGGCGAGTGCGCCCGAAGGTAGGCCGGACCGTAGATCGACGCCGCGACGGCTACGAGGGAGATGACGAGCAGGAAGTAGGCCGAGAGCCCGTCCACCGAGAGCGAAAGCCGAGCGAACGGGAAGACGACCGGGAGCGGCTGGGTCAACGTGCGGCCCGGGTCGCCGAGGAGAACGCCGAGCGAAACGCCGAGGCCTACCACAGCTCCCGCAAGCGCGGCCAAGTGACCCACGCCAAGCGCGAGTCTACCCGACCACCACGCTAGCAGGGACGAGAGCGCCCCTGCCCCGTAGCAGGCAGCCATCAAAAGCGCGCCCCTCAGAAGTAACTCTTGGTTGGTGGCGAAATTGATCACGCCGCATTACCAATCACTTTGATGAAGTCGCGACGTCTCCGACATCGAGCTGACGGGGTTCGAGACCGCGTCGGCCGCCACTTCAGCCTTCGTGCGGCCCACGCATCAGCGTGAGTGCCGCTTCGATTTGCCACCAAGTCTTGGCCTCTTCGTTATTTCCTTTTTCTTCGAAAGAGCAAGCTTTTTTTGGCAGCTACGACGACGGCTTTATCACCGCGCGCTTCCAGCAATTGCTGGGCGTATTATTCGGTTGACGATGAAACTAAACGGCCACCACCACCCGGGCGGCTCTGAATGTCGCTGTTGTGTCATTTTCAGACTTCGAGCCGCGTCCCGGCGAGGTCCGTTGATCCCTCAACAGATGGTGTAATCGGCCGGCCCAGCTTGTGGATAGCTGAAGATTTTGGGTGCTGCGCTTCAGGCTGATGGTGAAACGAGGTCCGTGGTCACGGCCTCAAGCATCAGAAGGAGA
Source organism: Bradyrhizobium sp. (assembly GCF_004799445.1). Classification (GTDB taxonomy): domain Bacteria; phylum Pseudomonadota; class Alphaproteobacteria; order Rhizobiales; family Xanthobacteraceae; genus Bradyrhizobium. The sequence continues at coordinate 9,853 of NZ_SSNA01000060.1, forward strand.
AGCGCAGCATGGATCATTTTGGTGGATTGGACGTATCGGTCAAGGAAACGAGCATCTGCATTGTGGATGACACGGGGCGGATTGTCAGGGAATTGAAGGTAGGGAGCGAGCCTGAGGCTCTGCTGAAGGTTCTGGGGAACCCAGCCTACCGCTTCAAGCGGATCGGATTGGAAGCCGGACCGCTGTCGCAGTGGCTTTTCAGCGCTCTCGCCGAAGCAGGCTTACCAGTGGTCTGCGTCGAGACGCGGCATATGAAGGCGGTACTCAAGGCGCAGATCAACAAGACGGACCGCAACGATGCGCGCGGCATCGCCCAGA
>NZ_SSNA01000061.1 GCF_004799445.1 Bradyrhizobium sp.
ATCGAGCCCCTGTTGATGCAGAAAAAGATCAACGCCTTTGTCCTGCAGACCTTGCAAAATACCGAGCAGATCCGTCAGCGATCGGCCTAACCGGTCTACCAACCAGGCCGCGACCATGTCGAACCTCTTTGCGTTAACTCCGAGGACATGGGGAAACCAGGCTTCAGGTCCGAGCGTATCTTGTATGATGGCCAAACAACCGAACTACTGGCGGGCGCAATCATAGACGATAGAGATAAAATTTCTGACGGCAAGTCGGGCCATGTCAAGGATTCAAAACGGCAAAAAACGACGGACTCAAATCGTGGATGGGACGACGCGAATTTCTATATAGACGAGCTGCTGGAAGAAAATCAGTAGTGATGACTCATTAACGCGAAGCCCTAGCCGTGTCGACGCAAGCTGAACAAACGCGAGGTAGTTGGCGGCGAGCTGGTCGTACGCATTGCGACCCGTAGCGCCTGCACGATCACACCCCACCCAGCTTATTCGACACGAAATCCATTAGGGTCCAAGCGAAACCCTTGCCCGCTCAGTGTTGCTTGAAGGATGCTTCGGGCAGGCAACGAGCATCTCACGAGGATGCGAGTTTGCTCCAAGCATCCTCCGAGCATGCTCCAAGCATCCTCGAAGCAAGCTTCGAGGATGCTCGAACAGAGCGTGACCCTGACGGAGAAGCTCGACGCTTTGCAACAGTCGGTTGCCAATATTCCGGCGCCGTCGGTCGCTGCGCCTGTTTCCCCGGGGAAATCTAGCCGCTAGCGAACGAATGGAATAGCGTCGCTCGAGCCTGCTTGAAGTGTCGGTCATACCCGACCAGCCGCCGCGCTGGGAGCGGCGCGTCACGTTTAATGGTGAGATGATCGCAAACGGCTTTGAAAACGGGCGCGTAGCGCAGGGAACGCTTCTGCTGTCGGGCAACACGCCCGTCAGCGAAACCAGCGCGCATCCCATTCCATCCTGAACGCTCCGAACAATTCTTGAGGAATGCATGTAGCATGCCCCGAGCATACCGGAAGCGTGCTTCGGGAAGCCGCGATCGAGTGCCTGATATTGGTCGGCGAGTAAGGCGATATGGCACAGGTCAGGTTCACAAAAGAACCGGTTAATAGAACCTGCAAAACCTTTTCACGACGCTCCAAATGAGGGCAGAGTTGTCCTCACCAAGCGCATTCGAACGGTGAGACCCTTGCAAATGCCTTCATTGAAAGTGGATCTCGCCTCTATAATTCGATCCGACAATTTGCGGGCGGAAGAACGCGCTTTTTTGGAGCGGTGGCTATCTCATCCGTTCGCAGATCAAGTCTGGTCGAAAATTGAAGTTGCAATGCAAAGCAACCATGGAGAAGCTGCTGACGGTCTCCGACGGACATTTATTCATGAAATGCTTGCGGCGCTGACTGGTCATGCGGCGGATTCCGCAACTTTCCGCAAGCAAGCAGACAAAGCCGAAAGCCTCGCGCGATTTTTACGCGGCCCCGATTTGCGGCCTCATCCACCGCTTTTGCCAAACTCGGAAGCGCTGATTTCCTCCTTAGAGGATGCGGCCGTGGCCCTGCGAACAATGGCTACCAACCAGATAAATGCTGGGCTAAAGCAAGTAAGCCGGATGGACATAAACGGCTCTAAGAGAAGAGTAATCTTCATGTGGTCCGTGAGCGACCTCTTAGTGGCATTCTGCGGCAAGTTCCTTGATGAGGCAGGGATATTTCTTACCGACGTGGCATTTCCAAGCCAACAAACAACCCTAGATCAAATGCGGGCGGCGCGCCGCCCCACAACTAAGGCCAGTCGCGGCAAATCGGCGGAGTAGTCCGGTGGTGCACTCGCCGATCGAGTGCACCATAGAGGCTGAAACGATTCGAGATATGCAGATCGTACCAAGTGGTTTCAGCGCCAGAGGTAACGATCATGCCGATAGAACCGAATAGCCCGTTTGAATTAGCGAACCAACGCCTGATCTCACGTCGGCAGTTGCAGCAACTTTTACCTATCTCGGCAACGACGATCTGGCGTTTGGAAAAGAACGGTCGGTTTCCAAAGCACGTAACGATTGGTGGTCTTAATTTTTGGCGTGTCACCGAGATCCACGAATATCTGAGCCGGGCACAATGAGGGGCGCAGCCATCCAAGCAACGGTGGTTCCGAACTCGCAAGACGCGATCGTGGAACGTTCCATAGTGTCGCCGGCCCTGGATATCTTTGGACTCCGCTGCTGGGCGCGCGCCTATCTTGTCGACCACGGACTGATGTTTCTGCAAGAAGGAGTTGACGGTTTACAGGATTTCGCTCTTTCGATCGGCTTGGTCGATTTGCTTGGTCAGGATGCCGTGCAAGCGATCATGACAAGCGCGTTCGATCTGCGCCGGCATCGCGCATGACCCGCCCCGGCGACCCTAAGCGACCATGGGCCGATGATCCGACCTTCGGCGGCATGTCCGACGAAGCCGCGGAACCAAGCTGGCGAGCACAGAAGCTGCGAAGGGAAGAAGAAGCGCTACGAGGAAAAAATGTTCTTCTTATGCGGCCGACACCCACTGTGGTTCCGACCGTCGATGTCGTGACGGAGGACAGCGCAGCTTTAATGTTCCGCGATCAATATGCGGGCAAATTTCTATTCGATCACGATCTAAAGACTTGGTTCGTTTGGGACGGCAGTCGCTGGCGGCTCGATAAAACCGCGCTTGCGTTTGAGTACGCCCGACGCCTTGCCCGCGACTTGACCAAAAACCAGTCAACCAGATCGAAGTTAACCGCCAATAGAACCAGTTTCGCCTCGGGGGTTGAGAAGTTTGCCAGGTCTGACCGCGCGTTCGCAGTAGAAGCTTCAGAATGGGATCCTGACTTGTTCTTGCTTGGTACACCGAAGGGAACGGTTAACCTACGAAGCGGCGCGTTGCAGGTCTCGATACCGGAAGACCGCATCAGCAAGCTCACGGCCGTGCCGCCAGCAGTCACTGCAAACTGTCCGCTCTGGCTAAATTTTCTGAACAACACCACCGGCTCCGACCAGCAACTGATTCGCTTCTTGCAGCAGCTTTGCGGCTACGCGCTAACCGGTTCCGTCGTCGAACACGTCATGGCGTTCATTTACGGCGGCGGCGGCAACGGCAAGAGTGTTTTCATCAACACTGTAAGCTCGATCATGGGCGACTACGCCATGAGCGCCGCGATGGATACTTTCACCTCATCCAAAAACGACAAACATCCTACCGAACTTGCTCGCCTAAGGGGCGCACGCTTGGTGACGGCTTCTGAAACGGAAAAATGCCACGCTTGGGCCGAAGCCCGGATCAAAACCTTAACGGGCGGTGACCGGATTGCCGCCCGCTTCATGAGACAGGATTTCTTTGAGTTCACACCACAGTTTAAGCTCATCGTCGTTGGGAACCACAAACCGACGCTGGCAAACGTCGATGACGCGATCAAACGTCGATTTTACGTCATCCCTTTCGTTCGGAAGCCCGCAAGCCCTGATCGACATCTTGAGCGGAAATTGGTGGCCGAGTGGCCAATGATACTGCGATGGATGATCGACGGCTGCCTCGATTGGCAAAAGAACGGATTGGCGCGTCCGGAAACTGTGACAGCCACCACCGACGCCTACTTCGAAGATCAAGACCTGCTCGGCCAATGGATCGACGAGAAGTGTGACGCGGAATCGGACAATCCGCACAAGTGGGAGACTGTCGCGGCCTTATTCGAATCTTGGACAGAATACGCCACCGCGGCCGGCGAACGACCTGGTAGCAAGAAGGCGTTCAACGAGGCCATGCAGTCGCGAGGTTTCCATCCAGCCCGCGGCAGCAAGGGTATCAGGACATTTAAAGGCGTCCGACTGACCGTTCCGGCAGGTCATCATGATGGTTGACTGGGTGACGGGTGACGGGTGGTGGCGGATTTTCCGGTTTGCGCGCTTCACGCACCCGCGCGCGCGTAACGGCTCTAATGGCCAATATTTGTCACAACCCGTCACCCGTCACCCCGCCGATGCTCAAATGACCTTGCCGCCGGCGTTCGTCGGGCCGGCAATGTCATGCAACGGGCCCGAGTACCCCCGGGGTCAAAAAATTTCGGAGTCAACCCTATGAACCGAGACTTGTCCCAACATCTGGCCCAGATGAACGAAACACCGCGCTGCGGGGCCAAGACCCGAACGGGTTCGCTATGCCGGTGCCCGGCGATGCCGAATGGGAAATGCCGCATCCACGGCGGCCTCAGCCCCGGCGCCCCCCGAGGGGCCGCGAACGGCAACTATCGCGACGGCTACTGGACGCGCGAAGCGATCGAGGAGCGCAAACTCATTCGATCGTTGGTCAAAGGCACCCTGGTGGATAGGCCATGAGCAAATCTGAACACCTCCCGGCGACAACGCGCCGGCCCCGCCGGAAGCCGCCCGCGACGATTAGGATCAAAGGCATCCAAGGCAACGTCGTGTCGTTTGGCTCGCCAGATCCCACTGACCTGGCGTGGCGCGAGGAGCTCAACACGGCTTTTGGCACGGTTTCCGACGAATTTGTCGACATGGCCCTCCATCATCTGGAGCGCGCCGCCCGGATGCCCAGCGACGGCGCTTCCGACATGGCCATCAACGGCGCGATCAAGATGATTTCTGCCTTCGCCCCCAAAAACGAGGTGGAAGCCGCCTTAGCGATGCAAGCCGCCTGCACACATATGGCGGCGATGGCGGTGATGTCGAGGATCGGAGGCGCCGGGGGTGGTCCTCAGCGGTTGCCCGGCCTGGCATCGGCAACAGCCAAGCTGTTGCGGGCCTATTGCACCCAGGTGGAGACTTACCGGCGCTTGCGCGGTGGCGGAGATCAGAACATCCGCGTCGAGCACGTCCATGTCCACGAGGGCGGCCAAGCCATCGTTGGCGCAGTCAATTCTCAAGCACGTGAGGTCGAGCGATAAAGATGAGCCGTACCCCTGCCCGCTTCACCCAAGCTGACGTTGCGCGGTCGATTCGCGCGGCCAAGCAGGCTGGCGCAGGTGCGGTTGAATTGCTGCCGGACGGGACCATCAGAATTCGCCTGGACGGACTGCAAAAGCCCTCCCAACCGGTTGAACCGGATCAGGAGGTTGTGCTTTGATTCCGAGCATGCCTCGCCCTCGCCCACCGCACCTACACCGAGAAGCCAACCGTCACGGCACGGTGGTCTGGTATGTCCGCATCGGCAAGGGTCCAAGGATCCGCATCCGGGCTGCCTACGGCACGCCGGAGTTCGAGGAGGCCTATCAGGCCGCCATTCAGGGCGATCGGCCGCGCGGCGCGGCCAAGGCCATGCGCGGTACGCTTGGATGGCTGTTCGATCTCTACCGGCAGACCACCGCCTGGACCGATCTGGCGCGATCCACCCGCTACAAGCGCGAGAAGATCATGATGCGGGTGTTGGACACCGCCGGACACCAGATGGTGGCGGCGATTAATGAGGCCCACGTCACCGCCGGGCGCGAGCGCCGCGCGGCAACGCCGGCTTCCGCCCAGGCCTTCATCGACACGCTGCACGGGCTGTTCAAGTGGGCGGTCAGCGTGAAGCTCGCCGCGGGCGACCCGACGCTGAACGTCAAGGTCAAGACCAAGCCGAAGCGCAAGGGCGGCTACCCGCCGTGGAGCGACGAGGAGATGGCAAAATTCGAGGCGCGTTGGCCGCGCGGCACCCGCGAGCGGGTGACCTTCGATATCCTGGCCTACAGCGGATTGCGGATCGGCGACGTCGCGATCCTCGGCCGTCAACATTTGAAGCAGCGCACGATCGTGATCGATGGGGAGCCGGTGCGCCGGACGGTGATCTCGATCGACAGCGAGAAAACCGGCATGCGGGTCGAGCTGCCGCTGTTGCCGCAGCTCAAGGAAACACTCGACGCCGGGCCCACCGGCGACCTCGCCTTCATCGTCACGCGGCGTGGCACGCCGTGGACCAAGGGCGCGCTGGGGACCGAATTTGTGGCGGCGGCCAGAGCTGCGGGGGTCGCCGGGAAATCAGCCCACGGCATGCGCAAGGCGGCCGCGACGAGGGCTGCCGAGAACGGGGCGACCGAGCGCGAACTGGAGGCGATTTTCGGCTGGTCCGGGGGGCGGATGGCGACGCTCTACACCAAAAGCGCCAACCGCAGTAAGCTTGCGGCGGGGGCCATCGGCAAGCTAGACCGTGCCGAGACCGAAAATAGAACATCTATTCCCGCACCTTCGGCTGAGGTGCGGGCGGGAAACCGAAAAAGTTAATAAAATCAGCCTCTTAATTTTTAGATAGAAGACGGACCCATGCTTCGAGGAATGCGCAAAGCCTCATCAAACTGGCTCGGCAAAATCATAATGGCCACGGTGATGGGCGTCTTGATCATCAGTTTCGGCGTCTGGGGCATCGCCGACATCTTCCGGGGTTTCGGACAGTCGACACTGGCCAAGGTCGGTCACACCGAGATCTCGGCCGAGCAATTCCGCCAGATCTACACCGAGAGACTGCAGCAGATCGGCCGCCAGTTCGGCCGTCCCTTGACCATGGACCAGGCCCGCGCCTTCGGACTCGATCGCCAGGTGCTCCAGCAAACCATTGCGGAAGCAGCCCTTGATGAGGAGGCGCGGCGGCTCGGTCTCGGGCAGTCCAACGACGAAACCATGCGCATGATCTTCAACGACCCCAATTTCAAGGGGGTCAATGGCGCGTTCGACCCGACACGCTTCCAGACCGTGATCCGGCAATTCGGCTTCAGTGAACAGCGCTATATCGCCGATCAGCGGCGGGTGTCGCTGCGGCGTCAAATTGCCGGGACGATTGGAGCCGGCCTCGAGCCGCCGAAAGTCCTGCTTGATGCCCTGGCACGGTTTCAGAACGAGCAGCGCTCCATCGAATACGTCAAGCTCGACGCCGCCCAGGCCGGAGCGATCGATGCGCCATCGCCCGAGACGCTGGCGGCCTATTTCGACGACCACAAGACCCAGTTCCGCGCGCCCGAATATCGCAAGCTATCCTTCGTCGCGGTCACGCCGGAAGAGATCGGCAAATGGTCTGAGGTCTCCGACGAGGACGCCAGAAAGATTTTCGAGCAGCGCCGCGACAGGCTGGGAACGCCGGAACGGCGTCAGGTTTCGCAAATCGTCTTCCCGAACGCCGAAGAAGCCATGGCGGCGCGCAACCGTATCGCATCCGGATTGTCATTCGAGGACCTGGCCAAGGAGCGCGGCCTCAATCCATCAGACGTCGACCTCGGCCTCATCGCGAAATCCGCGATAGTCGATCCGGCAATTGCCAACGCCGCCTTTTCGCTGCAGTCCGGCGAGGTAAGTCAGCCGGAACAGGGCAGGTTCGGCACTGCCCTGGTCAAGATCGGCAAGATCGAGCCGGGGGTCGAGCCATCGTATGAAAGCTCCGCCGCCAACCTCAAAAAGGAGATTGCGAGCGAGCGCGCGCGCGCCAAGGTCGCCGAGCTACGCGACAAAATGGAGGATGAGCGCGGTGGTGGCGCGAGCGTTATCGAGGCAGCTCAGAAACTGGGACTCACCGCCGTCACCATCGACGCCGTGGACCGCTCGGGCCGCCTTTCCAGCGGCCAGCCGGCGCTGAATATTCCCCGCGGCCTGGACGTCGTTTCACAAGCCTTTAACAGCGACGTCGGCGTCGACAACGATCCCATCCAATTCAACGGCGGCTATGTCTGGTACGATGTTCTGGCCATCACGCCATCGCGCGAACGCAACCTTGACGAAGTCAAGGACCAGGTCGAGGCGAAATGGCGCGACGACCAGATCACGAGCCGGTTGCGCGCCAAGGCGACTGACATGGTTCAGAAACTGGAACAGGGCGGCAAGCTCGCCGACGAGGCTGCTCAGGCCGGATTGAATGTCGAGACCGCCGGCGGATTCAAGCGCGACGCCTCCGTGCCCGGCCTGCCCGCCGGCGCGGTCGCGGCGGCGTTTCGCACCGCCAAGGATGGGGTCGGACAAACCCCCGTTGCCGGCGCCAATGCGTGGATCGTCTTCCGCGTCACCGACGTCAGCGTGCCGCCGGTCGATCTTGCCTCGGACGAGATGAAGAAACTGAAGGAAAGCGTTCAGCGCGGACTGACCGACGAACAGCTCGCGGAATACATCACCAAGCTTGAATCGGAAATTGGCACCAGCGTGAACCAGGCTGCGTTCGCGCAGGTGACCGGCGCGAACAACTGACGACGGGTGAAAATGAAGGCGGCTCGCCTGAAATGTAATTTCCCTCACCCCGAGGGCCCTATGTTTGCGTTTCCCTGAAAGCACGCGATGGACAACCTCAAATCTATCATTGGAAAGGTCGCGACCGGCGCGACGCTGTCGAGCGACGAGGCCGCGGCCGCCTTCGACAGTATGATGTCCGGCGAGGCAACGCCCTCGCAGATGGGCGGCTTGCTGATGGCGCTTCGCGTACGCGGCGAGACCGTCGAGGAGATCACCGGCGCGGTGTCCGCCGTGCGCGCCAAGATGCTGCGCGTCAAGGCTCCGGCAGGTGCCGTCGACGTGGTCGGCACCGGCGGCGACGGCTCCGGGTCGGTCAACGTGTCAACCTGCGCCTCCTTCATCGTCGCAGGTGTCGGCGTGCCCGTCGCCAAACACGGCAACCGCGCGCTGTCGTCGCGCTCGGGCGCCGCCGATGTGCTGTCTTCGCTTGGGGTCAGGATCGACATCACGCCCGAGCATGTCGGTCGCTGCGTCGCAGAGGCTGGTATCGGCTTCATGTTCGCGCCGTCGCACCATCCCGCATGGAAGAACGTCGGCCCGACCCGCGTCGAACTGGCAACACGCACCATCTTCAATTTGCTGGGGCCGCTTGCCAATCCCGCCGGCGTCAAGCGGCAAATGGTCGGCGTTTTTTCAAAGCAGTGGGTGCAGCCGCTGGCGCAGGTGCTGAAAAACCTCGGCGCTGAATCGGTCTGGGTGGTGCATGGCTCCGACGGCCTCGATGAAATCACCCTCACCGGCCCGACCTTCGTCGCGGCGCTGGAGAACGGCGCGATCCGCACCTTCGATGTGACGCCCGAGGAAGCCGGCCTGACACGGGTCGCCGGCGAGACGCTGAAGGGCGGCGATGCAAATTTCAACGCGGTCGCGTTGCAAAGCGTGCTGGACGGGATGCCGAGCCCGTATCGCGATGTCGCGTTGCTGAACGCCGCGGCGGCCCTGATCGTTGCCGGCCGCGCGAAAAGCTTGAGGGAAGGCGTGGCGCTCGGCACCCAATCGATCGACAGCGGCGCGGCGGCGGCGCGGCTGAAGCATCTCATCGCAGTCTCCAACAGCTGAGCGCGGGTCCTCCAATGTCCGATATCCTGACCAGGATCGAGGCTTACAAGCGCGAGGAAATCGCCGCTGCCAAGCGCGCCCATCCGCTGGCCAGCCTCGAAGCCAGGGCGAAGACGGCGCCGGCGCCGCGCGGCTTTGTCGCCGCGATCCGCCAAAGGCTCGCGCGCGGTGAGTATGCGCTGATCGCCGAAGTAAAGAAGGCTTCGCCTTCGAGAGGGTTGATCCGCGCCGATTTCGACCCGCCCGCGCTGGCGAAAGCCTATGAAGCCGGCGGTGCCACCTGTCTTTCGGTATTGACCGATACGCCATCGTTCCAGGGCCACCTTGATTTCATGGTGGCGGCCCGCGCAGCCACCGCGCTGCCGGTACTGCGTAAGGATTTCATCTACGACACCTATCAGGTGGTCGAGGCCCGCGCCCATGGCGCCGACTGCATCCTGATCATCATGGCCGCGCTTGACGACGCCATGGCGCGGGACATAGAGGAAGCAGCGGTCGCACAAGGCATGGACGTCCTGATCGAGGTCCACGACCGCGCCGAGCTTGATCGTGCCTTGAAGCTTCGCTCGCCGATGATCGGCGTCAACAACCGGAACCTGCGCACCTTCGAGACCACGCTCGCGACCAGCGAGGCGCTGGCGCCGCTGATTCCGAGAGACCGCCTGATGGTCGGCGAGAGCGGCATCTTCGCGCCCGCCGACCTCGCGCGGCTGGCGCGCCTCGGCATGTCGACATTCCTGGTCGGCGAAAGCCTGATGCGGCAGGCCGACGTGACGGCAGCGACGCGCGCTTTGCTGGCGCGCGGCGACGCCGCGAGCGCGACCGGGACGCGCTGAGACATGCCGCGCCGGTCATCCAGGGACGAACCTGCCCTCACCCACATCGACGCCAAGGGTGACGCGCGGATGGTGGATGTATCGGCAAAGGCCGCGACCGAGCGCACGGCGGTGGCCGAAGGCCGCGTCGTCATGAGCAAGGCGACGCTCGAACTGATCGTGTCAGGCAATGCAAAAAAGGGCGACGTGCTCGGCACCGCGCGTGTCGCCGGCATCATGGCGGCAAAGCGCACCTCGGACCTCATCCCCTTGTGTCATCCGCTGGCTTTGTCGAAGGTCACGCTGGACATTACGCCCGACAAGAATCTGCCCGGCTGTATCGTTCGCGCCGCCGTGAAGGTTACCGGCCCGACCGGGGTCGAGATGGAGGCGCTGACTGCGGTTTCAGTCGCGTGCCTCACGATCTACGACATGATCAAGGCCGTCGAACGCGGTGTCCACATCGAAGGCATTCACCTGGTCGAGAAAATCGGCGGCAAGTCCGGGCATTATCGCGCCGAGGATTAAGCCGCCGGAAAAAACCCGGGCTGCGCATGGGGAATCCAATTCCGACCGGATGCTCGTGCCACGGCAAATGATGCCGTTTCGGCGCTCAGTCGATGTTACGATGGCGCGCGCGATAAGTACGGGTCTTCATCCGGTTCCCGCACAAGGTGGACATGCACCACCGCCGCGTCGCCGGCTTCGACCTGTCGAAGAACACGCGGCGGCACTCCTCGGCCGCGCACATCTTGAGCCGATCCAGAGTTCCCTTGACGGAGCCAACATAGAGCTCCGCCGCTATCGCCGACAACCCGGCCAACGGATCGCTTCGCGCCGGACCGAGCGCCATGTCGCGATCGTTCGAAGCTTCCACGACAAGCGGAAATGCCCGCAAGGCATTGCTCAATGGTCGAATAGCATCCTTGTCTTTGCGCCGCTCGATCGGATCGCATTCCAGATAGGTCCGAACACCCGTTCGCAGCTGCAGCGCAGCGTCGAACATCGCCGGCGTGATCCTGGCGCCCACAGCCAGCAGCCCGTGCTCCGACATCCAGGCCGCGAGTTCCCGCGGATCCGTCAGTGCGTCGCTTTGCACGTGCTGCACGCCGTGATGCGTGAAATGCCTGACGTCGAGCGAATTGGCGAAATCATAGAGATTTGCCAGTTCGTCCGGAACCTTGAATTTTCTCGATTCCTTCGACATTTAGACACCACTAAATCACGTTTACCAGTTGACAGCAATAGACACCTGTATAATGCTTATACCGGTGTTTTTGGCATTTCAAGCACTCTGACGGAGGCGAGCCATGAACCATCAGGCCACGTTGTCCAATCCCCGGCTTTTTTACGGTTGGTTCGTTGTCGCGGCCGCGTTCGCGGTAACTTTCTTCGGCTTCGGCAGCGCTTATACGTTCAGCGCCTTTGTCGAGCCGCTGCAGCGGGACTTCGGCGCGTCGCGCGGATCGGTGTCGCTGGTGTTCTCCCTGGCCGGATTTCTCTACTTCGGCCTCGGGATCGTCAGCGGCCCCCTCGCCGATCGTTTTGGTTCACGCCGCCTCGCCGTCGCCGGCATGATGCTGACCGGCCTTGGGCTGGCGGCTGCTGGCGCCGCGCGCAGCCTGCCGGAGGTATATGCCGCCTACGGGCTTGGTGTCGGGCTCGGCGTCGGCTGCGCCTATGTGCCCGCCATCGGCGCGGTACAGCGCTGGTTCGTGCGCCGTCGCGGCTTTGCTTCCGGTCTGGCCGTGAGCGGCATCGGCGTCGGCACGTTGCTGATGCCGCCGCTTGCGTCGCTCTTGATCCAGATGCTGGGATGGCGCGGCGCCTATCTTGCGCTCGGAGGTCTCGCCGCAGCGGTCGGTGCAGGCTTGGCCATGCTGATTGAAAACGATCCTCGCGACCGCGGCCTCTGGCCCGACGGCGACCTCGGGCAACCGAGCGCTTCGTCGGTGCAGCAGGAGGGGATGTCCGTGCGCGACGCAGTCCGATCGCGCCGTTTCCTGGGCCTTTACCTCAGCTGTTTGATCTGCTCGTTCGGAGTTTTTGTGCCGTTCGTTCACCTCGTGCCCTATGCACGGGACCATGGTGTTGCGCCCTCATCCGCGGTTCTGCTGCTGGGCGTGATCGGCGTCGGCAGCACGGCGGGGCGCTTCATCCTTGGCAGCCTCGCTGACCGGATCGGCCGCGAGTTGTCACTGCTGCTGATGTTCGCGGGCATGGCGCTCGCGTTGGCGACGTGGGCAATTTCGGCTGGCGTCTGGTCGCTCGCCGCCTTCGCCTTCGTCTATGGCGTGTTCTACGGCGGGTGGGTCGCGGTCCTTCCGGCGGTGGTGATGGACTATTTCGGTGGCCGCAACGTCAGCAGCATTATCGGCGTGCTCTACACCAGCGTGGCGTTCGGCACGCTGATCGGTCCGAGCACCGCGGGCTTTGCCTTCGACCTCACCCACAGCTACGCCCTGCCGATCCTGGTCAGCGCCGGCACCAACATCGTCGCCGCCGTCATTGTGGCCGTGATGGCGAGAACCGAGCTGCCGCAAAAGGTCTGACCAACACCGCGACGTCGGCGAGACATTCATTCCGGAACGGGCGCCGCGTTAACCGGCGATTAACCGAGATTGCTAACCTCACCTCCATACCGTTGACGTATCTATGTATCGGCCGGTGCAAGGAGAAATTGCTCCGGCGTTCAGCCATGGCAGTGATCGCGACCCATGACGGCAGACGGTACCGCCTCCTTCAAGCTCAAAGCTTTTTTCCGCAGCGGTACGATCCGTTGGCTCGTCGCCGGCGGCGCATTCCTGATTGCGGCTATCGCGGTCGGCACGACGATCATGGTCGGCAACTTTCGCGACCGAGCTCTGAGCAGCAACGAACGCGAACTGGAAAACACCGTACTGTTGCTGGCCCGTCACTTCGATCAGCAGCTCGAAGATTTCACCGTCATTCTGAAAGACCTTGCCGCACAAGTTCATTCAGAGGCAATCACGCCCGACAGATTCAGAGGACAGTTGGCCACGCTCGAATGGCACGAGGCGCTGAGGGCGAAGATCGGCGCTTTCTCTGATCTCGCCGGCGTCAAGGTGTTTGACGCCAATGGAACGTTGATCAATTCGTCCGACGCCTGGCCGGTGCCGGATGTCCGAATCGCCGATCGAGCCTTCTTCAAGACTTTCAAATCGGGCACTGCAACCACGCCGATTTTGGTCGAACTGGTGCGAAGTCGTTTCAGCGGCGACTGGGCCACTGTCGTCGCTCACCATGTGATCGGGCCGAAGGGCGAGTTTCTCGGTGTCATCACGCGGCCCATCTCGCCCGCCTCCTTCGAGAAATACTTCGCGTCCGTGGCGCTTGGCGAAGGCGCGGCGATTTCAATGTATCACAGTGATGGAACCCTGCTGGCGCGCTATCCGCATGTTGAACGGATGATCGGATCACATATCAGGGCCAGTACGATCTATCGGAAAGTTTTATCGCAATCGAGCCACGGGACGATACGCTCAACCAGCCCGATCGACGGCCAGGAACGGATCGCATCGACCCACGCGTTGAAAAACCTGCCGATTGCGATCATCGCGAGCAAGACTGTCGCGGCGGCGCTGGCCGATTGGCGGGAGCAAACCAGGTTTCTGATTGTCGTGTCCGCCCTCTCCGTGCTGGTCATTGCAGCGATGCTGTTTCTCTTCGTTCGCAAATTGCTGCAGCAGCATCAGGTGGAAAAGCAGCGCTTGGACACTGCGATCAACAACATGACGCAAGGCCTGCTGCTGTTCGATTCTTCGCAGCGGCTTGTCGTTTGCAACCAGCGTTACCTTGAGATGTACGGTTTGTCGGCGGAGGCATTGAGACCCGGCTGCACGTTCCGCGAGGTCGTTGCCCATCGCAAGGCCACAGGATCCTTTGAGGGCGACATCGACGAATACTGTTCACATGTCATGCGCGACATCGGACATAGAAATTCCATGGTTATCGAACCCCCGGACGGACGCTCAATTCAAATCATCAACGAACCGTTGGCGGATGGCGGATGGGTAGCGACCCACGAGGACATCACCGAGCGCACCCGCGCCGAGGAACAGATCAGACATCTCGCCCATTATGATGCGCTGACCGATCTGCCCAATCGCGCATTGTTTCACGAGCGGTTGCGACAGGAACTGGTCCAAATTGTTCCCGGCGAGCAAATGGCGGTGCTGTATATCGACATTGACGAGTTCAAAAGTGTCAACGATTCACTCGGACATATGATTGGCGACGAACTGTTGAAATCGGTGGCCACGCGCCTCGGTCAGTGCGTCGCCGGCACCGACTTCGTCGCTCGGCTGGGAGGCGACGAATTCGCCATCGTTCAGACCTCGGTCAAGAACCCTGCTGAGGTCGCCGACCTCGCAACGCGGGTGTTGGATGCGATCCGCGCTCCTTACGAGTGCCTGGGTCACCAAGTGGCCTCTGACGCCAGTATCGGCATTGCCCTGGCGCCGCAGCATGGCGCCGACCTCGATCAAATCCTGAAGAACGCGGATCTGGCGATGTACGCGGCCAAATCGGCGGGACGCCGGACCTGGCGTTTCTTCGAGCCGACAATGGACGCGCAGGTAAAAGCACGCCGAATGCTGGAGACGGATCTGCGCAAGGCGGTCGCGGACGAGGCGCTGGAGGTCTACTATCAGCCTTGCGTCAGTCTCCAGAGCAACACGATCACCGGCTGCGAAGCGCTGGTGCGCTGGCGGCACGCCGAACGCGGCATGATCTCCCCTGCCGAGTTCATCCCTATCGCGGAAGAGACCGGCCTGATCAATGAACTCGGCGAATGGGTGCTGGCTGCGGCCTGCGCCGAGGCCGCGACATGGCCCGACGACATCAAGCTCGCCGTCAACGTCTCGCCGGTCCAGTTCAGGAGCGGCACTCTGGCGTTGAAGATCGTTGCGGCGCTGGCAGCTTCGGGACTTCAGGCCAACCGGCTGGAACTGGAGATCACCGAGGCGGTTCTGATTCGCGATGACGATGCAGCGCTCGAAATCCTGCACCAGCTTCGTGCCATCGGGGTGCGGATCGCGCTGGATG
This sequence comes from Bradyrhizobium sp., assembly GCF_004799445.1. Taxonomy (GTDB): domain Bacteria; phylum Pseudomonadota; class Alphaproteobacteria; order Rhizobiales; family Xanthobacteraceae; genus Bradyrhizobium. Next base: position 15,151 of record NZ_SSNA01000061.1, read on the forward strand.
ATTTCGGCACCGGCTATTCCTCGCTGAGCTATTTGCAGCGTTTTCCCTTCGACAAGATCAAGATCGATCGCTGCTTCGTCAACGATATCGCCGAACCGGGCGGGTCCTCCATTGTGCAGGCTGTGGTGAACATCGCCGCGGCGCGACACATGACGACGACGGCCGAAGGCGTCGAAACTCAGCGGCAACTGGAATTGCTGCGCGCGCTGGGCTGCACCGAAATGCAGGGATATCTGTTCAGCCCACCGAGGCCTGCCGCAGAGGCCAGACAAATGTTGTCCGCGCACCGCTCGAGGCCAACGGCCGTGGCCTGAAGGTTCCGGCGCTTCGAGTCGGCCATCGCCGCCGACTGCATCGCAGCCGCGTTGCAGCTCAGTTCGGAACCGTTGCCTTTGGCGATGCCGACGGCACCCCGGCATTGACGGTGACGCCGCGCAACAAATGGTAGGCGGCGGCAAGCGCCTTGTCGTCTTTCTCCACGGGCGGAACATAGGCTTGCGAGCCCGTTTGTTCGGTGCCTTCGGCGGACAGATGTCCGCGCATCGAAGCCTCACCCTTGGTTTCCGAACGGGCTTTCAATTCAGGAGGCACATCCTGAAGCACCTCGATGTCGGGCGTGACGCCCTTCGCCTGGATCGATCGTCCGGACGGCGTAAAATAGCGCGCGGTGGTGAGCGCCAATGCGCCATTGCCGCTGCCGAGCGGGATGATCGTCTGCACCGAACCCTTGCCGAACGAACGGGTGCCGATCAGGGTCGCACGCTTGTGGTCGTGCAATGCTCCGGCGACGATCTCGGACGCCGACGCCGATCCGCCATTGATCAAAACGACGAGCGGTTTGCCCTTGATGAGATCTCCACCCCGCGCCGCAAAGCGCTGGGTTTCCTCCGCCCTGCGGCCCCGCGTCGAGACGACCTCGCCCCGGGCCATGAACGCGCTTGACACGGAGACCGCCTGATCGAGCAATCCACCCGGGTTGTTGCGCAGGTCGACGACATAACCTGCCAGACTCCCTGACGCGATCTGTTTCGATATGTCGCCGATCGCCTTCTTCAGCTCGTCGGCGGTCTGTTCGTTGAACGAGCTGATCCGGATATAGCCGATATTGCCGCCGTCGATGTGATAGCTGACCGGCCGCACGTGGATGATTTCGCGCACGATCGTCACGTTGATTGGAGACTCTGCGCCCTTGCGCAAGACGGTTAGCCGGGTCTTCGTGTCGATCGGCCCTTTCATCTTGTTCACGGCCTGCTCCAGGGTGAGCCCCTGGACCGCTTCGTCATCGATCTGGGTGATCAGGTCGCCTGACATCATGCCAGCCTTCGCCGCGGGCGTGTCGTCCATCGGCGCAACCACCTTGACAAGACCGTCCTCCATCGTGACCTCGATACCAAGCCCGCCGAACTCGCCGTGGGTTGTCTCCTGCATTTCGCGCCAGGCGCTGTCGTTCATGTATCGCGAATGAGGATCAAGCGAGGTGATCATGCCGTCGATCGCGCCCTCGACCAGCTTGGCGTCGTCGGGCTTCTCGACGTAGTCGGTCCTGACGCGCTCGAACACCTCGCCAAACAGATTGAGGTGCGAATAGGTGTCGGCACCGGCCATGGCCTTGGCCGCCGCGACCAGTTGCGCGCCCTGCGGCCCGGTAAAGAGAAGGGTCAGGCAGACACCTGCGGCCGCGCCGAGAAAAAACACGGAATTCTTGCGCATGGTTGGCGAACCTTCTCGCTGTCGGTGGCGGCCCTGTCGGCCAGGTAACAGGCTTTGTTGCTCGGTCCGGCCCATAGCTCACGATACCTTTCTGGTATCATTGAGGCCGCTGTGCCAAATCAGGGGGCCGGAGCAGAAGCCGCGCCCGGATGCCGAGCCAACGGCCAAGCCACCACGGAAGGTTGCGAGCGCCCCTTCGGTCCACGTCAAATATACCCGCTCTGCCGCCGCGGCAAAACCGCAATTCCGCTTCATGTCCAATTTGTAACGGGCATCACAAGGACCGTCGGAACGGCGCCGGGGACCCGCCGTTCTATGGTTGCCTGGAATCCATCAGCACGAACAGGATCCGGCAGGTCTCTGTTCCGTGATTGACCCAGGCGTGATTGGTCGCCTGTTGTATGATGGTGTCACCAGGCTTGAGATGAACCAGGGTGTCATCGAGCATCATGTCGATTTCGCCCGACAATACCACGGCATAGTCGACGCTGCGGGTGCGATGCATCAGCGGGTGCGTTACGGGTAGCCCTCGCGCCGGCGCTACGGGTCCGACCGCCTTCATCAAAAACCCGGGCTCCATCTTGGCTTCGCTCGCCGCATCGAGCGGCGGAAACTCCACCACGCGGAACTTGGTGCCGTTATCGAGCGGCGACACGCCGACCGGAATCGCCGAGGTATCGTCCTTGAAGGAGAAGCTGAGCGGATAGGTATTGGTGACCCAGAGGTTGGTGGCATTCAAACCGTACGGCCCCGTCTGCAGCGCCATGCGGCTGTCGAACATCACCACCGACTTGTTGTTGGCGTCCAATCCCGTGACGACGCGGCGAATGTCCGAGGCGTCGGCGGTTGAGCCTGCGAGCAGAGCGGCGAGCGCGCAGATAGTCTGGCGGATCATGATCTAACTCCCTGTCGGCGATGAAGGCTGATCTTGACGGCAGCGCGTGCCGAGGAGCGAGCATGGCAGGAGCTGCACGGGCCGGCAATATCGCACGATCGACGATCAGCGGCCGTAGATACCCGTCAGGGTCGCCTTCGCAAGGGTATGGAAGTGCAAATCGAAACCGACCAGCGCGGCGGATGCGTTATGGTTTTTGGCAAATGGCAGCTTGTCGACATCCACCGCAAAAACCGTGATCTGGTAACGATGCGGCTTGTCGCCCGCCGGCGGACACGGGCCGCCATATCCGTCAGTGCTCAAATCGGTCCGGCTCTGAATCGCGCCTTTGGGCATCAGCTTCTTCTTCACGTCGCCCGCGCCCTTTGGAAACGAAGTCGTCGCAGCCGGAATGTTGAATACGACCCAGTGCCAAAAACCGCTGCCGGTCGGCGCATCCGGATCAAACATGCTGACGGCGAAGCTCTTGGTGCCGGTTGGCGCGCCGCTCCAGCTCAGGGCCGGCGAGATGTTGCCGCCGCTGCACCCGAAACCGGCCAGCACCTGCTCGTTGGCAATCATGGCGCCCTCGCTGATTTCCGGGCTGGTCAAGGTCATGCTCTGCGCCCCAGCCGCGTCCGCGCCCAACGCGCTCACACCGAGCGCCGCGATCCAGACCGCCAGTCTTTTCATGACAATTCCTCCCCCTCGCTGAGCCAGGCGTGTTTGGATAGTCGCGAAAAATAGTCCCGAACTGGCGCCAAGCTTAGCAATTTTCGGCATCGCGTGGAAGGTCCGGAAGCGGCGGGCGACAGGCTTACCTGACCCGAAGCAATCGGTTATGGATATCCTCAAGGCGCGAGGCCAGCTCGTCGAGACTTGGCCGGCGCTTGCCACCGGAAATAATTCCGGGGCAGCCATCGGGAGGATCATCACATGCTCAAAACAGTTTGGAGCGCTGCAGCCATTGCGTTGCTCGCGGCTTCTGCGTTCGTGCTGCCAATGCCGGGCCAGCACGCGGCCGCGCAATCGGCCGGAATGTTCGTCAACGCCGTCGATCTCGACATCGTGCCGGCCGAGCGCGACAACTATCTGGCCGCGATCAAGGAAAACGGCGCGGCTGCCGCCAGGGAGCCCGGTTGCCGCCGGTTTGACATCCTCAATCTCGCGAGCGACCCCAACCATTTCCTGCTCTACGAAGTCTATGACAACGAGGCGGCATTCAAGGCGCACCGCGAAACCGAGCATTTCAAGAAATATGCCGCCGCCACGGCCAAAATGGTCGCCAAGCGCGACGCCAGGCCGATGTCGGTGATTGCATCGAACGCCCAGGCCAAGTAACGGAGCCAAATAACGGAGCCAGCTAACCCACCTTCCGCTTAAGCGATGCATCAGCCGGTTCATGGTCGCCGGCTGTGCATTTCCCGCATACGAGCGCCGCGCGAGCTTGCCTAGCGGTTCGCTGACATTTGCGGGACAGCTTTTGACGCAACAGCCGTCGGAAATTCCCAGGAGTATACGATGAACGAGGCGACCCGCATCGCGGCAACAAACGAACTTGGCGCCAGCACGGAAGAATTCCAGAATCTTCACGAGTTCGCGCAGAAGGCGCGTGCCAGCCTCAACCAGAACGCCTGGGATTATATCGTCGGCGCCGCCGAGACCGAGACCACCATGCGCCGCAACCGCATGGCGCTTGACGAGATTGCCTTCCGGCCGCGGGTGCTGCGCAATGTCGCTCGCGTCGATGCCTCCGCCGAGCTGTTCGGCCGTAAATTGCGCCTGCCGGTGATGATGGCGCCGGTCGGCGCGCTCGAGATCTTCGATCCGGCGGGTGCCGCTGCCAGCGTCGCGCGCGGCGCCGGCAGGTTCGGCGCCGCCCATATGCTCAGTTCGGTATCGGAGCCAGGCCTGGAGAAGGTCGCCGAGGCAGCGCCCGACGCGCTGCGCATCTATCAGCTCTACGTTCGCGGCGACGATGCCTTTGTCGAGGATCGTGTCAGCCGCGCGATCGCCGGCGGCTATACTGCCTTCTGCCTGACCGTCGACACCGCCCATTACAGCCGCCGCGAGCGCGATATCGCCAAGCGCTACGTCCGCGAAAGCCGCTTGCGCGCCACCGGCGGCGACTTCCAGAAGGGCCTGGAATGGCGCACCGTCAAGCTGATCAAGGACAAGTACAAGATCCCGCTGGTCCTCAAGGGCATCGCCACCGCGGAGGACGCTGGCGTTGCGCTCGATCACGGGGTCGAGTGGATCTATGTGTCGAACCATGGCGGGCGCCAGCTCGACCACGGCCGTGGGTCCATGCATGTGCTGCCGGAAATCGTCAACGCGGTGAAGGGCCGCGCGAAAATCATGGTCGACGGGTCGTTCTGCCGCGGCAGCGACATCGTCAAGGCGATCGCGCTGGGCGCCGATCTCGTCGGCATCGGCCGCCTGCAATGCTGGGCGCTGGCGGCCGCTGGTGAAACCGGAATCGTGCGGATGCTGGAACTCCTGGAAGACGAGGTGATCCGTTGCCTGGGGCTGCTCGGGGTCACGAAATTTTCCGAACTCGACAAAACCTATCTGCATCCGGCAACACCGACCAACCTGCCCGATGTCTTCAGCGCGTTCCCGCTGCTGGACATCGAGCCGTATCGGTATTGAGGGAAAATCGGGACGGAAGCCGGTAGCCCGACGGGTCGGTTGCTCCTCGTGCCCGATTTTCGTAAACCGCATCGATGACCTCTCCCCTGCTCTCTCCCGGCGCGGCCGACGCGCTGCTATTCGATCTCGGCCGCGTGGTGCTCGACATCGACTTCAGCAAGGTGGTCGCCTGCTGGGCCGGTCACGCCGGCTGCGAGCCCACGCATCTGGCGGGACGATTCTCGTGGCGTGACGAATTTTATCAGCGGCACGAGAAGGGCGAGATCAGCGACGCCGAGTTTTTTGCCGCGCTCCGCGCCGCGCTGGGCGTCGACCTCTCCGACGCCCAGTTCCTGGAAGGATGGAACAAGATCTTCACGGGTGAAATGCCGGGCATTGCGAAGCTGTTGGCGCGCGCCGCGCAGCGCCTGCCGCTTTACGCCTTCTCCAATACCAACAATGCCCACGTCGAACATTTTTCGGAACAATATGCCGACGTGCTCGGCCATTTCCGCGAAATATTTCTGTCCTCCGCCATCGGGCTTCGGAAACCCGACGCGGAGGCCTTTGGTCACGTGGTGAAGGAGATTGGCGTGCCGGCCGAGCGCATCGTGTTCTTCGACGACCTTGCCGAGAACATCGAGGGCGCGCGTGACAGCGGTCTGATTGCGGTTCACGTGGCTTCTCCCGGCGACGTGGACAGAGCGCTGGCCGCGCTCGGGATTTAGCGAAAGCCAAATCGGCGCCGCCAGCCCCGTCATTGCGAGCGACAACGAAGCAATCCATCGCGCCGCAGCAACACTATGGATTGCTTCGTCGCTTTCCACCTTCGCTCGTTGAGCTACGGCGGACAGGTCGCTCCCTTGCGAAAACGCTTCGCGTTTGTCGCAGGCAATGACGGAGGACATGCCTTCCCGTTCCCGCGGCGCGTTTCGCCCGAGTTGTTCAGCAATCATCCGCCTTCTGCCATCAGAGGGCGCAGGGAATGCCGGGCGCCCGATGCGCCCGCAGCCGCGCGTGTAGTGGTAGTAAACACGCGCGTTAGTCACCACGGTCACACCGGAAAACGCCCGGCATTCCCCGCGCAATGGTTTTAACGGGTTCCTTCGTGCTCTCCCCGGTGACCGGGCTTTCTTGCCACCGTCGCTTGCGCGGATGACTCCGCGAAACTTGATGCCAGCGTCGGGGCATCAGGACCACACGACTTCGCCGTCCGCATCAGCGCCGCTCGTCTCGCGTCGCCAAAGCGTCCACCGCATCCCGCACCAACGTCCGTGACGATCATGATACGCCCCTCTTGTGGGACGGGATGGCGGAATCAATAATGCTGTGTCTACCAAATCGCGAAGCGAAATATTTTTCGCTGCAGGGCTGGACACAGCGGCTGGACACGAAATGACAAAACAGCCCGTCGGGCAAATCATACCGACGGCGGTCGCCAATGACTCACTCGTCATCCTGAGGTGCGAGCGAAGCGAGCCTCGAAGGAGATCGTCAAGGGCGACGGCCGGCAGGCCGCCGCCGACCGGCTCAACATCACCGTCGGGACGGCGCGAAGCCACTTGTCCAGTATCTTCGACAAGACCGGCACCAAACGTCAGGCCGAGCTGGTGCGATTGCTGTTTCGGAAGTGAAGCGTGGCGAGGCCGATGGCCGGCTCTCACACTGAGGCTCTCGCGCTGACACGCACTTAGGGTGCAAATGTTCCTGGCGGCGCGACGACGGCCCGCGATGCCAGGACGCCGCGGCAGCGGCCCCAACGCATTGATGTCTATCCGCCGAACGTCCGATGCGGCCCGCGCACAACTCTGGCAAATCTATCGCCGGGGTTGGAGGCCATTGCCAGGAAATCGAGACATCATGTCCATATTCGTTCGAACGGTGCCTTACTACGAAAAGCTGACGATTAATGTTTCTGCCGAATTTCTGTCCGTTGCTCTGTTTTCCGGGATCGGGTTGCTGGTCGGACTGATCGCCGCGGGCTGCGGCGAGCAGGGCGTCTGGTTCTAGTCTGTCGTTGCAGAAGCGGAGGCCGCGCCCGAAAACGCGCGCGGCCGAATGGACAAATACCCGCGACAAATCTGCCATCGGAATGCGCCGCCGAGGCCGAGATAGGTTTAGGGCGTCATCCTGACCTCTGATATTCGCGGCGTCCTCTGCCCGCGCCTTTTGCTTCCAGGCGCACTCTCCGTTAGAAGGCACGCACGATGGTTGCTGACGCCGGTAGATCGACCGGGGAGGAACGCCGTGGCCTTGATACCAGTCGCCGACGCCCTGGCCGCCGTCCTCGCGGGCGCCGACCCGCTGCCTGAGGAAATGGTCGTGCTCGACGTGGCCCATCACCGGGTGCTGGCACACGACGTCGCGGCGTTGCGCACCCAGCCGCCGCAGGCGATGTCGGCGATGGACGGCTATGCAGTGCGTTCGATCGACGCCGCCCGGGCCGCGACGTGGCTCAAGGTGATCGGCGAGGTAGCCGCCGGCCGGCCGTTCGAGCGGGCGGTTGGCGCCGGCGAAGCGATCCGCATCTTTACCGGCGGCGTGATTCCCGAAGGCGCCGACGCCGTCATCATTCAGGAAGATACCGTGATCGAAGGCGGCGGCATCACCATCACCGAAGCCGCGATCCGGGGACGCCATGTCCGCCCCGCCGGGGTCGACTTTCACAGGGGTGACGTGCTGCTGGCCGCCGGCCACCGCCTTACCGACCGCGATCTGTCGCTCGCGGCCGGCATGAATTATCCGCAACTTCCCGTGCGCCGCCGGCCCAGGGTCGCGATCCTCGCCACCGGCGACGAGCTGGTGATGCCGGGCGAGACCCCCGGCCCCGGACAGATCGTCTATTCCAACGGCTACGCGCTGCGGGCACTGGCCCGTGACGAGGGGGCGGAGACCATCGATCTCGGCATTGCCACCGACACCATCGAGGCCACCACCGACGGCATCCGCCGCGCCCGCGACCTTGGCGCCGACATTCTCGTCACCACCGGTGGCGCCTCGGTCGGCGACCACGACCTCGTCAAACGGTCGCTCGAGGCTGAAGGCGTGGCGATGGCGTTCTGGCGGATCGCGATGCGGCCGGGCAAGCCGATGATGCATGGGCGGCTCGGCGCCATGCGGGTGATCGGCCTGCCCGGCAATCCCGTGTCATCCTACGTCTGCGGCTTCCTGTTTCTGGTACCGCTGATTCGCAGGCTGTCGGGGCGATCGGTGGTCCACCACGCGCGTGAGGCCGCGCTGCTGGGGCGCCAAGTGGCCGCCAACGACCTGCGCGAGGACTATCTGCGGGCGCGCCTTGAAGCGCGCGGCGATGGCGCCCTGATCGCCACACCGGTCGATCATCAGGACTCTTCGCTGTTGGGGAATCTCGCTGCGGCACGGGCGCTTGTGATCCGCCCCCCCTTTGCGCCCGCCGCCGCCGCCGGCTCCGCATGCGACATCCTGCGATTGCCGCACTGAGCCGCAAAACCCTTGTTCCTGGAAAGCCGTTTTGTTGACGAGAAATTAAGTGGTTGCGGAACACATATGGAACATATAGTGTTCGTTCATGATTTGTTTCGACTTTGACGGCTACAAACGGGAGTCAGTGACTCCAGAGCGTCAAATTTAGACGCCTCGAAGCTAGACGTCTCGGAATCGAACGACAGCAACCTGGGGACTGGTCGAGATGCTCACGCGCAAACAATACGAACTCCTGCGATTCATCAGCGAGCGCCTGAAGGAGTCAGGCGTACCGCCCTCCTTCGACGAGATGAAGGACGCGCTGGATCTGCGCTCGAAGTCCGGTATCCACCGTCTCATCACCGCGCTGGAAGAGCGCGGCTTCATTCGGCGGTTGCCGAACCGCGCTCGCGCGATCGAGGTGATCAAACTGCCCGAGATTTCGGGAGGCGGTAACGGCAATGGCCGGCGCGGCTTTACGCCAAGTGTCATCGAAGGCACGCTCGGCAAGGTCCGCAGCGGCGGCAGCATAGGCGCAGACGACGACGGCAGCCGTTCGGTGGCCGTGCCGGTCATGGGCCGGATCGCCGCCGGCACCCCCATCGAGGCGTTGCAGACCCGCAGCCATACCATCAGCGTGCCGCCGGACATGCTCGGCTCAGGTGAACACTACGCGCTCGAAGTGCGCGGCGATTCCATGGTGGATGCCGGAATCCTCGACGGCGATATGGCGCTGATCCAGCGCAACGAGACCGCCGAGACCGGCGACATCGTGGTGGCGCTGATCGACGAAGAGGAAGCCACCTTGAAGCGCTTCCGCCGCCGCGGCGCGTCGATTGCGCTGGAGCCGGCCAATACCTCCTATGAAGTCCGCATCCTGCCGCCCAACCGGGTGAAGATTCAGGGCAAACTGATCGGTCTGTACCGGAAGTATTGATTGGATTGGCTCGGAGTGCCTTTGTCGCCCGTCCGGGATACGCACCAAACCGGGGTTTATCCCGGCAGGGTCGTATCATTGCCCAGCTAGGCAACGGCCGATTTGGGAGGCAAATCCATGGTCGCGATCGTGGCGATGGATTTTTGGGCTCGCATCGGTGCCCGTAATCGGGCCCGCGCTTGACGTGGCCCCGTCGGACCTGCCCTGCGGAATGCCCCCAAGCCAAATACCCGCAAACGCATTTGTGATTTGGCCCGCAGACTGGAGCCGCACAATTGCCGCCAACGCGGAACAGCCTAGAACTTGATGTCCACTCTGATAGAGGCCTGCGCCTCTTTCGATTGAGCATGATTGGGAACGCCGGTTCCACTTTTCCGGATCGTGCTCGCAGCGGCGCTGGTTGGCTATCTCGAACGAGGAGCAACCCGATGTGTGACTATAGTCTGCACGCCGTAGACACGCGCCCCGCGCAAGTGGGAGAGACGTTGATCACCACAACATTCCGCGGCACTTCGACACGTGGTTTCGCATCCGAATGTGAGCCTGAGGTCGCGGTCTGCATGCTGCCCGGGACCGAACTGGCGTTCGCCGAGAACGTCAAATATGACAAGAGGTGGATTTGGACCCGGCAAATCAATTTCCGGGTGGGCAAGTTCGGCGCGACCGATCACGACATTCCAGATCGGCATCGTGACACGATTGAATTTCCCGACGGAAGCCGGGTGCTGGTGACGCTGCTCTGCGAGGGGCAGCGCGCGACGGTGCTGCAGCTGCCCGTGGTCCAGCGAACTGCGGACCGCGCCGCAGTCGTTGCCAGGGCGTCGGCGGCGGCGCCGGTCTCCACCGGTTAGCGCCTGGCCAGCGCACCCCGCCGGTTCCGGCCGACGGGGTCCAGCGCGCGCTCCATCGACAATGCTTCCTCGAGCCGCATGCAAGGCTTACCATGACGTCAAGCCTTGCCAGGAAACCAGAGCTTGCCAGGAATCACGGCGACGACGCGCGCGCCGAGGAACTGGAGCATCTGAAACTGGCGCTGGCGACATTCGCATTGCAGCTCGATGCCTTCGAAATGCGGACGCATGGATTGCTACTGGCGGCCGGCAAGCCCGGGAATCCTGTCCCAGCGCCTGACCGCGGCCGTGGACCTCGGAAGGACGACCTGATTGGCGGTCAATAAAGTCACATGGCAGCAAGTGGGGCACGTCAGCGAACCCGGCCGCTACATGTTCAGGTTCGGGTGGCTGACGATCGCCGCGGAAGATCTCGCGGTCTGGGGGCAATTCCCCGATGCGGTGTTTGCGCTGGTCAAAACGGCGGCCGCGACGGCGACCGACGAGGCGGAAGAATTCCACCTCGGCGCCTTCGAACTGCGCGAAAGTTCGCTGGGTGGCGAGAGCCGAGACGCTGCGCCAGATCCTGCCGAACGGTTTCGCCGGTGATCAGCGCCCGGGGTTACTTCGGCGTCGTCGATGCGGGATTGGCCTGCACATAGGGACCGGTCTGTATTCGACGAATGACGGTCGCGAAATCCT
>NZ_SSNA01000062.1 GCF_004799445.1 Bradyrhizobium sp.
TGTAGGTCATTGGCATCTTTGACACATGCCAACTTTTGAGAATGTCCCCTAATCGGGGGAGACCGAAAGTGGGCGGGCGCAACAGTACCTTCCGCATTGCACCATTGTTCCAAATCAATTCGTCGCTAGTCGCATAGGGATAGATTTGCTTTCGCTGGCAATCTTACAGATGCGCCGGTGCTTGAACGAATAAAGCAAATAAGGGAGGGGCCCATGACAACTGCTGGGCAAGCTTTTCTATTTGCCGGCGAAGTGTTTTGTCTCTCGTTCGCCATGATTGCATTGATCTATTTTGCTGACAGGTTGCGATCTGACTTCTTGGGGAAACCCTAAAAACGAGCCCTCAAGAGGCGGAGCTATCTGCAGCACGTCGAGCGCGATGCGGGGATCGGTGGCGTCATGCTCGCGACCTTAGTCATCGATTGATCTTCACAAGCGTTGGCTTCATGGATCCGCTATTCGTCGGAGAGATGACGAAGGCAGTGCTCGAGGCGGAGAACCAGGACGCGGCGCGGCGCACAGTTGGCAAGGTTCCATCTCCTACGTTCGCCGTACCCGAGAGCTTGCACGCATCGCTGATGGCTCGGCTCAACCGACTTGGTCCGGCTAAGGAGGTGGCGCAGATCGGCGCAGCGATCGCAAGCTTTGAACGCCTGCCGATGTCCGTTGTGGCACTAAAAGGACATGCCGAGGGACCTCGCCTTGGCGCGACTGCCCGACCAGGTCATGTCACCTAGGGCGGTTGATCCACATCAATCGCTGATGATCCGATTAATGCAAACATTTTGGTGGGTCTACTGAACGTGAATGTTCGGAGGCGAAGAAGTGCAGGGAGTTGGCCATGGCTCATACCCTGGTTCCCAGCGATCACGTAGAGACTGCATCGGTCTACGGTCGCGGCGATGAGAAAATCGGCACGATCGAGCGACTGATGCTTGAAAAGAAGAGCGGAACAGTTGCCTACGCGGTCGTGAGATGCGGCGGATTACTCAAAGGTGAGGTACGCCACTATCCGGTGCCTTGGGATTCGCTGAAGTACGATGTGGCGCGTAAGGCCTACACAACGAACCTAACGTTGGAAGAACTTCGGATCGGCCCATCGGAGCTTGACGGCGAGGCTTTCGACTGGGGCGACCGTTCCGCGGTCTATCGCCATCCGCAGTATTGGTCGGTGTAGAGCAGCCGACCTGCCGCGAGTATATGCTACCGCCGGTAAGAAGCTGGTCGTGGTGCAGGCGGCGGCCAAAATACAGCGAGCGCATAGATCACTTCTGCTTTTGGCACATCGCGTCGTTTCATTGCCTCACGGGAGTTTTGCCGCTATCGGGGGACGCGCCCTAGCTCAGCGGCACGCTCTGCGCATGCCTGAAGATGTTCTTCGGATCGAACTGTGCCTTGAGGTTCGTCAGCCGCGGCAGGTTACCGCCCCAATAGGCTTTGGCGTAGCCATCCCCGAGATCGAGATCGCAATAGTTCACGTAGCATCCACCGGAAACGAACGGCCGCATCGACGCATATAGCGTCCGCATCGCCACGATGTTGGCGGCCGAAGCGCTCGCACTGGGCCACTCCTTGACGTACTGGATCGAGTATCTGGTATTGCCCCGGTGCACGAAGGCCGTCGCGTCGGAAGCCACCTTGTTGATCGCGCCGCCATAGCTGTCGCATAGCGCCGCGATCGCCACCGGTGATTTCTGCAGGCCATCCAGCAAGGTCAGAATTCCCTGATCGGACATGGGATCGGTCACGTAATCGGATTTTCCCTTCATGAAAGCGGTGTCAGGACCGCCGCCGTTGAAGATGTTGGCCGCCTTGTCGAACGTCATCGTGCTGGTGCTTAGAGTCTCTGCCGGACCGGCCAGGGTCTGAAGGCGCTTCAGTTCGACCCTCAGCCTGGTTTCGGATGCGACCGACAGCCCGGCGACATGCAGGGTCATCAATCCCCCCTTCCCCTTTGTCAGGTGAAGCGTGCAGGTGATCGACGGCGACAAATCCTCCAGCCACTCCTGCCATGCCCGCACGATCTTCACCCCTTGCGCGACCGGCTTGTTCCAGGTGATCGCGAATTTGGCGACCATGTTGACGGCGCTGGTGCGAAAGTTGAAGTTCGTCACGACGCCGAAGCTGCCGTTGCCGCCGCCGCGCAGCGCCCAGAACAGATCGGGATTTTCCTGTTCGCTTACGTTGAGAATCTTGCCGGCAGCATCGATCACCTCCATCGACAGGATGCTGTCGCAGGCAAGGCCGAAGGGGCGCCCGAGCAGTCCAAAGCCGCCGCCCAGCGAATGGCCGGCGACCCCCACGGGAAAACAGGTTCCCGCCGGTATCGCCAGATCGCTGGGGGCGAGCTTGCCGTAAGCCGATCCGAGCGACGCGCCGGAGCCGATCGACACCGACTTCTTGTCGGCCGAGAGCTTGATCGCGGTCATGCCGCGAACATCGATCACCAGATCGGGACTCTGCGAAAACCCCTCATAAGAATGACCGCCCGAGCGGATGGCGAAGCCAATTCCGTTGTCGGTGGCCCAGCGGATCGTGGCGCCGACCGACGCGGCGCTGGCGGCGACCACCCGCACCTGCGGCGAGATTTGCGTCCGCGCGTTGTAGGATGTGTCGAAGCCTGTGGAAGCCTTGTCGCCATGACGCAGCAGCTTGTCTTTTTTCGGATCGAGCGACGCCTGCAGCGCCGCGATCGGCAAACCCGTTGCAGCCTCGGCCTGACGGACCGAAAGCAGCGAACCGCCAACGATCAGGTACGCCGATAGACCACCCGAGCCCTTTAGGAAATCACGCCTTTCCATCTCGTTTCCTTCCCAACGCTATTCACATTGCAGTAGCGGCTGAAAAAACTGTGGCTGATGAAAGTCGGGCTTTTTGGCCTTCGGCAGGAACGAACTCCAATAGCTGCGGGGAGCGCGCCCGAGAATGGAATAGAAATTTCCTCTGACCGCGTTGGGATCGCCGTTCCAGCCGAGGGACTTGAGCGGAATCTTCAATTCCGCGCTCCACCCGCGCGGTACGACGGTCGCTGTGGACATCAGACCGAGATCGACGCCTTCCTGATGCAGGGTGCGACCGACGATCCTCACCTGAAAAGTTTGATTGAACGGCGATACTTCGAACTCAAAATACGGAAATCCGGTTTCCGAAAACGTCACGAACAACTCCACGACGTCAAACATATATGGATGTTGTTGAGGACCGAGACTCTTTCTGGCGTTCAGTGACGGCGACGACACCGAGTAGCCAACGGTCAGGATATCGTCCGCAAGCGCGGCTTTTGCCTGAACGGGCTGTTTGAGAACCGACCGCGCCGGCGTGACCAGCGACAGCTCACAGGCCAGCGCACCCGGAGCGGTCAGCAGGATCGCAACAACGAGAAGGAGCTTCATGCGACAAAGCTATCAGATGGTGACGACCGCACCATGCAACTTTTTATAGTCTGAACGGCCCGCACGCGCGCCGCCGGCGGCTTGAAATCGCAGTTGCTCGGTGGATTTGAAGCGCAGGCTGGGCGGTCGCCTAGCCTCCGTTGCCGTTCTCGGCTTCCTCGCCGATATGCTCGACCGACACCACGTGCTCGTCTTCGGCGGTGTCGAACACGATGACGCCCTGGGTCGAGCGGCCGGCGATCCGGATACCCTCGACCGGACAGCGGATCAGTTGGCCCTTGTCGGTCACCAGCATGATCTGGTCGGAGTCCTCGACCGGGAATGAAGCCACCAGCTTGCCGTTGCGGTTGTTGACGGACATCGCCACGATGCCCTTACCGCCGCGTCCGGTGGTGCGGTATTCGTAGGATGACGTGCGCTTGCCGTATCCGTTCACGGAAACCGTCAGCACCACCTGTTCCTGCGCCGACATCTCGACATAGCGCTCGGAACTGAGCTGGATGGCGCCGGTGGTTTCTTCCTCGGCTTCCACGGCCTCCTCGGCCGCGGCTTCGCCGGCCACGGCGCGGCGCATTTTCAGGTAGGCCGACCGCTCGTCCGAGGTCGCCTCGACATGGCGCAGGATCGCCAGCGAGATCAGCTTGTCGGCTTCGGGCAAGGCGATGCCGCGCACGCCCATCGAGGTGCGCCCGGAAAACACCCGGACATCGGTGACCGCGAAGCGGATGCACTGGCCGCCGGCGGCGGTCAACAGCACGTCGTCGCGCTCGGTGCAGATCTGCACGTCGACGATCGCCTCGTCGTCATCGAGCTTCATGGCAATGATGCCGGAACGCCGGACGTCAACGAAATCAGACAATTTGTTGCGGCGGACATTGCCGCCGGTGGTGGCGAACATCACGTCGAGATTGGCCCAGGAGGATTCATCCTCCGGCAGCGGCATGATGGTGGTGATGCGCTCGCCCTGCTCCAGCGGCAGGATGTTGATCATGGCCTTGCCGCGGGCGTTCGGCGCCGCCATCGGCAGCCGCCAGACCTTTTCCTTGTAGACTTGTCCGCGCGAGGAGAAGAACAGCACGGGGGTGTGGGTCGAGGCCACGAACAGACGGCTGACGAAATCCTCGTCGCGGGTCTGCATCCCCGCCCTGCCCTTGCCGCCGCGGCGCTGCGCGCGGTAGGCCGACAGCGGCACCCGCTTGACGTAGCCGGCATGCGAGACGGTGACGACCATGTCCTCGCGCTGGATCAGATCCTCGTCCTCGACCTCGTCTTCATGCTCGGCGATCACCGTCTTGCGCGGGGTTGCGAATTCGGATTTCACATCGGCGAGTTCGGTCTTGATGATGGCCTGAACGCGGGCGCGCGAACGCAGGATGTCGAGGTAATCGGCGATTTCGACCGCGAGCTTGTCGAGTTCCTGGGAGATTTCCTCGCGGCCGAGCGCCGTCAGGCGCGCCAGCCGCAGGTCGAGGATGGCCTTGGCCTGCTCGAACGACAGCCGCGCCGTGCCGTCGGGGGCAAGCGTGTGCCGGGGATCGTCGATCAGCGTGATCATCGCGGCGACGTCCTTGGCCGCCCAGTCGCGCGACATCAGGGTGTCGCGCGCGGTGTTGGGATCCGGCGAGGTGCGGATCACGTGGATGATCTCGTCGATATTGGCCACCGCGATCGCGAGGCCGACCAGGATATGGGCGCGGTCGCGCGCCTTGTTGAGCAGGAACTTGGTGCGGCGGGTCACCACCTGTTCACGGAAGGCGATGAACAGGGTGAGCAGGTCCTTCAGGTTCATCAGCTGCGGACGGCCGCCGTCGAGCGCCACCATGTTGGCGCCGAAATTGGTCTGCAGCGGAGTGAACTTGTAGAGCTGGTTCAGAACGACCTCGGGAACCGCGTCGCGCTTGAGCTCGACCACGACGCGGAAACCATCGCGGTCGGATTCATCGCGCAGATCGGAAATGCCCTCGATCTTCTTGTCGCGCACCAGTTCGGCGATGCGCTCGACCATGGTGGCCTTGTTCACCTGGTAGGGAATTTCGGAGATGATGATGGCTTCGCGGTCCTTGCGGATGGTGTCGATCGACACCTTGCCGCGCATCACGATGGAACCGCGGCCGAGGTGATAGGCGGCGCGGATGCCCTGGCGTCCGAGAATGATGCCGCCGGTGGGAAAATCCGGTCCGGGGATGATCTTGATCAGGTCGTCGATGCCGAGCGCGGGATCGTCGATCAGCGCGACGCAGGCGTCGATCACTTCGCCGAGATTGTGCGGCGGGATGTTGGTCGCCATGCCGACCGCGATGCCGCCGGCGCCATTGACCAGCAGGTTTGGAAATTTCGCCGGCAGCACCCGCGGTTCGCGGAAGGAACCGTCGTAGTTGTCCTGGTAATCGACGGTGTCCTTGTCGATGTCGTCGAGCAGCAGCTGCGCGATCTTGGTCAGGCGGGATTCGGTGTAACGCATCGCGGCGGCCATATCGCCGTCCACCGAGCCGAAATTGCCCTGCCCGTCGATCAACGGCACGCGCATGGAGAAGTCCTGCGCCATGCGCACCATCGCGTCGTAGACCGACTGGTCGCCGTGCGGATGGTATTTACCGATGACGTCGCCGACGGTGCGCGCCGACTTGCGGTACGGCTTGTTGAATTCGAAGCCGTTCTCGTACATCGCGAAGAGGATGCGGCGATGCACCGGCTTCAAACCGTCGCGCGCATCCGGCAACGCGCGCGCCACGATCACGCTCATGGCGTAATCGAGGTAGGAGCGTTTCATCTCGTCGAGAATGGATACGGGACGAATATCGGAAGGACCCGGCGGCTCTCCGGGCTTCGTATCTTCAAGGTCAGACAAGGGGGAAATCCGGTCAGTTCTGGTTACGAATCATATAGCGCATCGGGGCCGCCAAAACCACCCTTTTGCGGGGCCGCAGAGCGGTTTTTCCCTTCGTTTTTCCAGAGACTTAGGAGGCTGGGCGGATGCCTTCTTGCGATCGCGAAACCGCGCCGGGAACCAGTTCGGCAGCGCCGGTTCTCCAGCGCCGCATTGGGCCTGGAAATAGGCCTGCCAAAGAGAGGCCTAGGGGCCGAACACAACCGCATGCATGATCCGTCCCGGGAGCAGCGTGAACAGGCCCGCGATCACCAGGGCGCCGCAGAAGACCGAGATCATGATGCGGCGATGATCCGCGACCCGGTGCTGGTGCGCCCTCCATACCGCCAGCGGAACCGTGATCAGCACGAAGATCGAAAGCAGATGGATGGGACTCCACGGACCGACCAGCCGGATCTGATGAATCCAGAACGAACTGACGGCGACCGACAGCATCAGGCCGACCCAGATCCAGCCCAGCATGCGATGGGGCAAAGTCCCCTTGGGAGCGGCAAGCTGGACGACGCTGATTCCGAATGCGGCCATCGCCGCGACGGCATGGATGGGAATCGCCGGCGCGGCATCGAGCAACGGCGCGAGACCCATCAGCAGCGCCCCCAACTCGCCTTGTGGAGGTTGTGTTTTATAAGCGAATTCGGGTTCTTACGAGCCCCTCTCAAGAATTGACTCCAGAACCGGAATCAAAACGGAATGTCATCGTCCATGTCGCTGTTGCGCGCGCCGGCCGCAACCGCGCGACGTGGCGCGGCACTCGACGGTCCGCTGGCGCCGAAATCGCCGGCCTGATCGTCGGACCCGAAACTGCCGCCGCCGGCACCAGCGCCGCTGCGACCATCGAGCATGGTCAGGTTCGAGTTGAACCCTTGCAGCACCACCTCGGTCGAATATTTCTCCACGCCGGCCTGGTCGGTCCATTTGCGCGTCTGCAACTGGCCCTCGATGTAAACCTTGGCGCCCTTCTTCAGATATTGCTCGGCGACCTTGCAAAGACCTTCATTGAAAATGACGACGCGATGCCACTCGGTCTTCTCCTTGCGCTCGCCGGTGGCCTTGTCACGCCAGCTTTCCGAGGTGGCCACGCTGAGATTGGCGATCGGCCGCCCATCCTGCGTGCGCCGGATTTCGGGATCCTTGCCGAGATTTCCGACCAGAATCACCTTGTTCACGCTACCTGCCATCGCCGCTCTCCACTCTCGTCATCACTGGGACTGGTCCAACCCCAAGCCATCGGCTCAAGGTCCCGGTGACCGCATTGGTCACTTTTGGGACTACCTTGCGCCGACCCTATACGCTCGCCCGCGCCGCAAGCTCCGGGATCGGCGGTTATCCACATATAGCATTTCATCCCGGAATGTTCCAGTTTTGTTCCTGGAAAAGAGTACCGGTGGGATCGTGGCCGCGAGCGGTATCGTTTGCCGGGCTGACCTTCATTCCAAGACCGCGAAAGAGGTTCCCGCGGCCTCCAGAAAAACCTTACAATTCATCCACTTCCAGAAATCCCACTTGGCCCCAGAGTGTTGCATTTCGGAGACGGCTTTTGTTCCCCACTGCCGTTATGGTTGATTCTGAAACCTGATCGCAGGGCGATCGCAGGTGGGGCAAAACGCTTCGACGTCATACGAAGCGAACAAGAGGCCGGAGAGAACGGGATGAAGAGGTTCTTGCTGGGTGTCGTTGGTGTGGTGGCGATGGGTATCGCCGCGCCCGCGCTTGCTGCCGATCTTCCGGCGCAGACCTATAGCAAGGCGCCGGTGATGATTCCGGCCGCGTATGATTGGAGCGGCGTTTACGTCGGCATCAACGGTGGCTGGGGTAGCGAGCGTCGCTGCTTCGATTCGGTTACGGCTGCGGGCATCTTCATTGCGGCCGACGGATGCCATACCACCTCAGGCGCCGTCGCCGGTGGTCAAATCGGTTATCGCTTCCAAACCGGCTCCTGGGTGTATGGTCTGGAATTCCAGGGTGATTGGGCCAATCTCAGCGGCAGCAATGTCAGCGTCCTTAATCCCCCCACCGTCAATCGGTCGCGGATGGATGCGTTCGGTCTGTTTACCGGACAGATTGGTTACTCCTGGAATACCGCCCTGCTCTATCTGAAGGGCGGCGCGGCCGTCGTCGCCGATCGCAATGATCTGCTCACTGGCGGCGTCGTCGTTGCAACGTCATCGGGCGACAATCGCTGGGGCGGCACGGTCGGAACCGGACTCGAATTCAGCTTTGCGCCGAACTGGTCGGCAGCGCTTGAATACGACCATCTGTTCATCGCCAATAACAACACCAACTTCACCACTCTCGCCAACGCTACGTTGGTGAGTTCCGACCGCATTCGCGGCGATGCCGATCTCGTCACGGTCCGCGTCAACTATCGCTGGGGCGGCCCGGTGGTCGCGAAATACTGATCGCGGTCCGAGCGTCTCGACTTAGCTAAAGAAGGCCGGCTTCGCGCCGGCCTTTTTGCTGGCGTCGATACGGCGCTACTGCCTGCTGCCGCCATTGCAACCTGGTTCCGCAACAAACCGTTGACGGTTTGCACGGAGCACTGGAAATCCTCTCTCGTTCTTCCTATGTTCCGAGCGAACCCATTGGCGTCCGATCCCGGTATTCCCGGCGATGCGCGCGTCCTTAAAGCCGCGCGCCCGACGCGCCTGGAAATATCGCTATGGATGAAGTGATCAGGGCGAAGCGCCAACACAACAGCCAGCGCGCGATCACCATTCGCGGCGCGCGCGAACACAATCTGAAGAACATCGACGTCGAAATCCCGCGCGACAAGCTCGTGGTGTTCACGGGGTTGTCGGGCTCGGGCAAATCGTCGCTCGCCTTCGACACCATCTACGCCGAGGGACAGCGGCGCTACGTGGAATCGCTGTCGGCCTATGCGCGCCAGTTCCTGGAGATGATGCAGAAGCCCGACGTCGACCAGATCGACGGCCTGTCGCCGGCGATCTCGATCGAGCAGAAGACCACCTCGAAGAATCCGCGTTCGACCGTCGGCACCGTCACCGAGATCTACGACTACATGCGGTTGTTGTGGGCGCGGGTCGGCGTGCCCTATTCGCCCGCCACCGGCCTGCCGATCGAAAGCCAGATCGTCTCGCAAATGGTCGACCGCGTGCTGGCGCTGCCCGAAGGCACCAGGCTTTATCTCCTGGCGCCGGTGGTGCGCGGCCGCAAGGGTGAATACAGGAAGGAACTCGCCGAATATCTCAAGAAGGGGTTCCAGCGGGTCAAGATCGACGGCACGTTCTATGAGCTCGCCGACGCGCCTACCCTCGACAAGAAATTCCCGCACGACATCGACGTCGTGGTCGACCGCATCGTGGTGCGGCCGGACATCAGCCAGCGGCTGGCGGAAAGTTTTGAAACCGCGCTGAAGCTCGCCGAAGGGCTCGCGGTGATCGAATATGCGGATGCGCCTGCCAGCGCCGACTCCGCCTCAGTTACCTCCCCCCTTGCGGGGGAGGTCGGCGCGAAGCGCCGGGAGGGGGGTAAGCCACGCGCACAGGCGTCCGGGGCCACCCCCCTCCCCGACCCTCCCCCGCAAGGGGGGAGGGAGCAGAGCGAGCCAGCGACAAAGAAAGTCGCCAAAATCCACGACAAGAGCGGGCCGGAGCGGATCCTGTTCTCGGAGAAATTCGCCTGCCCGGTGTCCGGTTTCACCATTCCGGAAATCGAGCCCCGGCTGTTCTCCTTCAACAACCCCTACGGCGCCTGCCCGGCCTGCGGCGGCCTCGGCATCGAGCAGCATATCGACGAGGACCTCGTCATTCCCGACAAGGAGCTGAGCCTGCGCAAGGGCGCGATCGCGCCATGGGCCAAATCATCCTCGCCCTATTACATCCAGACGCTGACCGCGCTCGGCAAATTCTACAAGTTCACGCTCGATACCAAGTGGAAGGACCTGCCGAAGAAGACGCAAAATGCGCTGCTCCATGGATCGGGAGACGACGAGATCAAGTTCTCCTACGAGGACGGTGTGCGCTCCTACGACACCAAGAAACCGTTCGAGGGCGTCATCACCAATCTCGACCGCCGCTATCGCGAGACCGAGAGCGAGTGGGCGCGCGAGGAACTCGGCAAGTATTTTTCCGACATTCCCTGCGAAGCCTGCCACGGCTATCGCCTCAAGCCGGAGGCGCTGTGCGTCAAGATCGGCGGCAAGCATATCGGCGAAATCTCCGAGCTGTCGGTGCGCCGCGCCGGCGAATGGTTCGAGACCGTGCCGAAGGCGCTCAACGCGCAGCAGAACGAGATTGCCGCCCGCGTGCTGAAGGAAATCCGCGAGCGGCTGACGTTCCTGCTCGATGTCGGCCTCAATTACCTGACCCTGGCGCGCGCCTCGGGCACCCTGTCGGGCGGCGAGAGCCAACGCATCCGGCTGGCCTCGCAGATCGGCTCGGGGCTGACCGGCGTTCTTTATGTGCTGGACGAACCCTCGATCGGCCTGCACCAGCGCGATAATGCGCGGCTATTGGAAACCCTGAAGCGGCTGCGCGACTTGGGCAATACCGTGATCGTGGTCGAGCACGACGAGGACGCGATTCGCTTAGCTGATTATGTGCTCGACATCGGCCCCGGCGCCGGCACCCATGGCGGCCACATCGTCGCCCAGGGCACGCCGGCCGACATCATGCGCAACCCGAATTCGCTGACCGGAAAATACCTCACCGGCGAATTGTCGGTGGAAATCCCCGAGCGCCGGCCGCCGAACCATCGCCGCACCATCAAGGTCGTCAACGCCCGCGGCAATAACCTGAAGAACGTCTCGGCGGAGATTCCGCTGGGACTGTTCACCTGCGTCACCGGCGTCTCCGGCGGTGGCAAGTCGACGCTGCTGATCGATACCCTTTACAAAGCCATCGCGCGAAAACTCAACAACGCCAGCGAAGGCGCCGCCCCGCATGACCGCATCGAGGGGCTGGAGCATATCGACAAGATCATCGACATCGACCAGTCGCCGATCGGCCGCACCCCGCGCTCGAATCCGGCGACCTATACCGGGGCGTTCACCCCGATCCGCGAATGGTTCGCCGGTCTCCCCGAGGCCAAGGCGCGCGGCTACGAGCCCGGGCGGTTCTCCTTCAACGTCAAGGGCGGCCGCTGCGAGGCCTGCGAGGGCGACGGCGTTCTCAAGATCGAGATGCACTTTCTGCCCGACGTCTACGTCACCTGCGACGTCTGCAAGGGCAAGCGCTACAACCGCGAGACGCTGGAGGTGCTGTTCAAGGGCAAGTCGATCGCCGACGTGCTCGACATGACGGTCGAGGAAGCCGCCGAATTCTTCAAGGCGGTGCCACGGGTGCGCGAAACCTTTAAAACCTTGCATCGCGTCGGGCTGGATTACATCCATGTCGGTCAGCAGGCCACCACGCTGTCGGGCGGCGAGGCCCAGCGCGTCAAGCTGGCCAAAGAACTGTCGAAGCGCGCCACCGGGCGCACGCTCTACATCCTGGACGAGCCGACCACGGGATTGCATTTCCACGACGTCAAGAAGCTGCTCGAGGTGCTGCACGAACTGGTATCGCAGGGAAATACCGTCGTCGTGATCGAGCACAATCTCGAGGTGATCAAGACCGCCGACTGGGTGATCGACCTCGGCCCCGAAGGCGGCGACGGCGGCGGCGAAATCGTCGCCTGGGGCCCGCCGGAGGACATCGTCAAGGCGCCGCGCAGCTATACGGGGAAATTCCTGGCGCCGGTGCTGGCGAAGGCGGACGGCGGCAGGAAGAAGCGTGGGGCGAGCGAGGCGGCGGAGTGAGCTATGAAGGAGTGGAGATTTGTTTGCTCCAGTCATGAAGCGCTAACTCGCCTTCTCCATCGCCTTCCGCTCCGGCCGCAACCCCGTCCTCACCCGCGACATCACCCTCGCCCGCCCCCACCGGTCAGACTCATGCCACCCCACCGGCTGGCGAGCCGGCGCAAGGCCCGTCGGCGAGCGAGGCTGCCGATCGCGCGGTGGCATTCGACCAATGCGTCAATATTCTCGATCCGCTGCGGCAGATTTCGGCGAGCCAGGCAGTCGATCTGGACCGGCTCAGGCTGATGAAGGAATACGCCCAGGATGCGCACGAACATCGCCAGGCCTTCCGGTCGTTCTGGCTGCAGGCGGCCCAACTGGTTCTTTTGAATCTGTTGCTGCCGCTGCTGACCGCTTTATTGGGCTATATCTTCGGCTCCCGCGAACATTAGCGCGACCCGCGCGCTCGCGTCATCCTGCCCCGGGGCCCATCATCAATAGCCGGGTATTCGGATACGCCATCAACATTCGCCAATGCGAGACCGTGAGAACCGCCCGGCGACCGTTAGCGTCGGCGGCGTCGGGAGGCGGCCATTGGGTTTTTACTGAACCGATCCGATGTGTGATCGAGTTCACAGACCCGACCGGGAATCGCCGGTAACGTTAAGCGGTTAGGTTGACCTGCGACAAATTTGCCGCCCGGTGAACCGTCGCGATCGAAATCGTGACTAATGGGAATGACAGGGAACGGACGGTGCTGACGTGACGACGTACGAGGCCATGACAACAGCTCAAGGGACAAAAATCCACGATCGGGACCAGCCGGCTCCGCGATCATCCCTGACGGATCACGCGCTGCTGACGTTCTATATTGTTGTCGTCGCCGTTTCCATGGGCGGATGGCTTTGGTTTTTGGGCTCGGTGTCCTGGCGTCTCGCCAGCTGGGCCATGCACTGACCGTCAGCCGGTTCGCAGGGCTACAGAACCGCATGCCGCCTCTTCTCTCGACGCACGCATAAACTGCAATACGCATGCAACTCGTCCTCCTGCGCTCGGGCGATCTCCATCAATTGGCTATCACCGCCTCCACAAACCCCGCCGGATCGCCGCAGAACTCGCACATCACCTTGAAGTGATCCGTCTGCTCGACGGTCACCGGCTCCAGGCCATATTTCGTCAGCCGCAGCAGGCGTGCGTTGGGATAGGCCATCAGGATCGGCGAGTGGGTGGCCATGACGACCTGGCAGATGGTCGACTGCTCCATCCGATGCATCAGCTTCAGAAATTCCATCTGGCGCGCCGGCGACAGCGCGGATTCCGGTTCGTCGAAGATGAAGATGCCCTGCCGCTGGCAGCGCTCCTCGAAGAAGCGCAGGAAGCCTTCGCCGTGGGAATGGGAGAGGAAGTCCGGGGGCGGCGGGCCGGGCGTTCCGCGGGCGGCCTCATCCAGATATCTCGCGACGGAGAAAAAACTCTCCGCGCGAAAGAACCAGCCGTTGGTGATCTTCGGCAGCCAGCTCGCGCGAAGCGCCTTCGAAAGCTCACCGCCCATTACTTCAAGCGCGTTGGAATGATCGACCGGGCGATAGCCCTTGCCGCCGCCGGCCTCGTCATACCCGGCGAGCACCGCTATTCCCTCGAGCAGCGTGGACTTCCCGGTGCCGTTTTCGCCGACGATGATGGTGATGGAGCGATCGAGGCTCAGCTCGAAATCATCCCCGAGAAAAGGCAGGCAGAACGGATAGGCCTTGCGATCGGCTATGCGCGACGGATCGAGCCAGAGCCGCCTCAGATACGGCGCCGGCATGTTGATGGTGCGATTTCGCCTTGAACTCATATTTCGCCCCCGCTCCACGTGACTGAAGCTCCCAGACAAGCCCTCGATAGAACATTACAGGAACATCGTTTGAATGGAAGTGATGTTTCGCCCAACGGGTCGACCGCGCCGGCTCGAGGTAAGATGTGCTTGAACTCTGTCCAGCCAGATTGATCGGTCATCGAAGGCCCCGCCCCCATGCCAAGCACGGCCTACAATCTTTTCCGCAGCGCCATCCTCAGGGAGCAGCAGACCACCTGCCTCTATGACGGCCGGTATCGCGAATTGTGCCCCCATATCATCGGCACCAACCGAAGCGGCGAAGAGGTCGTGCTCGCCTGGCAGTTTGCCGGCGACAGTTCAGGCCCGCTTCCGCAATGGCGATGCCTGAGATTGGCCAATGTCAGAGATGCCCATGCGCGCAAGGGCCGCTGGCATGAAGGTGGCTCTCACCGCACGGCGCAAACCTGCGTCAGCGATATCGATCTTGATATCAATGTTCACGTGCGCAAGCTGCGGTGAGGCGGTCTCGTCGGGAACGCCATGCCATATCAGTTCGTCGTCCCGGCGAACGGAAATCGGGATGGTGATTTGCCCGACGGGCTGTTTTACAAATTTGCTGTCCAGCCTTCTTTGCAAAAATATTTCGCTTCACCGATTGGTAGAAGCAGTTTTATTGATTCCGCCGTCCACCCCACAGAGGGGCGTATCGCGATCGTCACGGACGCGGGGTTGGATGCGATGGACGCGGCAGCGACGCGAGACGAGCGGCGCCGATGCGGACGGCAAAGCCGTGTGGTCCTGACGCCCCGACGCTGGCGTCAAGTTGGCGGAAGCGATTCCGCCGGCGACGGTGGCAAGAAAGCCCGGTCACCGGGGAGAGCGCGGAGGAAACCGTTAAAACCATTGCGTGCGGGAATGCCGGGCGATTCCGGTGAACTCGCTGTGAATACTCGTGTGCATTTACCACTACCATGCGCACACGAGGCTGCGGGTGCACTGGGCACCCGGCATTCCCCACGCCCTCTGAAGGGAGGGCGGAAGTTAAAAAGCAAAACTCGCGCTAAACAAGCGGCGAGATCGCGAAGTCATGTCCCTCGATCGTCATGCCCCGCTTCAAGCGGGGCATCCAGTACGCCGTGATATCTCGATAGGTACGAGCCGTCTCTGGAATACTGGATCGCCCGGTCAAGCCGGGCGACGACGCCAGAGTAAGCTGTTTGAAATTCGAATCGGGAGCGCGCCGGGCCTGGCGCGATGTCCCCTCACCTGCGTCCCATCCACCATCCCGCCGCCAGCAGCACGAGGCCCGCCACCGCTGCGACCACGCCGTGCTTGATATGCACCCGCATCACGCCCGACTCATGGCCGGGAAAGAAGCTTGGCAACTGCTCCCCTGGTATCAGGAAATAGACCCCGGCAATGATGAGCAAGGCAATGCCGAGCAGAGTGAGGATGAGTCTCATGGATGATCCCCCTGGAGATGGACAAGCGATCGGCGAATCCCGATGGCCGCCTGCTTCGCTGCAGTTCAACCAGATTCAGCGGCGTTTGTTAATGGGCGGGGCCGGCCGATATTCAGCATCGTCATTCCGGGATGGTCCGAAGGACCAGACCCGGAATCTCAAGATTCCGGGTTCGCTCGTGTCACTCGCGCCCCGGAATGACGGACGCAGGTTTCGTCGCTACTTCACCGCAACCCCGTCCCGCCGCAGCGCTGGCATTTGACGACCTTGTCGCCCTTTTTGAGCAGGCCCTTGCCTTCGCAATTCTTGCACTTCTGCTTCTTCTTGATGTTGGGACCTTTTTCATTGCCCATGATCCACTCCCCGCGGTGATTTTGACAAGTTCCCCCACGAAGGCCGCATTCTCGCTTATAAGCAAGCGGTAATCGATTTGAGGCCCCGCATGGTTTCCCGCCGCACATTCGTTCTGACCGGGCTTGCCGGCCTGCTCGCAGGCGCCGCAAGCCGCCGCGCCCGCGCCGCGCAACCCTCCCCGAACGATCCCGTTGCGATCATCAACGCCATCTACGCGCGCGCGGCCAAGGGTAAAGGCGACGGCGGCGGCGCGTTCATCATCGAGAATAAGGCCGCCAAGGCCAAGTACCTGTCAAACTCGCTGGTCGATTTGTGGGCCAGGGCCGATGCCAACACGCCGAAGGGCGACATCCCGCCGATCGACTTCGATCCCGTCACCAACTCGCAAGAGCCGGACGTGAAATCATTCAAGGTCGAGGCGGAGAAGCTGGAGACCGACAAGGCGGTCATTGCGGTCACCATCGCCGGCCGGATGCCGCGCGCCAAGCCCAGCGACAACACCATCCGCTACAATTTCGTGCGCGAAGACGGAAAATGGAAGATCGACGATATCAGCGGCACCATCGACGGCGAGGCCTGGTCGATTCGCGACATCCTCAGCGAGTCCCTGAAGGAACTGGCCTGATGAAATCTGCAAGATGACGGAAAGCAATGAAATGACCGAAGTCGTCAACAACACGGCGCAACAGCGCTACGAACTCACCGTCGACGGCCATCTCGCCGCGACCTATTACAAGGTGACAGAGGGAGTCACTACCTTCGTCCACACCGAGGTGCCGCCTGAACTCGGCGGCAAAGGCATCGGCTCGAAATTGATCAGGGGCGCGCTCGACCAGGTGCGGGCCGACGGCCTGAAGGTGATCCCGGAGTGCCCGTTCGTGAAGGCGTTTATCGAGAAGAACGCCCCTTATCAGGATCTGCTTGCGGTATCTGCCTGAACGAGATCGACATGAATCACGTCCGCGACAACGCGGCGCAAAGCCGCTTCGAACTCGACGTCGAGGGCGGGGTTGCCTTCGCCAACTACCGCCTCACGCCCTCGGCCGTCATCATCACCCACACCGAGACGCCGCGCGCCCTGCGCGGCCGCGGCATCGCCTCGGAGCTGGTGGCGGGCGCGCTGGCGCTGATCCGCGCCGACGGCCACAAGGTCATCGCCGGCTGCAGTTTCGTGGTGGACTATTTGCGCAAGCACCGGGAATACGGGGACATGGTTGGGTGAACCCGCACATCATCATCCCCACACGCAGCGCGTCACACAATCCGGATCGACATGTCCGGCAGGCCCTCGAGCCTGCACAACAGCACATCGCCCTTCACCACCGGGCCTACATTCTCAGGCGTGCCGGAATAGATGATGTCGCCAGCCTTCAGCTCGAACGCCTCCGACAGTTTGGCGATCTGCTCGGCGACGCTCCAGATCATCTTGTCGAGATCGGAGGATTGCCGCACCGTGCCGTTGACGGCAAGCGAGATCGCGCCCTTGCTGAAATGTCCGGTCTTCGCCACCGGATGGATCGGGCCGATCACGGCGCCATGGTCGAAACTCTTGCCGATCTCCCACGGCTTCTTTTCGGATGCCATGCCGTTCTGCAGGTCGCGCCGGGTCATGTCGAGGCCGAGCGCATAGCCGTAGACGTGATCGAGCGCCTTCTCCGGCGCAATATTGCTGCCGCCGGATTTCAGCGCGGCCACCAGCTCGACCTCGTGGTGATAGTTCTTGGTAAGCGAGG
Source organism: Bradyrhizobium sp. (assembly GCF_004799445.1). GTDB lineage: Bacteria > Pseudomonadota > Alphaproteobacteria > Rhizobiales > Xanthobacteraceae > Bradyrhizobium. The sequence goes on from NZ_SSNA01000062.1 coordinate 17,386, forward strand.
GATAGGGATGATCGGCCACCTCGCCGACCCCGACATTCTGGATCGCGTCGGTCGGCTTCTGGAAAAAGAATGGCGGTTCGCGGGTCGGGTCGGAGCCGCGCTCGATGGCGTGGGCGGCATAATTGCGTCCGATGCAATAGATGCGGCGCACCGGAAACACGTCGGCTTCGCCGGCAATCGGGATCGTGATCGCGGGTACGGTGAAAATCGGCTTCGGACCCGACTGCGCCCGCACCGGACCACCCGGTGCCGCAGCGCCCGCCAGGGCCAGCGCGCCCGATGCCAGAAGGGTCCTGCGATCGACGGTATCCATGACGTTGCTCCGCTTTCCTGTCGGTTGATCTTTCCCGCAAGCGTATCTAGCGCTGCGCGATGCGCCGGGCAAGACACCGGCAGGACAACGGAGCGGCTTTGGCCGCGGCATGAAAAAAGGCCCGCGACGACGCGGGCCTTTTGGATAGCGCGCGAGGATCGATTACCACTTGACGTCGGCGGGCAGCTTGCCGCCGTTGGCGGCAAGCTTCGCCATCACCTGCTTGTGCAGCCAGATGTTCATGCTGGCGGAATCATTGCTGTCGCCGGTGTAGCCGAGTTCCTTCCCCAACTCCTTGCGTGCGGCAAAACTGGAATCGATATCGAGCGCCTTCATCAAATCGACGATCGAGGTGCGCCATTCCAGTTTTTCTTTCTTGGCAGCGACCGCCTTGTCCAGGATCGGGGCGACATCGACGGATTGGGCCGGGGCGGCCGTTGCGGAGGACGATCCGCCGGCCGGCGCCGCCGATCCGGATGCCGGGCTAGATGCAGAGCCGCCGCTGGCCGGCGCTGCATCAACCTTAGTGCCAAAAATCGCGCTCATGATTTTTCCGAAAATGCTCATGGTTTCCTCCCGATGAATGCGGCGATCGTGCGAGGCGCTTGAACGTCCTCAGTGACCGGCAGCATGGGCCTCGATCGCTGCAAAGCTTAACGGCGTCGGCCACTTTTTACCCAATGCAGAAGAGGCGCCTAGAGGTGAGCTTAACTGCGGCGGAATGACGGCGGCATGACAACCCTGGCAGTGCGCTGCGACAACAAAAGAATTCACTCAAGCGTGAGCGACAGTGTCGATAATTGAGAGTACCCTGATGGCACAGTTCGCGACACGGCCAGTTTTGGATTCCCTGTCTTCGCGTCTGGCCTTGATCGTGATCATTTCTGCAGACGGTCCCATGCGCCCTGCGCCGGCGTGGATTGCGGCTGCTGCGTCAAGGGAGATAGCGACCATGGCCACACCATATTCCGGCAATGTCACGCCGCTGGCTCAGCCAGCACAAGATGCCGCGGCAGCACCTGTGATCCGCAAGATCGGCCTTGCCGATCTGCGCGAAGCGTTGCGGCTGGGCTGGGAGGATTTCAAGGCGGTTCCAAGCCACGCCATCATCCTCTGCCTGATCTATCCGGTACTTGGACTGGTGCTGGCGCGCACCGTGCTCGGTTATTCGGTACTGCCGCTGCTGTTTCCGCTGGCTGCGGGCTTTGCCCTGCTCGGCCCGTTCGCGGCGCTCGGTCTCTATGAGCTCAGCCGCCGCCGCGAGCGCGGCGAACCGGCGTCGGCCTGGGACGCCGCCGATGTGCTGCGCTCGCCGTCATTCGGCGCAATGCTCGGGCTCGGCACGCTGCTGCTGGCGCTGTTCGTGACCTGGGTGACCACGGCGCAGGCGATTTACGTCGCAGCGTTCGGCTACGAAGCCGCCGCCGGAATCCCGGATTTCGCAGGGCGCGTGCTGACGACGCCGCAGGGGTGGTGGTTGATCATCGTGGGATGCGGCGTGGGCTTCCTGTTCGCCGTCGTGGCGCTGTGCGTCAGTGTGGTGTCGTTCCCGCTGATGCTCGATCGTCACGCCGGTGCCGGTGATGCCATGGTGACATCGCTTCGCGCCGTCGCACGTAACCCGGTGCCGATGGCGGCCTGGGGATTGATCGTGGCGGCCCTGCTGGTTTTGGGATCGCTTCCGCTCTTTCTCGGCCTCGCCGTCGTCATCCCGCTGCTCGGCCACGCCACCTGGCACCTCTATCGCAAGGTGATCGCGCCGGATCCTAATCTTAAGCCGATCCCTCCCCGTCCGCCGCGCGAACGGCGTTCCGCCGCGGATTTCCCGGCCGCCTTGTTTCCGTGGCGGCGCAAGGACGGCGCATAACGTTTGGAGCTGCCAACAGCGAATCACGCCGCCGGTTGCCCTGTGACCGGCGGTGTGGTGTGTAGGCTGTGACGAAACGTCGTTCGACCGTTGCCGCCCCGCTTGGCGGGCTGTTGCCAAAAGCCTTGTTTTGGCCGCGGTTGCCCCCAACATACGGAACCGCCCGATGGATCTCTTCTCCGAGAGTGAAAATTCTGTGCGAATTTCGGTGATGTTCGGCTACCTGTCTCGCGCCTTTGCGGTGAGCGCTGTTCTGGCAATCCCGGCGGCCGCGGCGCCGGCGGCGCCCTGCGGCACCGGCAGCTTTCAGGCATGGCTTGATGATTTCAAAACCGAAGCCGCCGCCAAGGGAATCTCGCAAACTGCAATCGCCTCAGGCCTCAACGGCGTGACGCTCGATCAGGCGGTGCTGTCCCGGGATCGGTCGCAAAAGGTATTTAGCCAGAGTTTCGAGGAGTTTTCCGGCCGCATGGTCCCGCCGCGCCTCACGCGCGGCGCCAACATGCTGAAACAGTATGGTTCGGTGCTGTCGCGCATCGAGCAAAGCTATGGCGTGCCCGGCGAAATTCTGGTCGCGATCTGGGGACTGGAGACCGACTTCGGCGTCAACACCGGAAAGTTTCCGACCATTCGCTCGCTGGCGACGCTGGCCTATGACTGCCGGCGCGCGGAGATGTTCCGGGGCGAATTGATGGACGCCTTGCGCATCATCGAACGCGGTGACCTCGCGGCTTCGGAGATGCGCGGCGCCTGGGCCGGCGAGATCGGCCAGACCCAGTTCATGCCGTCGTCCTACATCAAATTCGCGGTGGATTTCGATAGCAACGGCCGCCGCGACCTGTTGCGCAGCGCGCCCGACGTGCTGGCGTCAACCGCGAATTTCCTGGCCAGTTACGGCTGGCAACGCGGCAAGGACTGGGAAGTGGGCAGCCCCAATTTTGTTGTCCTGCAGCAATGGAACAAGAGCGACGTCTACGCCAAAACCATCGGCTATTTCGCAACCCAGCTCGCCCATACACCTTGATTATCCACCTCTCTGTAAGAATGATTTTCAATTCATTATTTCTCTTCAGCATGCGAATCGCGCATGGTCCAATCGGCCAGAGCTGACCCGAAGAAGGCCCCCACCCACCGGGTCCTGTTGCTCGCGCCTTGCCGCTGAGCATGGCTGCGCCTATCTTTGTTGCATGAAGGCGCGCGCCTGATTTGCGAAATTCCGTTATTTTACGGGGCTCTTTCGATAGGGCCGACGGAACGCCGCCGATGTTGGCGGTCCCGGTGGGCAGCCATGCCGAACGGTTAATCGTTTCTTACTGAAGCTATGCACCTTATGATTAGCTGCACCGCAGCATTGGAACTTCTGCATCGCGACACACTGTCCTATATTCATTTCAACGATGAGGTTCCCTTCCAAGAGCTGAATCGAAGATGCAAGGAGACTACCCATGTTGCTCTCGCTCATCCGAATGTTCCAGGCGTTCCGGGACTATCAACGCAATGTCAGCGAATTGTCCCAGCTCACCGATCGCGAACTGGCCGATATTGGTCTTGATCGCTCGGATATTCCGCGCGTTGCAGCCGGCAATTACAACGGCTGAAACGGTTTCAGCTGACCGTTGAGACGGACCACGCCCGCCGAGTTGCGGGCGTTGTCGTATCCAGCCGGCCGCGCGCATTCCACTACGCCGCGAAACGCGCTACCTCTGTGCCCATGACAGGCACCAAATCCTCTTTTCAATCCGTGCATATCGTCGGCGGCGGCCTCGCCGGTTCGGAAGCCGCATGGCAGGCCGCGAATGCCGGGGTAAACGTCGTCCTGCACGAAATGCGTCCCGACCGGATGACCGAGGCCCATCGCACCGACGGCCTTGCCGAACTCGTATGCTCCAATTCGTTTCGCTCTGACGACGCCGCCAATAACGCGGTCGGGCTGCTGCACGCCGAAATGCGCCGGCTGGGCTCGCTGATCATGCGCGCTGCCGATGCCAACCAGGTGCCGGCCGGCGGCGCGCTGGCCGTCGACCGCGACGGATTTTCGGCTGCGGTCTCCAAGGCCTTGCACGACCATCCCATGATCGAACTGCGGCGCGGCGAAATCGCCGGCCTGCCGCCGGCCGACTGGGGTAACGTCATCGTCGCGACCGGCCCCCTCACCTCGGCGCCGCTCGCCGACGCCATTCGCGAACTGACCGACGAAAGCGCGCTGGCCTTCTTCGACGCCATCGCGCCGATCGTGCACCGGGATTCCATCGACATGTCCGCGGCGTGGTTTCAATCGCGCTACGACAAGATCGGCCCCGGTGGTACTGGCGCCGATTACGTCAATTGCCCGATGACCAAAGAGCAATATGACGGCTTCGTCGATGCGCTGATCGTCGGCGAAAAGACCGACTTCAAGGAGTGGGAGGCCAATACGCCTTACTTCGACGGCTGCCTGCCGATCGAGGTGATGGCCGAACGCGGTCGCGAGACCTTGCGCCATGGACCGATGAAGCCGGTCGGCCTGACCAATCCGCACGATCCGACCGTGAAGGCCTACGCCATCGTGCAATTGCGCCAGGACAACAAGCTCGGCACGCTCTACAACATGGTGGGATTCCAGACCAAGCTGAAATACGGCGCGCAGCAGCGCATCTTCCGCACGATTCCCGGGCTCGAAAACGCCGAATTCGCACGGCTCGGAGGCTTGCACCGCAACACCTTCCTGAACTCGCCAAAACTCCTCGATGCGCAGTTGCGCCTTCGGGCGGCGCCGCGGCTGCGCTTCGCCGGTCAGATGACCGGCTGTGAAGGCTATGTGGAGTCCGCAAGCATCGGGTTGATCGCGGGTCTCTATGCCGCCGCCGAAATGCGTGGCCGGTCGCTGCCACCGCCACCTTCGACGACGGCGCTCGGATCACTGCTCGGACACATCACCGGCGGGCATCTCGAAACCATCGACAACGGCCCGCGCTCGTTCCAGCCGATGAACATCAATTTCGGATTGTTTCCGCCGCTCGCCAACCCGCCGACCAGAAACCCCGACGGCACGCGCCTGCGCGGCAACGAAAAGACGATCGCCAGGCGCCGGGCCATCAGCGCCCGCGCGCTGTCGGATATCGATCGCTGGATCGCCGATCATCTACGCGTGGCGGCGGCAGCGTGAGCGTTTCATGAGTTCGCCGAGCGAGGACGCCGAGGTTCTGTCGGCGCGATGGACCGAAGGCGTATTGCTCAAGCGCGACGTGTTCTCCACGGTCGAGCGCGGCCGCTTCCGAACAGCCGATGGCGACGTCGAAGCGGTATTGCGCCGGATCGATCAGGTGCCGTGGTGGTCCTATCTGCCGGCCCGCCATCTGTTCGGGCGCGAGCGCCGGGCGCTGGCGTTGGCGCGCGACCTGCGCGTCGGGCCCGAGCTGCTGTGGGCCGGCCGGCAGGCGCTGGTGCGCGGATTTATCGACGGGGTGGCCCTGCATCTGGCAAAGCCGTTCGGCGATGCCGCCTATTTCCGATCCGCCAAGCAGGCGCTGCGCAAGCTGCATCGCGCCGGCATCTGCCATAATGATCTCGCCAAGGAGCAGAACTGGCTGGTGGGCCGCGACGGCCGGGCCTATCTCACCGACTTCCAGCTCGCCGCCTGCTTTCGGACCCGCGGCCGGCTGTTCCGGATCGCGGCCTACGAGGACCTGCGTCACCTGCTGAAGCACAAGCGCAGCTACGCCGCCGACGCGTTGACGCCGAAAGAGCGCAAGATTCTCGCGCGCAAATCGCTGGTCGCCAGCATCTGGCTCGCGACCGGCAAGAAGGTATACCGCGCCATCACCCGCGGCCTGTTCAATTTCACCGACCGCGAAGGCGGCGGCCGCCGCCTCGTCAATGACGCGCCGGTGCTGATCGGTCTGATCAGACAAAACCCGGCGGTGCGCGATGCGGCCATTGTCGCCTTCGCCGACCGCCGGACCGGCGTCGGGCTTTATGCCTTCGTCGAAGCCGATCAGACCGCCCTCGAAGTCCGGCTGCGCAGCGACCTTGCCGCGGCAAAGGGACCAAAACCGCCCGAGCATATCCAGGTGGTGCAGGCTTTGCCGCGCGATGCCAGCGGCAAACCGCGCACCGAAATCCTGCAGCTCGTCGCGACCAACCAGCTCGATCTGATCGAACCGATGATGACGAGCGCAGCCGATCGCGCGTTCCTGAAGGACATCCTGGAATCGCGCAAGAACCTGCGGGACCGGTTCAATTTCGAGACGGCGGACCTGAATTCGCCCTCAAGCTGAGAATTCCCGCGACCGCGAGGCCCGCCACAAGGTCCACAGCGTCCGCAACCTTGACGTTGATCGCGGTATGAAAGGATCGTTGTCGGCACGCGACATCCGCGCGAGGTCGTGCCGAACGAGGGCCAGCGGCAAGAACACCGGCCGCGCTTCCGGCGGCATGTTCACGAGCAGCGTAAAGGCCGTCCTCAGATGCCCCCGCGCCTCGCCGAGGAACTGGTCCAGCGCGGCGCGCAATTTCGGGGTTTCCTTGCCTGCGAATACCTCCTCGATTCCGCAGCCGTGCCGCTCCAGCACCTGCAGCGGCACAAACAATTGACGCCGCGACGCGTCCAGCGGCAGCGAAGCCATCACCTGCGCCATGCCCTGGGCGAGCCCGGCATGGCGCCCGAGATGCTCGATCTCCTCCGACGACTGTCCGGCGATCGCCGCGGCCAGTGAAAACAACACCGACGAGGTATCGTTGATATAGCCTTCCAGCGCCGCCAAGGTCGGCATCGGGTCGTTGTACAGATCGAACTGATGCTCCTCGATCAACCGCGACAGCCGCTCGACCGGCAGCCGCGAGCTCCGGATCGCCAGCAGCAATTCGGCGGCCACCGGGTTGCCCTCGACGCCGCCATGGTCCATGCCCGCCAGCATGTCGGTCCACCACTGCAGGCGCATTTCGCCCGGCAGCGGCTGGCTCACCTGCTCGTGCACGCGCGAAATCTCGACGTTGAAGGCATAGAGCGCCAACAGCGCGCGGCGCTGGGCAGCGGGCACGAACAACGCGGAGGCATAGCGGGAAAAATCGTGCGCGCGCACCAAATCGGCGCAGAAGCTGGCGGCGTCCCTTGCTTCGGCCGGATCGCTCATGGAACCGCGATCAGCGCCGCCGCGACGCGCCGCCTCTCGCCGATCATGATGTTGTAGGTGCGGATTGCAGGTCCCGTCTGCATCGAGTCGAGCACGATGTCGACGGCGCGCAACGCCTCTCGAAGGCCTCTGCGAGGCACCCAGAGATCCGTTCCGGTGCCGATAATCAGGGTGTCGATAGCATTGGCGGCTGCGAAGACGCGGGCCAGCGAGGCCTCGTCGATATCGCTCGCCGTCGTCACCGGCCAGGCCCAGATGGCATCCGGCAGACACAGCAACGAGCCGCGATGCGACATCTCAGCGAAGGCAAAGCCGCCATTGCCGTAGGCCTCGATCGGGGCCGACCTTGGAAGATGTGGAGCGTCGGAGCTGCTGGTGGTTTGTCTGGGCATGATCTCGTCCGAAAACCGGTTGCCACTTTTCGGGATCATGCCGGTGTCACTTCTTCTGAGGCGTGTCCGGCGCGTCGGCCCGATGGGTACCGACACCGAGATAGATCAGGATGGGCGCCGCGATGAAAATCGAGGTGTAGGTACCGACCAGCACCACGCCGAACATCATCACGGCGGTGAAGCTGTTGATCGCGTGGCCGCCGAACAACAGCAGCGCCAACAGCGCCAGCGTCACCGTGACGTGGGTGATGATCGAGCGCGACAGCGTCGAGTTGATCGACTCGTTGAGCAATTGCGGCATCGGCATTTTCTTGTAGCGCCGCAGCATTTCACGAATACGGTCGTAGATGACGACCGTGTCGTTCAGCGAGTAGCCAAGAATCGTCAGCAGCGCCGCGATGCTGGTGAGGTCGAAATCGACCTGGCTGATCGACATGAAACCGATCGTCAGCACGATATCGTGGACGTTGGCGATCATGGCGCCGAGCGCGAACTGCCATTCGAACCGGAACCAGAGATAGATCAGGATCGCGAAGATCGCCAGCATCAGCCCGAGCATGCCGTAGGCGAGCAACTCACCGGAAACGCGCGGTCCCACCACCTCGACACGCCGGTATTCGACAGCGTCGCCGAGCGCGCCGCGCACCTTCTGCACCGCCTCCTGCTGCGCGGCGTCGCCACCGGGCTGTTCGGCAACCCTGATCAGGACGTCGGCGGGGCCGCCGAACTGCTGCAACTGGACGTCGCCAAGGCCAAGCCCGCCCAGCGTCGCACGCATGCTGGCGATGTCGGCCGTGCCGGTTTTGGCCTGCACCTCCAAGAGCGTGCCGCCCTTGAAGTCGATCCCGAAATTCAGCCCGTGGGTGAAGAACAGCGTGATTGCGACAATCGAGAGCAGCGCCGAGATCGGAAAGCTGATGCGGCGAAAGCGCGTGAAGTCGAAATGGGTGTTGTCGGGCACAATCCGCAACGACGGCAGGATGCCGAGCGCACTGACCACGGTCAGCACGGCAATCAGGATGCCCAGCGCGATAAGAACGAAATGAGTCAAAGCCGCATTCCCCTAGATCGGCACGCTTTGCGGCCGCTTCCACCGTACCCACCCCGCAACGATCAGCCGGGTGAGCGTAAACGCGGTGAAAACCGTGGTGAGGATGCCGATACCGAGCGTTACCGCAAAGCCGCGCACCGGTCCGGTGCCGATATAGAACAGCACCGCGGCGGCGATGAAAGTGGTGATGTTGGAATCGAGAATCGTCGACAGCGCGCGCTTGAAGCCGGCGTCGATCGCGGAAATCGCGTTGCGGCCGCCGCGAATTTCCTCGCGGATACGTTCATAGATCAGCACGTTGGAATCAACGGCGATACCGACGGTCAGCACGATGCCGGCGATGCCCGGCAGCGTCAGCGTGGCGTTCAGCAGCGACAACACGCCGAAGATCATGGCGACGTTGATGGCGACCGCGATGTTGGCGAATACCCCGAACAGCCGGTAGGTCAGGAGCATGAACACGATGACCATGATCGATCCGACATAGGCCGCCAGTTCGCCCTTTTCGATCGAATCCTGGCCGAGGCCGGGGCCGACGGTGCGCTCCTCGATGACGGTGAGCGGGGCCGGCAAGGCGCCGGCGCGCAGCAGGATCGCCAGTTCGTTGGCGGCCTGCACCGTGAAACTGCCGGAGATCTGTCCCGAACCGCCGGTGATCGGTTCACGGATCACCGGCGCGGAAATCACCTCATTGTCGAGCACGATCGCGAACGGCTGCCCGACATTCTCCGATGTCGCTTGCGCGAATTTGCGCGAGCCCGAGGAATTGAACCGGAAACTGACAATCGGCTCGCCCGAGCGCTGGTCGAAGCCCGGCTGCGCATCGGTGAGTTCGCCGCCCGACACAAGTATCTGTTTCTTGATGACATAGGGTATCTTGGGGGCCTGCGCGCTCATCAGAATTTCGGAATCCGGCGGCACCCGGCCCTGCGTGGCCTGATCCGGCGGCACGGTCGAATCGACCATGCGGAATTCCATCTTGGCGGTCTTGCCGAGGATCCGCTTGAGCTCGGTCGGGTCCTGCAGGCCCGGCACCTGCACCAGAATGCGGTCGGTGCCTTGCCGCTGGATCAAGGGCTCGACCGTGCCGAGCTGGTTGACGCGGCGCTCGACGATCTGGATCGATTGCTCGATGGTCTGGCGGATGCGCTCGGTGATGGCCGCCTGCGGCACCGTCAGGCGGATCAGCCCGCCGCCGGCATCGCTGACCTCGAGGCTGCGCTGGCCGCTGGAGCCGAGCAGACCGCCGAGCGGCTGCGACAGCTCCCGCAGCTTCGCCAGCGCCGTCTGGGCGTCGCTATCCTTGACCCGCACTTCGACGTAGTCGGCGCGGGATGCCAGGCCGGTGTAACCGATCTTGTTTTCACGCAGCACGCGCCGGGCGTCATCGCGCACCTGATCGAGCTTCTCTTTCCTGACGTAGTTGGAGTCGACCTCCAGCAGCAGGTAGGAGCCGCCTTGCAGATCGAGCCCGAGCACAAGGTGACGCTGCGCCCAGAGCGGCCAGGTCTTTACTTTCGCCTCGGGAAAGAAATTCGGAACGGCGCACAGGCACACCACCAGCGCCCCGAAAATGATCGCCAGCGCCTTCCACCGCGTGAAATACAACATTGAGTTGACCCGTCAGATCCAGGAGAATGCGGCGCCGAAAATCAGCTCGCGGAGGTTTCGTCCTTGGCGGGCTCACTTTTTTCCTTGGCCGGCTCGCCTTTGGCGCGAACGCCCGAAATCATTTGCCGCATCTGCCGCACCCGGACGCCGTCCGAAATCTCGAACTCGATCTGGTCGTCGTCCACCACTTTGGTCACTTTGCCGACCAAGCCGCCGGTCGTTACCACGGTATCGCCGCGGCGGATGTTCTTCACCAGTTCCGCGTGGTCCTTCACCTTCTTTTGCTGCGGCCGCAGAATCAGGAAGTACATGATCACGAAGATCAGCGCGAACGGCAGCAGCGACATCAACATGCTGTTGGTATCGCCGCCGGCCGCGGCCTGAGCAAACGCAGGGGTAATCAGCATTCGGACAATCCTCGTGGAACGGGTATGAACCGGCGGCGCCTGAGCGCCAGGCCGGTCCGGGCAAATTCGCGCGGACTATAGCGGCCGCGGTCCCAATTGCAACGCTGCCAAATCCTGATTTGCGCCGCTTGCGGCCCCCCGTAAGGCCCGTTAAGGGTGCGTCGCAAGGAAGGCCAAGGATGACAAGAAAACCCAGCAAAACGGCGCCTCGACCCGCCTCCCGAACGGGCCGGCGGAAATCGCCGGTATCGGCGACAAAACGCCAAGCAGCGTCCTCCGAGCATGACGCCGCCGAGCGGATTGCGCGCGCGCTCGAAACCATCGCCGCGCGCCTTTCGGCCCCCTCGCCCGCATCCTCCGCCGCAGATGCACTCGGCCACGCCGACGCGTTCATCTGGCATCCCGATGGACGGCTGGCACCGGTGCCGCGCGTCAGCCGCGTCGATATCGGCCTGCTCAAGGGTATCGATCGGATGCGCGACATTCTGATCGAGAATACCGAACGTTTTGCCAATGGGCTTCCCGCCAACAATGCACTGCTGTGGGGCGCGCGCGGCATGGGAAAATCGTCGCTGGTGAAGGCCGCGCATGCCCGCATCAACATCGCCCGCAAGCCGGCTGATCGCCTGAAGCTGATCGAGATTCATCGCGAGGATATCGAGAGCCTGCCGGCCCTGATGGATTTGCTCCGCGGCTCGCATTTCCATTTCATCGTGTTCTGCGACGACCTGTCGTTCGACGGCAATGACGCCTCCTACAAATCGCTGAAGGCGGTGCTGGAAGGCGGCATCGAGGGCCGTCCCGACAACGTGATCTTGTATGCGACCTCCAACCGCCGGCACCTGCTGGCGCGTGAGATGATCGAGAACGAACGCTCGACGGCGATCAATCCCGGCGAGGCGGTCGAAGAAAAAGTGTCACTCTCGGACCGGTTCGGCCTGTGGCTCGGCTTTCACCGCTGCAGCCAGGACGAATACCTCGCGATGGTGAAAGGCTATTGCAGCCATTTCGGCATCACGCTCGCCGACGAAGAGCTTGAACGCGAAGCGCTGGAATGGTCGACCACGCGCGGCTCCCGTTCGGGACGGGTCGCCTGGCAGTTCACCCAGGAACTGGCGGGACGGCTCGGGGTGAGGTTGGCCGGGAAGTAAGACCTTGCGTTCCCCGGACGCTGCGCGGCGCGCTCCCCGGCGATGCGAAGCATCGTCCGGACGATGCGCAGCTGAGCCGGGGTCCACACTGAAATCAAAGTTGCGTTGGTCCCGGCTCTGCGGGGCAGCGTAAGGACGCTGCACCGCGTCCGGGGGACACGTGACCCTTAAGCGCCGTTGAGGAATTGAAGCGGGTCGACCGGGGAAGATCCCTTGCGGATCTCGAAGTGCAGTTGTGGCGAAGCCACCTCGCCGGATTGACCGGATTTGGCAATGATCTGCCCCCGCTTGATGGTATCGCCGCGCTTCACCAGCAGTTCGCTCGCATGGGCATAGGCGGTGACATAGCCGTTGGTGTGCCGGATCAGAACCAGATTGCCGTAACCTTTGAGCTCGTTTCCGGAATAGGCGACGACGCCGTCTTCGGCGGCCTTCACCGGCGTGCCTTCGGGCACCGCCAGATTGATGCCGTCATTGGACTTGCCGTTAGTCTTGGCGCCGTAGCTGGTGATGACCTTGCCGCGGACCGGCCAGCGGAAGGTCGGCAACGCACCGGTCGCCTCAGCGGCCTTGACAGGCGTTTCGGCCGAGGTGTCTTCGACCGTCGTCGCCTGCGCCAATCGGGCCTTTTGCTGGGGATCGGAGGTCACGGTGGCCACCTTGGTCGCCGGCGCCAAGGACGCCGCGACCGGCTGCGCGACAGCAACGACTGCCGGCTGGGCAACCGGCGCCGCCGCGGCGGTCTTGGCGCCGGGGACATTGAGCTTCATGCCAAGCTTGAGTTTGGCGGATGGTTCGATGCCGTTGGCTCTGGCGAGTTCGGCGACCGAAACATGGTTGCGACGGGCAATACTGAGCAGGGTATCGCCGTGATTGACGACATGAACCGAAGGCGGCGCGCTCGCGGCGGCCACCGGCCTGCTCGCAGGAACAGTCGTTGCGGGCGCTGCGGCAGCTGCGGCAGCTGCGGTTGGATGCGGAATGATCAGCTGCTGACCCGGAGAAAGGACGCGCGGCCCCTTGTATCCGTTGGCCTGCAGGATCGCGGCGGTCGAAACGTTGTAGCGGCGCGCCAACAAATCGAGCGTGTCGCTGGTACCGACGATAATGGTGGTACCCTGGCCCGGGGTCCGGGCTGCGACCGAGCGCGGGACGCTGCCAGTGGTCTCGATCGGATGGGCGAGTGGAGCATAAGAGCCCAATCCACGCCCCCCTCCGGACACCCCGGTATTGGCGGCCGGATAGGACTGCGGGGCGGCAATCGCCGGCAGGGCCTGCGACTGGTATTGCGGATGTGCAGATTGCGGAAGGTCGCGGCGCTCGATCGCGGCGGGCGGCACCGTGCCTGTGGCATCAGACTGGGAGGCATAGGGATTTTGAGAAAGACGCGACGACATGTCGGCGCTGCAGCCGGCAAAACCGATCGACATCAGCGCCAGCACCGCGACTTGCGGCACGCGACGCGAGCAAAGCAACTCGACGACACCGGACATGGTTACTCACTCGTACGCAACAAATACCTGTTTTGAGTAAACACGCGCTGAGTAAACAACCACTTAAGCTTACGAATAAGAGGTTGGCGGGACAGCCGATCCGGGTTTTTACAGCTCGCGGGCAATACCGGGCAGCGCCGGCACGAAGCGCACGTCCACGAGCTGTTTGCGCTCAAAGCCGGCATCGGTCCTGACCAGGCGAACCAGGGTCTGGGTGCCTTGGTGTGGTCCGACCGGCGCGATCAGGACGCCGCCGGGCTTGAGCCGCTGCGCCAGCGCATCGGGGATTTGCTCCATCGCCGCGGTGACGATGATGCGGTCGAAATTGCCGGCATCGGCGGGGACGTCAAAGCCGTCCCCCAACGTCACCTCGACATTGTCGCAACCGAGCTCGGCAAGCCGCGCCCGGGCACGATCGGCCAGCGTCCGGTAACGCTCGATGGTCAGGACGTGACCGCATAGCCGGGACAGGATGGCGGCCTGGTATCCGGAGCCGGTGCCGATCTCGAGCACCCGGTGATTCTGCTGCAATTGCAGCTGTTCCGTCATGTAAGCCACCACGAAGGGCTGGCTGATGGTCTGCCCGCAAGCGATGCCGAGCGCGCTGTCGCGGTAGGCATGTGCTCGATCCGCGGCCTCGACGAACATGTCGCGAGGAATCTCTTCCATGGCGCGGAGCACCGCCTGATCGCTGATCCCGCGCCGCCGCAAGCTGAGCTGAAACATCATCTGTCTTGGCGGATTTTGTGTGGTGGACATTTCGGTCCCATGAGGTCGCTCGCCGGCCGGCGGCCCGCCAGATCAGCCAAGTTGATGCCATAAGCCCTGCCGGCCTAACGAAATATTTCAGTCTAAATCAGTGTTCCAACCGGGGAACCCGTATACACTCCCGGCGTTAGCGCACGGGGCAATCAGGCCTGTTCGCAAATCCGGAGCCAAAACGGCCGGTTGGAGCGCGTTTGCGCATCTCGACATTGCACCGGTTGTCGTAATTTGCGAACCTTTGGTTCTGACATGGGGCAAGGACTGAATTCATGATTGCGACGCGGCCGCCGGGCGGTTCTGTGTTCCTCGTCGAGGACGAGGTCATGATCCGAATGATGGTTGCCGACATGCTGGAGGAGCTCGGCTACAGCGTCGCTGCCGAAGCCGGTGAAATCAACGAAGCCATCCGGCTGGCACAATCGGCTGAATTCGACTTCGCCATTCTCGACGTCAACGTCAATGGCAAGGTGATTTCGCCGGTCGCCGACCTGATCAAGGCGCGCAACCGCCCTTTCATCTTCGCGACCGGCTACGGCTCATCGGGCCTTCCGGAGGAATACCGCGACCGCCCGGCGCTGCAGAAACCGTTCCAGATCGAAACCCTGGCGCGGGTGATCGACAATACCCTGAAGAGCGCGGCAGTTTAGGCAGCCCACCCGTCGTCACCCGCGAAAGCGGGTGACCCAGTATTCCAGAGCAGTTAGAGATCGAATCGTGAAGCCCAGCGCAGTGGATACCCGCTGGAGCCTGTCATCGGGCTCGTCGAAGGCGAGACCCGGCGACGGGTGTGATGCTGCGCGTCATTTCAGCGTCGCCGTCAGCGCTTCGGAAAATGCCTCATCGGTACGGTCGAGCCGCAGCGGCGTCACCGAGACGTAGCGCGCCGCCAGCGCCCAGAGATCCGTGCCCTCGGCCGGCACGTCAATCTGTGCCAAACGCTCGAACCCAATCCAGAAATACGGGTTGCCGCGGCCATCGCGGCGCTGGTCGACTTTCAGAAACCCGAGGTTGCGTTTGCCCTGCCGCGTCACGCGCACACCGGCGACTTCGTCGGGCGCGCAGGCCGGAAAGTTCACGTTGATCACGGTGTTCCTGGGCACGCCGGCGGCAATCACCTTGCGCAGGATTGGCGGACCGAACTTCAGCGCGGTGTCCCATAGGGGCTTTTCCCGCGACTCGATGCTGAATTCCTGCGACAGCGCGAAGGACGGCAGGCCCAGAATCGTGCCTTCCAGCGCGCCCGCGATGGTGCCGGAATAGACGACGTCCTCGGCGACGTTGCGGCCCTTGTTGACGCCCGACAGCACGAGGTCGGGCAGCGTTTCACCGAGGATGTGGCGGGCGCCCATGATGACGCAATCGGTCGGCGTGCCGCGCACCGCGAAATGTCGCGGCCCGACTTCACGCAGGCGAAGCGGGTCGTTCAGCGACAGCGAATGCGAGACGCCGGATTGATCGAGTTCCGGCGCCACGATCCAGACATCGTCGGACAACGCGTGCGCAATCTCCTCGACAATTTTCAGGCCGGGGGCATGGATGCCGTCGTCATTGGTGCAGAGAATTCGCATCTAACAGACGGGCCCTCTTCGATCGATTCCACGGCGGTCGAAGCGCCGTCTTATCCGGCTATCGCCCACGAGGCAAACCCGTCGTGCCTGCTGGTTATTTGCGTATCGACAACGGTTGGAGGCGTCTTTTGCGCATTTTGCAAACGGCGCCGGATCGACCTGCCGCACCGCGGCCGGAGCCGCTAGGTGTCTCCGTCGATGTGAGGCTTCTCGCGCAACACCGCGTCGAGCAGCGAGCGGTGAACCTCGATCTTGCCGTTGTAGTCGATGAATCCCTTTTTCCGAAAACCGTTCATGAAAAAGCTGACCCGGGAACGCGTGGTGCCGATCATTTCCGCCAGGGTTTCCTGGCTGAGGGTCACCGGGATCGGCGGCGCGTCGCCCTCCTTGCCGAAATTTGCGAGCAGCAGGAGCAAGCGTGCAAGGCGTCGTTCGCTGGAATTGAACAGCTGATCGATCAGGTCGTCTTCGATCCGGCTGTTCCGCGACAACAGATAGGAAATGAAAAATTGGGCGAATTTCGGCTCCGCGGCCAGCAGCGCCAGCATGGCGCTCTTTTTGATCGACGTGATCAGGCAGTCTTCCATGGCATGGCTGGTGGCGGCGCGCAGTTTCGCCCCCTCGAGACAGCCTTCGCCAAAGAACTGTCCCTCGGCGAAAATCCCGACCACGGCTTCCTTGCCGTGCTCGGACAGGACAGTGATCTTGACCTTGCCCTTCAGGATGAAAAAGACCGTGTCGGCGACGTCGCCCTGGCTGAATATCTTCTGGTTCTTGACGTATTTCTCGATGGTTTTGCCCGCGCCAGTCTCGCCCAGAAAAACCTGGGGATCAAACCCATTCTTGATCTGAAATGATTGGGTGTTGGGCATGTGTTGGTCCGTTTCCAGTCGGGAGCACAACACTCTCGGTTACCGGCAAAAGTCGCAGGCCGTGCGGTTACGGAATCACTATATTCCGATTATGTCGGGCGGGCGACTCAATTCTGGGTAGAAATGCCCGCGCGTCCTGGCGCGAAATGTGGCAAGTTCACGCCCTGCGTCCAACCCTCAAACCGGCCGTTTGAGCTCGCCGGCAAGCCATCCGCGCACATCCGATTTCATCGGGTCGCTCGATACCACCGTCGTTTCCACGCGACCGCACTTCTGGCACTCGAATGTACGATAGTCGAAGCCGGACGGTCCCGCCTCGAGCTTCGACAGCAGCATGCGATTATGCCGGCAGTCCGGACAGCGCGGCCGCTCGATGGCGGCAATATCTGCTGAGGATACCGGCTGATATTCGGGCATGACGCATCCTGGCTTGCCGTGGGCCCGCTAGCGAACCCGGTACTGACTCCCTAGGGCCGAGACACCTCAGAATGACGCTTCCGGCGTCACACGCCGTGGTCAAAATTGCTCATCTCGAAAAACTTTATCGGCGAGGGCGATCGCGATCCCGCCACTGCGATTCAAATGCCGATTTCTTCTCAGCGACCGCTGGCGCGCGAGCGGATCCGCCAAACGCGGAGGAATTTCGCGCGCACGGCACGATTCCGCATCTCGAATTTTCGAACCACCGGCTTCGGCGGCTGCGGAGGGGGAACGTCGTCCTTCGTCTGTGAAACCGGAGTGTCGGGCGGCGCCGCCGTTTGGGGCGATTCTGACGGAGCAACGTCGTCCTTCACCGGCGAAACCGGCGGCGCCGCCAGCGGGGCCTTGCGCGGCGGCTCCGGATAATATTTGCGGGCGACGGAAACCGCCTTGTCGAAATCCTCAGTGTTGAACCATTTCAGCGCGCGCACGCTTTCCTGCACGCCGTCATCCCATAGTCTCGCAGCCTCGATATCGAACTGGCCCTTCTGCTTCTGATCACAGGCCTGGATGCCGTAGCCGGTGACGGCCCATTGTCTGCCCACCCAATAGATATCGCGATGCAGGGCCATTGCGTGTCATCGTTTCCCAAAAATGAGGCTCTCGCCGCGGCGGAAACGAAGATAGCGGGACACGGCGCCTGCGCAACCTCGAAGGCGGGGCCGGGCTGAAGCGTTTTCAAGCGAAGTGGAGACCGGTTCGCGTCAAGAAAACGCGTCGAATCAACAATCTAGAGCCCCGTTTCGATTCAATCGAAACGGAAAAGGCTCGGGACAATTTGCCGCAAAATCAGGCTTCGCGGGCGATGACCTTCACCCCGCCCATATAGGGCTGCAGGACATCGGGCACGGCGATCGAGCCGTCTTCCTGCTGGTAGGTTTCCATGACCGCGATCAGCGCGCGGCCAACCGCGGTGCCCGAGCCGTTCAGGGTGTGGACAAAGCGCGGCTTGCCGTCGGGACCACGATAGCGCGCATCCATCCGGCGGGCCTGGAACTCGCCGCATACCGAGCAGCTGGAGATTTCCCGGAACGCCCCGCCCTCGCCCTGCCCCGGCATCCAGACCTCGATGTCGTAGGTCTTCTGTGCGGCAAAGCCCATGTCGCCGGCGCACAGCGTCATCACCCGGTAATGCAGATCGAGCCGCCGCAGCACTTCCTCCGCGCAGGCCAGCATCCGCTCGTGTTCGTCTCTGCTGGCTTCCGGCGTGGTGATCGAGACCAGCTCGACTTTCGTAAATTGATGCTGGCGTATCATGCCTCGGGTGTCGCGCCCGGCCGCCCCCGCTTCGGCGCGGAAACACGGCGTCAGCGCCGTCAGCCGCATCGGCAACTCTTTTTCATCGACGATGGATTCGCGGACGAGATTGGTCAGGGGGACTTCGGCGGTGGGGATGAGGCCGAGACGATCGTGGTCCAGGTTATCAAGCACCCCTGCGTAGGCCCTCAGCGCTGAACCCCCATCAACTCCCGCGGCCGTATCCTTCTTGATCTCCGCGAGCAATTCACCTTTGATGGCCCAAAATTGGTCGTTTTCAAACTTCGGTAGCTGTCCTGTACCGAACATCACGTCATTGCGCACCAAGAGCGGCGGATTGATCTCGGTATAGCCGTGCTCGTTGGTATGAAGGTCGAGCATGAATTGCCCGATCGCGCGCTCCAGCCGGGCCAAGCCTTTCTTCAGCACCACAAAGCGCGCGCCGCTTAGCTTCGCCGCCGCCTCGAAATCCATGAAGCCGAGCGCGCCGCCGAGATCGTCATGCGGTTTCGGTGTGAACTCATAGTTGCGCACCGCACCGAAATGATGCCGGACCACATTACCGTGCTCGTCCAATCCCGGCGGCACGTCATCGAGCGGCAGGTTTGGAATCGCCGCCAATTCCTTTGCCAAGTCCTCGTTCGCAGCCTTGGTCGCGGCTTCCAGCTGCGGCATGGTGGTCTTGAGCTCGGCGACCTCTGCCATCAGTTTTGCCGCGCGCACGTCGTCCTTGGCCTTCTTGGCGTCGCCGATTTCTTTGGACGCGGAATTGCGCCGTGCCTGCGCCTCTTCCGACGCCATGATCGCCGCGCGGCGCTTCTCGTCGATCGCCAGCAGCGACTTCGACAACGGCGCCAGCCCCCGCCGCTTCAACGCGGCGTCGAAGGCGTCGGGATTGTCGCGGATCCATTTGATGTCGTGCATGCTGGAACGGTCCTAGGTGCGAACTCTCCGTTTATTTGCGGAGAGTCAACGGCGGGCCTCCAGTACCACATCCGTCATCGCCCGCGAAAGCGGGCGATCCAGTATTCCAGAGCAGTGCGACGGATTCGCGAGGCCGCAGCGTACTGGATACCCCGCTTTCGCGGGGTATGACGAGCGAATACGTGGGCGCTATGCCCCTACTCCGCCGGTGTCGGATCGGGCGGCGGGCTTGCGGGCGGTGGTGTGGTGGCGTTGGCCTTCGCCGCCGTGGCGTTCTTTTCCACGATGCGCACGGCCACGATCGAGCCTTCATACAGCAACAGCAGGGGGATCGCGAGCGAGGCCTGGCTGAGCACGTCAGGCGGCGTCAGCACGGCGGCGATGATGAAGGCAACCACGATGAAATAGCGGCGCTTCTCGCGCAGCTGTTTTGAGGTGATGATGCCGATCCGCCCCAGCAAAGTCAGGATCACCGGCAGCTGGAAGGCAATGCCGAAAGCGAAGATCAGCGACATCATCAGTGACAGATATTCGCCGACCTTGGGCAGAAGCTGGATCTGCGCCGTCTCAGGCCCGCCTAACTGCTGCATGCCGAGCGAAAACCGCACCAGCATCGGCAGCACCACGAAATAGACCAGCATCGACCCCAGCACGAAGAAGAACGGGGTCGCGATCAGATAGGGCAGAAACGCGCCGCGCTCGTGCTTGTAGAGGCCGGGCGCCACGAATTTGTAGATCTGCGCGGCCACGATCGGAAACGAGATGAAACCGGCCCCGAACAGCGCCAGCTTCAACTGGGTCAGGAAGTACTCCAGGAGCGCGGTGTAGATGAATTTGGAATTCTCCGCGCCCGCGATCCAGACGAACGGCCACACCAGCACGTTGTAGATCTGCTTGGCGAAGAAGAAGCAAAATATGAAGGCGACGCCGAACGCGAGCAGCGCCTTGATCAGGCGCGAGCGCAGCTCGATCAGATGATCCATCAGCGGCGCTTTGCTGGCCTCGATATCCTCGGCGCTCATGACGCTTTGGCGTCCCGTGGGAGTTCGGCCTCGGCTGCCACCGGCGCGGTGGGCTGGATTGCCGGCTGCGGCTGGCTTTCCGGCGTCAGCGCCAGCGGTTCGGACGTCGCTGGCTGCGTGTCGGCAAGTGCTTCGGGGCTCGCCGCCGGCGCGTCGAGGTTCAACGTCGCCGGCGCATCCGCACTCGCGGCGGGCTTGTCGACGTCGTCGATATTGAGCGCGGCGCTAACGTCCTTCTGCAGCGAGGTCATGACATTGCCGCTGGTGAAGCCGGTTGCGGCTTCCTTGACCTCATCAAAACTCTTCTTGAGGTCGGCCATTTCGGCCTCACGCATGGCTTCCTGGAACTGGCCCTGGAATTCGGCGGCCATCTTGCGCGCCTTGCCCATCCATTGCCCGACCATGCGCAGCACGCCCGGCAATTCCTTTGGACCGATGGCGATCAGCGCGACCACCGCGATGACGACGAATTCACTCCAGCCGATGTCGAACATGAAAGGTTCCGCTTACGCGAGGCAATTTCCGCCCAGTATCCATGAGCCATGTCCGGGAGCAATATCCGGGCCGCCCGCGTCATTCCTCAACCCGTCTTGCCGCACGCCTATCGCAAGATCAACGTGCCGCCAGAGGTTTGCCGAAAACGAGCGCTGGTTCAGACAGCCTTGCTGCCGACATCCGACCGGGTCGCCGCAGAAGGCGCGGCGTTATGATCGATCGTCTTTACGGGCTCGGTCTTTTCCGCAGTCTTTTCGTCGTCCTGCATGCCCTTCTTGAAGGCCTTGATGCCCTGCGCGACATCACCCATCAGGTCGGAAATCTTGCCGCGACCGAACAGCAGCAGGACGACTGCGATCACGACGATCCAGTGCCAAATGCTAAGCGAACCCATCCTGCAACCCTCCAAACATGCGGGGGCCCTGGACCCTCGCTAACCTGTCCGGAAAGTAGGCTCAGGAGGTGTCAAAAACAAGGACTTAAGCCGCGTCAAATCGCGGCCGACGCGACACATTGCCGAGACCGTTAACCAGCGCCGACGTTGCGGTCAAAGGCCGCCGAAGGCGGGGCTAAATCAACCCTCGCCGCCGGTCTCCGGCTCGACCGCAGGGGCCAGGGCCAGTTCCAGATCGCCGATCTCAAGCGGATCCTCGTCATCGCGCAAGGCCGGGTCATCCGATGGCGTCGGAACGCCGAACCCGGAGGGCAGCCGCGAATCCAGCAGGCCGGTGCCCTTCAGTTCCTCCAGGCCCGGCAGATCGCCAAGTGCCTCCAGGCTGAACTGCGACAAAAAGGCTTCCGTGGTTCCGAAGGTCAGCGGACGGCCCGGCGTCTTGCGACGGCCGCGCGGACGAATCCAGCCGGTTTCCAGCAGCACATCCAGCGTCCCCTTGGAGGTAATCACGCCGCGGATATCCTCGATCTCGGCGCGGGTGACCGGCTGATGATAGGCAATGATCGCGAGCATCTCGATCGCCGCGCGCGATAGCCGCCGCGTCTCCGTGCTCTCCCGCGTCATCAGCCAGGAAAGATCGCCCGCCGTGCGGAAGGTCCACTTGTTGGCAATGCGCACGAGGTTGACGCCGCGCGATGCGTAATCCGCCTGCAGTTGCGCCAGGGCGACCTTGATGTCGACGCCATCGGGCATCCGCTTTGCGAGCGTCGCCTGATCGAGTGGCTCGGTGGAAGCAAACAACAGCGCTTCCAGCAGCCGCAATTCCTCCGGCCGCGCTTCCGGTTCCACGGAGCGCTCCTCGGCATCGGCTTTGCGTTTTTCCGCCAGGCTTGCCATGGCACGGTCTCCTTCTTCCACTTACTCGGCCGGCAGATCCGGCGCGGTCATCGCGTCGGATACTGGTTGCGGCGGACGCTTTCGAAAATACAGCGGCGCGAACGCCTCTTTCTGGTGCAGCTCGACCTCGCCTTCCCTGACCAGTTCCAGCGCTGCGGCAAAACTGGACGCAAAGACCGTGGACTTTTGCGAGGGATCGACGACGTAGTTGATGAGGTATTCGTCGAGGCGGCTCCAGTCCTCGGCCATTCCGATCAAGCGCTCCAGCGACGCCCTCGCCTCGGCGAGCGACCACACCGTGCGCTTGGCCAGATGCACCGTCGCCAGCACCCGCTGCTGGCGTTGCGCGGCATAGGCGGTGAGCAGGTCGAACAGCGTTGCGGTATATTTGGGATGCCGGATTTCGGCGATGGATTCCGGATTGCCGCGTGGAAAGATATCGCGCTGCAATTGCGGGCGGTTCATCAAGCGGTTGGAAGCTTCGCGAATGGCCTCCAGCCGGCGCAACCGGTTGGCCAGCGCCGTCGCCATTTCCTCGGCGCTTGGTCCGTCCGCGGTGACGGGTTCGGGCAGCAGCAGCCGCGATTTGAGAAACGCCAGCCAAGCCGCCATCACCAGATAGTCGGCGGCAAGCTCAAGCCGGATCTTCCGGGCGGCCTCGATGAATACCAGGTACTGATTCGCCAGCGCCAGGATGGAAATCTTGGCGAGATCGACCTTCTGCTGGCGCGCCAGCGCGAGCAACAGGTCAAGCGGGCCTTCATAGCCCTCGACGTCGACAACCAGCGAGGGCTCGTCGTCCGCGAGTTCGGCAGGCCGTCCGGTTTCAAATGACAGAATTTCCGCGGTCATGCGCCTGTTCCTGCCCTGCTCATCATCGCATCCAGTTCCGTCCGCGCCGCCCGCCGATCGAACGGCTGCGGCGCTCGACGCGACGCCAGCGCCCGCCTCGCCCGATCCAGCGCTTTCCCCGATAATTCCGGCGTCTCTGCGGCGACTTCACGCATCTCGTCGAACCTGCCGTTGCAATGGAGCACCACGTCGCAGCCGGCGGAAAAGATGGCCCGCGTCCGCTCGGCGATCGATCCCGCGAGCGCATTCATGGACACGTCATCACTCATCAACAAACCTTGGAACCCGATCACGCCGCGAATCACCCGTTCGATGATTGTCGCAGAAGTCGTGGCCGGATGGGCGGGGTCCAGCGCGCTAAACACAACATGTGCGGTCATCGCCATCGGCAGGTCCGAAAGCGGTTGAAACGCCGCAAAATCAGTCCGTTCCAGCTCCTTTTCGGGGGTGTCGACCGTTGGAAGTCCGAAATGGCTGTCCGCGGTCGCCCGCCCGTGCCCGGGAATATGCTTGAGCACGGGCAAAATGCCGCCCTGGTCCAGCCCGTCGGTTACCGCGCGGGCAATCGCCGCGACCTTCGCCGGCTCGGTTCCGTAGGCCCGGTTACCGATGACCGCATCGGCCCCCGCAACGGGCACATCCGCCAGCGGCAGGCAGTCCGCGTTTATTCCGAGATCTGCGAGGTCGGCGGCGATCAGCCGGGCGCTCAACCGCGCTGCCGCCAGACCGAGCGCTGGGTCCAGGTCGTAAAGCGCACCGAAGAGCGCCCCGGGCGGATAGACCGGCCAGTGCGGCGGCCCCAGACGCTGGACCCGGCCACCCTCCTGGTCGATCAGAACCGGGGCATCCGGGGCGTCCACGGATTTTCTCAATTGTTGAACTAATAGAGCGACCTGCTGCGGTGTTTCAATATTCCGTTTGAATAGAATAAATCCCCACGGCCGCTCTGAACCGATGAATTCGCGCTCAGCGGGGGTCAACTCCGGTCCGGATACACCTGTAATGAATGCGCGGCTTTGCATGCGGGCCGATTAGCCCGCTGGCGCCCCGGGGGTCAACAAGGGTCGAGGAAACCGCCGTTAATTCCTTTGGACGACGCACTGCCCGCCGGCGGACTTCAGGCTGCCGCAGAACTGCGAGGCCTCGTCGGGAGAGCCGAATGGACCGACCATGGCCCGGTAATAGATACCCTTCTCACCGAGGTCGGCACGCTTGATGACAGGCGCGCGAGATCCCAGCACGGCCGGGAACTTGCCTTGGAGCGCCCTGTAGGAAGCCTGAGCATCGGCCTCATTCTTCTGCGAGGAAACCTGCACCAGGTATCCGCCGCTGCCTCCGCCCCCACTCGGCGCGATTTGCGCGGGGGTGTTGGAGGCCACCCGGGTCGCAGGTTCCGCTGCCGGTTGAGCGGACTGCGGCGCGAGCGAGAGTGGCCCATTGGCGTTTGCATTGGCCGATGAAGGCGCGGCTCGCGGGGCAGCCGTTGGCGCCGGTGCGGCCGTCCGCGCAGCCGGGGTGGGCTTAGCGACCGCCGGCGGCGTGGCCCCTACCGGCATCGCTGCACCGTCGGGCTGGTCGCCCCGGACGGACAGGGTCCTGATCTTTCGCGGCTCGGGGTTGGATAGCGTGCCATTCCCGGCACTGGCCGGCGGCGTGGCACTTTGACCCACGATGGCCATCGATGGCGGACTGCCGTTCTGGTTCAGCGGCGGAAATACCACGCGGGGGCCCGACCTGGCATTGACGTCGACCGGGGTTTCTTCGCGCGGAACGATTTTCTCGGTGCCGTCGCCGCTCGACATGCGATCGGGGACCTTGGCGCTGCCATCGGCGGGAGCCGGAACGATCTTGGTCGGGCCAGCGTCAGCCCGGATGATGGGCGGCTCGCCGCTGCGAGCCGATCCCATGAAGGTGCGATAGGCAAAAGCCCCGCCGGTCCCCAGCACCGCTAGCGCGAGCACGACGACAACGGTGACCATGCCGCCACGGCGCTTGGGGACGATATCCTCCGCACCGTCGCTGTAGCCGTCCTGATCGTAGGCGTCGTCCGCGTAGACCGGATCGTGCTGAAAGGCTTCCGCGCCAGAATCGAGCTCGCCGTAGAGTGCATCATCGTAACGCGACGGATCCGGCTCATGACCGGCATCAGCGAACGACGGCGCGTGGATATCATCTGCCAAGGGCGCGGCATGGGTGGCGCCGTAGCGGTGCAGCGGATGCACGGCGGCGGGATAATCCGGCTGCGGCTCCGGCGCCTCCTGCCGGGCGGCGCGCTGCATCCATGATGGCGGGCTGGGTGCGGGAATCGGCTCGTCGTCGGTCCCATAATCAGCCTGCGGCGGCAGCTGATGCTGATCGCGCCGATCGCGCTCAACGTCCCGCGGCTGCAGCGGCAGATTGGCCCGTCCCATCGTCCCGAGCGGATCGGTCTGCCCGATCAGGCGCGCGAGCTCCGCCAGGGGATCGCTGTCCCGCCCGGCAGACGCGTGCTGCTCACCGCCGCGATCGTAGTCGTCTTCAGCGGGAAAAGGTCTATCCTGATATCGATCAGCCATCGTGATGATGCGTCCCCTTCGGGAAAGCCGCCAGCCCACTTCTACAAACGAACCGGCCGTTGCCGGATGCCGCTCACATAATCCCCCAGTGAGCGGTGCCTGTCTCCGTCAGCGCATCTCGTCCGGAGCATCGACGCCGAGAACGGCAAGCCCGGATGCCAACACCGAGACGACCCCCTGAACCAAAGCCAGCCGCGCCTTTGTAATCTCTGCATCATTATTGATAATGAAGCGTAAATAGGGCAAATCGCGTCCCCTCGTCCACAGCGCATGGAATTCGCTGGCGAGATCATAGAGGTAAAAGGCGATTCGGTGGGGCTCATGCGCGGATGCCGCCGCCTCGATGGTCCGGGGGTAGAGCGCCAGCCGCCGCAACAGGTCAAGTTCCGCAGGGTCGTTCAGGCGTTCGAGCGCCGCATCGGCCAGGAAGGCGGCCCGCGCACCGGCCTCTTCCGGCAAATCCGGGATCATCTCCCGCGCATTGCGGAACACCGAGTGGCCCCGGGCGTGGCCGTACTGGACGTAAAATACCGGGTTCTCACGCGACTGCTCGATCACCTTGGCGAGGTCGAAATCGAGCACCGCGTCGTTCTTGCGGTAGAGCATCATGAAGCGGACGGCATCCTTGCCGACCTCGTCGACCACTTCACGCAAGGTGACAAAGTCGCCCGACCGCTTCGACATCTTCACCGGCTCGCCATTGCGCAGAAGCTTGACCAGCTGCACGATCTTCACGTCCAGCGTGGCCTTGCCCGAGGTGACGGCCTTGATCGCTGCTTCCACGCGCTTGACATAGCCGCCGTGATCGGCGCCCCAGACATCGACGAGGTTGCGGAAGCCGCGCTCGAACTTGTCCCGGTGGTAGGCGATATCGGATGCGAAATAGGTATAGGAGCCATCGGACTTGATCAGCGGACGGTCGACATCGTCGCCAAACGCCGTGGCGCGAAACAGCGTCTGCTCGCGATCCTCATAATCCTCGATCGGCCCGCCCTTTGGGGGCGGCAAACTGCCCTCGTAAATATCGCCCTTGGCGCGAAGAAAATCGATGGTCCGGGCAACGCGGTTGTTGCCAGTTTCGATCAGCGACCTCTCGGAAAAAAACACGTCGTGCCTGATATTGAGCGCGGCGAGGTCGCCTTTAATCGCTTCCATCATCATCGCGATGGCTTTGGCGCGCACCGCCGGCAACCACCCGGCTTCCGGCATCGTCAACAGCTTGTCGCCATATTCGGCAACCAGCGTCTCTCCGACCGGTTTCAGATAGTCGCCGGGATAGAGCCCTTCGGGGATGTCGCCGATGCTCTGGCCGAGCGCCTCGCGGTAGCGCAGGAAGGCCGAGCGGGCGAGCACATCGACCTGCGCGCCGGCATCGTTGATGTAATATTCGCGGGAGACATCATAACCTGCGAACACCAGCAGGCTCGCCAGCGCATCGCCAAACACCGCGCCCCGGCAATGCCCGACATGCATCGGCCCGGTCGGATTGGCCGAGACATATTCGACATTGACCTTCTCGGCCGCACCGATCGCGCTTTGCCCGTACGAATGGCCCTCACCTAACACGGTGCGCAGCGTGTCGGCCCAGACCGATACCTTCAGGGTGAGATTAATGAAGCCGGGACCGGCGACATCGGCGGAGGCAATCAAATCGTCCGTCCGCAGCCTGACCGCAATCTGTTCGGCAAGATCGCGCGGTTTCTTTCCGGCTTCCTTGGCGAGCACCATCGCGGCGTTGGTCGCCATGTCGCCATGGGACGGGTCCTTTGGCGGCTCGACGACCACGCGCGACAGATCGGCGCCAGCGCCAAGCTCCGCCGCGCAGACGGCGTGCACGCGCGTCAGCACGTTGGCGAAGAGATGTTGCGTCGAGGGTTTGCCGGCCATGGCCGCCGCCTAACGCAAATCCGGGGTCGAGTCAAAAAGCCGCTGATGCTCGGTCAGCGCGAAGCGATCGGTCATCCCGGCGATGAAGTTGCCGATCCGCCGTGCCCGCTCGGTTTCGGTCTCGCTGTGGTCGCCGCCCGGCGGCAGCCATTCCGCCGGCAGATCGCCGGGATGGTTGTGGTAGCGCGCGAACAGGTCGAACAGGATCTGCTCTGCGTCCCCCATCACCCGCATCACCCGCGAATGCCGGTACATTCTTAGCTTCAGGAATGCCTTGATTCCGGCTTCCGCCTGCGCCACCTCGGCTGGAAAGGCGATCAGCACTTCGCCATGGTTGCGAACATCGTCGACGCCCGTCGGCCGCGCCAGCTCCAGACGCCGGCGCGCTTCCGAGACCACCGCCCCGATCAGATGGGAAATCAGCTCGCGCACCAGTTCCGCGCCGCGCCTGCTGTCGTCCAGACCAGGATAGCGCCTGGCGATTTCGGCGATCATGTCAGCGGCAATCGGGATGACCCTGAGATCGTCGACATCGAACAGGCCGGCGCGCAGGCCATCGTCGATGTCGTGGGCATCGTAGGCAATGTCGTCGGCGATCGCGGCGACCTGCGCCTCCAGCGACGCAAAGCTCCACAATTCCAGGTCGTATGTCCGGACGTAGTCGGAAACGCCGACCGGAACGCCGCGGTCGCGATAACGACCGACCGCCGCGCCGTTGCGCGCGGTCAGCGGGCCATTGTGCTTGACGATGCCCTCCAGCGATTCCCAGGTCAGGTTGAGCCCGTCGAAATCGGGATAGCGATGCTCCAGCGAGGTGACAACGCGCAAGGTCTGCGCATTGTGATCGAAGCCGCCATGGGCTTGCAGACAGGCATCCAGCGCCCGCTCGCCGGCGTGGCCGAACGGGGGATGGCCGAGGTCGTGGGCGAGCGCCAGCGTCTCGGTCAAATCCTCGTCGAGGCCGAGCTGCCGGGCCAGCGCGCGGGCGATCTGTGCCACTTCCAGTGAGTGGGTGAGCCGGGTGCGGTAATGATCGCCCTCATGGAACACGAAAACCTGGGTTTTGTACTTCAGGCGGCGAAAGGCAGTGGAATGAATCACCCGGTCGCAATCGCGCCGGAACGGGCTGCGGGTCTTGCTCGGCGGTTCCGCGAACAGCCGCCCGCGGCTGCGCTCGGGGTCGCAGGCATAGGCCGAGCGAGGAGCAGCCATTCCGACCGACACGGTTATTTATCTCCTGAATGTTTGATTCCGCTGTCCGGCGCACTTAACTATGCTGGGCGCGGGATACCAGATAATTTGGGCCAGGCGCCCGCGACCGGAGACTTTGACATGACCGCAGCCGTCACCATCAGCGAGCGGGCAGCCCGCCGCATCGGCGAAATCCTTAAAGTCGAGGGCGGCGGCGCCATGCTTCGGATCAGCGTCGAGGGCGGCGGCTGCTCCGGTTTCCAGTACAAATTCGACGTCGATCATGCACGGACCGAGGACGATCTGGTAATCGCGCGCGACAGCGCCGTGGTGCTCGTCGATCCGGCCTCGGTGCCGTTTCTCGCCGGCTCGGAGGTCGATTTCGTCGACGACCTGATCGGCGCGTCGTTCCGGGTGGTCAATCCCAACGCGACGGCCTCCTGCGGCTGCGGCACCAGTTTCTCAATCTGAGAGATCACTATTCCTGATGCGTATTGCCACCTGGAACGTCAATTCGGTCCGCCAGCGGATCGACCATCTGTTGACTTGGCTGAAGGACTGCTCGCCGGACATCGTCTGCCTGCAGGAGATCAAATGCGTCGATGAGGCGTTTCCGCGGCTGGAGATCGAGGCGCTCGGCTATAACGTCGTCACCCACGGCCAGAAGACCTTCAATGGCGTTGCGTTGCTGTCCAAGCTGCCGTTCGACGAAACCAAGTCGGGCCTCGCCGGCGACGATGACGACGCTCATGCCCGCTTCCTGGAAGGGGTGGTCACGCTAAGGCATGGCGTGCTCCGGATCGCCTGCCTTTATTTGCCCAACGGCAATCCGCCGGAAACAGAGAAATATCCCTACAAACTCAAATGGATGTCTCGGCTTCTTGAGTATTCAAGAGAAAGACTTAAGACCGAAGAACCGCTGGTATTGGCTGGCGACTTCAACGTCATCCCAAAGGCGGAAGACGTCCACAATCCGGCGGCCTGGGTCAACGACGCCCTGTTCCGCCCGGCCACCCGCGAGAGCTTTCAATCGCTGCTCGGCCTCGGCCTGACGGATGCGCTCCGGGCCGTCACCGACGCCCCCGGCCAATACACCTTCTGGGATTATCAGGCGGGCGCCTGGCAGAAGAACCAGGGCTTGCGGATCGATCATCTGCTGCTGTCGCCGCAGGCCAGTGACCGGCTCATCGATGCCGGGATCGACAGCTATGTGCGCGCCTGGGAGAAACCGTCGGATCACGTGCCGGTCTGGATCGATCTCGACCTCGATGCGGCCTGAGCCCGTCCCCTCTTTCGCAGGCAGCGCGAGGGATCAGTCCTTGCGGGATCAGTCCTTGCGACCCTGCACCCAGTGCTCGAGCATCTGCAGCGCCATCGCACGGTCGTCATCGGACGCTTTGGCGATCGCTTTGCTGTAGCTGTCCTTGATCCAGGTCTCATCCGGCGCGGCGCTGTCCCGTGCCAGCGTCAGCCACATCAGTCCACGGGCGGCCTGGCGCGGCAGCTGGTCACCATTGAACAACATCTGACCCAGCATGGCCTGCGCCTGGTGCTGGCCCTTCTGGGCGGCAAGGCCGAGCCAGCGCGCCCCATAGCGGAAGTCATCGCGCGACGATCCGGCGCTCTTCAGATAGAGCCGGGCCAGATCATATTGGGCGTCCGCGTTGCCGAAATACGAGGCCGCGTAGGAAAACATCTCCCGCGCCCGCTCCGGATCGGATTTGATCTTCGAATTCGGAATGCCGCTGAGATAATACCGCCCGAGCGCCACGAAGGCATTGGCGACGATCGCCGCCTGCGGCGCCGAAGGGCTGTCTTCCGCATGGGCATTGGCAATGCGGCTGAAATACTCGAACGCGCGCAGATCGTCCTGCGCGACGCCATCGCCGTCGGCGTACATCCGCCCCAGTTTCCACTGAGCGATGGGATGACCGCCTTCGGCGGCGTATTGCAACGAGGTCAGCGAGGTCTCGGGCGCGGATTGGGGAACGGCCTTCTTCAAGGCGGCAGCGGCGCCCCCCGACTGGGCCGAAACGACCGGAATCGCGGTATCCTGATTGACCGGCGCTCCGTCGAAGGCGAATCCCTGCGTGGCCACCGGCGTGGCCCCTAAAATCAACGCAAAAATGATACGCTCAGATATCCGCATAACAGAGTTTCTCGTGCGCCCCGCCCGGATGGGTTACGGCGCCATCCACCGCCGGCCCAACCTGCTGGGCGTATTTCCACAATGCACCTGATGTATGGTTAGTCGCGCGCGGCTGCCATTTGGTCTTGCGCTCGGCCAACTCCGCCTCGGTCAACTTTACGTTAAGAGTCCCGATATTGGCGTCGATTTCGATGATGTCGCCGTCCCGCAGCAGCGCGATCGGCCCGCCGACCGCCGCTTCCGGTCCGACATGGCCGATGCAGAAGCCCCGGGTCGCGCCGGAGAACCGACCGTCGGTGATGAGGGCAATCTTGCCGCCCATGCCCTGCCCGGTCAGCGCCGCCGTGGTCGACAGCATTTCGCGCATCCCGGGACCGCCGCGCGGCCCTTCATAGCGGATCACGATGACCTCGCCCTCTTTGTAGGTCTTCTTCCGCACCGCCTCGAAGGCATCCTCTTCGCGATCGAAGCAGCGGGCGGGACCGGTAAATTTCAAGTTCGACATGCCCGCGACCTTCACGATCGCGCCCTCGGGCGCGAGATTTCCCTTCAGGCCGACCACACCGCCGGTGACGGTGATCGGCCTGTCAGCGGGCCGCACCACGTCCTGGTGCGGATTCCATTTCACGCTCTTGAGGTTCTCGGCGATCGTTCGGCCCGTGACTGTCAGACAGTCACCGTGCAAGTGGCCATTGTCGAGCAGCGTCTTCATCAGAAGCGGTATGCCACCAGCTTCAAACATGTCTTTGGCGACATAACGACCGCCTGGTTTCAAATCCGCGACATAGGGTGTCTTTTTGAAGATTTCCGCGACGTCGAAAAGGTTGAACTTGATACCGCATTCGTGGGCAATCGCCGGAAGATGCAGCGCAGCATTGGTCGAACCGCCGGAAGCGGCCACCACAGCGGCCGCATTCTCCAGCGCGCGACGCGTGACAATGTCCCGCGGCCGGATGTTCAGGGCAATCAACTCCATGACCTTTTCGCCCGCGGTCATGCAAAACGCGTCGCGAATTTCATAAGGCGCAGGCGCGCCGGCCGAATAGGGCAACGCCAGCCCGATAGCTTCCGATACCGTCGCCATGGTGTTGGCGGTGAATTGTGCGCCGCACGCGCCGGCTGACGGGCAAGCCACTCGCTCGATTTCATCGAGATCGGCGTCCGACATCTCGCCGACCGAATGCTTGCCGACGGCCTCGAACATGTCCTGCACCGTAACCTGCTGGCCGCGGAAATTGCCGGGCAGGATTGAGCCGCCATAGATGAAGATCGAGGGCACATTGAGCCGGACCATCGCCATCATCATGCCCGGCAGCGACTTGTCACAGCCGGCCAGACCCACCAGCGCATCATAGGCATGGCCGCGGATGGTCAATTCGACGGAATCGGCGATGCATTCGCGCGACGGCAGCGACGAGCGCATGCCGTCATGGCCCATGGCGATACCGTCGGTGACGGTGATGGTGCAGAATTCGCGCGGAGTGCCGCCGGCGGAGGCAACCCCCTTCTTGACGGCCTGCGCCTGGCGCATCAGCGAAATATTGCAGGGCGCAGCCTCATTCCAGCAAGACGCCACGCCAACGAAGGGCTGGTGGATCTGCTGGGTGGTCAAGCCCATGGCATAAAGATACGAGCGATGAGGCGCCCGCTCCGGGCCCTCCGTCACGTGACGGCTCGGCAGTCTCTTCTTGATGCTGGTCTTGGCGTCCATCGCGAACCTGTTTCCCCAGCCATCCCTTTTGGAACCCGGGAAATCCCAATTTCCCATCGTCTTCGCGAGCGCCGTGGCCTTCAGCCTACGAAGAAATCATTTCATGGAGGGGTGTGGCTAAAAAGCGGCGCAGACAAGAGCGGGCTGATATGAGGGTTAAATGTTCGGCAACTGTTGCACCCAAGCCACAATCGTTGCCGCAGAGCAACCCTTTCCCGCAAAGCAAAAGGCCGGTCGCACCGCGACCGGCCCCTTCGCTTGGCGGGGACGAGGGATATCAGCGACCAGCAGGCGCCGAATATCCACCGCTATAGCG
Organism: Bradyrhizobium sp.; assembly: GCF_004799445.1. Lineage (GTDB taxonomy): Bacteria > Pseudomonadota > Alphaproteobacteria > Rhizobiales > Xanthobacteraceae > Bradyrhizobium. The sequence goes on from NZ_SSNA01000062.1 coordinate 50,117, forward strand.
GTACCCCTCCGACTGCGCTGCATCATAAGCGGGCGCCACATAGGCATTGCTGTCGCGGACGGCGGCACGGTGATGGACCCTGCCCTGCTGAGGCTCGGAGGCGGCGGCGAACTGCACCGCGGACAAGACAAGCAGTGCGGAACCCGCGATCGTCAGAATCGACTTCTTCATTCTTCTTCTCCCTTGAATAGTCGCGGTGCAAGGCCCGGCGCCTCACGTTCCCCGCTGTGTTCGAGAGAGATATGGACGGACGACGACGATTATTACTGGGTTTGGAATCACGAAGCAGCGAGCAAATTCTTTGTTCAAAAAATTTTTCGGCTAGATATTCATCACTGCCGCTACCAGCGTGCTCGGGGGCCGAGAACACGCGGTTACGATCATCTAAATATTCAGCACCCGACCATAGGCGTCCAACACCGCTTCCTTCATCATCTCCGACAGCGTCGGATGCGGGAACACGGTGTGCATCAATTCTTCTTCCGTGGTCTCGAGATTCATCGCGACCACATAGCCCTGGATCAGCTCGGTGACTTCGGCGCCGATCATGTGCGCGCCGAGCAACTGGCCGGTCTTCTTATCGAAGATCACCTTTACCAACCCCTGATCCTCGCCAAGCGCGATCGCCTTGCCGTTGCCGACGAACGGGAAACGTCCGACGCGAATCTCGCGGCCGCCCTCTTTCGCTCGCGCCTCCGTCAGACCGACGGAAGCGATCTGCGGGTTGCAATAGGTGCAGCCGGGAATGAGATTCTTGTCCATCGCATGCGGGTGAAGACCCTTGATGGCCTCGACGCACACCACGCCTTCGTGCTCGGCCTTGTGCGCGAGCATCGGGGGACCGGCGACGTCACCGATGGCATAGATGCCGGGCACGCTGGTCTTGCCGTAGCCGTCGATCACCACGCAGCCGCGCTCGGTTTTGACGCCGAGCTTTTCCAGCCCGAGATTTTCGATGTTGCCGACCACGCCGACCGCCGAAATCACCCGGTCGAATTCAACCGTCTGCGGCTTCTTGCCGTCATCGATGGTGGCGACCACGCTGTCGCTCTTCTTCTCGAGCTTTGTCACCTTGGTGTTGGTGAGGATCTTGATGCCCTGCTTTTCGAAGCGCTTGCGGGCCAGGCCCGCGATCTCGGCGTCCTCGACGGGGAGGATCTGCGGCAGTACCTCGACCACGGTCACGTCAGCGCCCATGGTGTGGAAGAACGATGCGAATTCGATGCCGATCGCGCCGGAGCCTACGACCAATAGCGACTTCGGCATTTTTTCCGGCACCATGGCCTCGAAATAGGTCCAGACCAGCTTCTTGTCGGGCTCAAGCCCCGGCAGCACGCGCGGCCGCGCGCCGGTCGCAAGAATGATATGCTTGGCCTGGTAAGCCCCCTCGCCCAGCGCGCCCTTCGGCGCCTCGACCGCGGATTTTTTCACCGTGATCTTGCCGGGCGCATCGATGACGGCCTCGCCCCAGATCACCGTCACCTTGTTCTTCTTCATCAGAAAGCCGACGCCGTCATTGAGGCGTTTGGAGACGCCGCGCGAGCGCTGCACCACGGCTTTCGCGTCGAACGAGACGTTCTCCGCGGAAAGCCCGTAATCTTTCGCGTGCTGCATGTAGTGGTAGATTTCCGCCGAGCGCAGCAGCGCCTTGGTCGGGATGCAGCCCCAGTTCAGGCAAATACCGCCGAGATAGGATTTCTCGACAATCGCGGTCTTGAAGCCGAGCTGCGCGGCGCGAATGGCGGTAACGTAACCGCCGGGGCCGGAGCCGATGATGATGATGTCGAAGGATGTATCGGCCATGAAGGCTCCCGTCTAACTCAAAGTCGATGTGATGCGTGCACGACGATTGATGATGAACTTTCTTGTCCGCCATTCCAGCGCGACAACCAAAACCATGATCGCCATTCCGGTCAGCGCGATTGGTCTCCAGATGTTCCGCGACAGCGCTTCACCGGAGAAGAACGCGGCATAGATCACGTCGAGGCCGAGGGGATTGAGCGCAGCGATCGCCGCGAGCAGCATCGATATCCAGGGCCATCGCGTCCGAACATTCAACGTCGCCCCCAAACGGCTTGGCTTGCATCACACCATCATCATGACCGGATTTTCGATCAGCATCTTGAACGCGCCGATCAGCTCAGCCCCGAGCGCACCATCGACCGCGCGGTGATCGCACGACAGCGTCACGCTCATGATGTGCGCCGCCTCGATTTTGCCGTTGCGGACTACCGCGCGCTCTTCACTGGTGCCGACCGCAAGTATCGTCGCGTGCGGCGGGTTGATCACGGCGGTGAAATCCTTGATGCCGTACATGCCGAGATTGGAGACGGCCGTGGTGCCGCCCTGATACTCCTCCGGCTTGAGCTTGCGGGCCCGCGCGCGCGCCGCAAAATCCTTCATCTGGCCTGAAATCGTCGACAGCGATTTGGTTTCCGCGCTGCGAATGATCGGCGTGATCAGGCCGCCCGGCATTGCCACCGCTACCCCGATATCGGAATGCTTGTGCTTGAGCATGCCAGCTTCGGTCCAGCTCACATTGCAATCGGGTATCCGCTGCAGCGCAATCGCCATCGCCTTGATGACGAAATCGTTGACCGAGAGCTTGTAGAGCGGCTTCTTCTCCTTGTCCTTCGGCGCCGTGGCGTTGATCTCCTCGCGCGCGGCGAGCAGTTTGCCGATATCGCAGTCCATCGTCAGATAGAAATGCGGCACGGTCTGCACCGAGGCGGTGAGCCTCTGGGCAATCGTGCGTCGCATGCCGTCGTGCGGTACGACTTCGTAGCTGCCGGGTTCGAACAGCGCCAGAATCTGCTTGTCCGACATCGAGGGCGCGAACGCCGGCGCGCCGGCCGGTGTTGCGGCAGGCGCTTTCAGCCCCTTGCCGGACCTGGCTTCCTCGACATCGCGCGCGATGACGCGGCCGTGCGGGCCCGATCCGTTGATGCGCGCAAGCTCGATGCCGGCTTCTTTGGCGAGACGCCGGGCGAGCGGCGATGAGAAGGTCCGCGCGTGACCGTTGGTCTGTGGGACTGCTGCCGCCTGTGGCGCTGGGCCTGTCGGCTCCGCTGCCGGAATCTTTGCCGCCGGAGCCGGCGCGGCGGCAGGCGCCGGTGCGGCGGCAGCGGCCTTCGGCGGCGCACTCGTGGCGCCTGCGCCGGCCGCCTTGACGTCCTCGCCGTCGCCGGCGAGCACCGCGATCACGTCATTGACCGCGACGTCCTGGGTGCCCTCGGGTACCAGGATTTTCGCGATCGTGCCCTCGTCGACCGCCTCGACCTCCATGGTCGCCTTGTCGGTCTCGATTTCCGCGATCACGTCGCCGGACTTGACCTTGTCGCCCTCTTTCTTGAGCCACTTGGCAAGGTTGCCCTTCTCCATGGTCGGCGACAACGCGGGCATCAGAATGTTGATGGGCATACTGACCTCACAGGATATTCTTGCTCGTTGTCTTCCATTTGCTGGAAAGCCAACCAAAGACCGTTTGGGTGTCACCGCCACCCGATGAAAGATCGACGACCCGCGTCAATTGCCGATGTCGCCCTGCCAGAGGCGCTCGTTGGCGGGAACCGATCGCCATGATTTCATCATGTTGACCGATCGCTCGTCCGCAAGATCGATATAGGGAATGCCAAACTGCGTCAGGATGTCCTTGCTGCCGGGGAAGGTTACGGACTCGCCGATCACAAGAAGCGAAAGCTTGAACAACCCGATCGCGCCCGCGCACATCGAACAGGGCGACAGCGTCGTGTACATCACGGTGTCATGAAACGGGATCACCCCGGCGTTGCGCATGCATGACATCTCGCCGTGAAGAATGACGTTCTGCTCCTGCACCCGGCGGTTATGACCGCGCGCGATGATTTTCGTGTCACGCGTCAGCACCGCGCCGATCGGCAGTCCGCCCTCGGCGATGCTGATCTCCGCCTCGCGAATGGCTTCAGCCATGAAATCGAAATGATAGGCTTCAATGGTCACAGTCAGTGCCCCTGTCCCGACCGCGGCGCAGTGCTGCCCATATCGGTCGGCCGCGCGAGTTCAGCTTCGAACATGTCGATGATACGCCTCAACGCTTCTTCCTCGCTATAGGCGCTCTCGCGCGCATAGGCGCGCGAAGCATGACGCGCGACGTCGACCAGCAGCAGGCCCCACATATCCGGCTCCTCGAACGCGCGCGCGAACGCGATGGAAAGTCCGCCATCGACCACGAAGGCGCGCAACACCTCCGTGGCATCATCGCGGCCTATCACGTCGGGCGGCAACGGCTGCTCGCTGGGACCGGCCATGCGTCACCGATAACAGACGGCCTTGGCGGCCGCGACCACCTCGGCCACCGAGGGCAATGCGAGCTTTTCCAGATTGGCGGCATAGGGCATCGGCACATCCTTGCCCGACACCCGCGCCACCGGCGCATCGAGATAGTCGAATGCGTGCTCCATGATCCTGGCGGCGACCTCGGCGCCGACGCCGTTTTGCTGCCAACCTTCCTCTACCGTGACGGCGCGGCCGGTCTTCTTCACCGAAGCGACGACGGTGTCGGTATCCAGCGGGCGCAGCGTCCGCAGATCGACGATCTCGGCCTCGATGCCTTCCTTGGCCAATTCGTCGGCGGCCTTCAGCGCGTAGGACATGCCATTCGACCAGGAGATGATGGTGACGTGAGCGCCGGAGCGCACGATCCGCGCCTTGCCGATCGGGATCACATAGTCGTCGAGCTTCGGCACCTCGCCGGAATGGCCATAGAGCATTTCATTTTCGAGAAAGATCACCGGATTGGGATCGCGGATTGCGGCCTTCAACAGCCCCTTGTAGTCGGCGGCCGAAAACGGCGCGACCACCTTGAGGCCGGGAATCTGCGAATACCAGGCGGAGTAATCCTGGCTGTGCTGGGCAGCGACCCGCGCGGCCGCGCCGTTCGGGCCGCGGAATACGATCGAGCACCCCATCTGCCCGCCGGACATATAGAGCGTCTTCGCCGCGGAGTTGATGATCTGGTCCATCGCCTGCATGGCGAAGTTGAAGGTCATGAACTCGACGATCGGCTTTAGGCCAGCCATCGCCGCGCCGACGCCGATGCCGGCAAAGCCATGCTCGGTGATCGGCGTATCGATCACGCGCCTGGCGCCGAACTCCTGCAGCAGACCCTGGCTGACCTTGTAGGCGCCCTGATATTCCGCGACCTCTTCGCCCATCAGGAATACATCGGGATCCCTGCGCATTTCCTCGGCCATTGCATCGCGCAGGGCATCGCGGATGGTCATGGTCACCATCTCGGTGCCCGCGGGCACTTCGGGATCGGGTTCGGCGGCGGCTTTGGGGGCTGCGGGAGCTGGAGATTCGTCTTTCGGTACAGGCGTAGATTTAGCCTCGGCGGCGGGCGGCGCCGACTCCGCGGCTTTCTCCTGTTTCGCCGGCGCGACTGGCTTGCCGAGATCGGAGGCGCTCTCGCCATCGGCCAAAATGGTCGCGATCGGCGTATTGACCGCGACGTCGGCGGTGCCTTCGGGGATCAGTATCTTGCCAAGCGTGCCTTCATCGGTGGCCTCGACTTCCATGGTCGCCTTGTCGGTCTCGATCTCGGCGATCACGTCGCCCGACTTGATCGCCTCGCCTTCCTTCTTCAGCCATTTGGAAAGGTTGCCCTTCTCCATGGTCGGCGAGAGCGCGGGCATCAGTACTTGAATTGGCATATCAGCTCCGGAAATTCACTCTTTAAGCTGCGTACCCTGCGGGATAAGCGTTTCGCGCGTTCAACGATAGACGTCGGTCCACAATTCGGCGGCATCGGGTTCGGGATCGTGCTGCGCGAAGTCGGCAGCGGCATTGACGATCTCCCGCACCTCGGCGTCGATGGCCTTCAATTCCTGCTCGCTCATGTCAGCGGCAAGCAGGCGATTGCGAACCTGCTCGATCGGATCCTGGTCGTGACGGACCTTCTCCACTTCCTCACGGGTGCGGTATTTCGCCGGGTCCGACATCGAATGCCCGCGGTAGCGATAGGTCTGCATTTCCAGGATGAAGGGGCCTTTGCCGGCGCGGCACCAGGCCACGGCCTTGTCGGCCGCGGCTTTCACCGCGCGAACGTCCATGCCGTCGACCTGCTCGCCGGGAATATTGAAGGAGATGCCGCGCTTGGAAAAATCGGTCTGGGCGGAGGAGCGCGTCACCGAAGTGCCCATCGCGTAGCGGTTGTTCTCGATGATGTAGATCACCGGAAGCTTCCACAGCTCGGCCATGTTGAAGCTTTCATAGACCTGGCCCTGGTTCGAGGCGCCGTCGCCGAAATAGGCCAGGCTGACAAAATCGTTACCCCGATAGCGATTGGCGAAGGCGAGCCCGGTACCGAGCGAAACCTGGGCACCGACGATGCCGTGGCCACCGAAGAAATTCTTCTCCTTGCTGAACATGTGCATGGAGCCGCCCTTGCCCTTGGAATAGCCGCCATGGCGACCGGTCAATTCGGCCATCACGCCTTTGGCTTCCATCCCACAGGCCAGCATATGCCCGTGGTCGCGGTACCCGGTTATGACCTGATCACCTTCTTTCAGGGCCATCTGCATGCCGATGACGACGGCTTCCTGGCCGATGTAAAGGTGGCAGAAGCCGCCGATCGCCCCCATTCCATAGAGCTGGCCGGCCTTTTCCTCGAACCGCCGGATCAGCAGCATGTCGCGCAGCGCGGCTAGTTCCTGTTCCCTGGTGAAGTCCGGGGGGCTGTCGGCACCGTTTCCCTTTTCGTGAGCGGTTTCCTTCGCGACGATTTTCTTGGGGGCAGCCATGGCATTTCCGGATCAGAGAACGAATAGCTCTCTCTATCCCAACTCAAACCGCCATGAAAGGATTGCGTGCACTTGCGAAGAATTCGCTATGCCGCAGTGCAATGCGGCGCGACATTTTCGAAATTGATTCCGCAGCTTTTTGTAATTTGACGATCAGTTCGGGTTGACGGTCCGAACCAGGTCACGCGGATTGGCGTAATCGAGCTGATAGCGCGCGCGCTCATCGAGTATATCGGGGTCAACCCGGTCCGAACGCAGCAACGAGACACGCTGCTCGCCTTCGGCACGCTCCCGCTTCAGCCGCGCCAGTTCGGAAGTCAGCGCGATGATTTCCTGATCGAGCTCCTGCCGGGCATTCAGGCCATACTTGCCGGTATAGGCATTGACGCCGAAATAGCCGACTAGGCCGGCTGCCATCGTATAGAGGGCAAGCCCGGTAAGCAGGGATCTGAGTCGGCTGCGGGAGACCATGGGACCGAGCATGCGACGGCCCAGTTAACGGAATCCTAAGGCCCCGCCTGCCGTGCAGTCCGGAGCCTATTTATTGTGCTTGTCGACGAAAGCCGCGTAGGCGTCGATATATTGCTGCAACACTTTCTGCAGCCCCTCCTTGGCGAGATGGCCCTTTTCGTCGAAGGCGTCGCCCACGCCGTTCAGGTAGATTTCCGGCTGGCCCAGGATCGGACCCGAAATGCCCGGCAGGATATTCTGCAGGTGTTTGGCCGCGCTGACGCCGCCGAGCGGGCCCGGCGAATTGCTGATAATGCCGATCGGTTTGCCGAGGAACGAGCTCTTGCCGGATGGCCGCGATCCGACGTCGATGGCGTTCTTCAGCACGCCGGGAATCGACCTGTTATATTCGGGCGTCACGAACAGTACGCCGGCCGACTTCTGAATCTTTTCGCGGAACGCCAGCCAATCGGCCGGCGGCGTTGTTTCCAGATCCTGATCGAAAAACGAAATCCCGTGCAAACTGACGACGTCAAGCTTCAGCGTATCGGGCGCCAGCTTGGCCAATGCATTGGCGATCTTGAGGGTGAAGCTCTCTTTGCGAATGCTGCCGACAAGTACGACGATATTGTGTGGGGTGGCCATGAGATTTCCCTTTTGACGCGGCGCCGGTTCGGCTTGGGCGCTACCCTAGCGACGTCGGCAAACGATGCAAGTGCATGAATTTGGGGAATTTGAGGAAGCCGACGAAGCAGCCTGTCCCGCAAAACGGATCAGGCCGCCTTTCGGCGGCCTGACCTGCCAAATGCCGGAAGCCGCGATCAGATCACGGGATTCCAGGCCACCGGAATCAGCCGGTATTTCGTGCCGTCCTTCTCGACATGGCCGATCGACGGGAAAGCGAAGTGGAAGCCCACGACCGTCGCCTTCTCCGCCGCAGCCATATCATAGAACTTATGCCGGGTTTCCTGCGCTACGGCCGGATCCGCGTCGTAGGCGACATGCCAATCCGGATTGCGCAGGAACAGTTCGGGAATGTTGGTGACGTCAGACTGGATCAGGACGGTTGAACCGCCCGATGCGATGGCAAAGGTGGTATGTCCAGGCGTATGGCCGGGTGCGGCGACCGCCGTGATGCCGGGCGCGACTTCCTTGCCCCAGTCGTACTTCGTCACCTTGGATTCGATACCGGTGTAGATTTTTTTCACATTCGCGAAATAACCCTTCATCATTTCGTTGGACTGGGCCTTGGCGGCGTTCTCGTCGCTCATCCAGAATTCCCATTCTTTCGCCGGTACCATGATTTCGGCATTCGGGAACGCCATCGAGCCGTCGGCGGCCCGGATGCCGTTGGTGTGGTCGGGATGCAAATGTGAGATCAGCACGACGTCGACGCTCTTGGGATCGACGCCCGCGGCGGCGAGATTTTGCATCGTGCGGCCGACGCGGCCCTTGCTCTGCTCGAACATGCCTACCCCCAGGCCGCAATCGATCAGGACCAGCTTGGACCCGGTGTTGACGAGCTGCGGGTTGAACGGCACCGCGACCATACCCTTCGGCATGTAGGCGGCCTCGGCCTCTGCCTGCGCCTGTTCCTTCGGGACATTGCTCACGAAGTTATCGATGGGACGCAAAAACACCCCGTCGTTGATCGAGGTGCATTCGTAGGCGCCGACCTTGTAACGGTAGAAACCCGGCGCCTGGGTGGCGGCGGGCGGCACCGCGGCGCGCGCGGTTAGCGCGCCCAACGGCGTCAGGGCAGTCGCAGCACCGACGGCGGCTGCGCCGGCAAGTAGATGGCGGCGGCTCAAATCATTCATGGAAGGTTCTCCCCTGGTCTGCGTTTTGAGTTTTTGGCACGGATTTTCGGCGCAAATGTTCCCTCGTTGCGCGCCAAACGCAAGTCACTTTGCCATGGGCCCGCGGCAATTTTTTTCGGCGTCGAGCAACCTGTCGACGCCAAGATACGCCGCTTGCGCTTACTTAACCAATTCCCAGAAGATTCCGATCACCGCGACATAGCCGAGCGTGAAGATCAGGGTCCTCAGATAGGGAATGCCGAGCAGGTACACGACGGCGTGAGCGAACCGTAGCCAGAAAAAGGCCATCGCCCAGAACGCTGTCATCGCGTTGGCCTTGCCGGCCAGATGAACCGCGATCACGAGCGCTGCAAAGGGCGCGAACGTCTCGACCGCGTTGATGTAGGTCCGATCGGCACGCTTGCCCCACGGTGGCAGCGGACGCGGCGTGGGATCGACATAATTCGGAGGTGCGAGAGGCCCGTTGGTCATCACCTGGGAGACCACATAGGGAATCCAGAGCGACGCCGTCAGAATTGCGGTAAAGGCGAGATACTTCAGGTCTGCAGACATTGTTTTCCCCCTCTATATAAAGATTTGTTTTCAACAACTCCTTTGGCTTGGCTCGCTGGCAAATAGTCGAGTGGGTCGCCGTTCCGGTCGCGGGCGCTTGGCGTCATCCGCCCTTGTTCGGATTGATCAGATACTTTTCGCCGGTCGCGCGCTTGGCGTAGACGGCAATGTGAGAGAGCTGCAGCGCCTCCTGCAAAGAGACCACCTGGGTATAGTGGCTGGCAAAGGTGGTCTTGAGTTCGGCGACGACGCGCTGGCGCAGCTTCAACCCCTCGGCCGGGCCGATTTTTTGCAGGAACGGAAACAACAGCCAGCCGCCGACTCCCCACGTCATCCCGAACGCCCGGTTTAATTCGGTCGGGCGCATGTCAAGGCCGCCATAGATATAGACTTGCTTATGCACGCTCGATCCGTAACGGCTGTAGACTTTTGCGTTCTTGTTGGCCGCAACCTCCATGCAGGTGAGGATTTGGCCCGCCAGCTTGCCGCCACCGATTGCATCGAACGCAATCGTCGCGCCGGTTTCGACCAGCGCGCTGGTCAGATCTTCCATGAACGTTGGCGCGGTGGAATCGACGACATGTTTCGCCCCGATCTTGCGCAGGATCTCCGCCTGCTGCGGGCTGCGGACGATATTGACGAGCGCGATGCCGTCCTTGAGGCAAACCTTGTTGAGCATCTGGCCGAGGTTGGAAGCGGCCGCGGTATGCACCAGGGCCTTGTGGCCCTCGCGCCGCATGGTCTCGACCATGCCGAGCGACGTCAGTGGATTGACGAAACAGGATGCGCCTTCGGCGGGTGTGACGCCGTCCGGCAGCACGAGACAGTCGCTCGCTCGCATCGTGCGGTATTGCGCGAACATGGCGCCACCGATGATCGCGACCGTCTTGCCCATCAGGGCCTTCGCCGCCTCGGACGATCCGGTCCTGATGACCACACCGGCCCCCTCATTGCCGACCGGCGTGGATTCGTCGAGCCGTCCAGCCATGGCGCGCATCGCCGCTTCCGGCACCTTTGCCGTAATCACCGGCGCGTCCTTGGTGCCGGACGCCTGGGCGGTGGTCATGTCGGCGGCTCCGATCAGGAGCGCGAGGTCGGACGGGTTGATCGGCGCAGCCTCGATGCGAACCACCACCTCGTCGGCTGACGGTTCGGCGACCGGGACATTGACCAGCGAAATCTCGAGTTCGCCATTTTTCCTGATCAGCGAGCGAAGCTGCAGCCCGGTTTTGCCGTCGGCACTCATCCTGAACCTCCCTGTTTCGGCGTTGCCGAGTTTGGCCGGGAGTGTTCGCACGTTATGCGGAGAAGGCAAGCCTCATTCTGGCCCGTCAAACGAGGACGGGGTCACACGATCAGAACGTCATGCAGCGTCAGCGGCGCGATGACACCGGTCAGCGTAATGGATGCATCGTGGCCAAGGTCAATGACGGTGTCATGACCGACGATGTGGACCGCGAGGTGCGCGAAGTCGGCGGCAACGCTTGAGGCGATCTGCAGGGTGTCGTGACCCGCGAAGTCCCCGGCCCTGAAATTATTGATGACGTCCTGTCCGGAGGCCTGATTGAAGACGAAGGTATCGCCGCCGGCGCTGTTCAGGACGGTGTTGGTCGTCGTCGCCTTCAGGCTAACACCCGCCGCATAGGCCGTCTCGGTATGGGAACCGTCACTATTGTCGAAGGTAGTCGCCAGCCGGTGCCCCGACGCGTCGATCACGTCGTGCCGCGCCGTATAGGCCTGCCCGGCAATCTCGTAGCTATCGACCTCCCGGCTGCCATCGAGGTGGCGGGCGGTCTCCGTCGTCAGGGTGCCGTTCGTGGCAAAGCTGGACTGCACGTAAGTACCGTCCTTCTGCGTCACGGTCTCTTGGGTGATGTGGCCAAGGCCATCGAACTGATCCAGCGTCTTGATGCCATTGGCGTCGACTGTCTGATTCAGGAGCAGCGATCCGTCGCTGCGATAGTCTTCGATCAGCACGCTATGGCCCGAGGCATCGTTGAGCGTATGCTGCGAAGTGTAGTCCTTGCCGACAATGCCGTAACTGTAGATGTCGCGTGAGCCATCGGCGTGACGCAGCGTTTCGGTTGTCAGGCTGCCGTCCGACGCGTAGCTGGACTGCGTGTAGGATCCGTCCTTCTGCACCACCGTCTGCTCGACGATGTGACCGAGGTGGTCATATTGGTCCAGCGTCTTGACGCCGCTGGCGTCGACCGTCTGCTTCAGCGTCAGCGATCCGTCGGCGCGGTAGTCTTCAATCAGCAAACTGTGTCCCGACGCGTCGTTAAGCGTATGCTGCGAAGTGTAGTCCTTGCCGGCGATGTCGTAACTGTAGATGTCGCGCGAGCCGTTGGCGTGCCGGATGGTCTCGCTGGTTTCCAGTCCTGCTGCATTGAAGCTGAACTGATCGAACGCGCCGTCGAGATAGCTGGTTGTGAACTGTGTGAGGTGACCGGCCGCGTCGTAATCGGCGCGAACCACCGAGCCGTCGCCGTTGACCGCCTGCGTAAAGGCGTCCGCAACCCCATCGCCGTGGAAATACTGCGCGACCACGGCTTCGGCCGGCTTTCCCATCACCGAGTAGCCGGTGCTGGTGTACTTGTTGTTGAGGTCCCACTGCCAGAGTTCGACGCCCTTCATCCAGTCGCCGCCCTGCGCCGTCCAGACCTGAAAGAACGCCTTGTAGGCATCCGCCTGCGCGGCCGGATCGGGGATACCGTTGCCGGTCCACGACCCCGGCTCGATCGCGGTGCCATCCATGCTGCGGTAGCCCATCTCGGTCATCAGAACCGGTTTGCCATATTGCTCTGACAGCGAATGGAGGAAATCGACCGGCGATTTGTGTTCGAACGCTGCCGCCCAATAGGGATTGCCCGGCACCTGGTACCAGGCGTTGACGAGATCCTGCACGGTCGGGTTGCTGCTGGTCGTCAGCGGCGGATAGGTGTTCACGCCGATGGTGTCGAGCTGACCCCAGAACGAGACCCTGGAAGCCTCGTCGGTCGCTGCCGCATAGGTCAGTTCACCGTGATAGACTTGACGGACGGCGGAGATCAGATCGGTCCAGTAACCGAGATATTGCGAGCCCGACAGGCTGCTCATCTCGTTGCCGATGGCGAAAGTCTCGACGCCGCCGGCCTGGGCGATGGTGGCGAGATGCACGATCTCGGCCTTGTAGGAGGCAAAGAAGGCGCCGACATCAGCCGGCGCCATGCTCGAGGTCGGTGTTCCGTCCAGCGGGGAAATCGCCGCCTTGAAGACCACTGACAGCCCATCGGCGTGCGCGGCCTGAAAGCCCGCGAGCAGGCTTGCGTCGCTCTCCGTCTTGGCTGGATCGGCAATGACGGTGTCGGTGGTCCCGGTCTGGCTCCATATCCGCGCCGTCAGTTCGATCGAATTCGAACCAAGTGCAGCGATGGTTTGAAATGCCTGACTGGCGGAAGCGCTTGAGAACTGCCCGTTCCATTCGGACAACGCGCCAAAGCCCTGGACGTCGAAGATAGTTGCCACGCGAAAACTCCGTCTTTGTCTGACGGTTGACGCGAAGAAATTACCTTCGCCTTAAGAGCGCGATGTGCTGCACGTTAAATTTCAACCGTGTCAGTTCCACCGACGCGAAACCGATTTTGTTCCAGATCCGGAACTTGGTTGGCAGCACAATTCGCGCAGGCCTCACGCCAGCGCCTTCAGCGCCGCCCTGCCCGCATATTTCGCCTGGCTTCCCAATTCCTGCTCGATGCGCAGCAATTGGTTGTACTTGGACGTGCGGTCCGCGCGCGCCAATGAGCCGGTTTTGATCTGCCCGCAATTGGTTGCGACCGCGAGGTCTGCGATGGTGGAATCCTCGGTCTCGCCGGAGCGGTGCGACATCACGGCGGTGTAGCCGGCCTTGTAGGCCAACTCGACCGCGCTAAGCGTTTCCGTCAGCGTGCCGATCTGGTTGACCTTGACCAGAATGGAATTGGCGCGGCCGTTTTTGATACCGTCGGCGAGCCGGGTGACGTTGGTGACGAACAGGTCGTCGCCGACCACTTGGCATCTGCCGCCGATCAGATCGGTCAACTCCTTCCAGCCGTCCATGTCGTCTTCGGACATGCCGTCTTCGATGGAGACGATCGGGTAACGCGCGGCGAGATCGGCGAGATATCTCGCCTGCTCGGAACGCGAGCGGGTCTTGTTCTCGCCGCCATAGACGTAAGCGCCGTCCTTGAAGAATTCGGTGGCAGCACAATCGAGCGCCAGCATGACGTCGCCGCCGGCCTTGTAACCGGCCTTGCCGATCGCCCCCATGACGAATTCCAGCGCCGCATCCGCCGACGGCAGGTTCGGCGCGAAACCGCCCTCATCCCCGACGTTGATGTTGTGACCGGCCTTCTTCAGTTCCGCTCGCAAGGTGTGGAATATCTCCGAGCCGCAGCGCAGCGCCTCGGCGAAGGTTTTGGCACCGACCGGCATGATCATGAATTCCTGGAAGTCGATCGGGTTGTCGGCATGCACGCCGCCGTTGATGATGTTCATCATCGGCACCGGCAAGGTGCGCGCCGAGGTGCCGCCGACATAGCGATAAAGCGGCATGTCGAAGGATTCCGCCGCGGCCTTGGCGCATGCAAGCGAGACGCCGAGGATGGCATTGGCGCCCAGCCGGCTCTTGTTCGGCGTTCCATCGAGATCGATCATGATCTGGTCGATCTGAACCTGTTCCTCGACCGCCATGTCGCTGAGCGCTTCAAAGATTTCGCCGTTCACGGCGGCGACCGCTTTCTGCACGCCCTTGCCGAGATAGCGCGCCTTGTCGCCGTCGCGCAGCTCGACGGCCTCATGCGCGCCGGTGGAGGCGCCGGACGGCACCGCCGCCCGCCCCACCGAGCCGTCTTCCAGCACCACGTCGACTTCGACGGTGGGATTGCCGCGGCTATCGAGAATTTCGCGGCCGATGATGTCGACGATGGCGGTCATGGGTGCCTCTTTTGCATAGCCTGATTTGAGCGGTTGGCGCAGCTTCTACAGCAAGCCACCGTGGCGGAAAAGGTTGCCTGGCCCGTGACGCCGTCGAACAAATTGTCTAATAACCCGGCAACGGAGACAAGTTATGTCCAGCAAGCCCCGGAAATCATCAAAGTCGGTGCCGGATTCGTCCGCCCTGCAGCTTGGCCGCGCCGTGAAATGGCCCACGACGCCCGACGCGGCTAAACTCGACAGCGTGCCCAATCCGCAAAGGGACACGAATTACGTGGTGCGGTTCACCGCGCCGGAGTTCACCTCGCTGTGCCCGGTGACCGGCCAGCCCGATTTCGCGCATCTTGTGATCGACTACGTCCCGGGGCCATGGCTGCTGGAGTCGAAATCCCTCAAACTCTATGTCGCGAGCTTCCGCAATCATGGCGCCTTCCACGAGGACTGCACGGTGGCGATCGGCAAACGGATCGCAGCGGAGATCAAGCCGAAATGGCTGCGCATCGGCGGCTACTGGTATCCGCGCGGCGGCATTCCGATCGACGTGTTCTGGCAGACCGGCAAATTGCCCAAGGGCGTGTGGATCCCGGATCAGGGCGTCGCGCCCTATCGCGGGCGGGGCTGAGCCGGCGCGCGCCCCGAGTTCCGCGCGAACGGCGGGACCGCCTGTTTCACGTGACGGTTTCGGCAAGAGGGCCAGCCAGCCATTCATTATCAATCTATAAAATCGATTGATATTACCATTACAATCTGTTGGATTGATTGATCGAAACTACCGATATCGCGTGGGCAAGCCGATGGAGCCCACCCCATGACCAGCCCAGCCCCCCAACTCATTTCGGACACCGACCTCGCCCTTTCGCTTGACCCAGCCCAGACCGTGCCGTCAGAGCTGCAACCCGCTCGGGGCGGAGCCATCCTGGCCATTCTCCCGGGCCTGCTGCTGGCGGCGGTCGTGGCGATATCCGGCTATCTGCTCCGTTCGCTGCCGGGCATGCCGACGTTCAGCCCGATGATCCTCGCCATCCTGCTCGGCACGGCTTTCCATAATCTCGTCGGCACCCGGCAATCGCCAGGCCGGGGGTCACCTTCAGCCAGCGGCGACTGCTGCGCATCGCCATCATCCTGCTCGGGCTTCAATTGACCATCAGCCAGGTGATCGAGGTCGGCGGCCGCGGCATCGGCATCATCGCGGCGACGCTGGCGGCCACTTTCGCCTTTACCGTCTGGATGGGAAAGCTCCTGGGCGTCGATCGCAAATTGACGCAGCTGATCGCAGCCGGAACATCCATTTGCGGCGCATCGGCCGTCATCGCCACCAACACGGTGACCGAAGCACCCGACGAAGACGTCGCCTACGCGGTCGCCTGCGTGACCGTATTCGGATCGGTGGCAATGTTTAGCTACCCGCTACTGCCGGGGCTTCTGCACCTTGACCCGCATGCATTCGGACTTTGGAGCGGTGCGTCGATCCACGAAATCGCGCAGGTCGTCGCGGCTTCGTTCCAGGACGGGCAGAAGGCCGGCGAGTTCGGAACCATCGCAAAATTGTCACGCGTCATGCTTCTGGCACCCACTGTGATGGTGCTGGGGTTGTTGCGAGCTTCGAACGTGGAGAAGGATGGCCCCGTCGCAACCGCGCCTTCCACCCGGCCTCCTCTGCCCTGGTTCGTGCTCGGCTTTGTGGCACTGGTTGGGCTCAACAGCCTGATCACCCTTCCCGCCGCAGATAAGATCTGGATCGTGGCCGTTACAACCTTCCTGCTGTCGGTTGCCCTGGCCGCCATGGGACTGGAGACCGACATCCGCAGGCTGACAGCCAGGGGAATTCGACCTGCGCTGCTTGGTGCGCTGGCCTTCATCTTTATTGCAAGCTTCAGCCTCGTGCTCATCAAACTCATTGGATAGCGGCTCATGACACTGGAACAGCTTCGCATCTTCGTCGCCGTCGCGGAAAAACAACATGTCACGCAGGCAGCGAGCGAACTCAACCTGACGCAATCGGCGACGAGCGCTGCCATCGCGGCGCTCGAAGCCCGTTACGGCATCAAGCTGTTCGACCGCATCGGCCGGGGCATTGTGTTGACGCAAACGGGTCGCGATTTCCTGATCGAGGCACGTGCCGTGCTGGCGCGCGCCAAAGCCGCCGCGCAGGTGCTCAACGATCTCGCCGGTTTGAAACGCGGTTCCTTGACCATAGCGGCAAGCCAGACGGTCGGGAACTATTGGTTGCCCGGCCGTCTCCAGGCCTTTCACACCGCCCACCCCGGCATTGATCTGCGCCTCACTGTCGCCAATACCGAGCAGGTGGCGCGTGCGGTTCTTCAGGGAAGCGCCGACCTCGGGTTTGTCGAAGGCGATGTCGATGAGCCCTTGCTGGCGGCCAGAAAGTTCGACGGAGACTCGATGATTATGGTCGTTGGCGCAAAACACCCATGGGTCAGCCGGACAAAAATCGCGCCAAAGGATTTGCTGGCGACCGCCTGGGTGCTTCGGGAGCGTGGCTCCGGCACCCGGTCAATGTTCGAGGCGGCACTTCGGCAGTCCGGCATCAAACTGTCCGATCTTCGGGTCGCGCTGGAACTGCCCTCGAACGAAGCGGTCCGCACCGCCGTCGAAGCCGGCGATTGCGCCACCGCAATTTCAGACCTGGTCGTGGCTCCATCGCTTGCAGCCAAGACCCTGCACCGGGTCAGGTTCGATCTGCCGCGACGCTCATTTTACATCTTGCGGCACAAGGAGCGGCATACGAGCCGCGTCGAACAAGCCCTGCTCACGTCGCTCCATGAAACCGCGCCGGGGAAGCAAATGAGCCGGTGATCGGCCGAAGGCACGATGAATCTCCTTGGCTAAATTCAATCCTCCGCATCAGTATGGGCTGCGGAAGCCTCAGTTATGGCAGGCAGGAAGCCCAACAAGGTGCACGCATGGAACTGACCTCCGACGTTGCCGACTTCACGCGACGTGACCTTTACCTGCTCGGCAAGACAAAGCCCGTGCTGGTGACGGGAACGACTGGCCCCGCTGTCGTTGTCATCCACGAGATCTGTGGTTTTACGGCTAGCCTTGCGCGCTTTTGCCGCTGGATGCGAGACGCGGGATTCCGTGTCTATGCGCCTATCCTGTTCGGCGAGCCGGATGCGGGCAACGCCGAAGAGTCGTCCTCCGCCATGCGCATTGTTTCGCTTTGCATATCGCGCGAGTTCACGATTCTGAGGGCCAACCAGTCCAGCCCGGTGACGGATTGGCTGCGCGCGCTTGCACGTCTTGCCCATGAAGAGTGCGGTGGTCCCGGGGTCGGAGCCATCGGCATGTGCCTGACGGGTGGCTTTGCTCTCTCGATGGCGCTTGACCCCGTCGTGCTGGCCTCGGTTCTCGCGCAACCCGGCCTGCCGGCGTTCAGCCCGGCCGCGCTCGATATCGCGCATGCCGATCTCGCCCGGGTGAAGGAACGCACCCGCCACGGGCTGGCACTGCGCGGCTATCGCTTTGAAGGCGACACGCTGTGCCAAGCCTCACGCTTTGCGACCTTGCGTGCCGCCTTCGGCACGGCCTTCACCGGCACCGAACTGCCCGATAGCGCCGGCAACCCCGCCGGCATGAAGGCAGATGGAAAGCCGCCGCATTCGGTCTTTACCCGCGACCTCATCGATGCCGCCGGCCAGCCGACACGGGCGGCTGTGGACGAAGTGATTGGTTTTTTCAGAGGGGCTTTGCAGCAACCGAGGCCGGTGGCGTAAGCCTATGTCGCGCCCGCATCCGCGGGCCTCGTCTGGCGCAGCAACCGCGCACAGGCAAAGCCGAGCGCGACGATGATGACCGCGCTGGTCAGCAAGGTCGGGATCTTGCCCACGTTCTGGATGCCAAACCCGTAGGCGATCGGGCCGACGGTCTGACCCATGAAAAAGAAGAACGAGTGCAGCGACAGCGCGGTGGCGCGGGCTTCCACCGAGAGTTCGCTGGCGAAGACCTGCAGGCAACCGTGGATCATGTAGAAGCCCCAACCCATAAACAGCAGACTGATCGCCTGGATCTTCCAGCTGGGGCCGAACGCAATGGCGGCGAGTTGCAGGCCAACCAGTGTCGCACCCGCGATCATCATTCCCTTGACGCCCAGCCGTGGCAGAAAGCGGGAAACCGTCATCGTATAAAACAGACCGCCGACAGCGAAACCTGCGATGACAATCCCGGCAATCGACAGGCTGGTTTCGCCGAGTTCGAACAGGAATGAGGCAAGGTAGGGAAACAAGCCAAGCACGCAGCAACCTTCGATAAAGACCGCGGCATAACACAGCGCATTCGGATTGGAGAAGATGGTGCGATAGCCGTGCCGGAGCGTCGAGAGACTGGTCCTCGGGGCGCGCGTCAGCGCCGCGCCGCGAAAGCCGGCGGCCACTGCGACCGAAGCTGCGACCACCAACAGACCGAGCACCGCCAGCACCCCGCGCCAGCCCAGGAAGTCGCCGATCACCCCGGAAAAGGAGGCGCCGAGCAGGTTGCCGGTCATGGACCCCGCCAGCGTACGTCCGATCGCGACCTGGCGCTTCTCGGGCGCCACCAGGTCGCTGGTCAGGCCCAGCGCGACCGGAAAGACGCCGCCGGAGCCGATGCCGGCGAGAATGCGTGTTGCGAACAACAGCGGAAACGACGTCGACATCGCGCCAAGGATATTCGCCAGGCCCAGCAGCACCAGGCACACAATCATCAGCCGCGCCTTGCCGAACATATCCGCCGCCGCGCCGAGCACGGGCTGTATGATCGCAAAGGTGAAGGCAAACACCGCCGAGAAACTCGCGGCAGTGGCGATGCTCACGCCGAATTCGTCGGCGATGTGCGGCAGTACCGGATCAAGCGCGCGGGCCGACAGGCTCGCCGCAAATGTCGCGATCGCAATGATGTTGATCGCCGGCGGCATGCGCGGCTCGTGCTGCCGCAGTCCTGGTTGCGGCATCAGCGCGCTTCGTTCTTTTCAGAATTCCTGCCGACGTTCTTGGCGATCGCGTCGAACGCCATCAGCGTCCGCACCAGACCTTCGAACTCGCGCAGCGGCACCATGTTTGGACCGTCGGAAGGAGCATGGTCGGGATCGGGATGGGTTTCGATGAACACGCCGGCGACGCCGACCGCGACCGCGGCGCGCGCCAGAACCGGCACAAATTCGCGCTCGCCACCCGACGAGGTGCCTTGGCCGCCGGGTTGCTGCACCGAATGGGTGGCGTCGAAGATCACGGGGGCGCCGGTCGTGCGCGCCAGGATCGGCAGCGCCCGCATGTCCGAAACCAGCGTGTTATAGCCGAACGAAGCGCCACGCTCGGTGACCAGGACGTTGGGGTTACCGGCGCCGGTGATCTTGGCAACGACATTGGCCATGTCCCACGGCGCCAGGAACTGTCCCTTCTTGACGTTGACGACCTTGCCGGTCGCGGCGGCCGCCTGCAGCAGATCGGTCTGCCGGCACAGGAACGCCGGAATCTGCAGGACATCGACGGCTTGCGCAGCTTCCGCGCATTGCGCAACTTCATGAACGTCAGTGAGTACCGGCAAACCCAGCGATGAGCGTATCTCGGCGAAGACCGGCAGCGCCTGGGAAAGCCCGATACCGCGCGCGGCGGATGCGCTGGTACGATTGGCCTTGTCGAACGACGTCTTGTAGACGAGACCGATGCCGAGGCGGCCTGCGATCTCCTTCAGCGCACTGGCCACTTCTAGCGCGTGGGCGCGGCTCTCGAGCTGGCACGGGCCGGCGATGATCGAAATCGGCAGGTGATTGCCGAATTTGACCGTCCCCGCGGAGACCACCGACGCAGCTGAAATATTGGCGTTCAAAACGTTTCCCTTTTTGAGCGCCCGTGACCATGCAGGGCGGAGGCGACCGGATCAACCCTTGCTCGCGTATTCACCAAAGCGGTCAGCGCTTTGGCCTCGCAATCAGGTTTGCACCGATGGCGTAGCCTGATCCACGGTCGAATACGCCCTCAATATCCATGCGGCCCAGTATATCAGGGTTGTGTCTGCACCAGAGGTGGCGGTTCCGGCCGCTGGCCGTAAAAATCCTGCGCCGACGTCGAATTCCGCTTCGTTGTCGACATCACCAAGCACGAATAAGATGTGGTCGAGACCGCAGGGATCCGGCGAAACCCCCTCGGGTCGCGGTCACTTCACCGCAGAGAATGCGGTCGGCACCAGCAATTGACTGACGATGTTGCCCACAATCTGGCCGTCGGCCTCGGTTTGCGCGCGCGCGGCGATCCAGTCGGGATCGGTCTGAAAAGCCGTCCACTTCTTCTCGCGCTCCGCCAGCGATTCCCAGGCGAGCAGATAGGTGAGTTCCTGATTGGATTCGCCGATCAGCGTGGTGAAGAAACCGGCCTGCCTGATCCCGTGTTTTTCAAACAGCTTCAGCGTGATGGTCTCGAAACGCTTCAACAGCGCGGGCAGCCGGCCCGGCACACAGCGATAGACGCGGGTTTCGTAAATCATCGGCGTAACTCCCTGATCTGTTTTCCTGACGATAGTGAGGATCGTTTTGTCGCAACAATCGGCGCGTCCGTCAAAGGCCGCCGGCGCATGGCATCAAACCAGCCGCGACTGCGCCATCGCTGCCTCAACGAACGAGGCGAACAGGGGATGCGGCTCGAAGGGACGCGACTTCAATTCGGGATGGAACTGGACCCCGATGAACCATGGATGATCCTCATATTCGACGATCTCCGGCAGCACGCCGTCGGGCGAGAGACCTGAAAATTTCAGGCCATGTTGCTCGAGCCGATCCTTATAGGCGGTGTTGACCTCATAGCGGTGCCGATGGCGTTCTGAAATCTCGGTGGCGCCGCCATAGACGCCGGAGACCCGGCTGCCCCGGCTGAGCATGGCGGGATAGGCGCCAAGCCGCATGGTGCCGCCGAGATCGCCGGTCTTTGTCCGCTTCTCCAGTTCATTGCCGCGCAGCCATTCCGTCATCAGGCCGACCACGGGCTCAGGCGTCGGCCCGAACTCCGTCGAATTCGCCTCGGCGATGCCGACCAGATTGCGCGCCGCCTCGATCACCGCCATCTGCATCCCGAAGCAGATGCCGAAATACGGCACGTCGCGCTCGCGGGCGAACTGCGCCGCGCGGATTTTGCCCTCGGCGCCGCGCTGGCCGAAGCCGCCCGGCACCAGGATGCCGTTGACATGTTCAAGAAACGGCGCGGGATCTTCGTTTTCAAAGACTTCACTCTCGATCCAGTCGAGATTGACCCTCACCTTGTTGGCGATGCCGCCGTGGGACAGGGCTTCGATCAGCGATTTATAGGCATCCTTCATTCCGGTGTACTTGCCGACGATGGCGATAGTCACCGCGCCTTCGGGATTGCGGATCCGCTCGTTGATGACGTGCCAGCTCTGCAGCGCCGGCGGCAGCTTCGGCGCGATGCCGAACGCCGCCAGCACCTCGTCGTCGAGGCCGGCGGCGTGATAGGCCTCCGGCACGGCGTAGATGTTGTCGACGTCGCGCGCCTCGATCACCGCACTTTCGCGCACATTGCAGAACAGGCCGAGCTTGCGCCGCTCTTCCTTCGGGATCGGGCGGTCGGTACGGCACAGAAGGACGTCCGGCTGAATGCCGATCGAGCGCAATTCCTTGACCGAGTGCTGGGTCGGTTTCGTCTTGAGCTCGCCGGCGCTAGGGATGAACGGCAGCAGCGTCAAATGAATGTAGATGGCATGGTCGCGCGGCAGGTCGTTCTTGATCTGGCGGATCGCCTCGAAGAACGGCAGGCCCTCGATGTCGCCGACGGTGCCGCCGATCTCACACAGCACGAAGTCGAATTCGTCATTGCTGTCGAGAATGAAATCCTTGATCGCGTTGGTGACGTGCGGGATCACCTGGATGGTGGCCCCAAGGTAGTCCCCGCGCCGCTCCTTGGTGAGGATGTCCTGATAGATGCGCCCGGTGGTGATGTTGTCCGCCTTGGTGGCGGGGCGCCCGGTGAAGCGCTCGTAGTGGCCGAGATCGAGGTCGGTCTCGGCACCATCATCGGTCACGAACACCTCGCCATGCTGGTAAGGCGACATCGTTCCGGGATCGAGATTGAGGTAGGGGTCGAGTTTGCGCAGCCGGACCTTGTAGCCACGCGCCTGCAGCAGCGCGCCGAGAGCCGCTGATGCCAGACCTTTTCCGAGCGAAGAAACCACGCCGCCGGTGATGAAGATATACCGCGCCATGGGACTTAACCTTTAAGGCTACCGGCGCGATTCGCCAAAGCCAAAAGCGTTGCCGTAGCGAACATTTTGCCAGGCTGTGGGTGACTTGGAATTCTGAGCGCTGTCAGCGTGTTGATAGGGATTGCTGATGCAGGACGATAGATGCCGTCCTGCATGGCCATCCTGCTTTATTGCGAACGCGGCGCCTGCGGGCCGGACGGTGCGGGCTGATTCTGCTGTTCGTCGGACTTCTTCAGCGAATCCAGAACGCCTCCGCCGCTGGTCGGCGGAGCGATCGGCGTCGCCCCACCTGAAGGCTGCGATTGCGAGGCAGGAACAATGATCGAACTCGGCTTGCGGTCGTAGCTTGCGAGCCATGACAGCAACAGGCTGGTGATGAAGAATCCCACCGCAAGCACGGCCGTCGTGCGCGTGAGCAAGTTGGCGGTGCCGCGGCTCGACATGAAGCCGGCACCGCCGCCAACGCCGAGGCCACCGCCCTCGGATTTCTGCAACAGCACGGTCGCGATTAACGTCGCGACGATCATCAGGTGGACTACGATAACGACAGTCTGCATTGCTACCTTCCGTCGCAAACCAAAAGCGCCGGTATCCGGCAGCAGGTTGGGCTTGCGGGGTTTGAAGTCGCGCGGTGTTACACGATTGGACGGGGCATTGTCACCCCCGGGGGATCACCATGTCCACCGCACCGCTTCGCCATTAGTTAGGGACAATCCCCTGCAATCGCAAGAAAATCGATCGCCTTCAGGCTGGCCCCGCCGATCAGGGCGCCGTTGACGTTGGCCACCGCCATCAGCTCCCTGGCGTTCGAGGGTTTGACCGAGCCGCCATAGAGGATGCGCATTCCAGCCCCCTCATCGTTAAATCGCCCGGCGAGGATACCTCGAATAAACCCATGAATTTGCTCGATATCTTCTGTAGTTGGGGTCAGACCGGTTCCGATCGCCCAGACCGGCTCATAGGCCACGACCAGATTATCGGCGCGCGCCGCATCCGGGATCGAGCCGTTGAGCTGCCCACGGCAAATCTCCAGCGTCTTCCCGGAATCGCGCTGTTGCTGGGTTTCGCCGATACAAACGACGGCGGTGAGGCCGGCACGCCATGCAGCCTCGGCCTTTTGTCGAACCAACCCATCGCCTTCGCCGTGATCGGCGCGCCGCTCCGAATGACCGACAATGACCGCGCTGGCACCGGCATCCGCGAGCATTTCGGCGGAAAGATCGCCGGTATGGGCGCCCGACACCTTGGGGTGACAATCCTGCCCGCCGATTGCAAGGTTCTTAGCGCCGCGCGCCTTTTCGGCGAAGGCGGCAATCAGGGTCGCCGGCGGGCAAACCAGCAGGTCGGCCTTGCCGGCAACCCCAGACCCGCCCGCCAGCATGGCCTCAAACTCAGCCATGGACGCCCTGAGGCCGTTCATTTTCCAGTTGCCGGCAATCAGCGGCCGAATAGTGTTGGTCATGTCCGGATTTCCGTAAATGTTGGGTCTTCCAAGCGCTAGCAGAGCCGGCACGGCTGTGCCAGATAGCGGGCCACGAGCGTTAACTGCTTCGACCGGCGCATCGCACCAAGGTTGCGACGGGGCGGCAGCCACTTTATGATGCTTTATCAACTCGGTGACGCCCTTTTGCGGAATTCGGTAGCGAATTCCCCATGGGCGCGATCCAGTTCCCTCCTGCCAACAAGTTGGACCCATTGTCGGTTATTGACATGTTTTCAATAGCTTAAGTCGAAAGTGCGGGAATATCGTCGCATTGAAGCGCAACGGTTATTTTGAGCGCTTCCCGCACCAGGAATGAAGGACGAGCCGCAGCGTTGTGGCTGCAGTTTATCGAACCGCCTAAGCGCACATGCACATGCAGATATCGGTGTTTGCGAGCACGGCGCGCTCCAGGCCGCCGGCGCAGCGCGCTCGGCTCCGCAGGTTCGAATCCTGCTGGGATCGCCACTTCATTTACCGCTCCTAGTGATTTCAATAGCTTGATCGTCGTTTTGGCTCACCGGGTCAGAAGGTGAGCCAATTCCTGTTCCTGAAATGAGCTTCGCCGCGCCCCTCGCCATGACCTGTCGGTTCGCCATCTTGGTGTACACCTGCGCTTGCGAGATCGAGGTCCAACCGAACCACGCCATCAGTTGATGGTCGGTGGCGCCCATCTCTGCCAGATACGTTGCTGCGGCCTTTCGCAGGCCGTGAGACGTGCAACGCTTCGGCAGTCCGGCCGCGTCGCAAAGGTCCCGGAAGTGGTTTCCGAACCCGGCCGCGGTGAATGGCTTACCCTGCGCCGTCACAAGGAACGTCATGTGATTGCTCGGCGGCATCGCATCGATCGCCGCCCGCAGCATCGGCATCACCTCGATATTGAACGGCACGCCTGTTTTCTGTCGGCGCATCGACATCATGGTGCCGCGGATATGCTGGCGCCCCATGCGAACGACATCAGACTTCGACTGACCGGCCTGCAACAGCAGCGCGTAAGCCAGCCTCGCCCGCGTCCCAAGCGGATAAAATGCTTCGAACTGCGCACACTCCGAAGATTCCCAGGGGTGATGTCCGTCGGTCTTTTTCATTTTCGCCATCGTCACGCCCGCGAGCGGATCGACTTTGATCATGTTGAGGGAAAGGCAGTGATCGAGGAACCCTCGCATCGCTTTCCGCCAGTTGCGAGCCGCTGCTGGCGTCTTGCTGTTAAGGATGGCCTGCATTGCGGCGCGGTGCATCAGGGCGATTCGCTTTTCGCCATGGTCCTCGCGAAAGCGCTCCAGGACGGCGCGACGCGTCTGCTGAGTACTTTCGGCGAGAGACTTCGTGAATGCCGATGACCGGTAGTAGCTCACTAGCGCGGCGTTGACGCTGCCCGCAACCGTGCGGTTGGCGCCGATATCGATCTTGCCTTCCTCACCTTTGAGGGCGGCGTCGCGCGCCTCCATGAATTCTGGCGACCAAGGTAATCCAGGCAGCGGGATCTTTTTGTGGCCCGGCCGGCGCAAATAGAAGCGCGGCTTACCGTGCTGGTCGACATAGCCGTGAGTATATCTGGGAAGTTTGCGCTTCACTTAACGCTGTCCCATTCGTTAGGGCTTGGTGCAGCAGGCGGGACCGTGCCGGGTCACGGACCAGCGCTCGGCTCACGTGACCCGATCTGACTTTAAGCTGGATCTCACGAGATCAGGGCCGGTAAACGCTGGGGCAGATCAGACATCGCCAGAGTGACCCGACGATCACAACGGACAGCGCGGAGTGAGACGCAAGCTGTGAGAGAGCAGCGGAGGGCGAAGCCCGCAGCGCGGCTTCCGCTCGTCCTAAGCGCATCGTGTCAGGTAATGCTGCCAGTTCTGATATCGTTCTCATCGGTCTGTCATGTAACTGACAGAGGAACGATGAATGAACGCTCGCAAGCTAGTGGTGAGAATCTAACACTTGGTGCCCGCGTCCCCCAAAATCGCGCGCAGCTCTGTCGAGTGCAGACCTACGCATTCTTCCGCAGAGTGTTGCATGATTCGCACAGCGAATCGGCTCGCCCAGGTCGTATGGTGGATCCGTGCGCCAGCCTGAGGAGCGTCTGTGAACAAGTTGGTTCTTATTGCGGTCGCCGCGATGGCGGTCACTGGTTCGGCGAACGCGGCCGATCTCAAGGCTCCGCCTCTGGTAGGGGCGCCGGTCGCCTACAATTGGTCCGGGTTCTATCTGGGCGGAAACGTGGGTGTGATATGGAGCAACACAAGTGCGGACCCCGGTTCGTTTACAACGACTGGTGTGGACTTTACCGGACGCCAAGCCGTGGGCCAATTTCAGAGCTTCAATATCGGTGATACCGGGTTCACCGGCGGAGTTCAGACTGGGTACAATTGGCAATTCGCTCCAAATTGGGTGGCGGGTATTGAAGCCGATCTCGACTACACGGGACTGAACAAGACCGATACGCGAGTATTCGCTCAGACTCACTTTATCGGCGATGGCCCCATCGAGGCCAATACTGAGTCGGCCACACAAAGGCTCAGCTGGCTCGGGACCGTGCGCGGTCGCCTCGGGTTTACGGTTCTGGACAACAGATTGCTTGCATTTGCGACCGGTGGCTTTGCATATGGCAGCGTCAACGACAGCGTTCAGACCATTGGCGTGCCAAACGGTGCTGCCGGAATCCTGATCGGCGCCAGCTCGGATACAGTGCGCACCGGGTGGACGGTCGGCGGTGGTGTGGAATACGCATTCCTGAACAAATGGAGCGCCAAGCTTGAATATCTCTACTACGATTTGGGATCCCGAACTCTCAACTTGAATTACGGCTCAGTTCCGGGCGATGCGGGGAATACGTTGAACTACAAGTTTCACGACAACGGTAACCTTGCGCGCGTCGGCCTGAACTACCGCTTCTGAGGGAGGCCCCCAGGCAGACACGGACGCGGCTTTAAAAGCTCGTCTCGGCCGAGTTATTTTGATCGCCATACCGAAAACCGGTCTGAATTTGAGGCTCCGGAAGTGCGCTATTGCTGGCGATCTTGTGCGCCTTTCAGTGCCCATGCCGATCCATTGCCACATGCTGCGGCACAGTTGCGGCTACAAGCTCGCCAACGATGGCATCGAAACCAGAAGCATCCAGGCTTGGCTGGGGCACGTCTCGATCACGCATACCGTTCGCTACACGGAACTGAGCACGGCACGCTTCGATGGCTTCTGGCGGGACTGAGGGCATGTTGAGCGCTCTCGATTAGCGAGCCGTACAGCATCGCGCTTGCTGATCCGGTGAAGGACACCGGACAACAACGGAAAGCCTATCAGCGGCAGCTCGCAAACTATCGCGGCGAGCGATGCAACGACGGTGTGGAATGCGGAAAGGCCGGGATTTATGAAAGTGCAGCTCAATGGAAAGCTCCGCCACCTGGCGGATTTGGATCCGGGCACCCTGTTTGTGACTCGTACTAACGAATTCACGACGATCGGGCTTGCCGCGACGTACGGTTACGACCGTGCTGCGGTCTTGTTCAACATGGCACGCTATCCAGGTCAGCCTTCCCCTTGTCTGGTCGCCGAATCGGCTCTCGGCGGTGTTCCCCTCATCACCTTACCAGAAGCCATGCTGGTGCCGGCACTGTCACAAGAGACGCTGCAGTTCTCATCAACGGTCACCGACGGACCCGGCATGCTTATGTTATTTGCAGACAACTTGTTTTTGCGGGTCTCGCGTGAGGGATCTGGTTTTGCCTATGTCGACGTGGAATCTGGAATTGCCGGTGCGACACCGTCCCAGGCGGCCGTAGAAATACCGCGTTGGTCGATTCAGCAGCCGAACGCGGCGGGTCAATTCGAAACCCTTTTCGAGTTTAGCGGACCAGCTCCGATTGTTAGGCCCTAATAGAAAACCCGCCGGCTAACCGGCGGGCTCTTTGCCGATATGGATCAGGCGGCCTGCCGAGATTGGCCCGTGATCTTGGCCAGCGCTGCAACGACGGTCCGGAATGCAGTTTCGTGCCAATCGGTCTCTCTGTCACCGGTAGCGGCCAGGACGGAGGCGGTGATGCAAGACCAATACCTTGAGGTGCATCCGGTTCCGAGACCCAAAGGACAGCCCCAATTAAAATTAGGACGCGAGCCTTTAGGGCGGCGCACCGACCGCGGATAGGCTTGGGCGGAAATTACTGACTTAATCTTAGATAGTGTCTTTCAGCCACCTACTCCCAGCGTCATTGACCCCGACCCATTCCGCCGTATCGCCTGATATATCAATGACGAGCAACTGATCTTCACCGCCTATATGCGATTTCAGTTGGTCTCGTATCTCGCCCGGCGCGTGAACGCATTTCACAATCCAAGTTGATTCGAGGTGATGCCACCAAGTGCCCAGAGATTGTATCTTTTTGATAAGATCGTCATATGCTTCTCCCTCTGCAGGGTGAATATCGTAGGCGATAAGTATGGTGGCCATGCGGGCGCTTGTTTCCATCAAACGCCTCAGCGCTTGGTGTTCCGGTCCGTTCTCGCCTTCTGAGAGGAATTTTTCGATCTCGATATGCGATACTTCGCCGCCCGATTGAGGGTTTGGACGGTGCATCACGGCTCGCGCGCCCGTTACCGGATCTCGGGTTAGACACCACGAGTCGCCGTTGCTGCTTTCGTAAATGAGTTCAGTGTCGGCCGGAGCTAGCTTTTCTTCGATTTGCTTGCCAAGCACATATCTGAATGCACTCTGAATTGGATATCTGCGCATCAATTGGAATTGAGCGCCCGGATTCTTTTTCCAAATTGCAAGCTCAGCAAATGTGACGGTGATCGTCCCATCGCGGAACGGATAGTCCCCGGCCTCCTGCACCTTGTTGAGATCGCTCCAAGATAGGTTCATGGCGGATTCAATAAAGCGGGCGCTTTTCCGTTCCCACAAAGCCAGTTTTTGTGCCGCGCCGATAGCGTCGACGACCTCGCAGCAGCCGCGACCGGGCAATGGCGCTATCACGAAATGGGATCGGCTTATCGGCGGCGGGCGACAGCAACACCCAACAGAAACGCGATTAACAGCGACCCGAGAGGTGCTTCGCGCGCTATGTTGCTCAAGATGCTCAACGGCATGCCAGGCTTTCGACCCGCATCTATCGCGTCGCTGACACGATGGACCGTCCCTTTCACAGCTTCGGAGACTTCCGAGATGGTGGATTTCGGCTCCGGAGTGGGATCTAAGCCCTCGTAAATGAAGGGAGGCGTCGGGGTGTCATCGCTCATGAGTGAATCTCCTGGCCATTGGCAGCCCAATCCATCAGACGGTGAATCGTTCCGAGATCGGGCCTCCCGGCATGCCCGTTTAGATGCGTCAGGCTGCGTCAAATGGCACCCCGCACGATACCGAGCCGTGGGAATGGCGCTGCGTGCCGCACATCAGCGCAGCGGAGGCCCCGCGCCTGTCGTGAAGCGCCGGGCTGGACCCGACGGCAAAGCATTGGCACCTTTGGGACACGCTTCCGACGAAGCGCGGGGGTTTTGGCACTAGCGCGACTCCATTAGGTTTGGGTCCGACAATTTCGCTCCGCTGCTTCGTCTCTGGATATAGGGACGCTTCCTCCTTGGCGATTGCCCTATTCCCGAATTGGATTTAGCCTGCCAAGCAGTTTTCGGAGGGCGCGCTATGGACGACGACAAGGACAAAAACGTGATCGAGAAGTTGGTCGATAAGATCAACGACGCGGTCGAAAACATAGCGACGACGGCATCCGCTGCTCTGCAACATGCGATGGAGCCAGCCCCCGTGAAGCCCGGCGAACAGGTTGTCTTCTTGCCCGTGGCCGGCGATGGCCTTATCGATCCTCTGATGCCTTCCGCACCAATGATGCCCGTGGTTATTCCAAAGAAGAAGCGGAAGCCTATGGCAAAACGGACATCAGCTAAAACCCCGCCGAAGAAAGCAACCGCGAAAACGGCAGGCAAATCGTCTTCGAAAAAGGCCGCAAAGAAGGCAGCCAAAAAGACCGCAAAAAAATCTGGAAAGAAATCGAAATCAACAGCCGGACGGAAGGCTGTTACCAAGAAAAAGACCGCTAAGAAGGTTGCAAAGAAAAAGGCGAAGAAATCGAGGCGCAAGTGAACTCGACCCTCAAAGTTCGCGCGCCAGAAACAAGGACTCTGATTGAAAAGATCAAGGCCTAACTCAAAAAGCGTGCTGAGACGAAGGCCAAACGGATGCTCCCTGAAGGAGCCCAAAAGACAGGCGAGTAGATCTCACCTCGTCAGAACCAGACTGTCCTCTTTGAGCGCGACGGCTGGCCGAACAAAGGCTAATCGACCGAGCTAGCCGCAATCTTTTTTGGCCTTCGGCGGGCGCTTCGGCTCTGGTTGCGTGTTGCGGACGGCCTCAGTCAACATCTCGCGAAGCTGGGCCTTGGTCTTCGGAGGTTCCCGCATAAGCCCGCCGGCTTTTGCCGGCGGGACCGCTTATACCGGGTTCAGCAGCCTTGATCCGCCATTTTTGCCGATGGCTTGGCGCCTTCGGCCTCCTGTGCGGCGGTGGGCTGACCCTGCTGTTGCCTTTGAGCATCCTGCGACGACATGGCCTTATCTCCTGCCATCCGGTTCATCGTTTCGGTCGGCGGGTGTTCTTTGGTATCTCCTGACCCGGTGGTGATTGCCTGACCTGTGGCCCCGGGCGTCGGGCCGGAGCCGGCATCCTTCCCGCCTGTGTTGCACGGGCCGGCGTACGCGTTGCCAACGCTCAGAACTAGGACGGCGCAGCCTGCGAGTAGGAGCTGTCTTGTAATCATTGTGCTTCTCCTTGGTTTTCATCCTTCGACGTAGCTTCTTCGGCGCCACTTGAGGATCTAGGAGAACAAAGGTGCGACGCGCAGGTTCCGCCACGGTGGCAAGATCACCCGGCAGTTTATCTCGCGGTGCATGTTGGCTTTCGAAAGGACCAACGCCATCCCGACGACGTCGCGCTTGATCGAAAGACCGGGAGGATTTGTCGAGGGTGCTGACTGAATTTGGGGTAACCTACGCCGCAGCTGGTTCTCGTCTCCGAACGACGACAACGATTCAGGCGACTAGGGGACCGGACCTTATGATCGCTGATTTCAAGATGAAATCGATTCCTCGGATTGTGTGGGTTGTTCCCGCTCTTCTATTGCTCATAGCTGTTTGGCGACTACCTTACGGCTACTACACATTCACTCGAATTGTGACATGTGCCGTTGCGGTCCTTATAGCTGTTGCTGGCACGCAAGAACGCCCGGTTGTCCAAACATGGTCATTTTTCTTGTTGGCCGTCGCGGTTTTGTTCAACCCGTTTGTACCGATCCATTTCAATCGAGCTACATAGTTCATTTTCGATTTGTGGGCCGCGGCGACTTTCCTTTTGCACTTGTTCTTCGTGCGACAACAATTGACTTAGGTGCGGGCTCAAAATGCCGTTTTCGGAACAACATCTCGCGCTTGCAAAATTGCTGCGCAATAGGGCAGCAGGAGTTCCTCACCCCGAACAGGAAACGTGGATCAGAAAGTCCAATAGCTTTGTAGCTTGTGCGCAGCTCGCTGCCCGGGATAGGGGTGGAATATCGCTGGAAGGCTTCGCCTGGGAGGCGCTCACCCCCGTTTGGAGTTTTATCGATGAACAAATGAGCCAGCTTCCCCCGCCGCGTATCGATGGTCCAGCTCTCGTTCCGGATCTCTGATGGCCCGAGGGCGGACAAAGCAGACGGCGTAACTTCGGCGATCGGGCCAGAGGCGCTAAGGTTCGCGCGGATCATGCGGGTCAGTTCGATAAAGAAGCTTCCGTGAGGCGGACGGTGCCGAGCGCCTGCTCTGGTCCGAACTGATGGAGGGCCGCGGGCCACCCGCCGCCATCGCGCAAGGCCTCAACGGCGGTTACGGCCGGCTCGAGGGTGATGTGCGATCGGTGCGAGACACTCGCCAGCCTCCATTGGACCCCATCCGCGACAGCGGGAAACGCCGATCTGGAAGTTAGAGGCGGCACTGAAATGCCGATCATGCCAGACGACGCGGTACTGCACATGATCTGGCCCACCCAAGAGCGGAAAGATCGCACGTTACGCCGGTCGGGTTCATCCCGGATGATGATGGGTGAATTCTGAAGCCACGAGGCAGAGTCGAACCTTCCAACTTCGTGCATTCCGACCACAACCCCAGCCCATCTGGATGCGTCAGGCTGTATCACCTAAATTGAGACGCAGTGATTCATGACGCAGACATTCTGACGCAGCGAGATGCCAAACGGTCTATTCAGCTCCAGTTTTGGGCGCCGCCCCTCACCGGAACAGGTGCGTCAACTAGCCAAATTAATTGACGCATTGAGTCATGACGCAGCAGTATGACGCAGAGATGCCTCGGAAATCACCTGCGATAAGAGCAAAGGGT
>NZ_SSNA01000063.1 GCF_004799445.1 Bradyrhizobium sp.
TCCTCGGCCGCGTCGATTAGCATCTGAATAGCCAGTCGCCATTCCGGCGTATCGCGCTCTGATTGGGAGAGCTTCCTAATATAATTGCCGGCGTCGCGGAGCGTTCAGGCGGGCGCCCCACTTGGCAGGGGAACAGGTTGATCGAACGGACGATCCCAGGACATACGCAACTCCCACCAACCAGACCGTGGTTGAAAAGGCCGCCGGGCAATATCCAGCGGCCTACCGGGCTCAAAATTGATTGTCTATGAACTGCCCCGCCCCGATTTTCGCAGACTTGCACTGGCGAGTGAAGGGCGCGAATCAAAACTGCTGTTCCATCAAAGGAACAAAAACGCTGTTGCGGCTGGGACACACAGCTCGGGCAATTCGTCCCGCTTCAGCTTTTCGCTTTCCCCAATGCTCGCATCACTCCTTACCTGTGGGTTCATCCGAAGTGAGCCGGGCCGGTTCAAAGCCGGATCGGCTTTCATCCTATTCTTCGAGCCATTCGAGTATCTGCGTTGCGGCGATCGTCCGTTTCGGCAGATGAGGATTGAGCGTGCCCGCGGTGACGTTTGGTGTGTCGACTAATTTCGCTCTCGCGAATTTCTTGGCCCCTCGCTCGTTCCGAAATGTTTCGGTCGCCCTTGCGGACGTTCGCTTTCCCGGTGGCAGTTCAAATGAGACGTACCACGTCCCTTGGGACTTAATAGCCATGAGACCCTCGCGCGGGCTATGCCGGCGGCTCACCGCCGTGGGCGGGACCTCAATCGAAGGCAAACGAAATCGTTCCGCCAGCAGCCAGCCAGCCCTCAGGATTCGGTTTCAGCGCTGGCCGCCATCCGGACAGCCTTACGGGCCCAAAACGCACCAGCGGCGCTGCTGGAGTCGTGGCGGAGCATTCCGAAATGAAACTTCCGCTTTTTGCCGCGATGCCTGACCGATTTGGCCCCAATCGCGCGCGACTATGCGACCATGAGAACCTTGGCCGTCATCTTTGTACTTGCGTTGGTCACCATCGCCTTTGAGGTCTATTCGGACGCCTCGTTGGTGAGCGGAGATATCTCTCACATTGCTGCCCCGGATCCTGCGACAGCAGCTATCGCCCACGGGCTCAAGCATGGGTAGACGCGAAAGCCGCCCGTGAGGGCTTGGCAAATCAGCAAATCAGGATTTTGGCTTTAGCCTCGGCTGACCGTCCGCCTTCGTTCCTCTGATCGGGACAGCTGACTTCTTCGCTTCCAAGCCCTTAGCGGTCAACCGAAGGAAGACTTCATTGTCTGGACCTTGTTGCTGTTGTTCAATCCAGCCTTTTCGAAGCAGTTTTTCCACAAGCCCACTCGCAGGCAGCGAACGCGCTTTGATCCAGCCTGCCCCCCGTAGGTACTGCATGAACTGGCGCTCGGGGTGACTGGCAAACGTCATTTCTTCACCTTCAGCCCGAGCTCGGCCAGGCTATCATTTCTCACCCGCGGGCGGCGCGGTTGGCTCGCTCGCCACGCATTCACCCGCCCACAGCTTTGTGCCTTTGACGGTTCCAACCATTTTGCACCCGGCCGGCCCCTTCGGCTTAACCTGCACGATTGGCTTATTGCCGACCTTCGGCGCGTCCTGCGCGAAGGCGGTAGAGGAAAACACGATCGCAACAAGGACGCAGAAAATCCTCATGGTCATTTTCCTTTCGACTTAAGCCCTGGGCCGCGTCCGTCTGCAGGATATCTTTAGCAGGCTCGCACGGCTCCTAACGGCGACCACAGATCGTTTCAACTTTACTGAAACGAGATGAACGGAGGTATTGACCTCAAGAAGCGTTTTGAGTCGTTCATCCTCTTCAGGCGTCCATTTGTTTCTCTGGTTCGTCGACACAAAGTTACTTCCCCTTCGCCTTTAGCCCGGCTTCGCGCGCCAGCCGCTCGGCTTTCAGGCGTTCGCGATTTTCCTGAAATTCCGGACCGGCTTGGCCGTCCGAGATCTTCTGCTTCGCCGCGTTTGGGTTGAGAGCCTTTCGATCGTCCTCGTCCGCGACCTGTTGCTCGGCGGACCGCTTCGGTTTGATCATTTCCCCTTCACCTTCCGCTTGATCGAAAGTCCCAATCGGGCTGCTCGCCTCAGGACAGAGGTCGGTGAGCGTTGGAGGTGATCGGCTATGCCCTCAAGGGTATCCGATTCTACCAGCTGTATTAGCTCTCGTTCGCTCTTCATCGACCATCTGCCAGTTTTCGGTTTGCGAGCCATTCTAGCCTTTCACCCCACTTGCCTTCAGCCCCGGCCGTGCTGGCCGTTCGGTGAATTTCAGAGTAGCTATCCGCACACGAAATCGCCCGATCTCACGAAGGGCGTTGTGACGGTCTTGTCCCGATGGCAGTTCACGAGCGGTCGCCAACAGCTTCGCCGCCATTTCCTCTAGCTCTTGCAGTCTCACTGTTGTCACTTCTTCGCCTTCAGCCCGAGCTCGACCAGGCGCCGGATGGCTTCGGGCCTGTCGAGCGTCAAATCGTTAGCTGCGATCCAATTGTCGACGAGAATTAATTGATCTCTGCTGAAAATCATTTCCGGGGCCTTTTCCATAATTTTCGTCTTCACCTTATCGACCTCGGCATCTCGAACAGCGCTTGAAGCGACCCGCAAGGTTGGATCAGTCATTTCGGATATCCCTTCGATTTTATTGGGACCACCTAGCACGGGGAGGGGGCAATTCCACAATCCAGATCGCCGCGCCGCGCTCGGCCGCCAGCCTAATCCCGCCAACGGGGGGTAAGCGCCCGCACGCGGGATGGCGTTTGACCTAGATCAATGCGACCTGAACCTCTTTTAGTAAATTTAAGACTTATTTGCAGGGGCCGAGCTCGGTGCAGATATGT
>NZ_SSNA01000064.1 GCF_004799445.1 Bradyrhizobium sp.
CTGGCTGATCGCGCTGCGCGTGGTGGACTACCGCCGCGCATTCTTCATCGTGATGCTGCTCGCGCTTTATCCGATCTTCAATTTCAAGGGCTTCAAGTACAATCCGGACCTGCTGCAGCTCGTCACCCTGCCGCTTGTGGTGCTGGCCTATCTGCATGCGTTCGAGAAGCGCACCGCGCGCTCCGGCCTGTGGCTCGGCCTTGCCGGCGCGCTGGCGCTGATGACGAAATACTGGGTGCTGACCATGATCGGCGCGGTCGGCCTCGCTGCGCTGATGCATCCTGACCGGCTCAAGTTCCTGCGCTCGCCGGCACCATGGGTAGCGATTGCGGTGGCTACGCTTGCGATGATTCCGCATCTGATGTGGCTGAAGGAAGTGGATTTCCTGCCGCTGACCTATGCCGGCGACGTCTATGGGCTTTCGAGCCGCGCGCAGAGCGCGCAATTGGTTCTCGGCTATGTCGGGCATAATTTGGCGCTGCTCGCCGTGCCGGTGACGCTGGCCGCGCTCGCGCTCGCCTGGACGAGCCTGGTGCGCCCGTCGGCGGCGTTGGCACGGATCTGGTCGCGCGGCGCGAACGCCGGCGGGAACAGGTCGCAGGCGCTCAATATCTGGATCATCCAGATCGTGGTCGCGGTCGGGCCGCCGCTCGGCGGCCTGTTCTTCACGGTCTATATGAAGACCGATTGGGGCATCTCGCTGTTCTTTCTGACCCCGCCGGCGCTGATTGCGATTCCCGCGCTGCGCCTGCCGAAGATTGCACTGTTTCGCATTGCCGCGATCTGGCTTCTGCTCACGCTGGCCACGCTGGTCGCCTCACCCTACATCGCCGCCCGCGAGATGGCGGAAAATCCCAATGCCGCTGCGAGTTACGGCGCGCGCTCCCAGCTTGCCCGCGAACTGACGCAGGAATGGCATATGCGCTTTCGCTCGCGCTGGGCCGTGGTCGCCGGCACCACGGAGGTCGGCGAGCCGATGACGTTTTATAGTGCGGATCATCCGGCGCCGTTTACGCCGGGCGAAGTCTGGTCGTCGGGGTT
This sequence comes from Bradyrhizobium sp., assembly GCF_004799445.1. Lineage (GTDB taxonomy): Bacteria > Pseudomonadota > Alphaproteobacteria > Rhizobiales > Xanthobacteraceae > Bradyrhizobium. Next base: position 1,042 of record NZ_SSNA01000064.1, read on the forward strand.
GACCTCGCTCGAGGAGGCCAGGCGGCTCGGCTTTATCGGCATCTGCGATACGTCGGACGGGCGGTTGCCGGTCTGCGAGGCCTGGATGGCGGCCAACGGCAAGGACGCCGAGCAGGTTACGATCACCACGCAGCGCTTCTTCCACGGACACCCCGGCCCGGCGATCAGCTGGAAGGTCTATATCGTGCCGCCGGCGAAGTAGCTTTCTCACTTTCCCAGCAACAGCGAGGCTGGTTCGTTACCCGGATGCTGCGCAGCGCACTTGCGGTGCGCTGCTGATCCGGGGTCCATGGGTCCCGGCTCTGCGGAGCAGCGTTGCACGCTGCATTGCGTCCGGGACACAGGCTCACGCGCCTTCTTCGTTGAACTTGCCGGCAACCAGTTCGGTGATCGCATCGATCGCGCTCTGCGCCTCCGGCCCGATCGCGGACACCACGATCGATGTGCCCGGCCCCGCGGACAGCATCATCAGCCCCATGATCGAAGTGCCGCCGACGGTCTCACCGCCCTTGGTCACCCACACCTCGGCATTGAAGCGCTCGACCATCTGGACGAATTTTGCGGAAGCCCGCGCGTGGAGGCCGCGTTTGTTGATGATTGGAATTTCGCGGGAAACCGCGCCTGTCGGGACCCTCGGCCCGGGAATATTCTCGGGCGACGCGTCGTCGCTCATTTGCCGGCGAGAACCCGGCTCGCGATGGTCACGTATTTACGGCCGGCTTCCTGCGCCATGGCGATGGCGTCGGGGAGCGACCGCTCTTCGCGGACCTTGGCGAGTTTGACCAGCATGGGAAGATTGATCCCCGCCAGCACTTCCACTTTCGGGCGGCTCATGCAGGAGATCGCAAGATTGGAAGGGGTTCCGCCGAACATGTCGGTAAGGATGGCGACGCCATCGCCGCTGTCGACGCGATTGACCGCTTCGATAATGTCGCTTCGACACAAATCGGAATCATCTTCGGCGCCGATCGTGACGGCTTCGATTTGTTTTTGCGGACCCATCACATGTTCCAGCGCCGCCTTGAACTCGTCGGCCAGGCGCCCATGGGTCACAAGTACTAGACCAATCATCGGAAACTCCTCGCGGGTGCCTTTTGGTGCACCGCACGAACGCGCCACTTTGACCATCCAGAGCCCCCGCGCAAGAGGGGATCTTCGCGATTCTCCCGGAAATAACGCTTGGGAAGGGAGCCTGCGCCGGTCTATTCGGTCGCGATAGTGGGACTGATATGGTTACCAATTCCCTTCGAACAATCCGCTGAAAGCCCGGTGGAAGGTGAACTTATGGTCATGGTTAGGGCAGCGATGACCAGGGGGATCGGCGCAAAGCCCTTGCCTACGGGAATTCGAGGTAATTGAATACCTGAAATGTGTGCCAGCAACGCTTCGGGCGCTGGCAGCCGCGCCGCATCCGCGGCCTCGAGATCGACGACCAGGCCGACAGGGGCTTCATTGACATAGTCGCAGCGGCGAATGCCGAGCCCGCGAATTTCGATCAGGCCGGCCAGTGCGGGCGCCGGCCGGACGATGAGCTGGCCGCCGCGTGCTCCGAGGTGGACGCGGTCATCGCCGATCAGCATGGCCGGCGCGATTTGCCCGGAGCGCCCGGCCAGGATGAGATCGAAGGCGAGATGCGATTTGCCGGATCCCGACGGCCCGCGGATCAGCACCGCGCGGTTTCCCACCAGCACCGCGGAGGCATGGACGCTGGCGCCGCCGGCGTTCGTCATGGCGCGGGAAGCCTGACCACAAAGCGCGCGCCGGCGATGGTTGCTTGGCCATCCGCGCCGAGCGGACCGGCACGATTCTCGGCCCAGATGCGTCCGCCATGAGCCTCCACGATTTGTTTGGAGATCGACAGGCCCAATCCCGAATTCTGGCCAAAGCCCTGGTGTGGCCGATCGGTGTAGAAGCGCTCGAAGATCCGCTCCAGCGCATCTTCGCCGATCCCCGGACCGTCGTCATCGACAATGATTTCAATTTCCGATCGTACGCGCCGGCAGACGAGCCGCACCTTGCCGCCGGCCTCGGAAAACGACTGGGCGTTGGACAACAAATTGGAGATCACCTGTCCGAGCCGCGAATCGTGCCCCGGTACCGAGAAGGTGTCGTTGGGCCCGCGTCCTTCGAAGCGCAGCTCGACGGCGATATTGTTGCCGCGCCTTGTTTCATTGGCGACCGAGGCCAGCGCGGTCAAGAGACGGCGAAGATCGACCGACGTCATATCCTGCCGCTGCAGTTCGGCATCGAGCCGGCTCGCATCGGAGATGTCGGATATCAGCCGGTCGAGCCGCTTGACGTCATGCTCGATCACCGCGAGCAGCCGCGCGCGGCTGTTGTCGTTGCGCGCCAGGGGCAGCGTTTCGACCGCGGAGCGCAGCGACGTCAGCGGGTTCTTCAGTTCATGGGCGACGTCGGCGGCGAACATCTCGATCGCCTCGATGCGGTTGTAGAGTGCGTCCGTCATGTCGCGCAGCGCGCCGGAGAGGTGTCCGATCTCGTCGCGGCGGCGGGTGAAATCGGGAATCTCGACCCGGGTCCGGATCCGGCGCCGGACGCGTTCGGCGCTGTCGGCAAGCCGCCGCACCGGGCCTGCGATAGTGCTCGCCAGCAGCAACGACAAGACAATCATGACAGCGGAAGCGACGCCGCCGACCTTCAGGATCGCGAGGCGTTCGGCGGTCACCATCTGGTCGATGTCGTCGCCCTGGGTCGAGAGCATCAACGCGCCATGGATCGCGCGAAAGCGCTGCACCGGCACCGCGACCGAAACGATCACCTCGCCGCGGTCGTTGACGCGCACCATGCTGCTCTTCTGGCCATTCAGGGACTGCGCGACTTCCTGGTAGCCGTTGCCGTTCTCCGGCCCGAGTTCGCGATAGAGCGGCAGATCGCCGCGATTGAGCCAGGTCCGGACCGCAATCATCGTCCGTTCGGCGATGCCCGGCTTCTCTACCGACGGCGGCGGCAATTCGAAGCGCAGCACGTCGCCGCGGCCGTAGAGATTGCGGCTGTCGAGGATGAGGCCGCCGTCGCGGTCGTAAATGCGGGCGCGGGTCTTGGTCGGCGAAATCAGCCGGCGCAGCACCGGCGCGACGCGCTCCGGATTGATCGGAAAATCGAGCCCGGAATATTCGTCCGGCGCACCGTAGGTTTCACCGGGTTTCAGATCCTGCAACCGGTCGGGGTCGATGGTGATGGTGTTGGTTTCGACCGTCGCCGACGCCGCGATCGCGCCGGCGATGATCTCGGCCTGCACCAGCAGGCTTTGCGCCCGGGCGTCGATCAGGCCGGCGCGGAATTGCGAAAGATAGAGAATGCTCGCCACCAGGGCGACCAGGCCGGCGAGGTTGAGCGAAACGATGCGGCGCGTCAGGCTGGAGAAGCTGAGCGTGAAGAAGAACTGACCGATCCGGCGGAGCCAGCCAACCAGCCGCTGCCAGCCCGGCACCGGCGGGCTGTCGGCGCCAACGGTATCCAGAACGACGGAGGACGAGGCGTCCTCTGCATTCAGGCTTGGATCAGGCTGCGTTCGATCAAGCAATGGCCAAAACCGCCGGTTGTTTCGAAAGGTCCCGCGATGCGTATTGCCGTCGCATCCTACCCCAGACGCGCGGCGGCGTCAGTTAACAAACCGCGCGTGAAGTGCTCGCCGATCAGGTTTCCTTGAAGCGGTATCCTACGCCGTACAGGGTTTCGATCATCTCGAAATCGTCGTCCACGACCTTGAACTTCTTGCGCAGCCGCTTGATGTGGCTGTCGATGGTGCGGTCGTCGACATAGACCTGATCGTCATAGGCCGCGTCCATCAGGGCGTTGCGGCTTTTCACCACGCCGGGGCGCGTGGCCAGCGCCTGCAGGATGAGAAATTCGGTCACTGTCAGCGTCACCGGCTCGTTCTTCCAGGTGCAGGTGTGGCGCTCAGGGTCCATGCGCAGCAGGCCGCGGTCCAGTGCCTTGGCATCGGTTTCCTTCGGTACGGCGGTCGGATCCTTCGGCGCCGCGCGGCGCAGCACGGCCTTCACGCGTTCGACCAGCAGGCGTTGCGAGAACGGCTTGCGGATGAAATCGTCGGCGCCCATTTTGAGGCCGAACAATTCATCGATTTCCTCGTCCTTGGAGGTGAGAAAAATCACCGGCAGATCGGATTTCTGCCGCAGCCGGCGCAGCGTTTCCATGCCATCCATGCGCGGCATCTTGATGTCGAGGATCGCAAGGTCCGGCGGACTGGTGCGGAAGCCGTCCAGCGCGGACGCACCATCCGTATAGGTCATGATGCGATAGCCTTCGGCCTCAAGCGCAATCGAGACGGATGTGAGAATGTTGCGGTCGTCGTCGACCAAGGCGATTGTGGGCATGAGCCTGCTTTCAGGTACTAGGTGGCCGAAACGGCGAGCAATCCGGTGATACGCCGCGTAAGTGGGCTTTGAACCCGGTCAACGAGCAATGCAAGCTGGGCTGAAGTGTGACGGGTTCCGCAATCGATCGAGTTAAATGCTCGGGTTCCAGCCTATATAGATACCATTTTTGCCGGGAAAAGGCCCTTATTGCAATGAGATGTGCCGAGGTGACCCATGCAACCCACCGCTGATTTCGACGCCGGCCGGCTGGCCCGGTCGCTGCTCCGCCGCAGCCGGCAGGGGGCGCTGGCGACCCTGATGGCCGGCAGCGGCGATCCCTATTGTTCGCTGGTGAATGTCGCAAGCCACCCCGATGGCTCGCCGATCCTGCTGATTTCACGCCTGGCGGTGCACACCCGAAACCTGTTCGGCGATGCCCGGGTCTCCCTGATGCTGGACGAGCGCGCCGAGGGTGATCCGCTGGAGGGAGCACGGATCATGCTGGCGGGCCGGGCTGAGCAGGCCGCGGGCCCGGATCTGGAGATCGTGCGCCGGCGCTACCTCAACGCCCATCCGTCGGCGGAAGCTTTTGTCGATTTTGCGGATTTTTCCTTCTTCCGGATCCAGCCGAGCGGCACGCATCTGGTCGCCGGTTTCGGGCGGATCGTGGATCTCAAGCCGGAACGGTTCCTGACCGATGTTTCCGATGCCGCGGCACTGCTGGAAGCCGAGCAGGGCGCCATCGACCATATGAACGCCGATCATCGTGACGCGACTAACCTCTATGCGACCAAGCTGCTCGGGGCGGACGCCGCCGACTGGCGCTGCACCGGGTGCGATCCGGACGGGATCGACCTGCAGGCCGGCGGCAACACCTTACGGCTGGATTTTCCGGAGCGAGTCACCGGGCCGGGAGAGTTACGGAAGATGCTGGTCAGGCTGGCGGAAGAGGCGCGGGCGAAACCATAGCCGGCGCTCGCTCGCCGCGAACAAAGGGTGAGGCGAGCGCGTCATGAAATTCGGCCATCGATTGATTCTGCTGCTTTGGTTGGCGCTGTCTGGAAATGCCGGCTTCGTGGCCCCGTCCTCGGCTGGCGAGGTGGCCGCAACCAGCGCCAGGATCGCGGAACTCAGCCGGGCCGGAAAATATTCCGAAGCCGTCCCGCTGGCGCAGCGCCAGCTGGAAAGCCTGGAGAAAACCCGAGGCCCCGCAGACCGCGATGTCGCGGGCGCGCTGAACAATCTGGCGCAGCTCTATGGCGAGCTAGGCAAGGACGCCGAGGCCGAGCCGCTGCTCAAGCGAGCGATCGCAACGATGGAAAAGGCGCTCGGCCGCGATTCTGTCGAGGTGGCCACCGAGTTGAACAATCTCGCCGCCTTGTACCAGCGACAGGAACGCTATGCCGATGCCGAACCGCTGTTCAAGCGGGCGCTCTCGATGCGCGAGAAGGCGTTTTCGCCCGGCCATCCCGATCTCGCGCAGTCGCTGAACAATCTGGCGACGTTCTACGAGAAACAGGGACGCCACGACCAATCCGAGCCGCTGTTCAAGCGTGCGCTTGCGATCTACGAGAAGGCGGCCGGCCCGGAACACCCTGCGGTCGCAACGCTGTTGAATAATCTCGGCCAGGTCGACAAGGTTGAGGGCCGCTACGCCGACGCCGAGCCGCTGATCAAACGGTCGCTTTCGATCCGCGAGAAAGTGCTCGGCCGCGATCATCCCGACGTCGCGCGGTCGCTGAACAATCTGGCCGACCTTTATGAAAGGCAGGACCGCACCGGCGACGCCGAACCGCTCTACCAGCGGGCGGTGGCGATCCGCGAGGCGGCGCTCGGTTCCGATCATCCCGACCTCGCAACGTCGCTGAACAATCTGGCATCGCTGTATCAGACGCAGGGCCGCAGCCGTGATGCCTTGCCGATCGTGGAAAGGATGATCGGAAATGGCCGCGCGCAGCCGCGCGTGGCGCTGGCGGTGCTGTCCGCCGCAGCGGCAGCAATTGATGCCAACCGAAAAGGCGCTCGACGCCGCGCTCAACGTGGTTCAGCGCGGCGCCCAGTCGTCGGCCGCGTCCGCCGTGAACAAGCTGGCGGTTCGTCTGGCCGCCGGCAACGATCGTCTCGCCGAACTGGTTCGGAAGGATCAGGACCTCGCCAGCGAGGCGGAGACGCTGGACAAGGCGATCATTGCCGCCGTCTCGAAGGACAGGTCGAAGCGCGACGCGGCTGCCGAGCAGCGGAGCAGGGACCGGCTTGCCGCCATTGCCGCCGAGCGCGCCAGCCTGCAAAGGATTTTTGCGACCGAATTCCCCGACTACGCCGCGTTGTCCAATCCGCTGCCGATGACGGCCAGGGAGATTCAGGCGCTGTTGTCCGGCGATGAAGCGATGGTGCTGTTCTCGGTGACCGACAAGGCGAGCTATGTCTTTGCCCTGACGCATGAGAGTTTCGACTGGAAGCCGCTGCCGCCTGGCGCGGACGCTTTGTCAGGAGAGGTTGCCGCGTTTCGCCGCGGTCTAGATGTCGGCAAAGCCAATGCTGCCTCGGGCAAGTCCGGGCTGTTCGATCTGGTGCTTGCACATGAACTGTATGCGACGCTGCTGGGTCCGGTCGAAACGCTCGTGAAGGACAAGCGCAGTCTTCTGGTCGTGCCTTCGGGCGCGCTCACGGCGCTGCCGTTCCATCTCTTGGTCACGGAAAGGCCGCCCGCCGCGATCCCCGAAACATTCGCCGGCTATCGCGACGCCGGCTGGCTGCTCAAGCGTCAGGCGGTGTCGGTATTGCCGTCGGTCGCCAGCTTGAAGGCGCTGCGGGCTTTTGCGCGCAACGCGCCGAGCACCAAACCAATGACCGGCTTCGGCGATCCGCTCTTCAACCCGTCGCAGGATGGTATCGGCGATGATCGCGCGGCCGGCAGGCCGAAAAACCTGGCTTCGCGTGCCCTGGTGACGTCAGCCTATACCGACTTCTGGCAGGGCGCCGGGGTCGATCGCGCGAGGCTGGCAGCAGCCTTGCCGCAACTGCCGGATACGGCCGATGAACCGAACGCGGTCGCGAAAGACCTCGGTGCTGCCGCCTCCGACATTCATCTCGGCGGTGATGCCAGCGAGACGACGGTCAAGCGCGCGCGGCTTTCCGAGTATCGCATCGTCTATTTCGCTACCCACGGCCTTGTGGCCGGCGACATCAAGGGCCTCGCCGAACCATCGCTGGCGCTCAGCATTCCAAAACAGCCGACCGAACTCGACGACGGTCTGCTCACGGCGAGCGAAGTGGCGCAGTTGAAACTCAACGCCGACTGGGTGGTGTTGTCGGCCTGCAATACGATCGCCGGCGACAAGCCCGGCGCGGAGGCGCTGTCGGGGCTGGCGCGCTCGTTCTTTTATGCCGGCGCAAGGGCGCTCTTGGTTTCGCACTGGGCGGTGGACTCGGAAGCCGCGACCCGGCTCACGACCTCGACCTTCGATATTCTGAAATCCGATTCCAGGATCGGCCGGGCCGAGGCGCTGCGCCGGGCGATGCTTGGCTATCTCAACGACGCTTCATCCCCGAAAAATGCCTACCCCGCGCTCTGGGGTCCGTTTGCCCTGATCGGCGAAGGAGCGGCCCACTAAATTCAGCAGATTGTGCGCTGCAATAACGTCGCGATGCGGGGATGGGCCAGGATCGCGGCCGATTGTCGCGCGAAAAAGACCCGGCTGATGCCGTCCAGCCCGCGCTGCAGCATACAATTTTGAGCCGGATCAACGGCCCGCCTCGGAATAAACCAAATACCAAGGGATCGGCTTGGCAAGCGTGGCGTTCCCCAATAATAGATCGCCGGACCACGGCCGGACGGCTATATTGAATTGACGGTCACCGCGACACAGGCGCGTCTTGGCGGCATTCGCGCGATCGAGTTACGCGGGTTCTAGGAGGAGTTTTCAGTGCAAGAGACGGGAATACGCAACGGTGCCTTCGGTGCCGACAAATTCGGCTTAAAAAATCTCAAACGGGTGCACTGGAACCTGGGAGCGCCGCAACTTTACCAGTACGCGCTTTCCGCTGGCGAAGCGGTTTTGTCCGCCGATGGCGCGTTGTGCGCCGATACCGGTGACTTCACCGGCCGCAGCCCCAAGGACAAGTTCACGGTTCGCGATGCGACCACCGACAAGAACATGTGGTGGGCCGGCAACCAGTCGATCACTTCGGAACAGTTCGAAGCGCTCCATACCGACTTCATCAAGCACGCGGAAGGCATGACGCTGTTCGCGCAGGACCTTTACGGCGGCGCCGATCCGAGCTTCCAGATCAAGACCCGGGTCTTCACCGAACTCGCCTGGCACTCGTTGTTCATCCGCACGCTGCTGATCCGCCCGCAGATGTCCGAGCTCAGGGATTTCGTGCCCGAACTGACCATCATCGACGTTCCGAGCTTCCGGGCCGATCCCAAACGCCACGGCGTGCGCTCCGAGAACGTGGTCGCGATCGATTTCGCCCGCAAGATCGTCCTGATCGGCGGGTCTTATTATGCCGGCGAGATGAAGAAGTCGGTGTTCACCACGCTGAACTATTATCTGCCGGCCAAGGGCGTGATGCCGATGCACTGCTCGGCCAATGTCGGACCCGCGGGCGATGCGGCGATCTTCTTCGGCCTGTCCGGAACCGGAAAGACCACGCTCTCGGCCGATCCCAAGCGCACGCTGATCGGCGACGACGAGCACGGCTGGGGCAGGGACGGTATCTTCAACTTCGAGGGCGGCTGCTACGCCAAATGCATCAAACTGTCGCAGGAAGCCGAGCCTGAGATCTTCGCCGCCAGCAAGCGCTTCGGCGCGGTGCTGGAGAATGTGGTGCTCGACGAGGACACCAGGGTGCCGGATTTCGATGACGGCTCGAAAACCGAGAACACCCGGTCGGCCTATCCGCTCGATTTCATTCCCAATGCCTCGCGCACCGGCCGCGCCGGCCAGCCGAAGAATGTGGTGATGTTGGCGGCCGATGCGTTCGGCGTGCTGCCGCCGATCGCCAAGCTGACGCCGGCGCAGGCGATGTATCACTTCCTGTCCGGCTACACCGCGAAGGTGGCGGGTACCGAACGCGGCCTGGGCTCCGAGCCGCAGCCGGAGTTCTCGACCTGCTTCGGCTCGCCGTTCCTGCCCCTGGACCCTTCGGTCTACGGCAACATGCTGCGCGACCTGATCGCCCGGCACAACGTCGATTGCTGGCTGGTCAACACCGGCTGGACCGGCGGCAAATACGGCACCGGCAGCCGGATGCCGATCAAGGTGACCCGCGCGCTGCTGACGGCGGCGCTCGACGGCTCGCTGCGCAATGTCGAATTCCGCACCGACCAATATTTCGGCTTCGCGGTGCCGACCGCGCTGCCGGGCGTGCCGATCGAAATTCTCAATCCGGTCAACACCTGGAAGGACAAGGCCGAGTTCGACAAGACCGCGCGTGCGCTGGTCGGCATGTTCCAGAAGAACTTCGCCAAGTTCGAGAGCGTGGTCGATGCTGAAATCCGCGCCGCCGCACCTGATGTGAAGCTCGCGGCGGAGTGAGGCTACGGCCGGTTCTGCGAATAAGAACAAATAAGGGCGGCCCTCGCGGCCGTCCTTTTGCGTTGAGACCCGCGCGTCGCCAGACGCCGGCGTGACGATGTTGCGCAGCGAGGCCGCATCTGCAAGACCGCCGGCGGCGGACCCGCGATTTTCGCTTTCATCGTTCGCGCGATGTTTCCGGATTATTTCCATTCTAGATTATTTCCATTCTAAATTGCCGTTAGACCTATTCCATTTGAGGTTTTCGACAATCGGCGGCATATCGCAGCGAAGCGTTGGTTCTCACTCATTTCAGCGAGTCTGATCTCCGCGAATTGAGGGACCGATGCCGGCGCTTGAGTGTCTTGCCATGGATGTCTTGAGCGATGGCGCCTGGCGCAGCCCCCGGCAAAACAGCATCCTGTCCCGAAGCTCGGCTGCCATGTTCACCTGCGGCGCCCTGCTTGGCCTGAGCGGTCCCAACGCCGCCTCGGCACAGGTCGCCGCCGCGACCGATCTTCCGGCTATTGTGGTTGTCGACCCCGCGAAAAAGCCCAAGCGGGAGGCGGCAAAGCGCGTGGCCCCAGCGCGGGTGGCTTCGGCCGCTGGCACCGGCCGCACGGGCCAGCCGGCGCAGGAAGCCCCCGTGGCCGGCGCGGGCGCTCCAACACCGGCGCAGGCGGCGCTGGACCGCAAGATGCAGGGCTTCGATGCGTCGCGGGAGCATGTTCTGACCAAGCTCGGCGCGTCGTCCACGACGATCGACCGCGCGGCCATTGAAAGCGCGCCGCAAGGCGACAACACCCCGGTCGACAAGCTGGTGCTGCAATTTCCTGGCGTTAATTACGACTCTGCCGTCTCCAACCCGAATTTTCACGTTCGAGGCGAATACGCCAATGTGCAGACCCGCATCAACGGACTGGTGCTTCCCGAGGGCGTCTCGGGTCTGGGTCCGGCGATCGACACCAATTTCATCGGCAGCCTGTCGCTGCTGACGGGCACGCTGCCGGCCCAGTACGGGCTTCGCACCGCTGGCGTCCTCGACATCACCAGCCGGGCCTTTTCCACGCCCGGCGGCAGCGTCAGTATCTATGGCGGTAGCAACTCGACGATCACGCCGAGTTTCGACTATGGCGGCAGCGTCGAAAATACCCAGTACTTTTTCTCCGGCCGCGGCAATTGGAACAACCTCGGCATCGAAAACACGACCTCATCGGTCAATGCGCTGCACGATCACACCGATCAGGGTAAATTCTTCGCCTATGTCTCGACGGCACTCAACGATTCAACGCGTCTGAGCGTGATTTCGGGCGCCGCCTACAGCACGTTCCAGATCCCTACCAATCCCAATCAGATGCCGCTCGGCGATTTCGGACCCGCTGATCTGAGCTCGTCGACGTTGAATGAACACGAGGTTGACCAGTATTATTTCAATATGGTCGCGCTGCAGACCAAAGGCGATGTGATCGACAGCCAGTTCTCGGTATTTTCCCGCTACGCCCAGGTGCATTTCATTCCCGACGTGCCGGGCGACCTCGCATTCAACAACATCGCTTCGGATGTCACCCGCGCAAGCCAGATGTACGGCAACCAGTTCGACGCGTCTTACGAGTTGAACCGAGGGCATACTATCCGGTTCGGCTACATGGTGACCGCGGAGAAGACCAATAGCGCCAACGTCGCCACCGTGCTTCCGGTTGATCCAACGACCGGAGCGATTTCGCCGACGCCGTCCACCATCGACGATTCCCATTCGCTGCTGGGCTGGAATCTCGGCGCCTATGTGCAGGACGAGTGGAGGCTCACCAGGCAGCTCACCCTCAATTACGGCATTCGCTTCGATCAATTG
>NZ_SSNA01000065.1 GCF_004799445.1 Bradyrhizobium sp.
TCGCGACCTGGCGCAGGATTTCCATAATCTCCAGCGCAGCGACGTGGCGAGCGGTGTTGGTAGTGCCCTTGAGCAGAAACGCCATCGCAGCGCGAAGCTTCGCCTTGGCATCGTCGGCGCCCGCAAAATCCCGATCGAATTCATCTGACATGACAATGCCTCGTGTCATAGGCGCGCTTTGACGGCTCAATTCCCCGCCGCGGGGAGGGCGGCAACGCGTTTGCAGACACGGTGCAGACACAGGCGATTTCGTCGGATCTTCGAAACCTTTACAAGTGTTTGATTTTGCTTGGTGAGCGCGGAGGGACTCGAACCCTCGACCCCATGATTAAAAGTCACGTGCTCTACCGCCTGAGCTACGCGCTCACGTGAGGCGCTGTGTAGGGGTCCGCTGGGTGCGGGTCAATAGCGCGGCAAACCCCGAATACGCCGCTGGAGGAGGTCGGATTTCCTCAATAATCCGGCCTGTTAGCGCGATTTCTTCAGGCGCGCCGCTGGAGACAAACCCGCCTGCCGTCAACTGGCTTCGGGATGAATCTCCGAGGCCACGGGTTGCGATGGGCCTGCCACCGTCGGCATCGCCACCGGGCGCAGCCCGATCAGTTCGGCGGTGCGAATGCCGGTATCGCGCCAGAAGGCGAACGAGTTGAGCCGCGAGCTCTCCAGAATGGCGATCGCCACCGCCGACAGGAACGGCAGGCTTTCCAGCACCAATACCGCAGCGAAGATGTAGATCTCGGTGATTTCCTTGAAACTGTTGGTGACCACGAGCACGGCGGCGCCAACCAGCAGCAGCACCCCGATGACGGCTTCCCAGAATGCCTGGAACTCGATCGACATCCGCGACAAGCCGCCCTTCGACGTGCGGGCGAAGGCAAGATGTTCGGTGATCAATCCGTTGGCCACCGCGCGCGATACCGTCCATTGCACCGACATCGCCGCCACCATGGCGCCGAACATCTGTCCCCATTTCACCGGCACGCGCAGCCGGTACAGGATCATGAAATGCAGCAGTGAGACCACGAACGCAGCGATGATCGGCAGCGTCAGGATCCGGTCGGGAATGGCGATGTCGGCAAAGGCGACGATGGGCACCCAGATCAGATTGAGGATGGCGACCAGCACGCCGATGCTTTCGGCGCCTAGCCAGTTCAGCCAACCCAGCGAAAACTCGCGCTTCTGGTCGGGCGTCAGCCGGCTCGCCCCCGGCAGGAAACGGCGCCAGTGCTTCTTGACGATCTGGAAGCCGCCATAGGCCCAGCGATGGCGCTGCTTCTTGAAGGCCTCGTAGGTGTCCGGCAACAGGCCGTAACCGTAGCGATGGTTGGTATAGTGCGTCAGCCAGCCGTGTTCGATGATGGCGAGCCCCAGGTCGGTGTCCTCGCAGATGGTGTCGCCGGCCCAGCCGCCGGCCATGTCCATCGCCGCGCGGCGGATCAGGCACATGGTGCCGTGAACGATGATGGCGTTGACCTCGTTGCGCTGGACCATGCCGATATCGAAAAATCCGGCATATTCACCGTTCATGATGTAGTGCATCAGCGAGGTGTCGCCGTCGCGATGGTCCTGCGGCGCCTGCACCAGGCCGACGCGGGGATCGGCAAAAACCGGCACCAGGTCCTTGAGCCAATCCGGCTCCACCACATAGTCGGCGTCGATAATGCCGATGATCTCGGCATCGACGGCGGTCCGCTCCATGGCGATGCGCAGCGCGCCGGCCTTGAAGCCTTCGACCTTCTCGGCGTTGATGAACTTGAAATGCTCGCCAAGCGCGCGGCAATGATCCTGAATCGGCTGCCAGAACGCAGGATCCGGCGTGTTGTTGATGATCACCACGCATTCGAAATTCGGATAATCGAGGCGTGCGACCGCATCGAGCGTCTGCTTCAGCATATCCGGCGGCTCGAAATAGGCCGGGACATGGATCGAGACTTTCGGGAAGGTCACGGTGTCGCCGATGGTGGCAGGCACCAGCGGCGCGCCTTTGGCGAGCAGGCGGCGTGGTTTTCGGCCAAAGGCGATGGCGGCGATTTCCTCGATCCTGGCGATCGCGATCAGCACCAGCGGGACCAGCAGGATCAGGCCGAGCGTCAAGGCAAAGGCCGAGCCGAAAACGAAGTAATGCCCGGCCCAATAGGCAAACACCGTGGCGGTCCATGCCCCGACGCCGTTGGCCGCCGCCGACAGGGTCAGCGACTGCATGACGGTCGGCTGGGCAAGCCTCAGGATCGGCAACGACATCAGGATGCCGACGAGAACGGCGATGGTCGCAAGCTTCCAGTAGTCGGGGTTCACGATCGGGCCGGTCCAGGCGAATTTCGGCTCGCGCGCGGCATTCAAGATGCCCCAATAGGGGCCGACGCCACCCTCGAAGAACTTCCAGGGCTGATCGATCGCCTCGACGATATTGTAGTCCATGCCGATGGCTTCGGCGCGGCTCACGAAGTTGCGCAACACCGCCGCCTGCTCGAGCGGACCGGGAACCGCGTTCCTCAAATTGTAGCCGGCGCTCGGCCAGCCGAATTCGGCAATGACGATCCGCTTGCCTGGAAACTGATCGCGCAGCAGCTGGAACATGGCGACCGCCTGGTCCACGGCCTGCTTGTCGGTGAAGTTTTCCCAATAAGGCAGCACATGCGCGGCGATAAAATCGACGGAGTAGGCGAGCTGCGGAAAATCTCGCCAGATGTTCCAGATTTCACCTGTCGTCACGGGTACATTGACCGATTTCTTCACCCGTTTGATGAGCTCGATCAGGTCGTCGACCTTCTGCTCGCCGCGGTAGATGGTCTCGTTACCGACCACGACGCCGATGACATTGCTGTTGTGCCTGGCCAGATTGATGGCGGCATCGATCTCCCGCTCGTTGCGATCGGCGTTCTTGTCGATCCAGGCGCCGACGGTGACCTTGAGGCCGAATTCGGCGGCGATCGGCGGAACCAGCTCGACGCCGCCGGTGGAAGAATAAAGGCGGATCGCGCGCGTGATCGCCGACAGCTTTTTCAGGTCGGCGCGAATCTTCTCGACGCTCGGGATGTTGTCGACATCGGGATGCGCGGTACCCTCGAACGGAGCGTAGGATACGCTCGGCAGAATACCGCGGAAATCGGGAGCCTGCTGCTTCTGCTGGAATAGGCCCCAAAGCGCAGCGTGAGCAGCGGTTACAAAAAACAAAACGGCGACGACGGCGCGCATCGCGACTAGACCATACGGGGCCTGCATTGGAAGAAAGCGAACCCGTCCCCTAGGTTCGACCGACACGGCGGGAGCTTTAAGGATAGTCCTGCCACGCGATTTAACAACTGGTATGACGCGATGGCGTTTTAAGGGCGCGGCGGCTCAACCCGTGAAAATTCGGGCCGCTGCCAAAGTCGAAGATCGCTATTTCGCCGGCGCGGCGGGTGCGGCGGCCGGCGCCGGTGAGGCCGAGGCGGCCGGCGTCACGCTGCCGGCGGTCGAGGCTGCCGGAGCCGGGGTTGCCGCCGCGGCGGCCTGCGGCTGGGCGCCCGGATTGATCCAGCAGGCGTGAACCCGGTCGTCCAAGCTCCTTTGCACCTTGTCGTCGATTTGCGCACCAAATCGGGTCAGGCAGCGGAACGTGGCCTGGACATGCCCGCCGGGGCATCCGAACCGGTCGTAAAGATCGAGATGACGAAAGGCGGTGTCGAGATCGTCGCGCCACATCAGGCGAACGACCCGCCGGCCGAGCCAAACACATTCCGGGTTTCCGGCGGGGCCGTTGATCGCCTGCGCCGCCTCGACGAATTCATCGGTCTTGTGCTGGCTGTCCTTGGCGGCATCGGCCGGACTGGCGGCGGGCTTGCCGGACGGATCCGGGGCGGCCGGGTTGCCGCTCTGGGCGCCCGCGCTTCCAATACCGATCAGGAGTGCAAGCCCGGAGGCGGCAAGGTGGCGTAAAACCGCAGTCTGAAGCTCTCGCACCCGTTGACGCATAAATTCCCCGACTTTTTCCAGCCCGCGCCTGGCCCGGGACGCGGCTCGCTTGATGCCGTTCAAATGGGTCTCCAATGCGGCGGAAACCTTTTCCGGATTCCCATGACGGACATTTCGGATTTTGTCCAGCAAAGTCACAACTTTATCATGTTGTGGTAAAGCCAACCGGCGCCAACGCGGACGGTTGCGCCGTTTCCGCTCTTGGCAGACGGCCGGTGACCGGGTAATCGACGATCCCCGCCCGAAGGATGGAACCGATTTCTCTTCGTACGCCGCTGGCGCTTCTCCTGATCTGCCTGGGTGCGATTGCCGCGGTGTGGTGGTGGCTGGCCGCGCCGATTACGCTGGCGCGCGCGCCGATCGATCCCGCCGCCAAGCTGATGTGCGTGTCCTACGCCCCGTTCCGGGGCGACCAAACGCCGCTGTCGCCGGTCGCGCGTATCTCCGAGGAACAGATCGCCCAGGATCTGGCGCAGCTCGCCAAAATATCCGATTGCGTGCGGACCTATTCGAACGAAAACGGCCTTGATCAGGTTCCCGAACTCGCGGCCAAAGTCGGGCTCAAGGTCATCCAGGGAATCTGGCTCAGCAACAACCGGCTGAAAAATCTGGCGCAGATCTCGACCGCCGTGCGCCTGACCAAGGAATATCCGGCCACCATCACCTCGCTGGTGGTTGGCAACGAGGTGTTGTTGCGCGGTGAAATGACCTCGACAGACCTTGCCGCCACCATCCGCTTGGTGAAGGCACAGGTCGCCGTTCCCGTGACCTATGCCGACGTCTGGGAATTCTGGCTGCGCTATCGGGAAGTCTATGAGGCCGTCGATTTCGTCACCATTCACATCCTGCCTTACTGGGAGGATTTTCCGGTCCGCGCGAAATATGCCGCCGCCCATGTCGACGCCATCAGGAGAAGGATGGCGGTGGCGTTTCCGGGCAAGGAAATCCTGGTCGGGGAAACCGGCTGGCCGAGCGAGGGACGGATGCGTGACGCGGCGCTGCCCTCGCGCACCAACCAGGCCCGCGTGGTCTCGGAGATTCTCGATCTGGCCAAGCGCGAGAACTTTCGCGTCAACCTGATCGAGGCCTATGATCAGCCGTGGAAACGCCAGCTCGAGGGAACGGTCGGCGGATATTGGGGCCTGTTCGACTCCGTTCGGCGGGCCCTGAAATACCCGCCCGGTGTCGCCATCAGCAACTATCCGTTCTGGAAGCTGCAGATGGGCAGCGGCATGGGTTTGGCTGTGCTGGCGTTCGCCGCAGCCTGGCTGACATTGCGGCGCAGGCCCTGGACGCCGCGGCTCGTCTCCTGGGTCGCCGTCGGAATATCGGCGACAACGGCCGGAATCCTGCTTGGGGTGGCCGCCGACAAGATGTTCTATGAAAGCTACGGGTTTGGTGGCTGGCTGCTGTGGGGCTCGCTGCTGGCGGCCGCAACCGCTGCACCGGTGCTGTGCGCCAATGCCCTGATGTCTGGACGGAGCTTGCCGACATTTCTGGAGCTGCTGGGTCCCCGTGAATACCAGAACCGGTCGGCCCTGACGATCATCCTCGGACTGGCCCTGATAGTGACCGCCTTGATTGGCGCGCAGAGCGCGCTCGGCTTCGTGTTCGATCCACGCTACAAGGATTTTCCCTTCGCAGCCTTGACCATGGCCGTGGTGCCGTTTGCCGCGCTGGCGCTGCTCAATCGGCCGAAGGAGGGGATGCGCCCGGTCGCCGAGACGGTATTTGCCGCACTGTTTGCGGGAGCGGCGATCTATACGGCGTTCAACGAAGGACCGGACAATTGGCAGTCGCTGTGGAGCTGCGCCGCTTACTTGCTGCTTGCGATTACGCTGTGGCAGGCGCGGGCCGTGCGAACCCCAGAATAAGCAGGCCGATCGCGATACCCGACAGCCCCAGATTGTACAGCACGACACCCAACCCGGCGACGATCAGGCCGCCCGTGAGCAGAACGATCGACGGCCGGATGACGTGCAGCGTTGCGATGATCAGCGCCACGATCCCGAACACGGAATGGCGAAACAGGTAGGTTGCCAGCAGCCGTGCCTTGCAGAGCATGGTCTGCAGGCCGGCGTCGCATGCCAGGGCCACGCCGGAAAACTCGATCGCGAAATAGCGCACATAAAGCGCATAACCGACGGTGGCGAAGCCGACGACCAGCAACCATTGGACCTGATAGGGCGTCAGCCGAAACGGAGTTTTTTTCACTAGGTCATTTCCCGGGTGCTGGAATCTGGCCAGTCGCAAGCAAAACACCTGACCCATTGCGTCGTCTACCCGCAAGACCGGTAGCCAGTTTTGCGGAAGCCGCGCAAGCCGAATATGCGGCGCAATCTCAGGCAAGACAACGCCCCGCCACTACATCCCTAAAATACGTGAAGAATGAAGCCCAAGCGATTGAAATAACAAGAGGTATTCGAACGTCTACCGCGTGCCGAACAGCCGCGACAAAGTCGAAGGCTCCGGTTTTGCGGCCGGTTCCTCCCTGGCGGCTCGCTTGAAAGTGTAGTGCTTGTGCACGGCGGGTTTGGCTGCAGCAGCAGGCTGCACCTCAGCGGCGTGAGGCTTGGCGTCGGCAGCCGGCTGGTCGGCATTCATGGCCAAGCGCTGGCCTTCGAATACCGTTGTCGTGCAGGTCCGATCGTTTTCGGTCATCGCGGCGCAGATTTTCGCCGCCGCCGCGGCATCCTTGATTGGTCCGGCCACCAGCCGCAGCTGCATGCCGAGGCCGTTGTTGCCTTCCTTGATCACGATGATCGGGCGCAGCGCCGTCAGCGCGGCATTCGATCGCGATTTGAGCAGCCCGCGCCACAATGCGCGCAAGCCAGGAAGCGAGTTCGCGCCGCCAACATCGACCCCGAATTCGGTGTGCTGGACGGCGAGTTGGGGCGTCGGCGCGGCATTGTCCGGCTCCGCTTCCTCGGTGGGCGGAGTTGCAGCCACTATTTCCGGCATGGGCGCGGCGGTGACGGTTTTGGGCGGTAGGCTGGATTCGATCAGCTTTCCGGCCGCCGGATCGGGCGGCGCCATGATCGATTTCGAGGCCATCAGCGGCGTCGCCGGCGTTTCGGCAGGGGCCTTTGCAGCTCCCCCCTGCGCGCCAGACGATGCCGCAGCTGGCGCGGGATCCACTGCAGCGGCAACCGTCGGGGGCTTTTCCGTAGGTGCGGGCGGCATCGCCGCCAGCGGCGATACCACCGGTGCGGCCGGCTGTTTTTGCGCCATCGTCGGCGCTTCTGCCGATACGGCAGCCACGGGAGCGGGGGCCGGAGCAGCAGCCGGAGAAGCTGCAGCCGAAGAAGCAGAGGCGGCGGGCGCGGCGGCGGCTTGCGGCGGCGTCACCGCGGAACTTTGCCGCGCGATCGCGCCGGTCACCGAATCCAGGCCCTGTTCCAGAACCGAAACGCGCGCGTACAGCCGATCACGATCACCGTTCAGGGTTTCGATGGCGGAGGCCACGCGCCGGGCTTCGCTTTGGCTTTCCTTGGCGACTGACTGAATCTGCTGCCGCGCCAGATCGGCCGATGCGATCTGTTCGCGCCGCGTTCCGATCGAGGTTTGGTTGGCAAGCATCGCAATGATGACCGCGCCGACCGACGCAACCGCCCACGACCCTAGCCGCCATAGCGAGCGCCGGTCGAATTCATCCTCCTCGGCCAGGAAGCCGGAGAGCAAGCCGCCGGTATTCTCGGTCTCGAAGTTGCCCGCCCGCTTATCGGAATCCCTAGCCATACGAAGTCTTCGGCCCCCCAAGGCCCCACCGAATCACGCGGCAAACATTAACAGGAAATGGGCCCTCAACTTGAATCCCCGGCATTTTACCGGGTGATGAATCCGGGTTTCCATGCAGGACAAAAACGCTTTATGACGACGGCGGCGCAATATCGGCCGCAACTGCAAGGATTCGGATGACCGGCAGGACCAGCCTGACCATCGTGCTCGCGGCCGGCGAGGGTACCCGCATGCGCTCCGCGGCGCCCAAGGTCCTGCATCCCGTGGCCGGTCAGTCGCTGCTGGCGCATGTGCTCAGCGCAGCCCCGAACGGGAGTGGCGCTTCGCTC
>NZ_SSNA01000066.1 GCF_004799445.1 Bradyrhizobium sp.
CCTGCCCCGCACTTGATGCGGGGTGGATACCGGTTCGCGTGAAGAAAACGCGTCAAAACAAAAGATTAGAGCGTCGGTTCTGATTCAATCAGAACCGATCTTGCTCTAGATGTGACGAAGCAGCGCCGCGCTTCGGACGGCGATGCCCGGCCATGACCAAGCCTTCGGCGCATTCCGTTCAGCTAGAAACGCCGATCAGCATGCGCGTGAGTTCGTCGGGTGCCATCACCATGGCGTCATGGCCGGTGGCGATTTCGGCCCAGCGCCATCCCTGTTGCGCCTTGACCCAGTTGCGCGAGGCCTGCAGCGCGGCATAAGACGGATTGGTGCAATGGATATAGGTCCGCGGCAGGTTGTTGCCGACCGGCCCCTTGATATTTTGCGGGCTGGTGTAGGTCCCGAGCGGATGCGGTGTCAGCCGGCGCTTGACCCATTCGGTATCCTTGGCGTCGGAAACGCCGAAGGCGGATGGCGGCGGAGCGGGAAGGCTCAATCCTCCGCTGGATTCCTCCGCGGCCTTGCGGCGCGCCGCCACGACATCCGGCGGCAGGCTGTCGAACGGGCTCTTGCCACCCTCCACCATCAGCGAATCCAGATAGACCAGATGGCGAATCCGCTCGGGCATCGCGTCGGCAACGCCGCTGATCGCAAGCCCGCCGAAGGAATGCCCGACCAGCACGACATTGGTCAGCTCCTCGGCCTCGATCACATTGGCGATATCCCTGGTGAAAGTGTCGAGCGTGATGTCTTTCGACAACAGATGCTTGCGCTCGCCGAGCCCGGTCTGCGTCGGCGTGAACACATGATGCCCGGCCGCGTGCAGCCTGTCGGCCACCCGGCTCCAGCACCAGCCCCCGTGCCAGGCGCCGTGGACCAGCACGAAGGTCTGGGCCGCGGCCTGCGCCGTTGCCGCGCTACTGCCCGCGCCAGCCGCCACTCCTGCGATAGCCATGGTCCTGAGAACGTCCCGACGTTTCATGATCGTTGCTCCCTGTGCGATAGCCCGGCTCGTTGCGATCGGCCAGGTCGCCATCAAGGTTTCAAAAAATCGCAGAAATGACAAGCCGTCGTCCCGCCCTCTGTCCGAAGCGCGCGCCGCAACGGCTTTCCGGCGCGGCCGGTCGATCGGCGCACGGCGCGGTTCTTGAGGCCGATCGGGGCGGGCAGCACTGCCGCTGATGCCACCGCACCGCTATGGTCAAAATTGCACACTATGTTGGGCGAGCACAGACCATGCGCGCGGGGGACGGATTTAATAAAGATCGATCCCCGTAACTTTACGGATATAAGTCGGGCGTCGGCCGGGGCAAATTCCGGCAATCCCAAACAGAGCAGTCGAGCCGTCTGATGACCGATGCCGCTGCCCAGGTTCAAAAGCTGCTTCGCCAGCAGGCGGCCATCGCCAGATTTGGCAGTTTCGCGCTCCGCGAGCGCAACCTGATAAACATTTTGAAGGAGGCGGTTCGGGTCTGTGCCGAAGGCCTCAGCGTGCCCTTCAGCAAAGTGTGTCGCTATCGCGCCGAGGAGAATGACCTTCTCATCGTCGCCGGCTTTGGCTGGCAGGACGGAGTGGTCGGTCGCGTGGTGTCGCGCGCCGATATGAGCTCGCCGCAGGGGCGCGCCTTCACCACCGGGCTACCATCGATTATCGATGATTTGCAAAAGGTCACCGGTTTCGACCCGCCGCCATTTTATGCCGCCCACGGCATCGTCTCGATCATCGACGTCATCATCAAGGGCAGCGACGAGCAGCCTTACGGGATACTCGAGATCGACAACGACAAGCAGCACGACTACGACCAGTACGACATCAATTTTCTCACCGGCTTCGCCAACGTTCTGGCCGAGGCCGTCTCGACCGCCTCCCGCGGGGAGGCCCTGCAGGTTACCGTCGATCGGATGAAGGCGCTTGTCGAGGAAAAGGACCGGCTGCTGGACGAGAAGAGCGTCGCGGACGTGCAGCTTCGTCAGTCCCAGAAAATGGAAGCGGTCGGTCAATTGACCGGCGGCATCGCCCACGATCTGAACAACATTCTCACCGTCATTACCGGGACGATCGAGATCCTGGCCGAAGCCGTCGCTGGACAACCAGAACTCGTCGCTATCGCCAGGATGATCGAGGAGGCCGCCGCGCGCGGCGGCGATCTGACCCAGCGCCTGCTGGCTTTCGCGCGCAAGCAGCCGCTGCAGCCGTGTGAGGTCGATGTCAATGCACTGGTGATGGAGGCTGCCAAGCTGCTGCGGCCAACGCTGGGCGAACACATCGAGACCCACATGAAGCTCGCGGGCGATGCCTGGCCCGCACTGGTCGACCCCAGTCAACTCACCAACGCGATCCTAAACCTTTCGCTCAATGCCCGGGATGCGATGCCCGAAGGCGGCAAGCTCATCATCGAGACCAGCAATGTCGTCCTCGACGACGGCTACGTCAGGATGAACAGCGATGTCGTCGCGGGCGACTATGTGATGGTTGCGGTGACCGATTCCGGGCACGGCATTCCCGCTGACATTCTGAACAAGGTTTTCGAACCCTTCTTCACCACCAAGGACGTCGACAAGGGGACCGGTCTCGGGCTCAGCATGGTCTACGGATTCGTCAAGCAGTCCAATGGACATATCAAGATTTATAGCGAAGAAGGTCACGGCACGACGATCAGGATTTATCTGCCGCGGGCGGCAGGCGTCGCCAATCCCGCCGTGGCGGAGAGCCCGCCAGTGCTCGAAGGCGGCCGTGAGACCATCCTGGTTGTTGAGGACGACAATCTGGTACGGACGTTTGTGGTCAGCCAGATTCAGAGCCTCGGATATCTCACGCTGGCGGCGGTCAATGCAGCAGAAGCCATGGCAGTCATCGACGGCCCCCAGGCAATCGATCTCCTGTTTACCGATATGATCATGCCGGGTTCGATGAACGGCCGCCAACTCGCCGCCGCGGCCTTGAAGCGAAGGGCCTCGCTAAGAATATTGTATACCTCCGGCTATTCGAATGAA
Organism: Bradyrhizobium sp.; assembly: GCF_004799445.1. Taxonomy (GTDB): domain Bacteria; phylum Pseudomonadota; class Alphaproteobacteria; order Rhizobiales; family Xanthobacteraceae; genus Bradyrhizobium. The sequence continues at coordinate 2,992 of NZ_SSNA01000066.1, forward strand.
GCCATCATCCACCATGGCCAGCTCGATGCCGGCGTGTTGCTGCTTGCCAAGCCGTATCGCAAGTCGGATCTTGCACGGATGATACGAACAGCACTGGCCTGACATGGTATAAGCGGCCGATTTCAGCATGAAATGGCAGCTCCGATGATCGCTCCCGTCAAAGCCGGCGTCATACTTGCCCCACCGAACGGCCCTGTCATCGAGACTGACCGTCTGATATTGCGGCGATGGCGGGAAGCCGACATCGAACCGAACACGGCGATGCTCGCCGATCCCGCCACGGCGCTTTTCATCACGTCGGATGGCAAGGCCGTCACCGACGGGTTCGTCGGCTGGAGGAACGCAGCCATCATGGCCGGACATTGGGCGCTGCACGGCTTCGGCATGTTTGTGGTCGAGGAAAAGCAGACCGGCCGCTATGTCGGGCGAGTTGGACCCTGGTTCCCTGCGGGTTGGCCGGGCCTTGAAGTCGGCTGGGCTATCACCACCGGCTTTCGTGGCAAGGGCTACGCGGTCGAGGCCGCAACCGCGTCGATCGATTGGGTGTTCGCGCGTTTCGAGATCGACCGGATCGTCCACACCATCCGCCCGGAAAACCTCGCATCACAAAACGTCGCACGGCGCCTCGGCGCGACCATTGAAGGCGAAGTCGAGCTGTTCGGCCATGTCACCGATTTGTGGGTGACGCGCCGCGAAGCCTGGACCGCGCAACCCAAGCCATAACCTGTGCCCTACTGCCGTCCGAGATGCGTCGCCTGCTCGACCCGGTCGAACCGTTCCAGTGAGAGAATCGCGTCGGCAAGCTGATCGGCGCGACCGTTGAGCACCGGGCGCGCGAGGGTGAGGAATTTCTGCGCCATCGCCTGCGCGTCCGGAAATGAATTCGGCTCACCGGAGGGATCGGCATAGATACGTTCGTGCACGCCGTCGTCGGTGGTGATGCTGACGCGCGCGCCAAAGGGGTGGTTGCGGCCGATCTCGAGGCGGTCGTCCTGCACGACGTCGAACTTGTCCGCCAGCGCATCGACCGCGGGCTCGCCAAGCCGCTGGTAATCGTCCCAGCCGAAACGGCCCTGATCGAGCGCGACGGCGCCGGTGAAGAACATCGAGAACTGGCCGCCGACAACGGAGGTCGGGTGCCGCTTGGTGGCGGCGTCGCCGGTGAGCGTGATGCCGTTGCGATGCAGCCCGATCTCGACGCGCCGGATCTGGTCCGGCGTCAGATTGTGCTCGCGGCGCATCGCGATCAGCGCATCGAGCGCGGCGTGGGTGTAGCGGCAGCTCGGATAGGGTTTTACCCCGATCTTCATGGTCTCGTAGATTTTGCCGAGCCCGACGACCGCTTTCTCCGGATGGGCATTGTCGGTGTAGCCAACCAAGAGGCCATGCTTGCCCTCGACCGATTCGGTCGCGCCGACGAAATCACTGCGCGCCAGGGTTGCGGCGATCACGCCGTTCATCGCCGCCGCGCCGACCTGGTAGCGCTTGTTCCAGGCGCCATTGACCAGAAACTGCAGCGAGCCCGCGGCCTGGCTGCCCGCGACCCCGAAGGCAGCCACGATCTGCGCCTTCGACAGGCCGAACAATTTCGCCGCCGCAGCCGCGGCGCCATAGGTGCCGGCGGTCGCCGTGGGGTGGAAACCGCGGGCGTAATGCGAGGTGGGATCGAGCGCATTGCCGAGCCGGCAGCACACCTCGTAGCCGGCGACAATCGCGGTGAGCACATCGCGGCCCGAGGCGCCGACCAGTTCGCCGATCGCGAATGCGGCCGGTACCACCGGCGCGCTTGGATGCAGCGAGGAATCCGCATGGGTGTCGTCGAAATCAAGCGAATGGCCGAGCGCGCCGTTGAGCAGCGCGGCGACCGCCGGCGTCCAGGTCTTGCCATCGCCGAACACGGTGGATTCGCCGCTTCCGTCAAGCGCCAGCGCCTCGAGCATTTTCAACAGCGAGGGCGTGGATTCCGCGTCACGCCGCGCCCGGATAGCGCTGCCGAGGAAATCCAGCGTCAGCACCTTGGCGCGCTCGCGCACTTGGTCCGGAATATCCTCGTATTTCAGATCGGCGACATAGGCGGCGAGCGTTGCGGTTTCATCGGCCATTTTGTTTCCTCGCTGTTATCATGCAGGGTAGGCGGCCTGATTTCCGGTTTCAAGTCGCCGGCGCGAGACGGGCAGCAGCCATGCTCAAATTGGTTTAAAACCGGCTGTTCTGCAGATTCCGGAAAGGGTCGAATGATCGCATTGCTGAAATCGCTGTCCGACCTGATCCGGTCCCGGAAGGCACAACTGGCGCTTGCCTTCAGAGTCACGTTGGCGGCCGCAATCGCCTACGCAAGCGCGACCGCATTCCATTTGATGCTGCCGCTATGGGCCGTGCTGACCTCGCTGATCGTGACCCAGATGAGCGTCGGCCGGTCGCTGAAGGCGACCCGCGACTATATGCTCGGGACCGTGGGCGGCGCGATCTATGGCGGCGCCATCGCGATATTTATTCCGTATTCCGGAGAGGCCGGACTGCTTGGGTTGCTGGTGCTTGCGGTCGCGCCGCTGGCTTTCGTCGGCGCCATCAATCCCAGCCTCAACGCGGCCACCGTCACCGCGGTGATCGTGCTGCTGGTCCCGACCATCAGCCACGCCAATCCCCTCGGCTCCGCGATCGACCGCGTCATGGAAGTGACGGTCGGGGCGTTCACCGGGCTTCTGGTGTCTTTCTTCGTGCTGCCGTCGCGGGCGCACAGCCAGATCCGCATCAGCGCTGCGCGGACGCTGGAACTGATCGCCGCCGCCTTTGGCGAATTGCTGGCGGGCCTGACGCGCGGCCTCGACAACGACGCCTTGCACCGGATTCAGGACGGCATCGGCAAGGCGCTGGTCGAATTGAATGCCCTCGGCGCGGAAGCGGAGCGCGAGCGCGCGGCGCATCTGTCGACGGGGCCGGACACCGGCCCGCTGCTCCGCACCACGATGCGGCTGCGCCACGACCTTGTGATGATCGGGCGCGCGAGCGTGGCGCCGCTGCCGTCAGGTTTGCAGGCGCGGCTCGCGGGTCCGCTGGCTGAAATCAATAATACGATCGTGACCTATCTGCGCTGCGTTGCCGCGGCCTTGCGAGCGCGTGCCGCCTGTCCGGCATCCTCGTCGATCGACGTGGCGCTGCAGGTCTATGCCGCCGAGGTCGCGGCCGTCCGCAGCGAAGGGCTGACGCGCGGCCTGCCCGGCGACGTCGTCGAGCGCTTTTTCGCGATGGGATTTGTGCTGGAGCAGATGCGACAGAACCTGAAGGACCTGGAGCGCTGCGTCACCGAATGGTCTGAAACGCCGCACCGGCACGCCTGACAATCCGGGCTGGATGGGCGGCACGCGTTACTACAGGTGCCTCACACATCCACATTGGCGCTGAGCGAATTATCCTGGATGAATTCACGGCGCGGTTCGACCACATCGCCCATCAGCTTGGTGAAGATGTCGTCGGCCTCGTCGACCTCCTTGATCTTCACCTGCAGCAGCGAGCGCTCATTGGTGTCGAGCGTGGTTTCCCAGAGCTGGCTCGGGTTCATCTCGCCGAGGCCTTTGTAGCGTTGCAGCTTGACCCCCTCGCGCCCGGCGTCGGTCACCGCCTCGAACAGACTGACCGGGCCGTGAATCACGGTTTCGGCGTCCTTGCGGCGCAGCAGGCCGGGACGCGGATAGGCTTCCTGCAGCCTTGCGGCGTATTCATCGAGCTTGCGCGCGTCGGCGGAGCCGAGCAGCGCGTCATCGATGATGGCGACGTCCTTGACGCCGCGCACCGTGCGCTCGAACAGGAAGCCTTCGCCTTCGGTGAAGCGGCCGGTCCAGCCCCGCTCGACCTCGTCTGCCAGCCCATCGAGCCGCCGCGCGATATAATCTGCGGCGGCGTTGGCGGTGGTGACGTCGCCGATGATGTTCGGGCTCAGCACGCCGGCAATCGCCGCCTGCTCGATCACCTTGCGGTTATAGCGGCTGTGCAGATTGTGCAATGTGCCGCGGATGATCCGAGCGTCCTCCACCAGCGCCTGCAGGTCGCGGCCCTTGCGGTCCTCGCCCGTCGCCAGCTTGAAGACGCAGTCTTCGAGGCCGGTATTGATCAGGTAGTCGTCCAGCGCGGTGTTGTCCTTCAGGTATTGCTCGGATTTGCCGCGGTTCACCTTGTAGAGCGGCGGCTGCGCGATGTACAGGAAGCCGCCCTCGATCAGCGAGGGCATCTGGCGGAAGAAGAATGTCAACAGCAGCGTGCGGATATGCGCGCCGTCGACGTCGGCGTCAGTCATCAGAATGATCTTGTGATAGCGCAGCTTTGACAGGTCGAAATCGTCGCGGCCGATTCCGGTGCCCAATGCCGTGATCAGCGTGCCGATCTGCTCGGAGCTCAGCATCTTGTCGAAGCGGGCGCGCTCGACGTTGAGAATCTTGCCGCGCAGCGGCAGCACTGCCTGGAATTCGCGGTTGCGGCCCTGCTTGGCGCTGCCACCGGCGCTGTCGCCCTCGACGATGAACAGTTCAGATTTCGCGGGATCGCGTTCCTGGCAGTCGGCTAGCTTGCCCGGCAGCGAGGCGATGTCGAGCGCGCCCTTGCGCCGCGTCAGCTCGCGCGCCTTGCGCGCCGCCTCGCGGGCGGCTGCGGCTTCCACCACCTTGCCGACGATGATCTTGGCCTCTGCGGGATGTTCCTCGAACCACGCCGCCAATGCCTCGTTGAGGACATTCTCGACCACCGGGCGCACTTCCGAGGACACCAGCTTGTCCTTGGTCTGCGAGGAGAACTTCGGATCGGGCACTTTTACCGAAAGCACCGCGGTCAGGCCCTCGCGGCAGTCATCGCCGGTCAGCGCGATCTTCTCGCGCTTGGCGATGGCGTCGGCGTAGCCGTTAACCTGGCGGGTCAGCGCGCCGCGGAAGCCCGCAAGATGCGTGCCGCCATCACGCTGGGGAATGTTGTTGGTGAAGCACAGCACATTCTCATGATAACTGTCGTTCCACCACAGCGCCGCCTCGACGCCGATCCCGTTCATCTCCGCATTGATCATGATCGGCGCGGGCACCATCGGCTTCTTGTTGCGGTCGAGATATTTCACGAACTCCTCGACGCCGCCGTCGTAATGCATCTCCTCGCGTTTCTCGACCGCATGGCGCATGTCGGACAAAACGATATTGACGCCGGAATTCAGGAACGCGAGCTCGCGCAGGCGATGTTCGAGGGTCGCGAAGTCGTATTCGACATTGGTGAAGGTTTCCTTGGAGGCAAGGAAGGTCACCTCGGTGCCGCGCTTGCCGTGGGCGTCGCCGACCACCTTCAGCGGCGCCACCACGTCGCCGTGGACGAATTCGACAAAATGCTCCTTGCCATCGCGCCAGACCCTGAGCTGCAATTTGCTCGACAGCGCGTTGACGACGGAAACGCCGACACCATGAAGCCCGCCGGACACCTTGTAGGAATTCTGGTCGAATTTTCCCCCTGCATGCAGCTGGGTCATGATGACCTCGGCTGCGGAAATGCCCTCGCCTTTGTGGATATCGACGGGAACTCCACGGCCATCGTCGCGCACGGTGACGGAGCCGTCAGCGTTGAGCACGACCTCCACCGCGGTGGCGTGGCCCGCGAGCGCCTCGTCGATGGCGTTGTCGACGACCTCGTAGACCATGTGATGCAGGCCGGAACCGTCATCGGTGTCGCCGATATACATGCCCGGCCGCTTGCGGACGGCGTCGAGCCCCTTCAAAACCCGGATCGATTCCGCACCATATTCGATTGGAATGGAATGCTCAGTATCGGCGATCGATTGCCGGGCGGGTTCTGTCATGTGAAGCCTTCGAGGATATCTTCGAATCAGCCGCGCAAAATCAGGCGCTGATTGGGTTATTTCTGCCATGAAAGGCGCACTGCGCCTAGCGCAAAGTCTGTGTCAGCAAGCTATTGAACAAATAGGACTTTTTCACGGTTTTTCAAGGCAGGCAGGAGCCGATTCGAGCGCCCGGCAAAAGGGCGATTCGGGAAGCGATTTTTCGTCCCCGAAAGTGCTGGTTGGCAACGCCGCGCACCGGCTGCCATGGAGCAATTCAGCCGTAACTGGCAGACCGCCGGAGAACTGCTAGAGAAGGCCGATGCCAGCGTCGCGGGGTCTATCGACTTCGGCCTACGCGCTGTGTATGTGGCGCGACCCTTGGATTGGCCTGACTTGTCCCAGCCCTCAGATCGATACCGGCCGGATATTGATGGCCTTCGCGCAATCGCGGTGATGCTGGTCGTGGGCTTTCACGCCTTCCCGGAGGCCATGCCGGGCGGCTTCATCGGTGTCGACATTTTCTTCGTGATATCCGGATTCCTGATCACCGGCATCATCGTGCGCGAGCTGGATCAGCGGCGCTTCAGCCTGCTCGCCTTCTACGGCCGGCGGATCAGGCGGATTTTCCCGGCCCTGATAGCCGTGCTTTTCGCGACGCTGGTGCTGGGCTGGCTGTGGATGCTTCCTTCGGCCTATGCGCAGTTGAGCGCCGACGTGTTTGCCAGCGCAGCGTTCTTCTCGAACATAGCGCTGCTGCTGCAGTCCGGCTATTTCGACATCGAATCGGGCAAAAAGCCGCTGCTGCATCTTTGGTCGCTGGGCATCGAGGAACAGTTCTACCTGTTCTGGCCGTTGCTCCTGATGCTGGCCGCCCGAATGCGCCTGAACATTCTGGCCGTGGCCGCGGTGATCGGCGTTGCATCCTTTGCCCTCAACGTGGTGCTGATCAGCCCGGACCCTGTGGCGACCTTCTATCTGCCGTTCACCCGGGCGTGGGAATTGCTGGCAGGCGCCGCCTTGGCCTGCGGCTGGAGTCGGATCGGGCAAACCAGTGTCGCCAGCAATTGGCGCGCCGCGATCGGGCTTTTGCTGGTTGCGGCGGCGGCCGCCGTTCTCAATTCCAGGAGTGCATTTCCCGGATGGTGGGCGGTTCTGCCGGTCGCCGGCGGAGCCCTACTGCTGTCGGCGCCCGCGGCATGGGGCTGTCGGCACCTGCTCGCCGGCGCCGGTTTTGTCAGGATCGGCCTGATCAGCTATCCGCTCTATCTCTGGCATTGGCCGCTGCTGGTATTTTTCGGAATCATCAAATTTGCACCCCTCACCCTGCTCGATCGCGCTCTGATCGTGGGGCTGAGCTTTGCGCTGGCATGGCTGACCTACCGCTTCATCGAAATCCCGTTTCGATTTGGCCGACCGAGCCTGCCCCGGATCGTCAGCCTGTGTACGGGCATGGTGCTGGTCGCGGCGGCCGGCGGCGTGATCGTGACGGGACGCGGGTTCGATTTCCGGCTGCCGCCGGAAATTCGCGAGATGACGGACGTGCGGAGGGACACGTCAAAATGGCGGGTTCACGAGTGCCTGCTCGATCTCAGCCATGAAACCTCGTTCGCCGCCAGTTGCGTCGACCCGGGTCGGCGGCCGCTTGTTTTCGTGTGGGGAGATTCGACCGCCGCCGCGCTGTTGCCCGGTCTGCGCAAGGCCCAGGAAACCAACGACTTCGGGATCGCGCAGTTTACCTCCAGCGCCTGCGTTCCGGCGCTCAACACCGATGTGGCCGGCGTGCCGAATTGCCGGGCCATCAACGACAAGATCCTGTCGATCGCACACGAGCTGCAGCCGGACATCGTCTTGCTGCACAGCACCTGGGATCGATACCTCGACGGCGTGGCCGAGACCGTGGCCGCGCTGAAAATGCAGACCAAGGCGCGCGTCATCGTGCTCGGCTCGGTGCCGTGGTGGAAACGCGGGCTGCCGAACGAGGTGCTGCGCTATTTCCTGCTGCATCATCGCCTGATTCCGGAACGTTCCGACCGTGCCGCGGCCGATTCATCCGGCACGCGCCTGCGCGAGAAGCTGGTCCCGCTTGGCGCCGAATTCATCTCGGTATGGGACACGATGTGCAACGCCGACGGCTGTTTGGCGCGGATCGGCGATACGGCCCACGACCTTTCCGCAAGCGATCAGGTTCACCTGACCGAAAAGGGATCGGTATTCTTGATACAATCCATCATCGGTAAGGTGCTGCACGGGCAAAGCCCGCGAGCGTCGAACGGATCGCCATGATTGCGCCGGCCCGGCGTTTCGCCCGCGCCCGCCGCATCAATATACCTGCAGCGACATGACCTCCCCGCCGGGGGCAATCATCAGCCCCCAGGCATCGTCGGCGGCCACCTCGATCGCGTTGTTTCGAACCGGGCCCCCCGCGACTTTCAGCGAATATTGATATTTGCCCGGCGGCAAGTCGAGCGTCGGGCCCTTTGATTGCGGCGTGCCGGCGCCGGCCGCGATCCTGATCGTCTGCTTGTTGATCGTCACAGCCGCCTCGCCATCGCCGATATTGACGAACATCAGCCTGGCCTGGCCGGGCTTGGGCATGATGTCCCCCTTCGCCGCCGCAGCCGGAATCTTCTGCGCCAGATTGACCGTGGTCTCGCCATTGCTGCGGCCGAGCTTCAGGATGGCTGGTCCCTCGGGAGCGGAAAACGCCAGTTGCGCCTGATCCGGCCTGACGGCCGCGCGATCCGCCGATTCTTTCCACCCGCGCTTGCCGAGTTCGCCGCGATAGAACGCGAGCACCGAACCAAGCTCGGCCGGAATGCTGGCGTTGAGTTCCCGGCGGATCGCGGTTTCGGTGCCGGGAAGCTTTCCGATCCCAATCGAACTCATGGAGTGCTGTTTCGGCACTGGCAGCGCGGAGTCGGGCTCTGCTTCGAGATTTTCCGCCACCGCCTTGCCGCCCGCCGCATCGGACGCCCGAGCGGTGGCCGCCTCCGGCTTGGCATTTGCCATCACGAGCCCGGACCCGTCGGCGGTGACATTGACCTTGGGGCCCATCTGCATGGCGGTGAACGACAGTTCCTTTCCGCCCCTGGAGAATTCCATCACCACCATGGTGGATTTGTTGATCACCGATGGCTGCTCCTTCCAGCCCAGCGGCTTCAGCAAGCCGCGGTAGAACGCCGCGAGCGCCTTCACGCTTGACGATGAGTCAAACTCAAGCTTGCCATCCTCGCCGTTGAACTGGACGTTCTCGGCGGTCTCCGGCACGGGCACCGGCATGGTGTTGTCGGCGAGTGCTTTCAGGGGCGCATCCGAAAGGTTGGCGGCCTGCGCGGCCCGCCTCACCTCGTCCGCCGCGATCATCTGCTTCGCGGTTGCCATGGCATCGCCAAGGAATTTCTCATCGGCTTCCTTCTTCGCCTTCGCCCGCGCCGCCAGTGCGGCTTCCTTCACCTGGGCAACCAGGCTGACCGTGGTCAGGTCGTATTTGTGACCGAGCCGGAGCGTGGCGGTTTGATCCGCGGAAGAAAAATCAAGCGTGGCTTCATTGTCGGTGAGAACCGCGCCGCTGGTCTGTTCCTTCCAGCCGCGTGCCGCGAGCTCGCGGCGATAGAACGCCAGCACCACGGGAATTTCGGCAACCGTGATGCCCTCGAGCTTGCGGCGGATCGAGTCGGCGCTCCCGGTACTTCCAAAGCTCGGGGTGTGATTCGGCTCGGGCAGGTCGATCGTCTCCCTGACGACCTCGAGATCCTGCGGCAGCGCGAATGGCGCGACCTTGATCTCGGCGCTGGTCTTGCCGTCGCCGCCGCGTTGCAACGACAGCATGATCGGCGGCTGCTTGTAGCCGCCGTCATGATTGTCGTAATTGTAGTAGGTACGCGCGTCGTTCTCGATTCTCTCATCGGGCCTGGCGTTCGGCCAATGCGCTGAAATGTCTGCAGCGGATAGGGGCGACCAGCCGGCCGCGGCGAGTCCCTTGCGGAAGAAATCGAGCGTGGTGTGAACCGCAGCGGCAGTCATGCAGCGAAGATAAGGCCGGCGCTCATCGAACACGATATCCGTCGCGTCATCCGGAAATGGCACATTCGCCGTGATCCTGTTGGCGGAGTAATTCACCGCCGATCGGTCCGGCCTGCCCTGGGTAAAAGACACGTACAGCCCTTGCCGCCCCTTCTTGAACAGCAGGGAAGTGCTGGATTCTTCCATCGGCCGCACATATTGCGTCCAGCCGTTGTCAGCCAACAGCTTCCTGGTCGCCGCGACCATGATTGCGCCCGCGATTGGAACGCCGTAGCTCAGGCTATGAACCTCGGTATGGGCCGGGTTTTCCACGGCGCCCTCGAGGCGCGGCAGCGTCCGGACGTCGACCAGGCCCTCGTCGGCGCCGGCGGCGATCGGTGCGCTTGCCACCCATACGAAGATCGAGACCAGCAGGCTTTTTGTGGCGGCGCCCAGCACCCCGCGCGTCGGTCCAAACATTGGCGATCTCCAGTATGGCCGACACCGGATGGTGTCGCGCGGCAGCGATGGCCGCGACGTGAGTGGCGCAGCTCTCACAGCTAGTCGCGCCGGTGAAGGCTTTGGTTCAAACCGGGCTCATCTACCGCATCAGGCGCGGCCGGTGATCTGGCCGGAATCGACGGCGAAAATCTCGCCTGATCGGCCGATGCCGGCAAATGCCGCAGGGTCAGCGCCGGTCATCCAGACCTGCGCGCCAAGCCTTGAGAGTTCGTCGAACAGCGCGGTGCGCCTGCCGGGATCGAGATGGGCAACCACCTCGTCGAGCAGCAATAGCGGGGTAATGCCGGTCATTTCCGCGACCAGACTGGCATGCGCCAGCACCAGGCCGATCAACAGCGCCTTCTGCTCGCCGGTCGAGGCGTCGCGGGCCGGCATGGCTTTCGGCGCGTAGATCACCTGCAGGTCGGTGAGGTGCGGGCCGTCGAGCGTGCGGCCGGCGACGGCATCACGCGCGCGGCTGCTGCGCAGGATCTCGCGATAGCGATCCTCGACCGAGGTCGCGGGTTCTGACATCAGCGCATTCTCCATCCAGCCGTCGAGCATGATCTGGGCGGAGGGAAACGCGGATGTTTCACCGCGTGCGCGCAGCATGGCTGCAAGTTTCGTTGCGGTCTGGCCGCGCATCGCCGCCACCGCGACAGCGAGTTCCGCCGTTTCGCGCTCGATGGCGTCGCACCAATGGTCGTCGTAGTTGCGCACTTCCAGCAACCGGTTGCGCGAACGCAAGGAGCGGTCGAGCGCCGATACCCGCGCCGAATGCTCGCTGTCGATCGCCAGCACCAGCCGGTCGAAGAACCGCCGCCGCTCCGAAGCCGGACCCAGAAACAGCCCGTCCATCGAAGGCGTCAGCCACACCATGCGCAAGTGGTCGCCGAACGCCGTCGCCGAGGTCACCGGCTCGCGGTCGATGCGACAGCGCCGGCCGGTGGCGGAAGCCTCTCCGCCGGGGGCATCGATCCCGGTGCCGAGCGTGGCCAGCCCAAGGGCGCCCTCGACCTCGGCGGACACCGCCCACGAGCCATCGCCCTGATTGTCGGCGACATCCTCAAGGGTTGCGCGGCGCAAGCCGCGTCCCGGCGACAGAAACGAGATCGCCTCGATGCAGTTGGTCTTCCCGGCACCGTTCGGGCCAACCAGCACCACCACGTCGCCACGCGTCTCCAAGCTCGCGGCGCGATAGTTGCGGAAATGCGTGAGCGTGAGGCGGTGAATGCGGGAGGCGGTCATGATCTGCTGTCATTGCCGGGCTTGACCCGGCAATCCATCGTCCGCGCTAGCGGACAATCTCTTCGTATAGATCTCGCCATTCGGAATTGTTCGCGACGATCAGATCGATTTTCCACTCGCGCGACCAGTGTTTGATGTTCTTTTCCCGCTGAAGCGCAGCCGCAACTGTATCGTGAGGCTCAAAATAGACCAGCATCTTGATGCCGTACCGCTTGGTAAAGCCATCTGCCAAGCCTTCTCGATGCTCGTAAACACGCCGCACAAGATTGTTTGTCACGCCGACATACAGTGTTCCACCGGCCCTGCTTGCTAGGATGTATACTCAATAGGTCATTTGGCTGGATGGATTGCCGGGTCAAGCCCGGCAATGACGATTGGTGGATCCTACACCCGCATCGGCATCAGCACGTAGAGTGCGCCTTTGGAATCCTTGTCCTGCACCAGGGTCGGCGAGCCGGGATCGGCCAGCCTCAGGACCGCGACCTCGCCCTCGATCTGGGCCGCGATGTCGAGCAGATAGCGCGAGTTGAACCCGATATCGAGCGGATCGGAAGCGTATTCGACTTCAAGCTCCTCGGTGGCGCTGCCGGAATCCGGATTGGTCACCGACAGCACCAGCTTGCCCGCCGATAGCGCCAGTTTCACCGCGCGGCCGCGCTCGCTCGAGATCGTCGAGACGCGGTCGACCGCGGCCTCGAAATCCTTCTTGTCGACGATGAGTTCCTTGTCGTTGTTCTGCGGGATGACGCGGCCATAGTCCGGAAAGGTGCCATCGATCAGTTTCGAGGTCAGCACCACATTGCCGATGGTGAAACGGATCTTGCCCTGCGACAGTTCGATTTTGACCTCAGCCTCGTTGTCCTCGATCAGACGCTGCACTTCGCCGACGGTCTTGCGCGGCACGATCACGCCGGGCATGCCGACCGCGCCCTTGGGCAGCGGCAGATCGATCTGGGCCAGGCGATGCCCGTCGGTCGCCACCGCGCGCAGGGTTGCGGCCTTGGCGCTGCCGGCCGCGTGCAGATAGATGCCATTGAGATAGTAACGGGTTTCCTCGGTCGAGATCGCAAATTGTGTCCGGTCGATCAGCCGCTTCATGTCGGCGGCGGCGAGCGTGAACGAATGCGTCATGTCGCCGGCGGCAAGGTCGGGGAAATCGTTTTCGGGCAGGGTCTGCAGCGTGAAGCGCGAGCGGCCGGCGCGGATCGCCAATACCGAGCGGTCACCATCGCCTTCCAGTACGATTTGCGCGCCTTCGGGCAGTTTGCGCACGATGTCGTAAAACATGTGCGCCGGCACGGTGGTCGAGCCGGCGGTCGCGGTTTCCGCCGCAAGCGTTTCGGTCACCTCCAGATCGAGGTCGGTGGCCTTGAGCGACAGCCGCGCGTTTTCGGCGCGAACCAGCACGTTGCCGAGGATCGGAATGGTGTTGCGGCGCTCGACCACGCGATGGACGTGGCCCAGCGATTTCAGGAGTTGCGCGCGTTCGACGGTAACCTTCATTGCAATACCCGCCTGATCCGAAGATGGAAAAGCCGGGGCGGCCCCGAAGGCGCGCCACGGCGTCTGAACCCGAAAAGCCCGATCAAAGCTGGATTTGATCAAACCCTTGGGGGGACTTCAAGGTGGCGCGGATGGCCCGCGAGCGCAAGAGATGCGTCAGGCCGTTCCCCACGTTTTGCGGCCATCCGTGGCCTTCCGGGCGAGCGCGGGGGAGCCGTCATCATGGACGCCAATCACCGCAACCGGTTCCGCCCCGGTGCCAATCGCCATATTGCCGCGGCACATGGTCCCGGCATCCGCCGGGACCATGCGGAACGAGCGGTCACTCGCTCTGCAACTGGCGCTTCAGGGATTCGACCTCTTCGGAGAGCGCGACATCCCTGGCAACCAGGGCCTCGATCTTGCGCACGGCGTGCAGCACGGTGGTGTGGTCGCGTCCGCCGAACCGGCGGCCGATTTCCGGCAGCGAGCGCAAGGTCAGCGTCTTGGCCAGATACATCGCCACCTGGCGCGGGCGGACGACGTTCGCGGTACGGCGCGATGACAACAGGTCGGAGCGGCTCACATTGTATTGCCGGGCCACCACCCGCTGGATGTCCTCGATCTTGATCCGCTTGGGCTCCTGCGGGCGGACCAGGTCGCGCACCTCGCGCTCGGCCATTTCCAGTGTGACCGGCTGGGCGTTGAGTTTGCTGTGCGCCAGCAGACGATTGATGGCGCCCTCGAGGTCGCGGCCGTTATGGGTGATGGTTCGGGCAAGATAGTCCAGCACCTGTTCCGGCACGTCGAAGGTCGCGTGATGCGCGCGGGCGGCGGCGACACGCGACTTGAGGATGCCAAGCCGCAATTCTTCGCCGAGCGATCCCATCTCCACGACCAGGCCGCCGGCCAGACGGGAGCGCACGCGGTCGTCGAGGCTCTCAAGGTCGGAAGGCGGACGGTCCGCCGCGATCACCACTTGGCGGCCGGCATCGATCAGCGCGTTCAAGGTGTGACAGAACTCAGCCTGGGTCGATTTGCCCTGCAGGAATTGCAGGTCATCGATGACAAGCACGTCGATGCCGCGCAACGCCTCCTTGAACGCCAGCGCGGTCTGCGTCTTCAGCGCCGCGACGAAGCCGTACATGAATTTCTCGGCCGTGAGGTAAAGCACCTTGCGTTCGCTGCCGGAATTGCCGGCCCAGGTCACCGCCTGCAACAGATGGGTTTTGCCAAGCCCTACGCCCGCATGGATGTAGAGCGGATTGAACATCACGGCATCGCCGCGCCGGCCTTCCGCAACCTGACGCGCCGCGGCGTGGGCCAGTGTATTGGAGCGCCCGATGACGAAACTTCCGAATGTCAGCCGTGGATCGAGCGGCGAACCGCCGAGCGCGTCGTGACTGGCGGACACGGGCGCGATCGCCGTCGCACGCAACTCGGGCGCTGGCCGGCCATCCGGCCGTTCGGCGCGGCGCGGATCGAACGGCGCGGCAGCCTCCTTGACCGGCGCGGCGCATCGCATCGCCGTGCGCACGGTGAGATCTATCCGGTGAACTTCCGGCATCTCGGCTTGCCAGCAGGTGAGAACGCGCTCCGCGTAGTGCGCCTGGATCCAGCTCTTGAGAAATCGCGTCGGCACCGAAAGATGGACACTCTCCTGCTGGACGCCTTCCAGATCCATGCGGGCAAACCAGCTGGTGTAAACGTCCTCTCCGACGGTCGACCGCAGCCGACCTTTCACACGTGACCAACGATCCTGTTCGGTATTTGTCATTGCTAGGGGACTTCTCTGAAGGAGTTTAGTTGACGGTAAACCTGCCGTGCGTGTCCCGCACGGGGAGCGCCTCAAGCGCGCTTCCTCTTTCAACCATAGACCGGCCGTTCGGCGGAAAGCCGTCGGGTAAATCATCGGCGGGAAAGGAAGCTTTCGCGAGGCTAGCGCGTACTCGACGGCCCGTCCGGAGCTCGCGCGGGAGGCCGCGTACAGGCGGCATCCTGGGCTGCCAATACGGCAACATTCGAAAATGACTTCAGATTAAAAACGGTGACGATTCCGTAAGACATACTACCCCCCGTCTCACCGTGATTATCCACGGCAAGTTGCCATTCCAAGTGTATTCAATTTCGATCGGCGACGTCTGAAACCCAATTGGTCCCGCCGTTACGCCATTCCGCTCCGCCCGCTCATTCCAACCCGCTCGCGTGCCTCGCCTTCGGTGCGGTCGGGGGCCGGTGCGTATTTCTCTTGTTCGAAGCGAACGGGACGCGACTGTCCCGCCTGAGAAATTTCGACACAGAACTCCGATACCCATATTGCTATGGGTTTGAATCCGACAATCGCTTGGAAAGCGTCGCCAACGCGCACACCGCCGCCGATTTGCACGTCCGCCCCGAATCTCAAACCGCGCTGGTCTCAAGAGCCGTGGACGCCGCGAACCTTCTTAGAGATACATCAAGCCTTGTTTCCCGCAACGAAAATGATTCACTGCGGGTGCCGGCAAAAACAACTTGGCGCTCGCCAATTCGGCCTGCCAATTTCGTGCAAAGTTGCAAGGTTTTGAATCTGTGCACAGATTCGAAACGCCGAGCCGCTGTCATATTTCGCGCGAATGCCTAAAATAAATTCATAAATTGTTTACGTTTCGGCGAGGCGGAGGGGAAATTTCCAACAACCGACCGCCGCTATGCCGATAAGTGACTACGCACGCGCGATTTTTTTTGCTCGTCGGGCAAGGGTAACCCTGAAGCAGTGTTGAATGCCGCCGCGCCACCGCGGTTGTGTTTTTCGAAAGCATCTGCGGTCAAAGAGCCCGCATTGATTTCTTCGTCGCCATCGTCAACTTGCTAAGCCCGTCACCTGACATAGGACCGGTAAAAGTACGGTACGCAAGAATCTAAGAATTTCGTCCACCGAAACATCAGTCCACAAAACAAAAAAGCCCGGCACTGCCGGGCTTCTTGAAGAATAGTCTGTCGATCAGTTCATTTCGCAAGCTTTGCGATCTGATGCGCGAGCCGCGAGACCTTTCGGCTTGCATTATTTTTGTGAATGATGTTGCGCTGCGCTGCCTGCATCAGCTCCGGCTCCGCATTCGCCATCGCCTTCAACGCTGCATCGCGGTCGCCATTCTTGATGGCCTCTTCGACCGATCGTACCGCGCCGCGCATCTGGGTGCGGCGCGACTTGTTGATAATGGTGCGGCGGGCAATCTTGCGCGTCGCCTTTTTAGCGGAAGTAGTATTGGCCATGTTCTCAAATGTCCTTCGACGGTGACCGATCGCGAGCTGACGTAAGCGTTCCGACGGTTCAACCGCGTGATCGACGCTGATATGTTTTTCGGGTGTTCTGCGGCAATGCCGCTCTCGGAGCACAGGCTCACGTGGCGGCGTTGCTCAAAGAACAGCGGCGGCGGGATTGCGCCCGCCGCCATTGCCGGTCTTATAGAGGGCGCGCTTTGCAGCGTCAACGCCTTCCGGCCTCCTTCGAGCCGGGACGCTGGCCGCAAAAAGGCCGATAAGCCGCTGATGAGGTTGAATTTCCTGTGCTACCTCGTTAATGGCTGACTGCACTTTCGGGCGCGACAGGTAAAAGGTGACGCATGATCCGCGGTTTTTTCCGCCTAATGGGGCTATTGCTGCTGGCGGGTGGATTTGTCTTCATGGTCTATGATGGGGCCCGCTGGGTCGCCGATCAGACCTTGCGTTTCACCCGCTTCGGCCAGTTCTGGAACGATGTCCATCAATCCAGCCAGCAGGCCTTCCACGTCTGGATGGAGGGCAAGGCGCCCTGGCTCTGGAATAGCGTCGTCCGGGTGCTCTTGGACCAGCCGGTTTTTGCCGTCATGGGCGTGCTGGGAATTCTGCTGATGCTGCTGTTCCGACCGCGCAAGCCATTGATCGGCTATTCGCGGAACTGACCGGGTTCGCGGCTTCGGCGGATCGGTCGTCGACGCTCCCGCGTAACGGGGCTGCCGCAATCCGCGTAATGGCATATATTAAAGATACATCCCGCCATCAGGTCGCAGGTAGGTACCCGATGTTGTTCATGCGCAAGACCACTGCACTGCCGAGCGCTGCCGAGGCACTGCCCGGCCGCGCCAGTCCGATTCCGACAGCCACCTGGCACTTCGTGAACGGCCATCAATTGCAGCCGCCCTATCCGGCGGGCCTCGAGCGGGCGGTGTTCGGGCTCGGCTGCTTCTGGGGCGCGGAGCGCAAATTCTGGAAACTCGGCGATGCCATCTACGCCACCGCGGTGGGATATGCCGGCGGCCACACCCCGAACCCCAGCTATGAGGAGGTATGTTCAGGCCGTACCGGTCACACCGAAGTGGTGCTGGCGGTGTTCGATCCGAAACGGATTTCGTACGATCAACTCCTGAAGACGTTTTGGGAAGGCCACAACCCGACCCAGGGCATGCGGCAAGGCAATGACGTCGGCACCCAGTATCGTTCCGCGATCTACACATTCGGCGACGCGCAACGCAAAGCTGCGGATGGGTCGAGGACCGCCTATCAGAAGGCATTGGCGGCAAAGGGGCTCGGCACCATCACCACCGGGGTCGCGCCGTCAGGCGAATTCTATTTCGCCGAGGACTATCATCAGCAATATCTGGCCAAAAACCCGGCCGGCTATTGCGGGCTTGGCGGAACCGGGGTGTCATGCCCGATCGGCGCAGGCGTCACGGCCTGATTGCCTGGCATCTTGCGGGCGGCTTCGGCCCCCCACTTCGCGCGGTCGGGCGGAAAAAACGATTTGTTAACCATAACCGGTGCAAGACTTAAGCTGTCTCGCTAGAGGGGATGGCTCCGGTGCGGGTTGCGCGCGCGTTTCGACTGCCGATCATTGCCGCCATGACCGCGCTCGCTCTGTCGGGTTGCATGCAGTCGACTGGTCCGGTTGCGATGGGGCCGTCGCAAAGCGATCTCGACTACATGGCCTACGGCCAGCCTTACAATTCAACGCCGGCAACCGCCGTGGCGGATTCCGGTGGTGCCATCAGCGCGCTTCGCGCCAGCTTCGCCGCGGCCCCGCGAAGCACCTACGCTCCGGCCTCGGCCGCC
>NZ_SSNA01000067.1 GCF_004799445.1 Bradyrhizobium sp.
CGGTAATCTGATTGAGCTTGGAGTAACGCGTGTTGGCGTCGTCGCCCTGCTGCATGACCCATTGCTTGGGATCCTTGGCCAGCTTGTCCAAAGCTTCGTCGGCACGCGCAGCGAAGCCCTGCACGGCAAAGAGGCCGAAGATCGAAGTCGTAACGACTAGAAATCTATTCATTCGCTTCCTCCCTGGGTTTTTTGCCTAGAGGGTCGCTGACGCTCCCTGGATCACATATTCTCCACGGGACGTCTTCGCCCTCTCTTGGATGAATTTTTCCGGCGCCGTGTCACAGCCTGTGAATCGTATCACGGCCCATGGATCTCAAGTGCAGCAGTAGTGCCCACCCAAGTCCTCGAAACAACAACGGACTCCCTATTCACCGTTGCGCGAAGCCGGAAGCAGAAAAAGATTAGGTAACTCTTCTGGCAGAAGCAAGTTATGATTTGCCGACATCCGATCGCCGATCTTTCGCTTTTCTTGCACCGCAACGCGAGCAAGATTTTTTTGAGCAAGTATGGAACCTGGAAGGCGCTGCCGGCATATGAGGGTTGTTGGTGTTCAACCGCTCGTGCGGTCCGGAACAGAGTCATGATGGGCCTTGCCCACTCCAACGGGGGTGCCGAAAGGACGGCGCGCCTTGTGGGAATGGTCCTTGGGATGAGTCTCGCGCTGGCTCCGCGCGACGCTGGCGCGCGGGAGCAGGAAGCACCCGCGCCGCTGCCCGTCTCCGAAATCGCACCCGGTGTCTACGCCCACGTCGGTGCTATCGACATGATGAGCGAGGCCAACCAGGGTGACGTCGCCAACGCCGGTTTTATTGTTGGCGACGATGCCGTTGCGGTCATCGATTCCGGTGGCAGCGCGCACGAAGGCGCGCGCCTGCTTGCCGCGATCCGCAACGTGACGGCCAAGCCGGTTCGCTATGTCATCAACACGCATGTTCATCCCGATCACATTTTTGGGAACGCGGCGTTTGTGCGCGACGACACCGTCTTCGTGGGACACCGGAACTTGCCGCGCGCGATGGCGGAACGGGGCGAATTTTACCTGAAGGCGTTCCGGGGGCCGCTCGGGAACGCGCTCATCGACGAAGTCAGGATCGTTCCGCCCACACTGCTGGTGGACGACGATATGCAAATCGATCTCGGCGGGCGAAGGTTGACCCTGAAGGCCTGGCGGGCGGGGCATACCGACAATGACTTGACCGTGTTCGATCATGCCACCGCGACCCTGTTCGCCGGCGATCTCCTGTTCGTGACGCATCTGCCGGTCCTTGACGGCAGCATTCGAGGTTTCCTCGGCGACCTCCAGGAGCTGCTGCGCATTCCGGCCGAACGCGTCGTTCCCGGGCACGGCGTTGTCGTCGGCGATTGGCGAGGCGCGGTCGCCGACGAGCAACGCTACTTCGAGAGCCTCGCCGGCGAGGTGCGCGGCCTCATTGCCCAGGGGATACCCCTTACCAAGGCCGCCAGAGAGGCCGGGCGCAGCGAGCAGTCGCGCTGGAAACTGTTCGACGAATACAGCTCGCGCAACGTCATTGCCGCGTTCGGGGAACTTGAATGGGAGTGACGCCACAATTGGTCTGGAAACTCCGGCGACCGCAGCGCAGCTTGCTGTTTGGGGCATTTTCGTGTAATATTTACCCTGTTTCATGGTGGAAGCGGAATTCGACCATGTCGATCTTTTTCAGAATGATCGTGCCGGCCCTGATGGCCGCGATGTATGTTGCGGCGCCGTCGGCTGCGCGTGCCCAGGCCGAACAGCCCTCGGAAGATACCTGGAACAGCATCAAGGATGACATCTTCAAGGGTCGTCCGATTCTCGATGGCTCGGGGCTGGTGGTGCTCGATGCGCCGCGCCGCGCCGAGGATGCCGCCGTCGTGCCGATCGGCATGCGCGTCAACTTTGCCGGCGACGACAAGCGCACGCTGCGATCGCTGACGCTGGTCATTGACGAAAATCCCGCGCCGGTCGCCGGAACGTTTACGATCGGTCCGCGTTCCGGCGTGACCTCGATTTCGACCCGCGTCCGGGTCAATACCTACTCCTATGTGCGGCTCGTCGCCGAGCTCAGCGACGGCAACCTCTACGGCGTCAAGACGTATGTGAAGGCGTCCGGCGGATGCTCCGCGCCGGCGTCGTCGAACAGCGATGCCACCCGCTCGCTGCTCGGGCAGATGAAATTCCGCACCTTCCGGCCCGAGGCCGGCGGGCTCTCCGAAGCCCAGCTCATGATGCGCCATCCGCAGAATTCCGGTCTGCAGATGGATCAGTTGACGCGCCTCTATATTCCGCCGTTCTTTGTCGAGAACCTCAAGATCTGGCAGGGCGACGATCTGGTGCTGGCAATGGACGGCGGCATAGCGATATCGGAAGATCCGAACGTCCGCTTCAACTTCAAGCCCAACGGCGCCGACAAGCTTCGCGCCGAAGCCATGGATACGAGCCAGAAACTGTTCAGGGACGAATGGTCGCTCGAGAAATCGATGCTATAGCATCGCGGGCCCCGACGGCTCCCGCCAAGAGCCTCGGTCAGAACCGAGGCTCTAATCTTTTGTTTTGACGCGTTTTCTTCACGCGAACCGGTATCCACCCCCGGATCAAGTCCGAGGGCGTGCTTCGCTCGCTCTAAAAGCAGCGCACTTCCGCTTCCGCCTGCGCCCGGCGGAATTCCTGCATCGCAAGCTTGGCCTGCTCGGTCGAGCGAAATTCGGACCCGACAGGTCCGGTGACCTGCGACATCGAGAGAATTGTCTCGGCGGTCACGTAACTGTCGTAAGGGATGATCGATGCGATCACGTCGATCGAGCAGGAACATTTTTGCAGCAGTTCCTGCGTCTCGCCATTGGCCTTCATGCAGCCAAAAACATAGT
This sequence comes from Bradyrhizobium sp., assembly GCF_004799445.1. Classification (GTDB taxonomy): domain Bacteria; phylum Pseudomonadota; class Alphaproteobacteria; order Rhizobiales; family Xanthobacteraceae; genus Bradyrhizobium. The sequence goes on from NZ_SSNA01000067.1 coordinate 2,869, forward strand.
CTGCGCGCGCCGCTGTCGGATAGTCGTTGAGATCCTCCGCCGACGCATTTGGCACGGCGGCGATCATCGAGACCGCCAGCAGGGCGCCTGACCGGAACGAGGTGCGCAAGCAAGCCATCGTCAATGCCTTTCACTTGGCCTGCGCTGGAGACCGCTGGCGAAGCCTTGGCCTTGGGGGGACAAGCTTCGGTGCGTTGCAACACAAACGGGCAAGGTTAAACCACCGCGTCTGCCGGCTCGAATAGTTTTGTCAGGATGCGCAAACTGGGTCAAGCTCGCGCCCGGCGAAGCTTGCCGCGGCCGACGCGGTAAGCTAAATCGCGGCGATCGAGCCTGAAGATATGCGTGTCGGAAAAACCAGACGACGCATTTCATCGGCGCTCGGCGGCACGGCGTATGAGGGTCCGAAATGTTGGCTTGTCGGTCCCGAAAATGGGCGGTCGATGTTCGGGAATGGTTATGAAGCCATCCGACGTCGCTCACACCGCCGCGCTTGAGATCGACCACGTCAGCCACCGCTACGGTGCGCGGCTCGCGCTCAATGATGTGAGCTTCACGGTCCGGCAGTCGTCCTTTACGGTCCTGCTGGGATTGAACGGCGCCGGCAAATCGACGTTGTTTTCGCTGATTACACGGCTTTATGCGATACGCTCGGGTCAGATCCGCATTTTCGGGCACGATGTTGCAAACGAGCCGGGGGCGGCTCTGAGCAAGCTCGGCGTGGTCTTTCAATCCCGCGCGCTCGATACCGACATTTCGGTGCGGCAAAACCTGATGTATCACGCGGCGCTGCACGGTATCGCCAGCAAGCGGGCCAATGAATTGATCGCGGAGGTTCTGGACCGTGTGGCGATGACCGATCGCAGCCTGGATCGCGTCGGCAATCTCTCGATCGGGCAGATGCGCCGTATCGAGATTGCTAGGGCGCTGCTGCACCGGCCCCGGCTGCTTGTGCTGGACGAACCGACGGTCGGCCTCGACATCAAGGCGCGCGCCGACATTCTCGATCACGTCCGCGGGCTGTCGACGGTGGAGGGCATCGGGGTGCTGTGGGCGACCCATCTCATCGACGAAGCCGGCGCCGGCGATAATGTGGTGGTGCTGCATAAAGGCAGAGTGCTTGCGCGAGGCGGATTAGGCGAGGTCGTCGGCCAGTCCGGCGGCGCCGATCTGCGGGATGCGTTCAACCGCCTGACCGGCGCGGCCGATCAGGACGAACTGGAATCCGCCAGATGACCGTCGCCGGCGAAGCCATCGACAGGCACAGCTTCTCGCTGACGCAATATTTTGTCTGCCTGAAGGGCATCGTCTGGCGTGAGGCGTTGCGCTTCATCCATCAGCGCGAACGCTTCGTCTCCGCGCTGGTGCGGCCGCTGGTCTGGCTGTTCATTTTTGCCGCCGGCTTTCGCCAGGTGCTCGGCGTCTCGATCATTCCGCCCTACGAGACTTATATTCTCTACGAGGTCTACATCGCGCCCGGACTGATCGCGATGATACAGCTCTTCAACGGCATGCAGTCATCGCTCACCATGGTCTACGACCGGGAGACCGGCGGAATGCGCACGCTGCTCGTCAGCCCGTTCCCGCGCTGGTGGCTGCTGCTTTCGAAGCTGCTGGCGGGCACGCTGGTATCGATCCTGCAAGCCTATGCCTTCCTGCTGATCGCCTGGTTCTGGGATATCGAAGCCCCACCGCTCGGCTATCTGACGCTGTTGCCGGCGCTGCTGCTCAGCGGGCTCATGCTGGGCGCGCTGGGAATGCTGATTTCGTCGCTGATCAAGCAGCTTGAAAATTTCGCCGGCGTCATGAATTTCGTGATCTTTCCGATGTTCTTTGCCTCGTCGGCCTTGTATCCGCTATGGCGTATCAAGGAATCGAGTCCGCTCCTGTACTATGTGTGCGAACTCAATCCTTTTACCCATGCGACCGAGCTGATCCGCTTTGCGCTTTATGAGCAGGTGTCATGGGTTTCCCTGGGCGTCGTTCTCGGTTGCACCCTGGCGTTTCTGTTTGGGGCGATCGTGGCTTACGATCCGGCCCGCGGCTTTTTGGCCCGCCGCAATACGCCAGCCGGCTGAAGCGGCGATCCGGAATTTCAGAACGTGACCTTCAGACCGGTGTAGAAGGCGTGCGGCCGCGCCGGGCTGAGCGAACGCGGGTCGGTGAAGGGCGCGCCGCCATTGGCGAAATTGGGCACCGCGCCGGTATTGAAGAAGGTTCCGTAGGTCGCATAGCGATTGTCGAGGATATTGTCCGCACGCGCGTAGATCTGCATCGTCTTGTCGATCTGATAGGATGTGTGCAGGTTGAAAACCGCATAGCCCGGCAGCCGAGGCGCCTGATTGGATTCGTCGCCGACAAGGTACTGACTGCTGGCGAACAGCATATCTCCGCCCACCTTGAACGCGTCGGTAACGGAATAATCGACACCCGCCTTGATGCGGTTTCGCGGGATCGCCGGAATCCGGTTGCCCGGAACAACCTGGACGTTGCCGTTGGCGTCCGCGAACGGGCTATTAGAGCCTAGCTGCAGGGCATCAAGAAATCGCGCGTCCACCAGGACATAGCTGGCATATAGCTGCAGCGCACTCGACTTGAGATTGACTTCGGCTTCCAGTCCCTGGCGGCGTGTCGAACCGACGTTCTGGAAGTAGCCGAATCCCTGCAGGACCGGACTGGGAATAGCGAGGATGTCGTCGCTGTTATCGGCACGGAACACACCGAACTTCCATCCGAGCTTGCCGATGTCGAGGTCTCTGGCGCCCCGCAGGCCGGCTTCCACGGTGTGGGAGACGACTTGCTTCAGCGGCGGATCCGAGACCAGGAACGCCGCGACGATGCAGGGATGTGCGGGATCGGCGCATCCCAGTTCCAGCGGGGTCGGCGCGCGATTGGCTTCCGAATAGCCGGCATAGGCGGTCAATCCGGAGGTGATCTTGTAGGTGCCGCCGATGATCGGGTTGAAGCGGGTGTAGGTATCGTTGCCGTTGAGTGAGGTGCCGATCTGGTCCTGCAGGCTGATATTGGCGACATTGAAGCGGCCGCCGCCGGTGAGCGAGAAGGCATTGGTGACGTCGAAGGTATCGAGCGCATAGAGGCCGCTGTACTGACTGGTGGTGCGCAGGTCGACCGGGCCGATCGATACCGGATCGCCGGATTGGCCAAGAAATATGCCGCTGCCGCTGACGACAAAACCTGGACCGATGGTGCCGAGCTCGGCGCTGGCCGTAAAGTTGGTCACGCTGTAGTCGAAACTGGCTCCGACCACGAAGCGGTTGTCGTGCCCGAACAGCCGGTCGGTATTGGTCGCCTGCAACGACACGCCTGTCGTTGTCGAATGCGTCGTGGTTCGGTCGATCTCCCCCAGCACGGCGTTCTGACCGAATGGATTGGCGAGCTGCGCCCCATTCAAGCCATTTGCCGGCGTGCTGCCGTCACCAAAGCAAAGCTGCGTCGCATTGGGGGGGTCGCAGGGCTGGGTGCCGGTCGGGTTGGCATCCAGTATCTTCTGATCGAAAATCCTTACATGCGCGGAGCCGTCGAGCGTCCAGGTCGGCGTAGCCTCGACCTTCCCGGTCAGATTGACATAGCCGACGCGATTTTCCGTGGTTTGCGGCGAAGTGTAGGTCGCGCCCCAATATTGCTGCAGCAATTCGACCGGCGCCGTCGCGGTCGCGCCGAAATTATTGTCGGCCGCGCCGATGTTGACATGAAATTCGCTGCTGTCATTCCTGTAGCCGACATCGCCGTAGAAGCGTCGAACATTCGACGCCGAGAAGTTGCGAAATCCGTTGTCGTGCAATCCTTCGAGCGCGCCATAGACGGCGAAATCGTCGACCTGCTTGCCCCACTGCGCCGAGCTCTGGGCGCGCCCGAACGAACCGCCCATGGTGTCGATTTCGACGCCGTGATAGTCGAAGCCGTCCTTCATCTGCACATTGACCGCGCCGCCCAGCGCATTTAGCCCGAACGCGGGATTGTTGGTCACGAGGCTGACGGATTTTATCGCTGTGGTCGGAATTAGATCCCAGTTCACGGTATCGCCGAATGCTTCGTTGGCGCGCACGCCGTTCTGATAGACCGCAAGCCCCTGCGGCGTGCCCGACACGGGAGAGGCGACAAAGCCGCGAAATTCCACGTTCGGCTGAAACGGATTGCCGGTAACTTCATTGACCATGACCCCTGGCACATATTTCTGCAGGGCATCGCTTACGTTTAACGACCCGGTTTGCTTGATCTGATTGGCGTCAATCAGGTTGACGCTCGCCGGCACCTTGTCCGGATCAATGCCGGAGCTGGCAAGCGGCGTGGTATAGACGAGCACTCTCGGTATGGTCCGAACCACGCGGGAAGCATTCTGATCGCTGCCGCGCTTGAGGCCTGGCTTGGTCCCGGTCACCACGATCGGCGGCAACTGAACGGCGTCGGGGGTGTTCTCGGCGCGAGCAGCATCGCTCCCTGCAAACAGGCATATCGACATTGGCACGATAAGCAGGGATCGAGCGTCCATTCGTCTCGTCTCATTCCGCCGCGGATCCCCGCAGCGGAAATGCTATGAGATCGACCGTCGATCGGCATCGGGAAAGTTAGGTCGCGCGATCGGGAAAAAATCCCGAGGCTCATCCATGCTCAGCTGGGCTGAAATGTCTGGGATTGCGGTAATCCGCAGGGAACCAGAGCTTCGACGCTGACGCCATGGCTGGTCGAGGCCACGGTCATGGTGCCGCCCAATGCCAGCACCCGCTCGCGCATGCCGAGCATGCCGAAACCCTGCTTGTGATCGGCCGGCAGTCCGGCACCATTGTCGCGCACGCTCACCATGATCGCCTCGGTCCCGGCAGCTCCGCTACGGCGGGAGGTCGCCGGCTCAACCGCGATATCGACGCGCGTGGCGTGGGCGTGGCGGAAGACGTTGGTGAGGGCCTCCTGAATGACCCGATAGACGGTCAGTTCCGCCGTCTCGCCATGCGCGCCGAGCGCCGGCGAAATCGAGGTTTCGATCACGACGCCGGGATGGGTTTCGCGCCAGAGCCGCATCAATGCACCAAGTGCGTCGGCGAGCCCAAGCTCCGCAAGGCCCACAGGCCGCAATCGTTCGAGGACACGCCGATTGAATTGCTGCAGCGCATTCACCTGGTCGGCGATCGAGCCGACGTGCTTGCGCAACGCCTCAAGATCCGGCTCCGGGGTGTCGGCCAATCGCGCCAGCGAGGCGGTGTGCGCGCGCAGTGCAAACAAATAGGGACCAAATTCATCGTGCAGGTCGCGAGCGATCTCCTTCCGCTCGACGTCTTGCAACGAGACCACGCGCACCGCGAGGCGCCGGTTGTCTTCGGCGGTGGCCTCCAGCACCGAGGCAAGATAATTCAGCGTCCGGCAGATCGCCGCCAGCTCCGGCGAGCCGCCGGACTTGACGCGCGTGTCATAGCGGCCTGCGGCGATACTGTGCATCGCATCGCCGATCGATTTGATCGGTTCAAGCGCGCGATTGACGACCGTCATCGTGATCAGAAGCAGCGCCGCAGCGATGGCGGATCCGACCTCGATCTGGGTGATGATGCCATCCCAGATCTCGGCGACCTCATCCGTCGGGTGCGAAGTGATGACGAGCGATCCCAATGATCGCCCATTAACGGCGATCGGGACGCCGACCGTCGTCTGCTCCGGGTGAACGAGGGTGACGAACCATTCCGGAACCTGCCGTGCTTCGTCTGAAACGCTTGGCGGGGTGGGTGTCGAAGCGGCCCTGCCTGCGGCCGGATCCCGCTCTCGGGTGATGCTGACATGGCGCAGTTGCTTCAGGCCCTCGACGATCTGGTCCAATCTCGCTTCCGGATCGGATGCCTCGTTAAGATCCGAAACCAATGTCTCAACGAATCCGCGGGCCAGCCTGACTACGCTTTGATCTTCGGCGGTGACCCTTGGACCCGCCTCCAGGAACAGCCGCGAGACATTGATGACCAGGCCGAGCACCATGACGAGCGCCAGGAGGGTGTTCAACCGTGCCCGCAAAGAGAGCTTCTGCCACATTGCCATGTTTCGCTCCGGCTGCCTTATTCTGTCGTCGGCTGCCAACGTTGACAGTTAAAAACAGCGGCTATCTAATTGGAAGGTACCGCACTTCTTTTCGGAAGGGCATAGCGCGAAGCTGCAAGAAGCAGGCGATGAAACACCGCAGACCGGTGCGGCGCCGAATGCCGCGTTTGGTCCGAGCCACTTGTGTTGCGTTGCAAACTGATCTGCGCGAATGGGCCATGGGGTTTTCCGAGCGATGTCGATGCGTATCCTGATCGTTGACGATCATCCTATCGTCGCCTCGGGCTGCCGCGCGCTGCTGGCGGGCAGCCCGGATATCGTGATTCTGGAGGCGTCGGATGCCGAAAGCGGCGAGCAGGCTTTTGTCGCCGAGCGGCCGGACATCTGCGTTCTCGACATCAACCTGCCGGGCGTTTCCGGCTTTGAGTTGGCCCGGCGGATTCTGGCGCGCGATGGGACGGCACGCCTCATCATGTTCAGCATGAATGACGATCCGATATTTGCCGCGCGCGCCATCGAGACGGGCGCGAAGGGATATGTTTCGAAATCCGGCGATCCGGGCGATCTGGTCGAGGCCATTCGCAAGGTAGGCGAGGGCGGGGTGTTCCTGCCGGCCGCGATCGCCCAAAGCATCGCCTTCGCAGGGCCGGGATTTTCCGAGAATCCTCTCGCCAAATTGACCCAGCGCGAGATGGAGATACTGCGCCTGCTGGGTGCCGGCAAAAGCCTTTCCGAGATCGCGTGGCTGGTGCATTCATCCTACAAGACGATTGCAAATACCTCTTCCATCATGCGCCAGAAGCTTGGCTTGCGCTCGTCCTCCGAACTGGTGCGCTTCGCGATCGAGAGCCATTTGGTGTGAAGGATCAGGCCCCGCTGGCCGTCGCCTGCGCCACCAGCCCGCGCATTTCATCGCCGAGCGATGCGATGACGTCCCTGCTGCGCGTTCCCCGCGGCGGCGGCAGCGACCGCTCGACGATAATGCGTGTTGGCCGGTCGGACAGAAAAAACAGGCGATCCGAAAGCTGGATGGCTTCGTCGAGGTCATGGGTCACGAACAGGGTTGTCACCTTTGTCCGCGTCGTCAGCGCCACCAGTTCGTCTCGCAACCTGGCCGCGACGGCTTCATCGAGCGACACAAAGGGCTCATCGAGCAGCAGATAATCCGGGCCCACCGCGAATGCGCGGGCAATTGCCGTTCGCCGCGCCAGTCCCAGCGACAATTCGCCCGGATACCGTGCCAAATGGGCGCCAAGGCCGAGTATCGCGACCAGATCCGTCAAATCAGCGTCGGCCGCGTGCGCCGGCAATGCAAGGCGGATGTTTTGCTCGACCGTGCGCCAGGGTAGAAGCCGAGGTTCCTGGAATACAATGCCGAGACGGCCGGATCCCGGTGTATGGAGTTCGCCGCGGAAGTCCGGATCCAGTCCGGCCGCGATCCTCAGGATCGTCGTCTTGCCGCAGCCGGAAGGGCCGATCAGCGCGCCGAACGATCCCGCTTCGAGCCGAAGCTTAAAGCCGCGCACGACTTCCACCGGCGTGCCGTCGGCCGACAGAAAGGCCTTCGCATCGATGCGAAGCTCAAGCGGGGCGGCGTCGCCAGCGGATTGCGCGTCGTTCAAGCGGTTGTACCAAAAGGCTTTCGATGACCAGCATCAGCACGATGAATGAGATCGCATAGCTTAGTATCTGGGCGATGTCGAACAGCGAGAATGCCGAACCCAGCACAAACCCCACGCCATTCGGACGCCCGATCAACTCGACCACAAGCACGATTTTCCAGACGATGGACAGACCGGAGCGTGAACTGGCCGACAAATAGGGCGCGAGTTGCGGGATCACGACGTGGCGGATTCTCGAGAGCCCGGTGAACTTGAAGGCCCTCGCCATTTCGTCGAGCTCGGGGTCAAGCGCGCGGGCGCCCTCGCGCATGACCACCATTACATTCGGCAGCTTGTTGACGGCCACGGCCAGAATCGCGGCGGTTTCGTTGAGACCGATCCAGATATAGGCGAAAATGATCGTGACCAGCGCCGGCATGTTGATCAGCACGATCAGCCATGGATCGGCGTACCGGTCGAGGGCCCTCGAGCGCCCCATGGCGTAGCCCGCGATGCTGCCCAGCAACATCGCGATCGCAAAAGAGCTGACCACACGTCCGAGCGTGCAGGCCATGTGAAACGGCAACTCCCCGGAGCGGAGGTCGGCGAGGATTGTCGTGCCGACGGTCAGCGGGCCCGGCAGCAGCCGGGATTGGAGCAGGGCCGCCACAACGGCCCAGACGGCGACGAGGGCAGCCAGTGAATATACTCTCGGCACCGCTCAATCTCCGAGCGGAGCAGGTTGGTAGTAAAGGCCGGGATCGAGCTCTTGCTGCGGACCCACAAGCTCCGGGCCGCCAACGGCTGCCAAAGTCCCGAATAGCGTGCGGGCGTCGGCCGCTTCGGCGGCTACCGGTCGCCGCGGTATCCCGTCTCTGGTGCGATCGCGGTAGACCTTGAAGGTCCACTCATCCTCGGCGTTCATCAGCGGGCGCAGCGCGTCCCATTCCTCGTCGGATCGCAGCATGATGTCATCGGCGCTCCGCGCAGCCGCGATGAAACGATCGATCGTGTGCTTGTGACTGGCCGCGAATTCCTCGGAAAATGCGTAACCGATCAGCGCGACGGGTTGCTCAAGTCCGAGGGCAACTTCCGCATCGCGCACGTCGAGCAGGCGGCGATAACCCTGAGCCTCCAGCCTGGCGCAGAAATTCCAGAAATTGAGGCTCGCTTCGGCCTCGCCCTGTTGCAGCTTCTGAAAAATCAATGGCGGCGCGCCAAACTCAAGTGTCGCCTCGCGCTTGAGATCGATGCCCTGGCGCATCGCGGTGGCCTGGACAATAAGCCAGCTCTTGTCGAGCGGACCGCCGGCAATGGCGAGAACCCGCCCCTTGAGGTCGCCGATCTTCCGCAACGGCGAATTGTCCTTCACCATGATGGAGCCGACCGCGCTGGAATAGGGATAGAACAGCAATTTGGCGCCCAGCGCCCGCGAACGGGCGACCCAAAGCCAGTCGACGACGGCAAGGTCGACGGAGCCGCTGTTGAGCGCGAGCTTGCCCGCGTCGGGCGAAGCATATTCGCTGATCTTCAAATCGAGGCCGGTGGCGAGGTCGTGGCGGCGGATCACATCCAGTTGCCAGGCGAATGTGCCGGTCTTTTGCGTCCCGATGCGCAAGGTCTCGCCGGCCAGTGCTGGAGTTGCCCCAACGAGCAGACAGAGCGTCAGGAAAATTCTGAACATTCTCGACGTTTCCGAGCGATCGGAGTTCGTTGCGAAGCACAATCGATCGCGGGTTCGAGGATTGCCTCCAACCCGGCCATTCTTGCGTGAAACAATTCATGACTACAAGTCGGAATCGCTCCGGTTCTTTGGTGCCGAGGGGCAAGCATCGCGGATTTCCGGAGGAGTGCGCCGCAAAGGGCTACGAAAGTCGCCTGAAGTGTGGCTAGGATGCGGCCATGGCACCGGTCACGGCATCGAAGCGTTTTGTTGCGCCAACAAAGCGGGCGGCGAAATCCTGCCTGATGCTGGCGCTTGCGATCATCCCGACCGCTGCCCACACCGGAACAATCGATACCGAACATCTGTTCGGCTTCACGATAGGAAGCGATGTGGGTGATGTCGGAGAAAGAGAGATCGAGGGTTCCGTAACCGGCCGATTTGCGAAACAGAGCGGAACCTACAACGCGGCCTCCGGCACGCTGTCGGCGGAATTTGTGCCGATCGCAAATCTTCGAACCGAGATTACCGGTGCCGTGATGTCCTATGATATCGCCGGCGTCAGCGGGCTGGCCGATCAGCACTATGTCGCGTTGGGAGGTGTGTCGGGCGACATCCGCTATCGCCTGCTCGACCGCTCGACCGCGCCGTTCGGTCTTGCGGTTGGCGCCGAGCCTCATTGGGGCCGGGCCGACGACGTGACCGGTCAACCCGCCAACCAATATGGCGTCGACTTTGTCGCCGCCGTCGACTGGGAGCCGATCCGCGATCGCGTCGTTGCGGCGGTCAACCTGGTTTACCAGCCCGAGACCACGCGTTTCAACTGGAGCGGCGCCTGGTCGCAGGAATCCACCGCAGGCGTGGCAATCGGGGTGATGGCGCAGATCCAGCCCGGGATTTTCGCCGGTGGCGAAGCCCGCTATTTGCGCCGCTATGATGGGCTCGGATTGGACGCGTTCGCCGGACAAGGCCTTTTCATCGGGCCGACGGTCTACGCCAAGCTCTCGGAACGCGCCTGGATCGCGCTCGCATGGAGCGCGCAGGTTGCGGGCCAGGCGTCGATGTCGACCGGCTCGCTCGACCTCGTCAATTTCGAGCGCCGGCAGGCGCGCCTGTTGTTCGGCGTGAATTTTTGAACGCCGGCCGGTCGCTGCTATTTGACGCAATCCTTCAGGTTCTTCTCTTCTATCGAAAACACCAAACCTTCCTTGACCTCGATATTCGGGACGACGCAGGTCCGTCCGTTCTTGTCGACAAATTTGACGTCGTAGATGCCGGCGGGCGTGTCGGTGATCTTCAGGCGCTCGTCATGATCGACGGTGCGATCCCGGTCGTTGTCGGCCTGGTTCCGGCCCCAGGCGTTCTTGCCGGCGGGCGAAAGCTGCAGCGAAGTGATGGTGTTGGCGGTCAGGTTCCAGAACCTCGTGTCCTTGGCCAGCGCGCCCACAGGAAGCAAAGCCGACATGAGGATTATCAGAGCCGTCGCTCTGGCCATTTTTCGCTCCTCCAGAATGTTGCGGCGCATTCTCTGATAGCCGGATCGATGGGATCGCCGATCATGCCGTCAATCGCGCGGCGTGCCAGCGCAGGTGATCTTCTATGAATGTCGATATAAAGTAATAGCTGTGGTCATAGCCGGGCTGGCGACGAAGCGTAAGGGCGATGTCCGCCTGCGCACAGGCGCGCTCCAGCAGTTCGGGGCGAAGTTGTTCGGTCAGGAACGGATCGGCATCGCCGATATCGACAAGGAAATCGGAATACCGCGCGCCGTCCTCGATCAGTGCGACCGTATCGTGCTTGCGCCAGGCATCGCGGGCCTCGCCGAGATATCCGCCGAGCGCCTTGATCCCCCACGGCACCTGCGATGGGGCAACGATCGGCGAAAAAGCGCTGGCTGCGCGATAGCGGCCGGGGTGGCGAAGGGCGATGGTAAGGGCGCCATGTCCCCCCATCGAGTGGCCGAGGATCGATTGCCGTTTTGGATCGGATGGAAAATGCTCGGCGATGATTTCGGGCAGTTCTTCCGTCACGTAACTCCACATGCGGTAGTTGAGCGCAAATGGCGGCTGCGTGGCATCGACATAGAAGCCGGCGCCAAGCCCGAAATCATAGGCCCCGGTGGGATCGCCGGGCACGCCGCCGCGCGGGCTGGTATCCGGTGCGACGAAGATCAAACCCAGATCCGCGCATGCTTTGCGGAATTCGCCCTTTTCGGTGACGTTGGCATGGGTGCAGGTCAGCCCTGACAGATACCAGACCACGGGGAGCTTCGCGCCGTTGCGATGCGGCGGTACATAGACCGAAAAGGTCATGCCGGTCCCGGTCTCGCGGCTGTGGTGCTTGTAAACACCTTGCGTGCCGCCGTGCGAACGATTGAGGGAAACGGTTTCAAGCGCCATGATCTTACGGCTCCGGCGTTGGGCATGCTACTCGATGAGGCGCAATGCGCTTACAACGTCGCGCATCCAGAGCGCAAGCTGCGCGGCGCAAAAGATCCCGGCAAACTATTCTGTATTCCGGAAGGATTGCACGCCGATGTCGAATGTCAAGGCCAGCAATTTCGCCGGTGCTTTCCGCGCCGCTATCGGTTGCGATGCGGTAGGACGGCCTGGCCGAACGGGAAAAGTATTCGGCGAGCTTTCGCTCCCATTTTCTTTCACGGCGATATCAATGCGCCGGGCGCGTAGACAACCACCCCCGTTGGCGCAGCCGTGCTTCCGCGTGGTTGATTTCGCGTCGCGCGATTGTGAGCGCGCGGTTTTTGTCGAAAATTTGAAACGGCGGGATGAATTGGGCGTAGTATTGTAGAGCAGCGCTTTGAAGGGAGGGCAGATTGATTGAGATCATCCTGACCGTCTGTGCCATCGCCAATCCCGCCAATTGCGAGGAAAAGTACCTGCAGTTCAACTGGGACGGCTCGCTGCAGCAATGCATGATGGCCGCGCAGCCCTATATCGCCGAGTGGATAGGTCAACATCCTGCCTGGCGCCCCATGAAATGGAGCTGCGACTATCCAGGCAACAAGAAGCGAAGGATTTGATTTGGAACACGCGGCCAGCGCTGCGGCCCGGGGGCGACGCAACTAACGTTGGCGTCCTCATTTCGGCCCGAACGCAACGCCCCAGGGCAATTCTCCGACCTGAATCGACTTGGTGACCTGCAAGCGGGCGACGTCGATGACGGAGACATCGTTCGAAACGCCGTTGGCGACCAGCAGATATTTCTCATCCGGCGTAAAGGAACCGTGCCAAACCCTTTGGCCGACGAGCAGATATTTCAATACGGCGTGAGTGACGCCGTCCACCACGGCCACCCGATTGGCAGGTCCGAGATCAACGAAGCCGAGTTTGCCATCTTTGGTGATATTGATACCGACGGGCTGGATCGCCTCGGATCGGAGACCCGGAATCTCGAATGTGACGGTTTGCTTGAGTTGCCGCGTTGCCGGATCGATGATGGAGAGGCCGCCGCCGATCTCCGAAGTCACCCATAACTCCGATCCATCGGTCTTGTATGCGGAAAACCGTGGACGGGAACCGACGAGCAGGTTGCCCACGATCTCGCGGCTTGCGGTGTCGATGAAATGCACCATGCTCGTGGTCTCGGACGTGCATATCAAGGTTTTGGAATCCGGGCTGACCGCCATACCTTCCGGCTCGATGCCGACCGACACCTCGCCGATCGATGCGCGCTTCTCCAGGTCGATGACGGTCACCATCGCGTCATTTTCATTGGCGACGTAGAGAAGTTTTCCCGCCGGATCGAGCACGAATTGTTCGGGATCCGGACCCGAGGGCAGTTCGCCGACGACGGTCAGGCTCTTGGTATCAATGACCTGGATGATGTCGTCGTCACCCAGCGCCACAAAGACCTGTTTTCCGTCGCGTGAGACCTCGATGCCGCGCGGCCGCTGTCCGGTCTTGACGGTCGCAACCACCTCCATCTTGTCTGTATCGATCACGGAAACCGAGTTGCCCTTTTCGTTGGAAATATAGGCGAGGAATGCGAGAGCTGAACCGGTCGACGGGGGAAGCCCGGCCAGCGCCAGGCCGAACACGGCAATCCATCGCAAGTCGGGCATGGGGTCCACTCCAGGGTGTTTGGTCCGGCTCTGACCGATCAAACCTGAACCATAGAGTCCGGTTCACCGGCTGAAAAGAAGATTGCGGGATCGTATGACGCGGGATCGCGTTGTGAGTCCATCTTTCCAAAGTATGCCGGCCGGATCCGGCATTTCTTTGCGCCGCATTGTAAATGAGGTACCTTGCGGCGGCCAAAGGCAACGAAAAACAGAACCATGATGCTGACGCCGATCGCGATCATCGGGGCCATTCGAGAGCAGGCCCCGGACAAGATGTTGCATGTTGCGACGCGGTCGAGCCACAGCGCCTGTCTGAGCGGTTGATGGGAGACGTAACTTGTTCCGGCTGCTGATCGCTGTCTGCGTGCTGATGGTTTCGAGCGGAGCGGGCCTGTCGTCCGACCAGCCGCTGGAGATCAAGATCGGCTACCTTCGCCAGGCGCCATCGCGGATTCGGATATCGCTGATCGATGTACCGGCGGCCAATGACGGTCTTGCCGGAGCTCAATTGGCGACCGAAGACGATAATGCCACCGGGCGTTTCCTCAAGCAGCGCTATACGCTGATCGAGCAATTGGTTGGCGAGAGCGACGATCCGGTTGCGGCAATGAATGCGCTCGCCGATCAGGGCGCGTCGTTCATCGTGACAAGCCTCGATGCCGATCGGCTGCTGAAGGTTGCGGACGCCGGTCAGGCGCGTGGCGAGACGCTGATCAATGCTTCCGCGCTGGACGAACGCCTGCGCGAGCAGGATTGTCGGGCCAACGTCATCCATGTCGCACCGACGCGTTCCATGCTCGCCGACGCGCTCGCGCAATATTTGATCTGGAAGAAGTGGAACAAGTGGGTGCTGTTCAGAGGCTCCCATGACAAGGATGTGTTGTTCGCCGACGCCTTGCGCCATGCCGCAGTACGCTTTGGCGCCAAGATCGTCGAGGAGCGGGAGTTCAAGGACAATGGCGGGGCGCGGCGGACCGACAGCGGGGTCGCCGAGATCCAGCGGCAGATGCCGATGGTGACGCAAGGTCTTCCCGCTCACGACGTGCTCGTTGCGGCCGATGAAAGCGAGGTTTTCGCCGGTTATCTGCCGTTTCGAACCTTTGATGCCCGTCCGGTCGCCGGCTCGGCCGGGCTCGTGCCCACCACATGGGACGCGGCGTTCGATCAATGGGGTGCCGTGCAATTGCAGAACCGTTTTGCAAAAGCATTTCAACGCCCGATGACAGCGCAGGACATTCAGGCCTGGACGGCGGTTCGCATGATCGGCGAAGCGGCGGTCCGTACCGGCTCCGGCGATTCGGCCAAGATGCTCGCCTATATCAAAGGTTCGGAATTCTCGGTCGCGGCCTTCAAAGGTCAGAAGCTGACCCTGCGTGACTGGAACCTGCAATTGCGGCAGCCGATCCTGCTGTTTGATGGCAGGAACACCGTCTCCGTTTCGCCGCAGGAGGGTTTCCTCCATCAGGTATCGGCGCTCGATACGCTCGGCCTCGATCGCCCCGAAACCAAGTGCAAGTTCAAGTGACGCGACACGTCCGCGCAGCGAGCTCACAGAATCACGGCTATCATCGCGATTCGAATCTTGGGCGGCTGCCCCGGGTTGGATCGGGCTTGCCCACTGGACTCGATGGAATCAAAACCGGGCGCCAATGCTGGATGAAAGTTCACTTGCGCGATCTCCGGGGTGACCCTATCGTTTCTCTCGGTTCGGCAAATCGCCGTGCCGTTCGAGAGGAGATCTGAAATGGCTTGGAAGACTCCAAAAATCGTTGAAGTGCCGGTTGGCATGGAAATCAACATGTACGCCTGTGCGGCCCGCAAATAGGCGCGCGACCGCCCGTATTTTTGCGGGGATGGACCGCCGGTCATGATGCTGTTTCCGATCGAGGATGGCATTCATACCGGCGGCCACCTTCGAGATATTTTAAAATCGCCGGATCATAACCGGCTTCGTCGCGCCCGTTAGCTGCGGCACTGTAGTTTCCGCGAGGGAACCCGGATTATCGGTTCCATCAGGCGTTTCCCCGATCCCCTCAATTTTAGTGCCGAATCAGGCCGCCGGCAGCCATTGCCGCCGATGGCGAACGTTTTGGCGCGGCGAAACGCGGCGCGCCGTTCTCGGCATGAAGATTGCTTCAGTGATCTAGCCGGAGATCACAGGAGCGCATGGGATGAAACGCATCATCCTTTGTTTGAGTATTTTCGGTTGTCTGACAGGGATTGCAAGTGCTCGTAACCTAGGACAATGGGACGCGGTCAATCCCGAACTTCGGGAATGGTACGAGGCGCTGATGCAGCCGGATGTTCCAAATGCCTCATGTTGTGGCGAAGCTGACGCTTACTGGGCTGACGAAATCCACGTCAAGGACGGCAAGACCTACGCGATCATCACCGATGACCGGCCGGACGAGCCACGCAGCCGCCCTCACGTCGACATCGGAACGGAAATCGAAATTCCAAACAACAAACTCAAATGGGACAAATCGAATCCGACCGGTCACGGCATCGTGTTCCTTAGCCGCAACCGTTTCGTGTTCTGCTACGTTCAGCCCGGCGGTGTCTGATCGAGCGAGCGTCGCGCGGCGCGACTATCTCGCGAGCGGCTATTTAAGCAGCCGCAGCAGCGCTTGACCGGCCTTGGTGTTCAATTCCCTGGCGTCCAGCGTCCCGTCATGGTCCGGATCGGCGGCACTGAACCGCTGTTCGACCACCGCGAGATATTCCTCCCTGGTGAGGGTCCCGTCGTGGTCAGGATCGGCGGCGGCCAATTCCTTCGCCGTCAATCGGCGGGCCAATTCCCGTTTGTCGAGCGTGCCATCGTGGTCGCGTTCCAACCTGTCAAACAAAGCGGATGCCGCCTTCTTTGCCTCGGCGAGGTCGATCGTGCCATCGCCGTCCGTATCGAACATTGGGACGGGATGGTTGGACTTCGCCAGGACCGGTAACCCGCCGGCAAGCAGGGCGGGAAGTGCGACGACCAAGGTGCGGCGTGATATCATGGGGTGACCTTTCTCGGTTCCGACCAATAAAACGAAACTCCGCTGCGGAAAGCGTGTTCCCTGCCAATCATCGGGTCCCGGGCTCCGGGTGCGCTACAAGCATTTAGCAGATTTTGACAATTGAGAGCCGCATTCTCCGAGCGGCCGACCGTACTGGCTGCAAAATGATGCTTGGCGAACCGGGCGAACACCTCTGAGGCTGGCTGACCCGGAGCGGCTATGCCGCGATCTGGCCGCCGGCGCCGAGACCGGCTATGATGTGAATCTCATCCACGAGACCCACATGCTTGCCTCGCAGCGCGACCTTTTCGATATACCGCGCAACATCAGCTATCTGAATTCAGCCTCCTACAGCCCGCTGCCGCTTCGCACCCAAGAAGCCGGCCGCGCTGCGGTTGGGCGCAAGGGTACACCCTGGACACTCGACGCCGGGTTCGCAAACCGCCAGCATGAGCGCGCACGGCTTGCCGCCGCGGCGTTGATCAACGCCGATCCCGCCGATATCGCGCTGATACCCTCGATCAGCTACGGCGTTGCGACCGCGGCGAAGCTGGTGACGATCGCCCGCGGCAGCCGCGTCCTGGTTCTGGAAAACGACCATTCCTCGCCGGTGCTGGAATGGCAGACGCGGGCCGAGGCGGAGGGTTTTGTCATCGAGACAGTTCGCCAGCCCGACGACGGCGACTGGACATCGGCGGTTCTCGCCACCATCGAGCGGCCCGGCGCGCCGCCGGTCGGCCTTGCATCGATCTCATCGGTGCATTGGTCGGACGGCGGTCTGATCGACCTCGAAAAGGTGGGCGGTGCGCTGCGCCGGCAGGGCGCGATCTTTCTGGTCGACGCGACGCAGAGCGCCGGCGTGCTGACGATCGACGTGAAACGACTTGATCCGGATTTTGTGATCTTCCCGACCTACAAGTGGCTGCTTGGGCCCTACGGCAGAGCCTTTATCTATATCGCCGGGCGTCACCAGGACGGCATTCCGCTTGAACAGACGGCGTTCGGCCGCCGCGACGTGCGCGCCGAAAATGACGTCTATTTCGCGGACCCGCGCTACGTTTCGGGTGCGCGGCGTTTTGACATGGGCGAGCGCGACCATTTCATTTCGATGGAGATGGCCGCGATCGGGATGGAAATGATGGCTGCCTGGAGCGCTTCCGCCATCGAACAGCGCCTCTCGATGCTGACGGAACGGATCGCGGAGGGCGTGCGCGGCGCCGGCGTCCGCGTAGCGGAGCGTCGGCTGCGCGCCCCGCATATCCTGTGCCTTGGTTTTGAAGGTCCTGACTTTAAAGGTTCTGGCTTCAAGGATGGGATGCCGGCAGGGCTGGTCGAGGGACTTGCCAGCGAAGGCATCTACGTCGCGGCGCGCCTTGGCCGCATGCGCGTCTCACCCCACGTCTTCAATGACGAGGCTGATGCTGATCGCTTCGTTGCGGCTTTGGCCCGGCGCCTCCGGGGCTGACTTCCGCTCCCTGGGCCTGGCCGCTGAATGCCAACCATACTGCGGTGCGAGGATGCCTCATTCGCGCCGGGGCAATGGAACTCGCCAGCCCCACCGGGATTAATACAGTGAATTGAACCTTGAGCTGCTGGTCGCGACCTATTTACGGGAGCGACCTCGAGGAGGCTGTGATGACCAATTGGCACGATTCAATGGTGGACAGGCCGGAAACCGATGGCGCGGCTTACGCAACGGGATGGACCGTATCGGGCCTCGTCGTGCTTGGGGCTATCGTCGCCGTCTGGATGTTCGGGATCTAGCCAGACCCATCCAACCCGGAAAACCATTCAGACGCGACGCGCCCGTTAGTGATTGGCCGAACCAAGATAGCTGGCCGACTGCACAGCTGTTCCTTGCGGTGTGCCCTGCAGACAATGCCGGGCGGTTTGAATCTCGGCTTCCGTGGCGCCCTTGCTTCGCGCCCAGGCCTCGGCGGCTTCGGCTGAATACCTTGCGACATAGAAACGAACCACGGTGCAGGAAGCACGGTGAAAGACTCCCGAGTGTTCAGCCGCGTTGGCCTGCGGCGCCCACGCCGAAAGAACTGCAGCTGAGAGAATCGCAGCAGCGCCTATCGACCTTTTCAACATGATGATTGTCCCTCTGATCACGGGTAACAGATTCGACGCCAATAGGTTCCACCCCGAATGCGCGTCGACCAGGCTTGCGCCCCGGCAGGAAATCTAAAGCAAATCTCGTACCGGAGTCGGTGACCGAAAAAGCCAGCCCTTTTTTGGCAGCCATGCAAATCTGGTAGCCGAAGTGTGGGCCCGAATCATTGCCGGCCCAAATTACAAATGTGATTTGCACAAGATGATCCGCTCGACGGTCACATCCGGAGTCAAAGCGCCATGTCCGACCGTATCGACGCCTGGACCCACATCTTTCCGCAAGCCTATTTTGCCCGCCTCAAGACCATGGCGTCCGCGGCTGGGCCGCTGCGGCGCTGGCTCGAACTGAAATCGCTTTACGATCTCGATCATCGCTTCCGGCTGATGGATAGCTTTGCCGGCTACCGGCAGTTGCTGACGCCCTCGATGCCGCCGATCGAGGATCTGGCCGATGGCCCGCACGCGGTCGAGCTGATGCGCCTGATGAACGACGGCCTGGCCGAACTGGTGGATCGCCACCGCGACCGCTTCCCCGCCTTCGCCGCGGCGCTGTCGCTGCACGATGTCGACGCCGCGATCGCCGAAATTGGCCGGGCCGACGCCATGGGCGCGGCCGGCTTCCAGCTCTGTACCCACATGCGCGGCATTGCGCTGGATGATCCGCGCTTCCGCCCGGTGTTCGCCGAGATCGCCCGCCGCGGCCTTGCCATCTGGCTGCATCCGGTCCGCGGCCCGACGCCGGATTATCCGACCGAGAGCAAGTCGCGCTACGAGATCTGGTGGTGTCTTGGCTGGCCTTACGATTCCAGCGTCGCCATGGCTCGACTGGTATTTTCCGGCCTGTTCGACCGCCATCCGGATCTGAAGATCATCACCCATCACATGGGCGCGATGATCCCGTATTTCGAAGGCCGCATCGTGCAGGGCTGGGGGCTCGAGATGGGTTCGCGTACGCCGCCCGCGGATGCCGACCTGCTGCCGGGACGGTTGCAAAAGCCCGCGGAGGATTATTTCAAGATGTTCCTTGCCGACACCGCGCTGTCCGGCGCCGTCGGCGCCACGCGATGCGGCCTGGACTATTTCGGCGCCGACAAGGTTGTGTTCGCGAGCGACTTCCCGTTTGACGCCGAAGGCGGCAGCTATCTGGTGCGCGAGACCATCAAGGCGCTCGACGCGCTCGGCCTGACGAGTGCCGTACGGCGCCGGATCGACATCGAAAACATATCCGGGATCATCCACCGCAATTAGGCGGCTCCGGCCTCGGCGGGCGAGCCGATCCGATCAGCACCAGTCGGTCGCGCCGATTTAAATTGGCCGGACCGAACCAGATACTGCACCGCAGCGGATGATCTTCTCGGGCGGTGAGCGCGTGCCGATTTCTTAGGCCTGATCTGCGCGCGAAGACTATAGGCAACCGTTTGTCTCGCCGCTATGGTTCCAGCGATGGAGGAAAGCATATGGCAAAACTCAATATCAACGGAACGGTAAGGGAAGTATCCGCGGAGGCCGATACACCCCTTCTCTGGGTCATTCGGGAGCATGTCGGCCTGACCGGCACGAAATATGGCTGCGGCATCGCCCAGTGCGGCGCGTGCTCGGTGCACTTCAACGGTGAGGTGCAGCGGTCCTGCCAACTTCCCCTGGGCGACATCAAGGAAACCGATGTGATCGTCACCATCGAGGGACTGTCGGCCGGCGCATCGCACCCGGTGCAAAAAGCCTGGGCCGCGGTCGACGTTCCCCAGTGTGGCTATTGCCAGTCCGGGCAGATCATGGCCGCCGCGGCGCTGCTCAAGAAGAACCCCAAGCCGACCGACAAGGACATCGATGACGCGATGACCAATATCTGCCGGTGCGGCACCTACCAGCGCATCCGCGAGGCCGTGCATATGGCCGCGGGCGTTGGTACCACCGGCCGGTCGGGAGGTTAGTCATGAACAATATGATCCTGGAAAAAAGTACAGCGCTCTCGCGCCGTACCTTCATCGTCGGCTCGGCGGCAATCGCGGGCGGCGGTCTGGCGGTCGGGATGAGCGTGCCGTTCGCAGAACAGGCGCTGGCAGAAG
>NZ_SSNA01000068.1 GCF_004799445.1 Bradyrhizobium sp.
TCACCCTATCGGCCTATAGGATGGGATAACGGGTTATCTCTTGCAGGTTCCTGCAAGCTTCCCAATTGTATGGGGAACCGGATCAGAATGGGTCGAAAACAATCAAAAACGGGCCAATTCCTGCACTTTTGGACCTAATTAGGGTTTCCAAACGTTAACTTCTTAAGTTTCTTGAAACTATCATTGGGCAATGTTAGTTACTGATAACGGTCGCCGTAAGCGTTAGAACCCCCCGTAGCTGAACCTGAAGTAATTCCGACGGGGTATAAGGTTTCAAGGCGGTGGTGTCTCAGCAGCACTAGGTAGGGTTCGCTCCTATCCGGCCGTAATAATCCTCTGGTAGATCACTTCATCCGGTCTAATCCGCCTACCAATAATGATGGTGGTCGCAGACCAATAGTGCCCATTGGGCCCATCGAAGATCTGCGCGACTAATTGCAGAACGCGCGCCCTATGCTTCTTTACCAGCACAACTTTGTTGGTCTCATTCGCGCAAACAGCGGCTTCCCAGTTTGCCGCCACATCCACAAAACAAGCTTGGACCGCCTCAAATCCAATGTCCTTAAGTCGGCTGGCCCGGTCCCGATCGATATGAGCTAATCCGTATCCTTTAGGCCCAGGAAGCCCCTCAGCAAGGCGGATGGGTCCGGCAGGAAAGCCAATGGCCTTTGAGGCGGTGACATCAATCACCCCAATGTCGATTGAGCCGTTGATTTTAAGCCAAACCGCCTCATGTTTTTTGGGCTTCTCTTCCCGACCATCACTCACAAAGCACCGCCTCAGGGCAAAACATCTCTTGCTGGCAACTAATCCAGCCTACTACCCTCAGGTAAAAAACGACTTAATTTATTAACGGCCGTTAAGACCTGTGGCCGCTCAGGTGGCGGCCTCTTTCATTCAACCCCACTGAATTTTAAGCCACCGGCCGGCAATGCCTCAAGACCCTTACATCCGCGAAAAGTTCACCCGCGAGCAATCGTTCGCAAGGAAGGTCGCGCAGGAATTATGGTACTGGCCTGTTTTAATCCCTAGTTGCCTAAGTTAAGTTTCGCAGTGGCCTAATTTGAGTTTGAAGAATCCTCGGGCCGAGCCGAAACTTATTTTGCATCCGCCCGTTGTGATAGGGCAGCCCCCGTAGACTGGTACTAAGGAGGTGCGGACATGCCTGCAGTAGGCCTATCTTCTAACAGCGTCCCACCGTTTAACAGCGTCCCACCGTTTTCCCCGCTTTGTCCGACATGCAACAAAAAAATGGTGTTCATATCGGTCACCCCGACCTGCCAAAGCATAATCTACGAATACATGTGCAGGAACGACGGAGACCATCTCAGTTGGGAATGCCGTCAATCTCATCAGCAGAAAGTGGTTCGCAGTGAGTTGCGGCAACCAGCCTAAGCCGCCTCAGTTGGCGGCCTCTTTCATTAGTTGCCCCGGATCGCTGGATTCCGATTGTGCGGCCACCAGGGGCTCGCCAAGCACGGCCGCGGCCACGGGCTTTGGGGGCTGCAGATGGGGGCGACCGTGCAGGCCGCGCGCTCGCGGGAAGACGCGACCCGCTGAAGCAATGAAGCTTTCGAGGAAGCGTTCCATGATCCTCGTCAAGACTGAGGCGCGGACTGGGCCCCGCGCCTCGATGGCCCCGCCATGACTCTTCGGAGGCCGCTGGAATGTCCTAATTCGACCGCCACGCGCTGATGGCGACGGCAACCCCCACCATAAGGACTGCCAGAGGCATCCAGTACTGGATATGAACGCCGAAGACGCTGAATCCCTCGACGAGGATATGCAAGGCCGTTCCCCCCTATGGAACCGTATGGCCCGCACATCAGAAAATATATGATTTTTTTATCTTTGGCCGTCGGATGGCGACTTGGCGGAACCTTGCTCTAGATCATGGTCTAGCGCCTGAGCCGTCATATCCTGACCGATGGCCCATTTCATTTTCAGGTGCCCGGCGACCAGTCTCAACGTCCAGCACCAAACGGATGATAACCCGGATATTTCCGAGAACGAGTATGTGGGGGTCATGTGCCCCGCCTGCACCAACATGCATTTGCTCAACCGAAAGACCGGCAAGCTATTGGGCCAAGATGGCGAGTAATGCAGCCTCACGGATGCTGTTCCGGTAGGTCAGGGTCCCGTCCCTGTTTTGCTGTGCGGAATGGACTCGCGAGGTGATCGGTGACGTGATGTATTGGCGCGAAGAGTGTCTGGTCCAGGCTTCGATCTGTCGTGAGAAGGCCCAAGCCGATCCGGCGCGTTACGACTATTGGATC
>NZ_SSNA01000069.1 GCF_004799445.1 Bradyrhizobium sp.
TCGATCCGATCGCCAGCGGCCTGCCGCGGATTGCAGTCCGCGGCAGGCCATTCCTTTCGGAACAGGCCGACAATAATCTGTTTTGCTATTACAAGGGCGGATTAGCGAGAGCGTAATCCGCCATTCGTCGGCAACAAAGAGGCGGGTTACACCGTCGGCTAAACTAGTCACGCGCTGTTGGCACGAAACAGCCATGTCGTTGCTTTCACCGCAAGTCCGCTATGAGGAGGTGAACGGACCTAGGTCTGTTGCGCTCCGAGGGCCGAGTTTGACCCTGATCGGACATCAGAAAGACGATTAGCGACGTGCTTCTCGCATCCCGGTTGCTCAAGAGATTTTCTGACCGGCGCTGACAGCGTCGCGCAATTGTTTCGCCAACGCCTGCAATAGCCTCCATCCGATGGTTCCGTTCCTTTCGACAAGCGGACGGAATTCCCAGAAGGTGAGCGCGTAACAAACCAGGTCGGTCGCAGCCGTTACCGTGGCCGATCGGGGACCGCCATCTATCAAGGCTACTTCGCCGAAGTACTGGCCGCGGCCGAGCGTAGCGAGGTTGACGCCTTTACTCGAAACACTTGCCTCTCCGGATTCGATGATGAAGAAGGCGGCTCCGCCCGAGCCCTCCATGATGACGGTCTCGCCCTTCGCAAACCGACGTTCCTTGAGCAGGCGCGCGATCTGCTCGGACTGCCTTCGATCCATGCCTGCGAAGAGTTCGACGCGTTGGAGGGAAGCGACCGGGTCTTGCCGCGGGCCGGGGTCGGGCAGCTCGCTACGCGCCTTCCCGGTGGTGACGGCGCGACACTGCAACAGATAGAGCGTCCCTTCCTGAAATGCCCATTCAATGTCACGGCGCGGGCCGTAGACTTTCTCGCACCGCAGAGCGAGTTCACCCAACGCCACGAGTTTAGTATCGTCGAGGCAGATCTGATTCACTTGCGCGGGTGGCACTGGCTGCTCGAAGGTGCCTCCGTTCGGGAGCGAACGAATCGCAATGCGTTTGCGCCCGGCCTTGCGCTCCAGCACTCGACCGGAACGATCGAGGCGGAAGTGATCGGGGATGACGAGGCCGGCGACCACGGCCTCACCTAATCCCCAACTCGCTTCTATCAGCCGCTCGTCCGCGCCGGTGACGGGATGCTCCGTGAACATGACCCCGGCGGCATCCGGGTTAAGCAGCGTTTGCACGACAACGCCAACGCTTGGCCGAGTGAACAGGCCGACCCGTTGACGGTAGGTGATGGCCGAGTCCGAATTCGCTGACCACCAGACTTCGCGGACGGAGGCTGGCACGTCGGCCGCCGAATGGACATTGAGCACGGTCAAATGCTGCCCGGCAAAACTTGCCGCCGCGCCATCCTCATCGACAGCGGACGAGCGGACAGCGAACGGCGCCGACAAGCTAGCGACCGCCTTCATCACTTTTTCGATCGCCTTTTCATCGCCCGAGGCAACAGCCTCGACCAGGTCACCCGATAGCGCCACGCCGGGTGGGACCGGCAGGCCCTGTCGAACAGCATCGCCAAGCCCCACGGCCTTCGACCCAAAGAGCGATGTTTCGCGTGCCTTGCTGAAAGGAACGACCTTCTTCACCCGAGCACCGTGACCTCGCCGGTATCACCATCCACACGGACGAGAACGCCATTGGCGATTCGTTCGGTCGCCTCGCGCGTGCCAACGACTCCGGGGATGCCGTATTCGCGGGCGACGATCGCCGCATGCGAAAGCAGGCCGCCATTGTCGGTGACAATCCCGCCGAGCAACGGGAGAAGAATGTTGAAGGCTTCGGTCGTTGACTCCGTCACCAGCACGTCACCCTTGACGATTTGCCCGAACTCGGAGGGACCGGAGACGCGGCGGGCGGGTCCTTCGTAAATGCCCTTGCTCGCCGCAATGCCGTACAGGATTTTTTCTTCGTTCTGTGCCTGGGAACTACCGAAGACGTGGCCAAGGCCGATGAACATCGCGCGCATCACACGGCCGACCGATGGGGGCAACGCCGCGAGGTCAGGCGGAGGCGGCGCTGGCGGGCCAAGCGATGCCGGCACGTCTTTGGCGGTGTAGGCCGCGCGGTATGCGGCGCGGCTGGCAAGCTCGTCCGCGGACGGACCGCCATTCCCGGCCACCAGAGCGCACATTTCATCGAGGCTTGCGTCCAGCATGAGATGGGGATTGGCGAGACGACCGCGTTGCGCAATCCGCCGGCCAGCCGCAAGGGCGGCGCGACGCATGATACCCGCGGCCCAGATGTCGCTGTAGACGCCACGCTCGTCGCGGAGACGATAGGTCAGGCGGGCCTCGCCGAGCAACTCGTCGAACTCGCCACGGTGCGCGTCAGGAACCATGGCGCGGACTTCAGCAATGCGCGCATCAACGTCCGGAACGACTTGAGTTTCTCCGGAGACGGCGATGCGCACGGCTCTGAGGAGCGCATCGGGCAGCTCAAGCGCGGTGGGCTCGGCGATGTCAAAGCCATCGATTAGGCGGTTGCCGACCAGATCAAGGTAGCCGGAGACAGCCGCGCCTGTTTCGCCAGCCAGTGCGCGCAGGCTTGCGAGCACCTCCGCAGGGTCGCCGGCAGATTCGAGAATCTTGCGGGCAGCTTGGTCCTCCGCGAACGACTTCTTCAGTCGCTCCATCTCCTCGGAACCACCTGAAGACACCTCCGCCGAACCGCGCATGAGTCCCAACAGGTCGGACGGCGGCAGACCTGTCCAGTCACCGACATGCGCGAGGAAGTCCGAGGTTGGGAGCACGGCGCCGGCAGTGAAACCCATGTGCTGCGCGATCATGGCCGAGTGGTGGTCGCGACAGCGCCTCAGATACGCAATCAGTTCGACGGCCGACAGTGCGTTCGGATCGACGGCTTGCAACTCCCGGTGTTTGGCGATGGCGGATGGCTTGCGGTTTTTGTCCCAGTCGCGAAGCTGCTCTCGCCAAAGCTTCTGCGCATAGACCTGTTCGGCGCGCTGAAAGCGCTGGGGGATTTCCGCGTCTGGAGCTGGCAACACCTGATTGTAGCCGAAGCCGTTCACGTAGCCCATTTGGAGACCGTCGATCAGCAGCCCGTAGAAACGAGCAAAATCGTTGGTGCCCTTTTTGAACGAAGGGGGATGCGTCTCCTGGAAGTAGCGCGTCATCGGGCGCGGGAAGTGCACGGGGTCCTGCTCCCATGATCCTGGCCCAGGCGGTTCAAAAGTTAATCTGGTCGAGGCGTCTGACACAGTCATGGCGGTTCCTCTCTGAGACAGCCCGGGGATCTCGGGGCGCCGCTGGTAAACATTCCGGGATTGTTTGGGTGGCTGGCCTCGGAGGTCAACCGCGCGAACTAATCAATTATTTCACGGAATGAACTTTCGAAATATATCGACGCTAGCATCCGGCAGGTTGCCCGTGAAGCCATTGCCGACTTTGGGTACGGGCCGCGGATAATTTTGCTTTATCGCGATGCATTGTCTGTTCACGTCATCGCGACATTTCGCGGCGCAGCAAATAATGTTTCAATTCCGGATCTTCCAGGACTGCGCTCAACCTAACGGAAGCGCTGCGGCGCGCAGGGCAGCGGTATCGGCCTCAACCCCACCGTATCGCGGCGGAACTGGGTCTTGAGCCATGCATCAATCGTGAAATTCGGGCGAACCATGATGAACTGCTCGGCAGTTCGCCTGGCTTCCTGAACCTGGCCCGTCTGCTGATAGGCGATCACCATATCGGTAAGGCCAAATCCGGGGCTTCGGGCATGGTAGGATTTAAAGGCAGCAATCGCCTGCTCGGTTCGGCCGGACAGCCGATAAGCATTTCCAAGAGTGCCGAGATATACCGCGGGATGGTTCGGACTGAGCGATATTGCCTTCTCGCTAAGGACGACCGCTTCCTCTGAATATCCCGACGGCGTCAGAACGTGGGCTGGCGAGTTCGGCTGTATCAGCCGAGCCCGTCGCCAGTTGAGTTGCCTTCCTGGCATCGGCCACGGCCTCGTCGAAGCAAGCGTAGCCCGGATGAGCGAAGCGACACCCGGGATTAACCACGGCCCGTCGGGCCCCGCATATCGCTACGCTCATCCGGGCTACTCGCTAGTCGTCATTGCGCGCCAACGGGTCGCGCGAATGCGCGCCCGATGACAGGCTCCGCGAAGCAATCCATGTCGCGGTACACTGGATTGCTTCGTCGCTTCGCTCCTCGCAATGACGGTGACAATTATTTCCTGCTCGCGCTGGAGTCCGCAACAAGCCCCTAGGGCGCATTAGCGAGAGCGTAATCCGCCATTCGTCGGCAACAAATAGGTGGGTTAGGCCTTCGGCTAACCCACCCCAAGGGCCTAGCCCAGACATGCGATCGTCCCACGGCCTATTCGGCGATCGGTGCGCTGGAGCATGTGATAAGGAATCTAACTTGGAGCGCGCCGTTCATAGCCTGGCTCAGCCAGATAATTCCAAGCGCGGCTTCGATTTCAATCGCCCATGCCTGCGGGTACTGCCCCTGCCCGGCGGGCAAATCACGGCGTCTTCGCGAACTTCCGTCCAGCCCTTCGAGCAAAAATAAATCGCTTCACGATCCGGTAGAAGCAGATTTACCAATTGCGCATCCCGCCTCGATGAAGAGGGGCGTTACGGCCGATCGTCACGAAACGTGAGTGCGGGATGCGATGGACGTGAGCGTGCCGGGCGCAATATTGCGCGGACGAGCGGCGCTTTCGCGGACGGCGAAGTCGCGTGGTCCTGGCGCCCCGACGCTGGCGTCAAGTCGGCGGAAGCGATTCCGCTGGCGACAGTGGCAAGAAAGCCCGGTCACTGGGGAGAGCGCGAAGGAAACCGTTAAAACCATTGCGCGGGGAAGGCCGGATGATTGGCTGAACCTGTGGTGACTGCCGCCTGCTTTTTGTTTGCAGGCGGGCCACGGGTGCGGCCAGCACCCGGCCTTCCCCGCGCCCTCTTCGGGCCGGTTGGTCCCAGCAAAGCTCGGGTGCATCGCGCCGCGAGAATGCGGAGTTGTGTCTCCACGTCTTTGCCTGCGACAAACGCGAAGCGTTTGCGCAAGGGAGCCGAAGCGACGAAGCAATCCACTCTTTGTTTCCTGTTGCGGCATGGATTGCTTCGCTGGCGCTCGCAATGACGGTGTACCGATCATCGCGTCGTGGCTGTTTGACAATCGAATATATGATGTTGATCGGAGCTCGATGATGGAAGGCTCGATCCAGCGGCAGCGGTGGTGCGTTCCCTCTCCCTCTGGGAGAGGGTCGGGGTGAGGGGTTACGGTCCATCGTTAGGCTGTAACCCCTCACCCGCGCGCAAGATGCGCGCGACCTCTCCCGATGGGAGAGGTGTAGAATCTATTTTATTTTCTCCGCCCGGCTCAGCAGGAACACGCCCTGCTCGCCAAACATGTTCCAGAACCACCAGGGCGCGCTGAGCCGCAGCGGCCGGCCGTAAAGATCGAGCGCGACCGCGCGTTCCATCTTGACGTTGATCTCGTCGCAGAGCTGCACGAAATCCTTGATGGTGCAGAAATGGATGTTCGGGGTGTCGTACCAGGTGGCGGGGAGGTTTTCGGTGCGCGGCATATGCCCGCCGACCAAGAGCTGCAGCCGCATCCGCCAGAACCCGAAATTCGGGAACGAGACGATGGCGCGCCGCCCGATCCGCAGCAGATTCTCCAGCACCACGCGCGGCTGCCGCGTCGCCTGCAACGTCTGCGACAGGATCACGTAATCGAAGGCATCGTCGGGATAGTTGACGAGGTCGGTGTCGGCGTCGCCCTGCACCACCGCAAGCCCCTTGGCGACACAGCGGTTGACGCCCTCGCGCGACAGTTCGATGCCGCGCCCGTCGATGCCCCGGCTTTCGAGCAACTGCAAGAGGTCGCCGTCGCCGCAGCCGACGTCGAGCACCTTCGAGCCGCGCTCGACCATTTCCGCTACCAAGAGATGATCGCCGCGGTAATGCCCGGTGTCCGGCTGCACCACCTTCAGCGGCAGGACCTGTTGCTGCATGGTCATGAACTGCCGTTCCGGCTCAGGCCATGCGCCTTGGCGCCCGATTGCAGGAAGGCGCGGGAGATGTCGAAGAATTCCGGCACGTCCAGCAGGAAGGCGTCGTGGCCGCGGTCGGTCTCGATCTCCGCGAACGACACCCGCGCGCTGGAAGCATTGAGCGCGTGCACCAGCGCGCGCGATTCCGAAGTTGGAAACAGCCAGTCGCTGGTGAACGACACCACGCAGAAGCGGGTCTGGACGCCGCGAAACGCCTGCGCCAGCACGCCGCCATGATCGGCGGCGATGTCGAAATAATCCATCGCCCGCGTCAGATAGAGATAGCTGTTGGCGTCGAACCGCTCGACAAAGGACGAGCCCTGATAGCGCAGATAGCTTTCGACCTGGAAGTCCGCATCGAACGAGAAGGTCGGCAGGTCGCGGTCCTGCATCCGCCGGCCGAATTTGCGGTGCAAGGCGGCGTCCGAAAGATAGGTGATGTGCGCGGCCATCCGCGCGACGCCAAGGCCGCGATGCGGATGGGTGCCCTGTTCGAAGTAGCGCCCGCCATGCCAGTCCGGGTCGGCCATCACGGCCTGCCGGCCGAGTTCGTGAAAGGCGATGTTCTGCGCCGAATGCCGCGTCGAGCAGGCGATCGCCAGCGTCGAGAACACCCGTTTGGGGAAGGCCGCGGTCCACTGCAGCGCCTGCATGCCGCCCATCGAGCCGCCGACCACGCAGAACAGCGTCTCGATCCCCAGGCGATCCAGCAGCATGGCCTGGGCGCGCACCATGTCCGGAATGGTGATGATCGGAAAATCCAGTCCCCACAATTTGCCGGTGGCCGGATTGGTCGACGCCGGCCCGGTCGAGCCCATGCAGCCGCCGATCACGTTGGCGCAGATGATGAAGTAGCTGTCGGTATCGAGCGGACGGGTAGGACCGACCATGGTCTCCCACCAGCCCGGCTTGCCGGTCACCGGATGCACGTTGGCGACGTGCTGATCGCCGGTCAGCGCATGGCAGACCAGTATAGCGTTGGAGCGGTCGGTGTTGAGTTCGCCATAGGTCTGGTAGGCGATCTGGAACGGCGCCAGGTCGATGCCGCAATCGAGCGACAGCGGCTGGTCGGTGCCGAACAACGCCACCAGCGAACTCGGATGGTCCGCCTCCTGCGACCGCTCGTCGGCATGGATCGCCGGACTTGGTACGGACTGAACGTTTACCATCTTGATACCGACCTCCTCCGGTGGTTTTCGATTAAAACCACCACGGAAATCAGGCCATAAAAAAACCGGCCTGAACAAAACATTCGGCCGGGATCACATCTGTCCCCGGCCTGTTTAGCGAGTTGTTTAACGTGGCTGCAAGCCGGCCGGCTCAAATGACCACGGAATTGGCAAAATGCTAGTCCCAAGCGGCTCCATCGTCAAGGCAGGCCTCCCGTTAACCAAAACCACGGCGGGCCGACCGGCATCAAAACCCTCAACGTTTTCTTTGCTTTCAGCGCCCGTCTTACCTAATCAATGCCCCGGTCAGCCGGAGCCATGTACCCGATCCGGCCCTTAGGGTTCGAAAGATGTCCCAATCGCCCCCCGCCCCGCCCTCGCTCGAGGTGCTGCGCACAGAGATCGACGCCATCGACGCGCAGATGCACAGTCTGTTGATGCAGCGCGGCGATATCATCGATCGCCTGATCCAGGTGAAGCAGACCCAGGAGGTCGGCTCGGCGTTCCGCCCGGCGCGCGAAGCCGACATGATGCGGCGCCTGGTGCAGCGCCACCGCGGCATCCTGCCGCTCGACACCGTCGAGAGCATCTGGCGCGTCATCATCTCGACCTTCACCTATGTCCAGGCGCCGTTCTCGGTCCATGCCGACATATCGCTGGGCGAATCCGCGATGCGGGATTCCGCGCGGTTTCATTTCGGATTTACGGTGCCCTATGTCTCGCATTTCAGCGCGCCGGCGGCGGTCGAGGCGGTGGCCAGGTCCAAGGGCGACCTGGCGCTGGTCTCCGCCACCTCGAGCCGCACCCCGTGGTGGATCGCGCTCGAAGCCAATGGCGCGCCGAAGATCATCGCGCGGCTGCCATTCGTCGAGCGGGCCGATCATCCGGCGGCGCTGCCGGTATTCGTGGTGTCACGCGTCGCCGACAGCGCCATGGTGACCGAAGTCGAGATGTGGAGCGTGCGGGTCTCCGGCTGGAACGCCGAAATCGCCCGCGCGCTGTCGCCGCAGGCGGAAATCGTCGCGGTGCCGGATACCGCCTTCGACGGCGCGGCGCTGCTGGTGTCGGCGGCGGGACCGGGCAGCTTCGAAAAGATCAAGGCAGCATTGATCGAGGCCGGCGCGTCGGTGCGATCATCGGCACTCGTCGGCAGCCACGCAACGCGCTATACGGTGCCGAACGGAGCGGCCAAATAGCCGTCCCGCCAATCCGGAGTTGAAGATGTCCCGACCCGTGCCGAACCCCGGCATTCTCGATATTGCGCCCTATACACCGGGCAAGAGCCCGGTGCAGGAGCCGGGCCGCAAGGTGTTCAAGCTGTCGGCCAACGAGACGCCGTTCGGCCCCTCGCCGAAGGCGATCGCTGCCTATACGAGCGCGGCGGCGCATCTGGAGGATTATCCGGAAGGCACCTCGCGCGTGCTGCGGGAAGCGATCGGCCGCGCCTTCGGGCTCGACCCCGACCGCATCATCTGCGGCGCCGGCTCCGACGAAATCCTCAACCTGCTGGCGCACGCCTATCTCGGCCAGGGCGACGAGGCGATCTCCACCACCCACGGCTTCCTGGTGTATCCGATCGCGACCAAGGCCAACGGCGCCGTCAACGTGGTTGCGCCCGAGACCGACTTCACCGCCGACGTCGACGCGATCCTTAAATCGGTCACGCCGCGCACCAAGCTGGTGTGGCTCGCCAACCCGAACAACCCGACCGGCACCTATCTGCCGTTCGACGAGGTCAAGCGGCTGCGCGCCGGACTGCCGCCGCAGGCGCTGCTGGTGCTCGACGCCGCCTATTCGGATTATGTGTCGCGCAACGACTACGAGATCGGCATCGAACTGGTGGCGACCACGGAAAACACCGTGATGACCCACACCTTCTCGAAGATTCACGGCCTCGCGGCGCTGCGGGTCGGCTGGATGTTCGGGCCGGCCCATATCGTCGATGCGGTGAACCGGATCCGCGGACCGTTCAACGTCTCGACGCCGGCGATGCTGGCGGCGGTGGCGGCGATCGAGGACACCGCGCATCAGCAGATGTCGAAGACCCACACCGAAAAATGGCGCAACTGGCTGACCGAAGAACTGACCAAACTCGGCCTCAAGGTGACGCCGAGCGTGGCCAATTTCGTGCTGATCCATTTTCCGCTCGACAAGGGCAAGACCGCGGCCGACGCCGACGCCTTCCTGACCAAACGCGGCCTCGTGCTGCGGGCGCTGAACAATTACCGGCTGCCCCACGCCTTGCGCATGACGATCGGCACCGAAGAGGCCAACCGACTGGTGGCCGAGGGCTTGCGCGACTTCATGGCGTCGAAGTGAACACCGCACCGCCCTTCAAACGGGTCGCGCTGATCGGCTTCGGGCTGATCGGCGGCTCGATCGCGCGTGCCGCGCGCGATCAGGGACTTGCAGGCGAAATCGTCACCACCGCCCGCTCGGCCAAGACCCGTGCCCGCGTGCTCGAGCTCGGCATTGTCGACCGCGTCATGGAGACCAATGCGCAAGCCGCGGAGGATGCCGACCTCGTCATCCTGTGCATTCCGGTCGGCGCCTGCGGCGCGGTCGCCCAGGAGATCGCGCCCCATCTCAAGCCTGGCGCGATCGTTTCCGATGTCGGCTCGGTCAAGGGCGCGGTGGTCAAGGACATGGCGCCGCATTTGCCGGCCGGCGTGCATTTCGTCCCGGCGCATCCGGTCGCCGGCACCGAGAATTCCGGGCCGGATTCCGGTTTCGCCGAACTCTTCATCAACCGCTGGTGCATCCTGACCCCGCCGGAAGGCACCGACCCCAACGCCGTGGAAAAATTGCGCGCGTTCTGGGCGGCGATCGGCGCCAAGGTCGAGATCATGACGCCCGACCATCACGACATGGTGCTGGCGATCACCAGTCATTTGCCGCATCTGATCGCCTATACAATCGTAGGCACGGCGGATGAGCTTGAAGGTGTCACGCAATCCGAAGTGCTGAAGTTCTCCGCCGGCGGCTTTCGCGACTTCACGCGCATCGCCGCATCCGACCCGATCATGTGGCGCGACGTGTTCCTGACCAACAAGGATGCGGTGCTGGAGATGCTCGGCACCTTCAACGAGGATCTTTCCAAGCTCACCCGCGCGATCCGCCGTGGCGACGGCGAGGCGCTGTTCGAGCATTTCACGCGCACCCGCGCGATCCGACGCGGCATCGTCGAGATCGGCCAGGATTCCGCCGCGCCCGATTTCGGCCGCCCGCATGCGCAATTGGGCAACAAGGCGGAGTAACTTCTTCGCCGTTTGCGCGAACGCTCAGGGGAGTTATCACAACTATGTGCGCCGGTTCCGGAAGCGAAAAACCGGAACCTTCGTTGGCAGCCGCGTTTAGCTTTTCACGTTGCTAAAACGAAAAGGGAGAAACGCATGATGAAATTCAAACTCATTGGCGCTGCCGTGCTTTTTTCCTCGGCGCTGGCGGGGCCCGCGCTGGCGCAGCACGTGACCTCACACCCCAATTATCTTGCCCGGAATTGCCAGTACAGGGAGCCGGGAAATCCCTATACCCCGCAGAGCGATTACATGGCCTGGTCGGCTTGGCGTGCCAGGGGCGGCTGGGACAGCAGCCGCGATGATGCCTGTTGGCGCGGCGGCCATTTGCACCACCACACCATCGGCTTCTAGCCTGTTGGCGGCGGCGTGATCGGCGACCCCGGCACCCGCCAAACCCAACCCGCGAAGCTGATCATGTCACCCAGTCAAAGAAGGGGCGACCGCAAGGCCGCCTTTTCATGCATCGCGTTCGCTGCGGGTGTGTTGGCGAGACGGCAGCACAGGGACACCTGCAGTAACGGCCGGAGCGCTGGCTTGGTGATGCGCGAAGCCTTGCCGGGAGCGGCCGCTAGCCTTGTCCTTTTTGAGCGGCGTCCTTTTCCATGATCGCGATATACCGGTCGGTCTGGTTGGCTATCATCTTCCAGCTTCGCGCAAGGCTCGTCAGAATCGTAGCCTCGGCGCCGCTCCGTGCCAAAAGCATGAGGCGATGACATTCCTCCGCGTGCGTCCGGCAGCGACTTGCTTCGTTCCTTTCCCGCCGCCGATCAAAAAAGGCCAACGGAGACCTGCCAGATACACCAGGCCAAAAACGACCAAAGCAGGAGACCGGTGGCGATTACGCCAATCCACGGGGACGAGTACCGGATAAATGGGACCAGCTGCTTTGATTGAGGCAGGGTGTACCCCTTTGACAAAGGCGAGAGCACAACACTCTTGGTCACCATATGATCGCCTTGTGGTTGGGCGGTGATGGTAGTGGGGCTATCACGTCATAACAGCGGTTGTCTGTGCAATATTATACACGCAGCAAGCCTCGGACATCGAGGGCGGATTGACGGCGGCGCGCGCCTCGCCTCTTCCTGCCGTCGTTGCCTGCGACAAACGCGAAGCGTTTGCGCAAGGGAGCGTAACGGGATTCCATTTTCAAACAGCCAACACGCAAGCAGTCTTGAGACCGTCATTGCGAGCGCAAGCGAAGCAATCCATCGGGCAACAAAAAGTTGGATTGCTTCGTCGCGGAGCCTGTCATCGGGCGCGCATTCGCGCGACCCGTTGGCTCCCTTGCGCAAACGCTTCGCGTTTGTCGCAGGCAATGACGAGAGGCACCCCGGTCCGCACGGATCGAATTTCAAACAGCAATGACAACACACAACACAGCTTCGCGATCTCGCCGCAGGTTTCGCGCGAGTTTTGGCCTGCTCGTTCCGCCCTCTCCAGTCAGAGGGCGCAGGGAATGCCGGGCGCCCGATGCGCCCGATAGCCGCGCGTGCGATGGTAGAAAGTAAAAAGCACACGCGTTAGTCAGGTCACACCGGAAACACCCGGCATTCCCCGCGCAATGGTTTTAACGGCTTCCTTCGTGCTCTCCCCGGCGACCGGGCTTTCTTGCCACCGTCGCCCGCGAAAGTTGCCTTCCGCGAACTTGACACCAGCGTCGGGGTGTCAGGACCACACGACTTCTCCGTCCGTAAGAAAGCGCTCTCGTCTCTAGCGCTCCTTGCGTCCACCGCATCCCGCCCCGCGTCCGTGACGATCGCGAACCGCCCCTCTGTGGGACGGGACGGCAATGGATATAGACCGATTTGCGTCTTCGGAAAATCAGAATATTTTTGCAAAAGGGGCTGGACACGGGGGGCGGTAAATTGCCCAGGTGATTTGCCCGTCGGGCAACAGATCGCAGGATGGGTGGAGCGCTTCGCGAAACCCATCGCCGTCGTTCGAACCATGATGGTTATCGCGGAGTTCATCATCGGGCGCGCATTCGCGCGACCCGTTGGCTCCACCCATCCTACGCGCTATCGCCTGAAGCAGGGTCAGATGGAGCTTGCTGTTTGGGGCCGTGCTGGCTCGATGTCTGCTATGCCTCCGATAGGAACGAAATTATGCGCTGCAGCGAAATGACGCAATGTGCCGAAATCGGAAGTCGCAAACACATGCGTTCCGATTCGCACCGGGAGCTAACTCGAGCGAAGCTCCGGTTGAACTTGCAAAGAGACCTCGACTGCGTCGCTTTCGTTTTTTGATCCAAATCAAAGACATTTTCGGCAAAAGTGTGCGGTGCTGGGAATCCAAACCAGTGAGCCGGGGGCAAGCTGTACTCGGCGGTTGCTGTGGCGTGCGACAGCCTTGTAGATTGTTCAAATGTCCTATGGTCATTACGCGGTTGCGGCGGCCGTACTTTCGCTTTTTGGTCCTGCGTCAGTAAACCTCGCCAGGGCTATCGAACCGAATGCAATTCCCGTCAAAGCGCCACCGGCTGTCGATGTGTCGTTCTTTTCCGTGAACGACAACTACCTGACCTACTCCTATCTTCCCGAAGGGGCCGATCCGGGCGTGCCGGGCAAAACAGAAAAACAAATTTACTCGTTCAGCCACTTCGATGTCTGGGCCTACGGTACGAACTTCGCCAACTTCCACCTGATCAAGTCGGACCATAGCGATCCGGCCAGTCCTTGTGGCAATTACCATGCCCCCGTATATGGGTGTGCCGGCGCGACGGAATTGCTGGGCCAGATCCGCAGCACGTTCGGCTGGAATGATATCTTCAAAACGCACGCCTTCACAATGGGGCCCGTGCATAGCGTTTCGTTCGAGGTTGGCGTCGATGTCGCGACGAAAAACAACTTCGAAGCGCCAGCCAGGACCGACATCGTGGCCGGTCTGCAGTTCGCATTCACCTTGCCTTACAAGGGCTACTTCAATGTAGCCCCATTGTACTATCAGGAGTGGAATCACAACACGTTCTTGACGCCTGGATTCACCAAGCCATACCCCGGCATTCCGGACGGGGATACACGTTTCAATCCGACCTGGGCGGTCGAGATCAACTACTACATGGATCTGGGCTTCCTGCCGCCAAGCCTGCAGTTTTTTGCCGTCAGCGGTCGCGCCGGCTTCTACGGACCGAAAGGAACGGGCGCGGCTCCCGGCGTCGTCAATCCCTATTACGAGACCAAGACCGAAATCAAAACCGAACCAGTCCGCCTGACCCTGGACGCCGGCAAAGCACTATGGGGTCAAAAGTATTCTCAATTGGTTCAGTTCTTTGTGGCCTATCGCTATTGGGAGAACAAATTCGGGCACAATGACCAAGATCCTGCGGACCGACTTTGTTTTACTTCTGGCGTAAACAACGGGAGCTGCACCGAAAAATCGGTGTACTCTGGCATCACGGTCAAGTTCTGATCTACCCGCCTGTCCTCGCGGGCGCATATTCGGCCGCCGGGAAAGATCTCGCGCAGGTGGCGAACGCCAAGGGCGAACATGGGTCGCTACAAAGCTGACGTGGTCATCGTCGGAGGGGGCATAGCGGGAATCGTTGTGGCCATCGATCTCCTGTCGCTGGGCCAGCGCGTGCTCATCGTGGACCGCGACAGCGAGGCGAATTTCGGTGGGCTGGCCAAGGAGAGCTTCGGCGGTATCTGGCTCGTCGATACCCCGCAGCAGCGCCGCTCCGGCATCAAGGACAGTCCCGAACTCGCCTTGCAGAACTGGCTGTCTTTCGGGGATTTTGAAGCCGATGGTGGGGTTGACGACCATCCCCGCCGCTGGGCCGAAGCCTATGTAGCCGATTGCGCGCGCGACGTTTACAGATTCCTCAAGGGCCATGGCATCGGCTTTCTGCCGATGCCGCTATGGGTCGAGCGCGGGCTGTACGGCAACGGCAACGCGGTTCCGCGCTGGCATGTCGTGTGGGGAACCGGCCATCGCCTGGCGGCGCGGATGATCGAAGTGCTGCGCGGCCATCCCGACGCCGGGAAATTGGAGCTGTTGTTCAATCATCGTGTTGAACGGCTCGAGGTCGCTGCCGGGCTCGTCAACGGGGTCAGCGGCACGACCGAGGTCGATCGCGCGGCCTTCACGGTGGAGGCCGAGTCGACCATCATCGCCTCGGGCGGCATCAACGGCGACATCGCCAGGGTCAAGGCGAATTGGCATCCCGATTGGGGCAGGCCGCCGCAAACTATCCTCAACGGCTCGCATCAGTTTGCAGACGGTCTCATGCACGACGCGGCCGCGGCCTGCGGCGGACAACTGACGCATCTCGACCGGATGTGGAATTATGCCGCGGGCGTGCACCACTGGCGGCCGCGCAAGCCCGATCACGGGCTGTCGCTGGTGCCGTCGCGTTCTGCACTGTGGCTCAACTGGCGCGGCGAACGGTTCGGCCCGATGCCGCTGGTAGGCGGCTTCGATACGCGCGATCTCGTCGGGCGGATCTGCGCGGAGGAGCGCGGCTATTCGTGGCAGATTCTCAACCGCAAGATCGCCCTCAAGGAACTCGCGATATCCGGCGCCGAGTTCAACCCGAATGTCCGAGAACGCAACCTGCGCGGATTTGTGGCCGACACCCTGTTCGGCAACCGCTGGCTCTACGACCAAGTGACGAAAAACTGTGCCGATGTCGTCGTCTCCGAAACGCTGCCTGAACTCGTCGCCCGGATGAACGTCTTGCAGGGTGACAACGCCGTCAACGAAGCGAAGGTGCGCGCGAGCGTGGCCTCTTACGATTCCGAGATCGATCGCGGGCCTGCTTTGTACAATGATGAGCAGCTGCGTCGCCTCGCCCATCTGCGCCGCTGGAAGGGAGACCGCCTGCGCATCGCCAACTTCCAGAAGATCATCGAACCCGGAACCGGGCCGTTGATGGCCATTCGCCTGTTTATCGTGAGCCGCAAGAGTCTCGGCGGCATTCGCAGCGATCTGTCCGCTCGCGTGGTCGACGACACCGGAGCGCCGATCGCCGGCCTCTACGCGATCGGGGAGGCGGCGGGGTTCGGCGGAGGCGGCATGAACGGCTTGCGCGCCCTCGAAGGCACGTTCCTCGGAGGATGCATCTATAGCGCGCGTCGCGCGGCGCGTGCGATCGGCCGGTGATGCCTTGGCAAGGACGGCAATGAGGGAAAACAAATGAAAAAATCGGGTGCGTGGCTCGCCGTTCATGCGATGGAGCAGATCGGCTTGCGCTACACGTTCGGCATTCCGGGCGTCCATAACACTGAACTCTATGATGAGCTCAACAATTCCAACCGCATCACGCCGATCCTAGTGACGCATGAAGGCGGCGGCGCGTTCATGGCCGACGCGATGTCGCGCGCCTCGGATGACACCATCGGCGCATTGATGATCGTGCCGGCCGCGGGCTTCACCCACGCGGCGAGCGGTATCGGCGAGGCGTTTCTCGACGGGGTCGCGATGTTGGTCTTTACCGGCGGCATACGCACCGACACCGGCGCCAAGTATCAGTTGCATGATCTCGATCAAATGGCGCTGGCGCAGCCCTTGACCAAGGGCGCATTCCGCGTCACTCGGCATTCCGAGATCATCCCGACGATCTACAAGGCTTACGAGATTGCGACTTCGGGCGTGCCGGGACCGGTGCTAGTCGAAATTCCCGTCAACCTGCAACTGTTCACCGGCGAGGTCGACGAACTGCCGGCATGGCAGCCGTCTCCACCACCGCCGCAGCCGGAAGCCGCCTTGATCGGGCGGATCGCCGATCGCCTGCTTGGCGCGTCGAGACCTGGCCTATTCGTCGGTTGGGGCGCCCGGCACGCCCAGCAAGCACTCATCGCCATCGCCGATCATCTTCAGGCCCCCGTCGCGACGACACTACAGGGACTTGCCACGTTTCCCGGTGACCACCCGTTGCATGCGGGCTTCGGCTTTTCGCCGTCGGCGGTGCCGGCCGCACGCAATGCCTTCGCTCAATGCGACTGTCTGCTCGCCGCCGGCGCACGCTTCGGTGAGATTCCGACCGGAAGCTTCAGCGTCAAGGTGCCGCCGGCACTGATCCACATCGATATCGATCCGAAGGTGATCGGATCAAATTACCCCGCCGAGATCAGTCTCGTCGGCGACGCCAAGCCGGCGCTGGCGGCGCTCGCCGCCGAACTCGCCAGGCGCAGTGGCGTCAAAGCGCCCGGCGCGACCGCGGCGCAGATCGCCCGCGACAAGAAGGCCTATCGGCAGGAATGGCTCGATCACGATTCGAAAGGTCGCGTCAACCCTTTGAGCTTCTTTGATGCGCTGCGCAAAGCGGCTCCTGACGATTGCATCATAGTGCTCGACGACGGCAACCATACGTTCCTGACGGCCGAGCTTTTCACCATCCGGCGCGGCGGTGCTCTGCTTGTGCCGACAGATTTCAACGCGATGGGCTATTCCGCGCCTGCTGCGATCGGCGCGAAGCTGGCGCAGCCGCAGCGCGAGGTCTTCACCGTCGTCGGCGATGGCTGCTTCATGATGACCTGCATGGAAATTCTCACCGCGACCAATCAGGCGCTAGGCATCGTGTATTTCGTCTTCCACGACGGCGCGCTGTCGCAGATCGCGCAGGCGCAACAGATTCCTTATAACCGCCAGCCCTGCGTCACCCTGTCGGGGCTGAAAGTCGAGGGGATCGCCTTGGCCACCGGTGCGACGTATCTTCCGCTGCCGAGTGACGGCGACCTCGACGCCACCATCGCTAAAGCCCGCGAGATCGCAGCGGGCGGCAAGCCGGTCATCGTCGATGTCGCCATCGATTATTCCAAACGCACCGCCTTCACCATCGGTACCGCAAAATCGACGTTCAGGCGGTTTCCGCTCTCCGAGCGTTTACGCTTCGCCGGCCGCGCGCTGGTGCGGCGGGTGACCGGATGAATCATGCGCGGCGACGGCTTCTGATTCGAGCGGCCGATCGTCTCAGGCCAATGTCAATGGCGGGTCGCGACCTTGTTCGAGAAAATGGCCGATGCGC
Source organism: Bradyrhizobium sp. (assembly GCF_004799445.1). Classification (GTDB taxonomy): domain Bacteria; phylum Pseudomonadota; class Alphaproteobacteria; order Rhizobiales; family Xanthobacteraceae; genus Bradyrhizobium. The sequence goes on from NZ_SSNA01000069.1 coordinate 17,461, forward strand.
ACTATCCATGTCGCCAGAAAGGTGAGCCGTGGTCGGTGCACGCTACTGAGTTTTCCTCAGCTCCAAAACACATAGCCCCGGCATCGTCCGGGGCTTTTTGTAATCCATCGCGGATGTCCGAGTTGGGTCATTCGCGACCGGGTCGAGCCAGCAGCAAGTCCGGTCATGTCTGATAACCACCCCGGAAGCGGAAATAAATTCGGAGCATTGGCTGCTGCCGCGACGGGTCTTCGCGGATTGGTGGCGCCGCCCTGCTCATGCTGCTCGCAGCCGGCTAAGGGCTTGTGAGTCTCCTCGCTCTCAAAACAGCGGCGGCACCTGTCCGACCTTGAGCGGGCCGAGATACACCGTGCCGTCGACGAAGCGCAGCGGAAATGTCCGTGCCTTCTTGCCTTCCAGCACCGCTTCCGTGCCAAGCGCGTTGATGCCCGCGGCAACGCCGATATTGGCGTTTTGCTTCACCGCTTTGCCGAGGCCGGGGATCGCCCGGTCGAGCGCGCCAAGCAGATTGCTGACATCCTGGGTCTTGACGCCCGGCGCGACGCGATCCAGCGTTGCCTGCGGCACGCCCTCATCAAGCATTTTCTCAATGCCGAGCGCCGGAATCACCTTCTCGAGACCGGCAACCGTCATCTGCAATTCGCCGTCGAGGCGCCCCTGGGTGCTGAGCCCGAGCGTGCCGGCGGCGACCGCGATCAGATCGCCCTGCTGGACACGGGATTGCGCGATCTCGACATGGCCGCCGCCCGCCTGCAGTTCACGGAACCGTTCCGGCCAGGGTTTCGGCGCCAGATCCTTGAGGCCGCTCAGCCTCGCCCGCACGTCGGCGTCGAACGGCTGCGCGAGCAGCGGGTGCACCTCTTGCACACTGCCGGCTTCGATCTTCAGGACGGTCTCGATCACGGGATGATCGAGCGCTGAACCTTCCGCAAGACGGCCGTGCAGTTCGACATGCTTCGCCCGCGCCAGCGGCAGCTGCACCGATCCATTGATGCGATCGATCGATGGCTCATCGAAAACGATCGAGGCTCGCTGCGGAACGGCCGGCAATCCCACCACGCTGGAGCGGGCCTTGCTCCAGTTCACCAGCATCGAAGACGTCCCGCGAGGATCGGAGATGGTCGCCGGCGCGGTAAATTCCGCGATCAGCAATTTCGGGTCATAGACCTGCGCGACCACCAGGATTTCGCCGAGCCTGGCCTTGACCGGCGTCTGCGCCGCGGCCTGACCCGCGGTCTGCGATATCAGCGACACGCTGGCGCCGCCGCAGCGCACTTCGAGACGGAACGGAAAACCGCCTACCGTTCGCCTCGCGCAATCGTAGACCCGGCCCGATCTCGCCTCCTGCGCGCGCCAGGCGTCGGCTTTCACCTCGGCCTCGGAGGCCGCATAGAACCAGAACGCGCTCCACGCCGCGGCGGCGATCAGGAGCAGGACGGGCATCAGGAAAAGGCGCCAGAGCTGGCGGCGGCGGGGCGCAAGGGTCATATCGGTCATGGGGCGTGCTTTGGCTGACGATTTTGTCAAATGTAAGCGGCGGTCCGGGGCGCAAAAGACCCGGAATTTCCACTTCGTTTCGCTTCGCAGTTCTGATAGCCGTGCGCAAGATGTCAGCCGAAATCCCGCCCAAGACGGAACTTTCCAAAGACGACCTGTGGGTGTTCGGCTACGGGTCGCTGATGTGGCGGCCGGGCTTCGATTTCGTCGAGCAGTTCCCCGCGCGGCTGATCGGCGAGCACCGGGCGCTGTGCGTCTATTCGTTTGACCATCGCGGGACGCCGGAGAAGCCCGGACTGGTGCTTGGCCTCGACCGCGGCGGCGCCTGCCGCGGCATCGCGTTCAGGGTCGCGGCAAGGCGGCGCGACGATACCGTGGACTACTTGCGCAGCCGCGAGCAGACCACCAACGTCTATCGTGAAGTCATGCGCTCGGTCTGGCTGGAAAACGATGCCCGGCAGCGGGTCAGCGCGCTCGCTTACGTGGTCGATCGTGGCCACGTCCAATATGCCGGGCGGCTCTCGCTGGCCGACCAGCTGCGCTATGTCCGGCAGGGCCACGGTCGTTCGGGCAACAACCGCGACTACGTGCTGTCGACGGTAAAGTCGATCGAGACACAGGGTTTTCGCGACGCGCCGCTGCATCATCTCGCAATGATGCTTCATGACGACACCTCCCTGCACCGGTGAGGTCTCCCTGCGCGGAATGGAAGCGGCAACACCTCAGGCTTTCGCCGACGCCGAGCCTGGCACGCGGCCGAACAACTGTGCCTGCTCGCGGCGCGCCGCCTCGACCAGGCGGTTGGTGGCGTCCTCGATCACCGCGGAGACGCGCACGATGAACTCGCGGCGCGACAGGCCGGGAGGCAACGGATCGAGAAATTCGACCACCAGCGTGCCCGGATAGCGCATGAAGGTCCGGCGCGGCCAGAACAGTCCCGAATTGAGCGCAACCGGCAGACAGGTCACGCCGCAATCGGCATAGATCTGGGCGATGCCGGTCTTGTAGTTTGGCGGCGCATCGACGGCGGCTCGGGTGCCCTCCGGGAAGATGATCAGCTGGCGGCCACGCCGCACTTCCTCGCCGGCGCGGCGCGCCATCGCCAGCAACGAGCGGCCGCCGGCGCGGCGATCAACTCCGATCATGTTCGCCTTGATCAGATACCAGCCGAACAGCGGAATCCATTTCAACTCGCGCTTGAAAATAAACAGCGGCTGATCGAAGAATTGCAGCAGCGCGAAGGTTTCCCACATCGACTGATGCTTCGACGCCACGATCAAAGGCCCGTGAGGAATCTTCTCGAGCCCGCGATATTCCACTTTTGTATTGCAGACCACGCGCATCAGCCAGATGCTGCTGCGCGCCCAATAGCGGGCCACGGTCAGGATACCCGAGCGGGGCATCAGATAGGTCGGGATTCCGACCATCACCCAGAACACCAGCATCAGATAGAACAGCACATTGTAGATCAGCGAACGCAGGAAAATCGAGACCATCGGAAACCCGATCAGTTGGATTGAGCCGTCGTCGGTCTGCGCGGCGCGAGGGAACCGATCGGCGGTTCGGCGACCTCGCGCATCATGTCGAGGCCGGCATCGGCCAGACGCACCCGCACTTCGGCGGCGACGTATTTGACATACTCCGATAGCAGCAGCCGCACCGTCGCGCCACTGGTCCACCACGGCTCGTCGCGCCATTTGTCGCCGACCACGGCAAATGGAATCAGAGTGATGTCGGGCATCGCGTGCGACAATTCGACGATCGCCCGCGGCATATGGTAATTCGACGTTACCACGATCAGCGACTTGAAGCCGCGCTCGTGCGCCCAGCGCCGCGTCTCCGCGGCATTGCTGCGGGTGTTGACGGCGGAGCGATCGAGATCGACGCAGCAGCTCAGCAACGATTGATTATCCGTCAGCGAACGTGAAATGTCGCTTGCGGCATTGGTCGGATGAACGCCGGAGATCAATAACCGCTTGCCATAACCGTCGGCCAGCAATTCCATCGCGTCGGACACCCGCGACGACCCGCCGGTCAGTACCACGATGCCGTCGGCGGTGCGGGCGGGCCTGGTTTCGGCCCCGCGCAACTGCGAAAGAAACCCGACGAAGCCGATCGCGGCGGCCACGAACGTGATCGCCAGCACGGCAACGATCGCCGCATGCAACCAGCGCCGCGGCGCGGCGACCGGTGCGGCGGGCGATCTATCGTCGGGTGGCCGGTTCATGCTGATGTGGCGATCCTTCTGCGTTCAAGTCTAGAGGCTTTTCGGACGAAGTGGAGTCCGGACGGCGCGTTATTGCCGCATCAATCGATGTCGTCGAGCGTCGCGAACAGCGTTCGCCGCGATGCCCAGGCGGTGATCGCCGCGATCAGCACCGCCTGCGCCGCCAGCGCCAGATAACCCGATGGGCGCAGCGAAAAGGTCCCTAACAGTGCGGCGAACTGGTCCCCAACGGGGGTGCCCGAGAACCAGCCGGCGATCGATTCGGAGAACCCGAAAACGAGCATGGCGACGCCGCAGCCGATCACCCCGCCTTGCAGACCGAGCCGAAGAAAATGCCGCAGGAACCGGTTGGCGATATAGCGGTCCCCCGCGCCCACGAAATGCAGGACTTCGACGATCGGGCGATTCGCCGCCATCGCACCGCGAGTCGCGAACGATACCGAAATGATGGTCGCGATAATCACCAGCGCCAGGATCCCGAGGCCGGCGATCACGGTCGCGCCGGTCATCGACCGCATCCGCTCGATCCAGGCGCGGTGATCATCGACGCTGGCGGAGGCCGCCACCTGCGTCACCCGGCGGCGTAGCGCCGCCAGGTCGAGCGTGGTTCCCGGCTGCACCCGCGCGACGATCACGCGCGGCACCGGCAGATCGTCAAGCGAAAGTCCGCTGCCGAGCCAGGGCTCCAGCAGTTTGGCGGACTCCTCCCTGGTGAATGGCCGGACCTCGACAATGCCGGTCTGCGCCCGGATCGCTTCGGCGACCGCCGCCGCGTCACGGTCGATGTCGCGCCCGGGCGCGGGACGCACCTGAATGGTGATTTCACTCGCGACTTCCGACTGCCATTCCGCCGCCGACGCGCTCACCAGCAGCACGGTGCCTGTCGTGATCGATGCAAGGAACGTCATGATGGCGACGACCGCCACCAGCGCGCGGCCGGCGATCGAGGCACGGGGCACGATCGGCGACAGATTGCGCGCCCGCGCCGGCACCTGCGGACGCTCGCGTCCGAGATCCACCAGCGGGCCATGCGGTTGATCGGTCCTACTCATAGATATGCAGCCGTCCCTGGTGCAACACCAGGCGCCGCGCCTCGTATTGATCCATCAGGGTAATATCGTGGGTCGCGATGATGACCGCGGTGCCGGACTTGTTCAGCTCGATAAACAGCCGCAGCAACCGCCGCCCCAGGGTCGGATCGACGTTGCCGGTCGGCTCGTCCGCCAACAGCAGATGCGGTCGCGAGATCACGGCGCGCGCGATCGCCGCCCGCTGCTTTTCGCCACCCGACAGGATCGGCGGCAGCGCGTCCATGCGTTCGCCGAGACCGACCCATTTCAGGAGATCGATGACCTCCTTGCGGTAGCTCGATTCCTCCCGGCCTGTCACCCGGAACGGCAGCGCGACGTTCTCATAGGTGGTCATGTGGTCGAGCAGACGGAAATCCTGCAATACGATGCCGATCCGCTTACGCAGATCGGCGATTTCATCCTTGCCGAGCAGCGAGACGTCGTGGCCGAACAGATTGACCAGGCCGCGGGTCGGCCGCAGCGACAAAAACAGCAATTTCAGGAGCGAGGTCTTGCCGGCGCCGGACGGGCCGGTGAGGAACTGGAAGGAATGGGCGGGAATCTGGAAATTGAGGTCGCGCAAAATCTCCGGGCCAAGCCCGTAACGCAATCCGACATTTTCGAACCGAACCAAGTTCAGCTCCGTTCGATGTGGGGGACGACCGGAAACCTAAGACCGGTAGCCCCCAGCCCGCTGGTTTCGCTGCGGCCGCGAACCAAACAAAGTGGTTGTGCTTGGTTTATGGTTTCCGATTCGTTAACGGTCGCCTTGTACCATTTCGCGGGTATCATTGTGGAGATTGGCTCCATGCACATCGTTTGTCCTCATTGTTCAACGTCCTATGCCATTGATTTGGCTAGCTTGGGCGCGGCTGGCCGTACCGTGCGATGTTCCCGGTGCAAGGAAGTCTGGCTGGCGCGTCCGGAAGACGCGATCGAAATCCCGGCACCGGTGCCTGCGATGGCGGAAACCAGCGGACAGGACGCCGAGCAGGACGCCGCCGCCGAATGGGAGGCGCTCGCGCGCGAGGACGGCGGCGAGGACCAGCAAACCCCGGTTGTCGACAGTCCATCGATAGCCGGCGACTGGCCGGCCTCGACTGGGGACGCAGGCGCCGACTGGCCGTCGGCCGCCCAGAACGATTTGGACGACCCGAAGGCCGCCGGCCGACGAAACCCGTCATGGTTCCGAGCGCTGCTGCGACCGAGCGCGCCGGGAAAGCCGTCTTTCAGCCTCTCCACCGCCTGCGCCGCGATGGGAGCGCTGGCGCTGGCGCTTTTGATCTGGCGCGTCGACGTGGTGCGGCTGCTGCCGCAAACCGCCGCGTTCTACAAATTGGTCGGCCTCGACATCAATCTGCGCGGACTGAGGTTCAAGGACGTCAAGATCACCACCGAGACCGTGGAAGGCAAACCGGTGCTGGTGATCGAGGGCGTCATCACAGGCGAATCCAGCAAACCGGTCGAACTGCCGCGGCTGCGCTTCAGCGTCCGCGACGCGCAGGGCGCCGAGATCTATGCCTGGAATACAGTACTGGAACAGCCGGTGCTGAAGCCCGGCGAAAAAGCCTGGTTCAAGTCGCGGCTCGCCTCGCCGCCTCCCGAAGGGCGTAACATCGATGTGCGGTTCTTCAGCAAGCGGGACATCGCCGGCGGCCATGCATGAACAAGGCCGCCTGATCCCACTCACGAAACAGGTGCTTCGATGCCGCGGGTGCTGATCGTCGACGATGAGGAATCCATGCGTATGCTGGTGGCGCGCGCCATCGCCATGGACGGCCACGACATTGCCACCGCCGAGGATGGCGCCGAAGCGCTGGAAATCCTGAGCGAACAGGGCGCCTTCGATCTCCTGCTGACCGATATCCAGATGCCGGTGATGGACGGGATCGCCCTGGCGCTGGCCGCCGCCCGCGACTTTCCCGAACTGACGATCTTATTGATGACGGGCTTTGCGGATCAGCGCGAACGCGCCTCGGGCCTTAACGCCATCGCCCATGACGTCATCACCAAGCCGTTCACGGTGGCCGATATCCGCACCGCGGTGGCCGACGCGCTGGCGACGCGCAAGACGGGTTAGTGTAGCGCGCTGAATGCGCCGCAACCTCAACTCGTCATACCCCGCGCATGCGGGGTATCCAGTACGCCGCGGCTTCTCGATTCAATAACAACCGCCTCTGGAATACTGGATCACCCGCTTTCGCGGGTGACGACAGCTGGTATCAGTAATCCTTCAGCAGCCGCTCGATGTAATCGAGTTCGATCTGCGGGCGCTGCGGATCGGCGAGGCGGCGGCGCAGCTCTTCGAGAATCCGTCGCACCCGCTGCACATCGATCTCGCCGGGAATCTTGACCGTGAGATCGTCGCCGAATTCACGCCCGTGCAGGGGGCGTCCAAGCGGATCGCTCTGGTTGCCGCCGCTCTGCTGACGGCCGGCACGGTTGCCGGGGCCATCACTCTGGCCTTCGCCATCGCCCTGCTGCATCGCTTCAGCGAGGCTCTGGGCGCCCTTGCGCATCGCATCCAGCGCCTTGCCTTGCGAATCGACGGCGCCGTCGGCGTTGCCTTCGCCGAGCTTGCCACCGGCGTCGCCCATCGCGTTGTCGGCCTCGCCGAGGCCGTCCTCGCCGCCGTCACCTTGTTGCGGATCGCCGTCCTGACCCTTTTGGCCCTGCTGCCCCTTCTCGCCGCGCTGGCCCTGCCCCATGCCGCGCTTGGCCAGTTCGTCCTGCAATTTCCTCAAGCGGTCGCGCAGGCCCTGTTGATCCTGCTGCAGATCGCTCATGCTTTGATCGCCCTGCTTGCCGCGCTGCCGGTCGCGCCGCGAATCCTGGCCCTGCTTGAAGGTCTTGTCGCGCAACTGCTGTTGTTTGCGGATCATGTCGCCGAGTTCGTTCAGCGCCTGCTCCATGTCGCCGTCGCCGGACTGGCCGGGCTGTGCCATTTGCAGGTTTTCCAGCATCTGCTGCAGCTGTTCGAGCAATTGCTTGGCGGCGGCCTTGTCGCCGGAGCGCGACAGCCGCTCCATGCGCTCGATCATGTTATTGAGATCCTGCTGGCGCATCACCCTGGTATTGGGATCGAGTGGGCGAGCCAATTGCTGCGGGTTGTTGCGCAGCTGCTCGGCGAGCTGACGCATGAAATTGTCCAGCGCCGCGCGCAGGTCCTGCGTGAGTTTCTTGATTTCCTCGTCGCTGGCGCCCCTTTCCAGGGCCTGCTTGAGCGCCTCCTGCGCGGCGCGCAGCGCCTTGTCCACATCGGTGATGTTGCCGTCCTCGATGGCGACGGCGAGCGCCCAGAGGCTCGCGACCACCTCGCGCATGGCATCATCGGTCCGCGCCGTCTCGAGCTGCCGCGCGGCGCTGTGCAGGCCCAGATACTGGCCGGTCTCGGGCATGAACAATTCCGGCGCGATCATCATCGCTTCGAGCGCGTCATAGACCTGCCCGTTCTGATTGGCATCGAGCGCCAGAATGCGGCGCTGCTCGATCAGCGCCCGCGCCAGCGGCTTGGTGAACAGCCGCTCCGGCAGCCGCATGTTGAACGGCTCACTGCGCCCCTCATTGGCGGCCTCGTCCTTGGCCGTCAGCGTCAGCGTGACGTCGGCGCCGGCATAGGGATCCTCGCTGAGGTCCTTGACGGTCTGGCCCACGCCGTTGCGGGTCCGCGCATTCGGCAGCACCAGGGAAAGCTGCGGCGGGTCGAACAGCGGCCGCGGGTCGGCACCCTTGGCCGCGCCGGCGCGGCGGACGGCAAAAAGCGCCCGGGCTTCGGTGACGCCGTAATCATCCTCAATCTTGTAGGACAGCTGCAGCGAGCCGCGGGCCTGACGCTCGGGATCCTTCGCGAGCGCAATGGTCGGGGCGCGGTCCGGGATGGCGCTGAACCTCCACTGCGGCTGACCGGAGGGCGCGCGGACGTGCACCGTGCCGTCGCCGGTGATGGCAAAATGCTTCTCGTTGGTCCCCTTCGGCGCCTGTTCGGCCGGCACTGCTTCGCTCACGCCGCCGCCGGCCACGACATCGAGGGTGCCGCCGCTCGAACGCACGATCAGCGTGCTGCCGGTCGGGACCGCCAGCGGCCCCGCCGCGGGCATGGCGGCTTCCTTGTTCGCCGCCGACAGAATGATCGGTGGCTTGCCGGTATAGAGCGGCGGTGTCACCCAGGCATCGACCCTGACATTGGCCGCCGCCAGCACGCCATTCCAGTCGAAGGCAGCGGCGACCCGCATCCGTCGTTCGTCGCCCGCGGCAATATAGGCCGCGACCATCGTCACCACGATCAATGCCCGCAGCGCCCAGGGATCGTGGATCGCCAGCCGCGGCGACGGCAGGCCGGCGCGGATGCGCTTGATCGATGCCAAAGTGCGCTCACGCTGCGCCTGCCATAGTGCCAGCGCGACCGGATCCCGCATGACCAGCGTGTCGGTGAGCGCCGTTGCCGGACGATGGCGGATGCCGGTGCCGCGATCGAGCCTGTTCAGAGCCTGCTGCCGGCTTGGCCAGCGAAACCAGAGCAGCGGGAGCAGCGCGGCCAGCGCCAGCGCCATGAACACGCCAAGCCCGATGGCGCGGGCGACGAACGGCAGCGCCAGCCACAGGCCGGCCCACGACACCGCCAGAAACAACCCGACCACGGTGCAAAGCCGGGCCAGATGCGGCCAGCCACGCTCCCATGCGATGGCATATTCGGCTCGCCGCAAGGCCTGCGCCAGCTGCAGCCGCGAGGCGGCATCAGGGGGTTGCATTGGCTCTGACGGGTCGGGATTGGCGCCGCTCAACAATCTCTCCAGGTTGCCCGGATCACACCGTAGCACAACGGCAGCAGTGAGGCACCCACCCACGACGGTAACCCACACCCGGAAATACGCATAACACGGAGGCGTGACTGCGCCGCCACGACCTCGTAACGTTGGGCACGGAACCGGCAAAGTGCATTTTAGGGAAACGCCAAGGAAACGTCATGGACAAGAAGACACACGACAAGGGACTGGAGATTCGAAAAGCGGTGCTGGGCGAGGCCTATGTCGCCAACGCGCTGAAAAACGCCGATGACTTCAACAGGCCATTTCAGGAACTGGTCACCGAATATTGCTGGGGCGCGGTGTGGGGCCGCGAGGAACTGCCGCACAAGACCCGCAGCATGCTCAATCTCGCCATGATCTCGATCCTGAACCGGCCGCACGAGTTGCGGGCGCACATCAAGGGCGCGTTGACCAATGGCGTAAGCCGCGACGAGATTCGCGAAATCTTCATGCAGGTCGCGATCTATGCCGGCATTCCCGCCGGCGTCGACAGTTTCCGGATCGCGCGCGAAGTGTTCGCCGAACTCGACAAGGGCTAGGGCGCTTCACCATGGAAATCGGATTCATCGGCCTGGGCAATATGGGCTTCCCCATGGCCCGCCGCCTGATCGAGGCCGGGCATCAACTCGTCGTGTTCGACCAGCGCAAGGAGGCCGTGGAGCGGCTGGTAGCGCTGGGCGCGCAGGCGGCGTCCTCGCCGAAAGACGTCGCCGACCGCACTGAGACCGTGCTGGCGAGCCTGCCCTCGCTGCAGGCCTCGCTCGAGGTGGCGACCGGAACGGATGGCGTCATCGAAGGCCGGCGCGTCAGGCGCTTCGTCGATCTCTCCACCGTCGGATCGCATATGGCGGTGCGGATCCACGACCTTTTGGCGAAGCACAACCTCGTGCAGCTCGACAGTCCGGTCAGCGGCGGCGTCGGCGGTGCCGAAAAGGGCACGCTCGCGGTCATGGTTTCGGGTCCTCGTGCCGACTTCGAGACGGTGAAACCCGCGCTCGACGTGATCGGCAAGGTATTCTTCATCGGCGAGAAGCCGGGCTCGGCCCAGACCATGAAGCTTGCCAACAATCTGTTGTCGGCGACCGCCGTGGTGGCGACTTCGGAAGCCGTCGTGATGGGCGTCAAATCAGGCCTCGATCCCGCCGTGATGATCGACGTAATCAATGCGGGCTCGGGCATGAACACCGCGAGCCGCGACAAGTTTCCCCGTGCGATCCTGCCGCGCAGCTTCGACTACGGCTTCGCCACCGGATTGATGGTCAAGGACGTGCGGCTTTGCCTCGAAGAGGCGAAATCGCTGGGACTCTCGATGGAGGTGGCCGAAGCGGTCGGACGGCTCTGGGAAGTGGTGATCCGCGAGATGGGCGCCGAGTCCGATTTCACTTCCGCGATCAAGCCGATCGAAAAGGCGGCCGGCGTGGTGGTCGGAGGCAAAGCCGCTCACGCCGCGAAGTGAAACTCCTTCGTCGTCCCGGCCTTGAGCCGGGACCCATAACCACAGGCGTTTGGCGTTATCTAGGCTGGAGCCGCAGCTCGATCTCTACAAACCTCGGCGGTTATGGGTCCCCGCGTTCGCGGCGACGACAAACTACTGCCGGAGCCTCACAACCACGGCGCAGGCTTGTCCATCGCGATCAGGGCCTCGGCCTCGACGCGGGGCCGCACCACCGCATACTGGTCATCCTTGACCAGGACTTCCGGCACCAGCGCCCGGGTGTTGTAGGTGCCCGACTGCACCGCGCCATAGGCGCCGGCGCTCATGACCGCCAGGAGATCGCCAGCTTTGGGTTCCGGCATGGTCCGCCCCAGCGCAAGATAATCGCCGCTTTCGCAGACCGGCCCAACCACGTCGGCGACGATCGTCGGCGCGCCTTGCGGGGCGGCACGGACCGGCAGCACGTCATGATGCGCCTCATACAGCGTGGGACGGATCAGATCGTTCATCGCCGCGTCGATGATAACGAAATTCCTGGCATCGCCATGCTTCAGATAGATCACGCGCGTCACCAGAATCCCGGCATTGCCGACGATCAGCCGGCCGGGCTCGAACACCAGCGTGCAGCCGAGATTATGTGTCACCCGCTTGACCACGGCGGCATAGGCGGAAGGCAGTGGCGGCGTTTCGCCGCCGGCATGGTAGGGAATGCCAAGGCCGCCGCCGAAGTCGATATGCGAGATGGTGTGGCCGTCGGCGCGCAGCGTCTGCACGAATTCGGCCAGCAGCCTGAACGCGGCTTCCAGCGGCACCAGATCGGTGATCTGGCTGCCGATATGCATGTCGACGCCGGTGACGCGAATGCCGGGCAGCTTTGCCGCGCGGGCATAGACCGCGCGCGCCCGGTCGAGCGGGACGCCGAACTTGTTCTCGGACTTGCCGGTCGAGATTTTGGCATGCGAGCCGGAATCGACGTCGGGATTGACCCGAACCGAGATCCGCGCCACGCGCCCCTGCTCCTGCGCCAGCCGCGACAGCAATTCGAGTTCGGGCTCGGATTCGACGTTGATGCAAAGAATGTCTTCCGCCAGTGCTGCGCGCAGCTCGGCTTCGGTCTTGCCAACCCCGGAGAATAAAATCTTCCCGGGCGGGATGCCGGCGGCCAGCGCGCGCTTCAACTCGCCGCCGGACACCACATCCGCGCCGGCGCCGAGCTTTGCGAGCGTGCGCAGCACCGACTGGTTGGAGTTGGCCTTCATGGCGTAGCAGATCAGCGACTTCTCGCCGGCAAAGGCCTCGCTGAACACCCGGTAATGGCGCTCCAGCGTCGCGGTCGAATAGCAATAGAACGGCGTGCCGACGGCCTCCGCCAGCTCGATCAGATTCACCGCCTCGGCGTGAAGCACGCCGTTGCGATAGTCGAAGTGATTCATGGCGAACTCGGTTAGTTGCTGTTCAGGAGCGGGTCGAGGACGAATGGTCGCTTCGGACCTCTGCCGGCGGTTGGTGGCGCATTGGCGCCGTAGCTTGGATCGAACACGCTCGGTTTGCTCGCCTGATCGGCCTCTGGATTACTCTGGACAGCTGCGGCCGGTTGCGACGACGCGGTCGGCGGCAATTCGAGCGGCCCCTTGCGGCCGCAGCCTGCGAGCGCAAGCACCGCTGCGCTGAGCAGAACAAGGGCCCATCCCCGATATTTTGGGCGGTCGTTGCGATTCACGTCAAAATCCCCAATGCGGCGGCACCATACAAAGATTGACCTGTTCTGGCGAGACCTGCGGCGTGCTGAATTTTCCCGCGAGAATCGCGGCTCAGCCCAATTTTCGCTCTTTTTCCAGCCGCTTGAGCCAGCTCTTGGCCTGCGCCTGCACGTTCTTCGGGGCGGTTCCGCCAAGGCTCGTGCGGCTCTTGACGGAGGCCTCGACCGACAGCACCGCCAGCGCCTGGGCAGTAATCCTGGGCTCAATGGCCTGCATCGCCTGCAACGGCAGCTCATGCAGCGCGACGCCATCCTTGGCTGCCCTGGCGACGATGCGCCCGGTGACGTGGTGGGCGTCGCGGAACGGCATTTTCAAGGTCCGCACCAGCCAGTCCGCAAGATCGGTAGCGGTGGCGTAGCCTTCCCCGGCCGCGGCTTTCATTCGCGCCTCATCCGGGACGATATCGGTGACCATTCCGGTCATCGCGCGAACCGCCAGCGAAAGCGCGGCGAATGCCTCCATCGCGCCCTGCTTGTCTTCCTGCATGTCCTTTTGATAGGCGAGCGGCAGCCCCTTCATCACGATCAGTAACGCGGTCAGCGCGCCGATCACCCTGCCGGTTTTGGCGCGCACCAGTTCGGCCGCATCCGGATTGCGCTTCTGCGGCATGATCGAGGAGCCGGTGGTGAACTTGTCGGAAAGCCGCACCAGCCCCACCAGCGGCGAGGTCCAGATCACGATCTCTTCGGCGAAACGCGACAGATGCACCGACGCGATCGCCGCCGCCGACAAGGTCTCGATCACGAAATCCCGGTCCGACACCGCGTCGAGCGAATTGGCCATCGGCCGGTCGAAGCCGAGCGCTTTCGCGGTCGCGTGGCGATCGATCGGGAACGAGGTGCCAGCCAGGGCTGCTGCGCCGAGCGGCGATTCGTTCAGGCGTTTGCGCGCGTCGGCGAAGCGGCCGCGGTCGCGCGCCGCCATCTCGACATAAGCGAGCAGATGATGCCCGAACGTCACCGGCTGCGCGGTCTGCAGATGCGTGAACCCGGGCATCACGGTCGCGGCATGTTCCAGCGCCCGCAGCGCCAGCGCGTGCTGGAACGCGGCCAGCGCGGCATCGGTCTCGTCGATGGTGTCACGGACATACAGCCGAAAATCGGTGGCGACCTGATCGTTGCGCGAACGCGCGGTGTGCAGCCGTCCCGCAGCGGGCCCGATCAACTCACCGAGCCGGCTCTCGACATTCATGTGAATGTCCTCGAGCGCGCGCTTGAAATCGAACGATCCCTTGCCGATTTCTGACAAAATCGTGTCTAGACCCCTGCAGATATTTTTCGCATCGTTCGCCGAAATAATGCCTTGCGCTGACAGCATCGCGGCGTGGGCCTTGGACGCGGCGATGTCCTGGGCGTAAAGGTGACGATCGACGTCGATCGAGACGTTGATTTCGTCCATGATCGCGTCGGGGCGCTCGGTGAACCGGCCGCCCCACATCTTGTTGCTCATGACCCGTTACTCATGACTTATTACTCTTGCCCGCCGCGCCTCGCCTGCGCCCGTTGACACGCCGTATGCCGTCCCTGGCGCCACCAAAGCCCTGCATAGCCGTATCTGATACAGGATGACAACGATATGCCCGAACGACCCTCACCCGCCCCGGCTGCCATGCGCCGGATTCCCTACGTCGTCGGGGCGGTGCTGGTCGGGACAATGATTGGATTTGCCGGGGTATACGGGATTGGCGGGCTGAAGCGCAACGCGGCCGGCGATTCCGCCTGCGCCGCGGCGGTCGACCTTTCGCGCAAGCTCGCGCCTCTGGTGCATGGCGAGGTGGCCGCCCTGACCATGGCAACGGCGCCGCTGCGGCTGCCGGACCTCGCCTTCGAGGACGGCGACGGCAAGCCGAGGAAGCTCTCGGACTGGCGCGGCCGCACGGTTCTGGTGAACCTGTGGGCGACCTGGTGCGTGCCCTGCCGCCGGGAAATGCCGGCGCTGGACCGCCTGCAGGCGAGGCTTGGCGGCAAGAATTTCGAGGTGGTCGCGATCAATATCGATACCCGCGACCCCGAAAAGCCCAGGAGTTTCCTCAAAGAGGCCAACCTGACCCGGCTTGGCTACTTTAGTGATCAAAAAGCCAAGGTTTTTCAGGATCTTAAGGCCATAGGGCGGGCGCTGGGCATGCCCACCTCGGTGCTGGTCGACAGTCAGGGCTGCGAGATCGGCACCATTGCCGGACCGGCGGAATGGGACAGCGACGACGCGGTCAAGCTGATCACGGCGGCAACGACAGTTCCGGGCTCCTAGCCGAGGGACGGCCAGCCTGAGCGCACGAGCACGCGCGGAATGACGCTTTCGGGGGCCTTAGGCGGTAACGTTGATATTGCCGCCGATACCCGCGGCCACATTGGCGAGCGAGGGGGTTCCAGTACCCAACAGGGTCTGAACCGCGGATTTCTCGGCACTGGCATTCGCGCTCAAGAAGGTGGTTGCGATCTGCTGCTGCGTATTACCCGCCTGAGCAGCGAGAATGCTGCTGACCATGCTCATCATATCCATACGCAATACCCCCGTCGTCAACAGCTACGCTACCCGGCAGTCGTTAACGATCCATTTTCCGACCGAGCTCAGGCAGCGCTCGCCGCAAAGGCAGCGCCAAGGGTGCGCAACGCCCGGCGTGTGCGGGCGTCGGACAATTTCGAATAAAGGATCACCTCGCGGGTCGGCAGCGGCGGCAAACCAAGCCGCGATCCGAGATCGATGGTACCGGACGGCGCGACCCGGCGCCCCAGCGCCGCCACCGCCAAACCGGCGGATATCGCAGCACCTATGGTCGCAATTCCGCCGCCGACAAACACCTCGGTCCATGGTATGCTGGCCGCGTCGAGAACGTCGAGGGCCATGGCGCGCACGCTGCAAGGCTCGGCCTGGGTCGCAAGACGCAGTGGCTCTCCGGGCTGCCAGTGGAAATCAGGCGCGGCCATCCAACCGAATTGCTCTTCGAAAAGTATATCGCCGCCACGGCGCCGGGCATCGTGGCCGAGCACGATCGCGGCATCCAGCGCGCCACCGTCGAATGCCGCGAGGACGGCGCGCGACGTGTCAATGTGTAACTCCATGACCAGTCCCGGATCGGTGGCGCTCATCCGTTTCAGTAACGCCGTCAGTTCCGGGCCGATAACGTGGTGGCTGATGCCGACAGTCAGGCGGCGGTGTTCGACGGCAAAAGCGCCGATCGCCGACTGGTGCGCGGCGACGAGGTTGCGCGCAGCCCCAAGGAAAGCGCTTCCCTCGGCGGACAGTTGAACGCGTCGTGGGGTTCGCTCCAGCAACCGGCGACCGAGCCCGGCCTCCAGACGCTTGATCTTCAGGCTGACGGAGGACTGGGTGGTGTCCATCGCCTCGGCGGCACGGGTGAAACTGTTCAGGTCGGCCACTAGGACAAAGGCCTGGACCGCCTCGACATCGAGGGCTTTCATGGCGGACCATTGGAAAACGAAATCACTGAAATATCGTATCATATTGTTTTTTAATGATCAAGAAACTCCTACGTTCGACCCGTCCCAACACCAACCGCAGGAGATTACCATGCCGCTGGCCCGGATTTCGTTGAGGCGGGGCAAGTCCGCCGCCTATCGCAAGGCCATCTTTGAGGGCCTCTATCAGGCCCTGCGCGAGACCTTCGACGTCCCCGAAGGCGACCGCTTCATGATCGTCACCGAACATGACGATGACGATTTCGTCTATGACGCGAACTATCTCGTCATCAAGCGCAGTGACGATCTGGTCATCGTGCAGATCACCATTAGCAACACGCGACCAAGGGCGCAAAAACAAAGACTCTATCAGCGCATCGTTGAGCGGCTGACCGAGAACCCCGGGCTACGCCCCGAGGATGTCTTCATCAATCTGGTCGAAGTGCTCCCGGAAAACTGGTCGTTCGGGCACGGCGTAGCGCAGTACGTCAAGTGATGGCCGTGCCCGTGCTTTCGCCGCGCGTCAGCGGGATACAGCCCTCGCTCGCTTCGATCCTGCGTCGCCGCGCCCGCGAGCTTCGCGCGGCCGGGCGCGACATTATCGAGCTGTCCTCGGGCAATCTCGACTTCCCGACGCCGGATCATGTGATCGCGGCGGCACATGCTGCCGCACTGCGGGGGGAAACCCTCTACACCGACGTCGACGGCACGCCGGAACTGAAGCAGTCGGTGCGCGCCACCCTGCTGCGAGACCATCGGCTCACTTATGCGGAAGGCGAGATCGTCATCTGCAATGGCTCGACGCAGGCTCTGTTCAACGCGCTGCTGGCGACACTTTCGCCCGCGGAAGAGGTCATCATCCTCGCGCCCTACTGGGCACCTTATCTCGAGCAAGTGCGGCTGGCCGGCGGCACACCGGTGATCGTGCCCTGCCCGCAGAACAATGGCTATAAGCTGCGCCCGGACGATTTGGTGGCAGCGATCACGCCGCGAACGCGCTGGCTCATCATCAATAACCCGGTCAATCCCTCGGGCGCGGTTTACTCAAGGAAAGAATTGTCGGCTATCGCTGCGGTACTGCTGCAGCACCCGGAGGTCTGGATCCTCTCCGACGGTCTCTACGAGCATATCGTATTCGACGGAGATTGCGCGCCCACGCTCGCTGAAATCGAGCCGCGCCTGAAGCCACGAACACTGACCGTCAGCGGCGTCGCCAAGACCTACGCCATGATGGGATGGCGTGTCGGCTACGCCGCCGGGCCTGCCGCGCTGATCCGCGAAATGATCAAGATCCAGTCGCAGACCACGTCCTGCGCGTCATCGATCAGCCAGGCCGCCGCCGTCGCAGCGCTCAATGGCCCGCAGGAATTGTTACGCCAGCGTGCCGACGTCTTGCGGGCGAAGCGGGATCACTTTGCCCGATTTCTGAATGGCTGCTCGGGCCTGTCATGCGAGCCGCCGCAGGGGACCTTCTATCTGCTGGTGTCCTGCGCCGGTGTGATCGGCAAGTGCCTGCCAAATGGAAAGCAAGTCCTGACCGACCGCGATTTTGCGGGCTATCTGCTCGATCATGCCGATCTGGCTGTGCTTCCCGGTGCAGATTTTGGGCTGTCACCCTATTTCCGTGTCAGTTTTGCCAACTCGCAATCGAACATCGAAGCGGCCGGCCAAAGATTGCGGCATGCGTGCGAGGCCTTGCGATGACACGATATTGCGAGGCCGGCGCACGCGTGGCTCTGGTCGCCCATCTGCTGGGACTTGGCGCGGGTGCGGCGACGATTGTCGGCCTCACGCCCGCAGCGCTGGCATTGGTACGGGCGCTGACGTGACTAAGGGCAGCAGACCGGCTACCGGGTCGGAACCGGCTTTTCGCCGCGATAGTCGTAGAAGCCGCGCTGGGTCTTGCGGCCGAGCCAGCCGGCCTCGACATATTTCACCAGCAGCGGACACGGCCGGTATTTCGAGTCAGCCAGCCCCTCATGCAGCACCTGCATGATCGACAGGCAGGTATCGAGACCGATGAAATCGGCAAGCTCGAGCGGTCCCATCGGATGGTGCGCGCCGAGCTTCATCGCCGCATCGATCGCCTCGACATTCCCGACCCCCTCATACAGCGTATAGATCGCCTCGTTGATCATCGGCAGCAGAATGCGGTTGACAATGAAGGCCGGGAAATCCTCCGACACTGCGATGTGCTTGCCGAGCCGTGTGACGAAGCTCTTGGCCGCGTCGAAGGTGGTATCATCGGTGGCGATGCCGCGGATCAGTTCGACCAGTTCCATCAGCGGCACCGGATTCATGAAGTGAATGCCAATGAAGCGCTCCGGCCGGTCGGTGGACGCGGCAAGCCGTGTGATCGAGATCGACGAGGTATTGGAGGCGACGATGGCGCTGGGCTTCAGCACCGCGCAAACATCGTGAAAAATCTTGCGCTTGACCTCTTCCTTTTCGACCGCGCTCTCGATCACCAGATCGCAGTCGGACAATCCGTCCATCGTCTCGGCGGCAACGATCCTCTCCAGCGCCTGCTTGCGGGCGTCCTCGGTGATGATTTTCTTGGCGACCTGACGCGACAGGTTGCCGTTGATGGTCGCCATCCCCGATTTCAGGCGTTCGGCGGAGACATCGTTGAGAACCACATCGAGGCCGGCCAGCGCCGCCACATGTGCGATACCGTTGCCCATCTGGCCCGAACCGATTACGCCGACCTTGTTGATCATAACCGCCATTTTGCCATCTCACAGCAGCGACGCGCACAGCGCCACTCATCCCTTGCATAAGCCCCGGACGAAACACCTATCAACCGGCGAAGCATTTTCCGTCAGAAAACGCTTCTTGGCTATATTGCGCGTATTCCCATCGCAGAGTCGACCTCCACTTTTGCGGAATAGCTGCGCCTTTTCAATCGCGGCTACTTTCCGAGCTTGCCGAGCGCCTCGGTCAGTTCGGGGACCACCTGATACAAATCCGCGACCAGGCCATAATCGGCAACCTGGAAGATCGGCGCGTCTTCATCCTTGTTGATCGCGACGATGACCTTGGAATCCTTCATGCCGGCGAGATGCTGGATCGCCCCGGAAATGCCGATCGCGACATAGAGCTCCGGCGCCACCACCTTGCCGGTCTGGCCGACCTGCCAGTCGTTCGGGGCGTATCCGGCATCGACCGCGGCACGCGACGCGCCGACCGCGGCGCCGAGCTTGTCGGCCAGCGGCTCGATATATTTGGCGAAATTCTCGCGGCTCTGCATGGCGCGGCCACCGGAGACGATGATCCTCGCCGAGGTCAGTTCGGGACGATCGCTCTTGGCGACTTCCTCACCGACAAAACTGGAGAGACCGGGATCGGCCGCCGATGCGGCATTTTCCACCGTTGCACTGCCGCCCTCTCCGGCGGCCGCGAATGTCGAGGTCCGCACGGTGATCACCTTCTTGGCGTCCTTCGATTTCACGGTCTGGATCGCGTTGCCGGCATAGATCGGCCGCTCGAACGTATCCGATGAAACCACCTTGATGATTTCCGACACCTGCATCACGTCGAGCAGGGCTGCCACCCGCGGCATGACATTCTTGAAGCGCGAGGTCGCGGGCGCGACAAAGGCGTCGTAGGAAGGCGCCAGCGCCACGATCAGGGCCGCCAGCGGCTCGGCGAGATCATGGGCATAGGCGGCGTTGTCCGCGAGCAGCACTTTTTTCACTCCCGCAAGCTTGGCCGCAGCGTCCGCGGCAGCCTTGGCGTTTTCGCCGGCGACCAGCACGTGAACTTCGGCGCCGAGCGCGGCAGCAGCGGTCAGCGCCTTGTTGGTGGAGTCCTTGATCGATGCGTTATCATGTTCGGCGATCAACAGCGTGGTCATCTACAGAACCCCGGCTTCGTTCTTCAGCTTCGACACCAACTCGGTGACATCCTTGACCTTGACGCCGCCCTTGCGGCCCGGCGGTTCGGAGGTCTTGAGGATCTCCAGATGGGGCGCAAGATCAACCCCATAATCGGATGCGCTCTTGTCGGCGATCGGCTTCTTCTTCGCCTTCATGATGTTGGGCAGGCTGGCGTAACGCGGCTCGTTCAGCCGCAGATCGGTGGTGACGATGGCCGGTCCCTTCAGTTTCACGGTCTGCAAGCCCCCGTCGACTTCGCGGGTCACCTTGAAATCGGAACCATCGACCTCAAGCTTGGAGGCAAAGGTCGCCTGCGGCCATCCCAGCAGCGCCGCCAGCATCTGGCCGGTCTGGTTCGAGTCGTCGTCGATCGCCTGTTTGCCAAGAATCACGAGGCCGGGCTTCTCTTCGTCGGCGATGGCCTTGAGGATCTTCGCGACCGCCAACGGTTCGACATTGCCATCCGCCTTGACCAGGATGCCGCGGTCGGCGCCCATCGCGAGCCCGGTCCGGATGGTTTCGGCCGCCTGGGCCGGACCGATCGACACCACCACGACTTCGGTTGCCTTGCCGGCCTCTTTCAGGCGCAGGGCCTCCTCGACGGCGATTTCGTCGAACGGATTCATCGACATCTTGACGTTGGACAGTTCGACGCCCGACCCGTCGCTCTTGACGCGGACCTTGACGTTGTAATCGACCACCCGCTTTACCGGTACCAGGACCTTCATCGACCCTCTTTCGCTTGAATTCCAAGGTTTGATCAGCTTGGGCGCGGAACCTAAAGGTCCGGCCAACCCCGGTCAACGCGCGAAGGCCAAAAAACGCCCCCAAGCGCCTGATCGGTTCTGATTGAATCAGAACCGAGGCTCTAATCTTTTGTATTTGACGCGTTTTCTTGACGCGAACCGGTAGCCACTTCGCTCGAAAACGCTCTCCCAGCCGCGGTCAGCGATTCTGGCCGGGCACCCACAAAACGTCGCCGGCGCCGTTGTTGTTGGCGGCACGGCTGGCGACGAACAGGAAGTCCGACAACCGGTTCATATACTGGATCGCGGCATCGCCGACCGGCTCGTCGGGCTTGGCGGCGAGTTCCACCATCATCCGTTCCGCGCGACGGCATATTGTGCGTGCCAGATGCAGATGCGCCGCGGCTGGCGTACCGCCGGGCAGCACAAACGAAGTCAGGGGGGCCAACCGCGCATTCAAGCCGTCGATGTCGCGCTCGAGCCGTTCGACCTGGCTCGACAGCATTCGCAACCGTTCCGCCTTGCCCTCGGCTTGCGGCACCGCGAGGTCGGCGCCAAGATCGAACAGATCGTTCTGGATCAGACCCAGCATCGCGTCGAGCTCGCGCGCATCCGCCAGATACAGCCGGACAATACCAATGGCGGCGTTGGTCTCATCGACGGTTCCGTAGGCGCCGATGCGCAGGTCGTATTTCGGGCGGCGCTCGCCGCTGCCGAGCGCCGTGGTGCCGTCATCGCCGGTTCGCGTGTAGATACGATTGAGGACGACCATACCTTCCTCCTTTAGCGGCCCATCGCCCAGACCGCGAGCATGGTGACGATAATCGCGACGAATTGCAGCAATACCCGCAACCGCATCAGTTTCTGGGACCGGTCCGGTGACCCGCCCCGCATCATGTTGACGAGACCAAGCAGCAGCACGAGCGCGACGGCAGCAACGGCAATCGGAAGAATGATGGTACTCAGGAATGAAGCCATTTGCCGTACATAACACCGCGCAAGGCAGTCCGCCATTGCTTGCGTCGAGGCGAGCTGCAGTGCAACGATCTGGCTTTTGGATCAATAATATCAGAAGGTGGGTTGGTTCGCCCGATAGACCGTCTTCCCCAGGCCAAGGCTCGTTGTGAGGCAGATTCGCTACATCTTTCACGTCGGCCTGGACGCGTTCTACACGTTTCTGGCCGATGACGGCTGGGCGATCGCCAGCCACATCGCGCTGTCGACCTTGATGGCGCTGTTTCCGTTTCTGATCGTGCTGACGTCACTGGCCGGGTTCTTCGGTTCGAAGGAGCTCGCCGACCAGGCCGCCGGGCTGATGCTGCAGGTCTGGCCGAGGCAGGTCGCCGATTCGCTGTCGGGGGAAATCCACGATGTGATGACCACGACCCGCGGCGACGTCCTCACCATCGGCGCGGTGCTCGCGGTGTATTTTGCCTCGAACGGCGTGGAAGCGCTACGCGTCGCGCTCAACCGCGCCTATTCGGTGATCGAGACGCGGCGCTGGTACCTGCTGCGGCTGGAATCGATCGGCTATACGCTGATTGCCGCCGTCATGGCGCTGGCGATGGCGTTCCTGATCGTGCTTGGCCCGCTGATGCTGGAGGCGGCGCGGCGCCATATTCCGCTCATCGTCGAGAGCAACGAACAATTTCTCAACGTCTCGCGCTACGGCGTCACCGTCACCGCGCTGATCGTCGCGCTGTTCATTCTCCATGCCTGGGTGCCGGCGGGCCGCCGGGGTTTTCTGCAGATCCTGCCGGGCATCATCTTTACCCTGGTGGCATCGCTGGTATCGGGCATCGTGTTTGGACAGTATCTCGCCCGCTTCGCCAACAACTACGTGACAATGTACGCCGGCCTTGCGTCGGTCATCATCGCGCTGGTGTTTCTGTATTTCATCGCCGCGATTTTCGTATATGGCGGCGAGCTGAATGCGGCGATCATCAAGTCGCGGCTGCCGCACGGCGTGTCGCTTCAAGCAGCGCAGTCGCTAAAGCCCTTGGAGACACGGGCTTGACCAGAAAAGTGTCCGCGCCGGCCGCGCGCGATGCCGCTTCGTCATCGCCGCGGCCCGACACTCCGATGATGGCGATGCGGCCGAACGGCGGGCCAAGCGCGCGAATTCGCCTGATGGCCTCGATGCCGGTGATGCCCGGCAACACCATGTCCATCAGCACCGCGTCGAAGCCGCCTTGTGCGATTCGCTCGGTGGCGGCCTCGCCCCGCCCGATGAATTCCGCCTGATGACCGAGTTCGGTAAGCACCGCATTGAGCACGACGCGGCCGAACGGATTGTCCTCGACGCTGAGAACGCGCAGCCCCTGCGCGTGATCCGACGGGATATCGGTATCCGACCCTGAACTCGTTGCTTTCGAAGCTTTGGCGCGGGTCAGCGATACCGTCAATGTGAAGGTGGTTCCTCCACCGCGCCGCGGTGTGACGACGATGTCGCCGCCCATCGCGCGTGCGAGCTGTTTCACCGACGACAAACCTAGGCCGGCGCCACCGAAACGCGAGGCGATGCTGACATTGGCCTGCGAGAACGGACGGAACAGGCGCTTGATTTCGCTGAGGGTAAGGCCGATGCCGCTGTCCGAAATCGCAAACACGACGCCGATCTTGCCCTTGGCGCCGCGCATCGGCTTGACCGCCAGTGCGACGCCGCCCTGTTCGGTGAATTTGATGGCATTGTCGACCAGATTTTCCAGCGCCGCGCGCAGGCGGACCGGATCGCCGATCACGAATGCCGGAAGTTTTTCCGAAATCTCGACCTGGGATTGCAGGCCCTTGGCCGTGGCTCGGCCGGCCAGCGAATCGCCGGCATTGCGGGCGAGCGTGCGCAAGTCAAAAAAGTCCTGCCGCACGCCAAATCCGGAGCGGCCGCTCCTGGCGGCATCGACGAACAATGTCGCCAGGCTGGCGAGATGTTCGGCGCCGGCCTTGATGGTATCGACCCAGCGCCGTTCGCGCTCGTCGAGGTCCGACGTCGCCAGGAGATCGCTGATGGCAAGAATTCCGGTCAGCGGCGTGCGGACCTCGTGCGCAAACGTCGCCAGCGCCGTCTCGACGATGCCGGGTGTGGCTGTCTTGGCGGCGGGCCTGCTCGCCTTGCCGGCGACGGCATGTGCAGCACGTTTCTTCGACGGACCTTGTTTCGACCGCCGCAAGGCGCGCCGTGGGCGCAATTTCAACGCCATGATTCCCCTGACCTGGCCAGCCCCACCATGCCATGGCTGGGCTTGCCGAGTCACGCCGAAGCACGTTTTTCTAAGGTGCGGTCGAACTCCCGCAAAGCCGGCTAATCTAGGGCAGGCCGACAAGGCGGCGGATGTCGGCCGCTGTCGCCCCTGCAGCGCGGAGTTCGCGCAGGCCCGTAGCCTTGCTCGATTTCGACAGCTTTCGCCCGGTATCATCAACAATGAGACGGTGATGTCGATAGGCCGGCCGGGGCAGCCCGAGCAGCGCTTGCAGCAGCCGATGCACGCTCGTCGACCAGAACAGATCCTGGCCCCGCACCACCTCCGTCACGTCCTGCAAGGCGTCGTCGATCGCCACCGCGAGGTGATAGCTGGTCGGCATCTCCTTGCGCGCGAGGATGACGTCGCCCCAGGCGCCGGGCCGGGCTGTCACCGTGCCGGTCTCGCCGTCAGGGCCCTCGCCGTGTTCGGTCCAGGTCAGGTCGCCGGCGCGCGCGCCCGCCGCCGTCACGTCCAGCCGCAGCGCATAGGGCACGCCAGATTGAAGCAGCCGCGCACGCTCCTGGTGCGAAAGCGATCGCGCCGTGCCGGGATAGTGCGGCGCGCCGTCGGGGTCGCGCGGCCATGGCGCCACGGCTTCCCTCTGCGCGACCAGACGCGCGATCTCGGCGCGGCTCTCGAAACCTGGATAGACCAGCCCCTGCGCCAGCAGCGTTTCGAACGCATCGCGATAGTCGGCAAGATGTTCGGATTGGCGCCGCACCGGGGTTTCCCAGGCGATGCCGAGCCAGGCAAGGTCCTGATAGATCGCCTCCTCGAATTGCGGCTTGCAGCGGGTCGCATCGATATCCTCGATGCGCAGCAGAAACCGGCCGCCGGTCCGCGCCGCCAGGTCGAAATTCAGCAACGCCGAATAGGCGTGGCCGAGATGCAGATAGCCGTTCGGGCTGGGCGCGAAGCGGAGGACGGGGGGCGGCATTGATCTCTTTCACGGGACATGGTGGTTTTAAGTCGCAATGACCTTCCACCTCAACAGCCAGGCCGACCTCGAAAGCGCCATCCACGCGCTGGTGAAGCAGGACCCGCGGCTCAAGCCGGTATTTGAGCTCGCGGGCATGCCGGCGCTACGGCGGCGCGAGCCCGGCTATGCGGGCCTCGCCGCGATCGTCTGCGGCCAGCAATTGTCGACCGCAAGCGCCGCGGCGATCTGGGCCCGCCTCACGGCCGCCTTCGACCCGTTCCACCACGATACGCTGCGCCGCGTCCGGGCGGACCGTCTGGGCCGGCTCGGACTATCGGCGGCGAAAATCAAAACCCTGAAGAGTCTGGCGCGCGAAATCGCCGCGGAACGGTTGAACCTCGACGTGCTGGCGAACGAGGACGCCGACGCCGCCCACAACACCCTCACTTCGCTGCACGGCATCGGCCCCTGGACCGCCGACGTCTATCTGCTGTTTTGCCTCGGCCATGGCGACGCCTGGCCGGCCGGCGATCTGGCCGTGCAGGAAGCAATCAAGATCGGACTTGGGCTAAAGAGCCGCCCGACCGCCAAAGAGATGGCGCCGCTGGCCGAACCGTGGCGTCCGCTGCGCGGCGCCGCGGCGCATCTGTGGTGGACCTATTATCGGGCGATCAAGCGACGCGAGGGCGTGATCGGCGGAACGGAAAAAGCCAACGCTGTTTCAAACAATGTTGCTGTTGCAAAACGGTCATCGGCAAAAGCAAAGATCACGGCAACGAAACCGCCGAGGTCGAAAAAATGAAATCCACCGACTTCATCGTTGCCCGCAACGACTTGCGGCAATGCAAATTCATCGAGACCCGATTGCCGGAACCAGCCGCGCTGCCTGACGAGGCACTGCTGATCAAGATTGATCGCTTCGCCTTCACCGCCAACAATATCACCTACGCCCAGCTCGGCGATCAGGTGAAATACTGGCAGCTGTTTCCGGCGCCGGAGAATTTCGGCAACATCCCGGTGTGGGGATTTGGCGAGGTGACCGCCTCGCGCCATCCCGGTGTCGAGATCGGAGAACGGCTGTTCGGCTATTTTCCGATGGCGACCCACCTGGTGATCGAGGCCGCCAGTGTCAGCAAGCGCGGTCTGCGCGACGCCGCCGCGCATCGCCAAGGCGTGGCGGCGGTCTACAACGCCTACGCGCGCGTCAGCGGCGATGCCGCGTTCGCCGGGCGCGAGGGCGACTGTCAGGCGCTGCTGCGGCCGCTGTTCATGCTGTCGTTCCTGGTGGATGATTTTCTCAGCGAGAATGATTTTTACGGCGCGCGCAGCGTGATGCTTTCCAGCGCCTCCAGCAAGACCGCGTTCGGCCTCGCGCATCTCTTGCATACCCAGCGCAAGGGTATCCGGGTGATCGGGCTCACCTCGGCGATAAATGTCGATTTTGTTCGATCGCTCGGCTGCTATGACGAGGTCCTGACCTATGACCGCGCGACCTCGCTGCCGTCGGATTCACCGGTCGCCTTCGTCGACATGGCGGGCAGCAGCGAGCTGCGGGCGCGGCTGCACCGGCATTTCGGCGAGCAGATGAAGTATTCCGGACGGGTCGGACTCACGCACCGCAGCGCATCGCCGGATGAACCGGAATTGCCGGGCGCAAAGCCTGTCTGGTTCTTCGCGCCCGACCAGATTCGCAAGCGCGCCAGGGAATGGGGCCCGGGCGGCGTCGACGCGCGGTTTGGCGCGGCATGGTCGGCGTTTGCCCCGACGCTTGCGAAGCGGCTCACGGTGGTGGAAGGTCGCGGGGCTTCCGCGGTGAAGCAGGTCTATCTCGACACGCTCAACGGGCATATTCCGCCGGAGCAGGGCCACATGCTGTCGCTCGCAGAATAGACCGCGCAACTCCGCGCTCGCTTCAGGTTCGGCAAATGAATGCATCAGTTGCCTGGAACATCGTATCTGTGCTCGACATGAAACGATTTCGCCGTGATCAGCCACGCGCCATTGGTGCGATGGTATGACAGGTAATCGATATACAGGAGTGTATCGATCCTGACGCGAACCTTCACCACTGCCTGGGCCGGCGACGCGAAATCCACGAGCAATATTTCCTGATGGCGCGGCGCGTTCTTGGACTTCGGCGATGGTCCGGAGGCAAGCGCATTCCTGTATTCATGCGCGGGCAACAGACGCAAATTGCCGTCTCGCAAGCCGTGTAGTTGGGCACTCGACGCGAACACTCCCTCGAAGCGCGACACGTCGCAGTCGAACATCAGGTCGAAATAGCGCTCGACGGCATCGAGCAGCGAATGGCAGGTGGCATGGTCGGCCATCAAGGACCCCCCTTTGCAGTTGGCGAATGCTGCCCGTCATTGTGGCACGGGGTCTCGTGGCACGTCCTTGCGAAACACGCCAATACGGGCGACAATAACGCAATTATGTGCCCTTTTTTGACCTAGAATCTATCCGCTATGCCAAAATCGTATCTTGATCCGGTTGATTGCCGCATCGTTGCCGAACTGCAGGCCGATGGACGTTTGAGCAACGTCGAGTTGGCTGACAAGATCGGCTTGTCACCCTCGCCGTGCCTGCGGCGCGTCAAGCATCTGGAGCGGGGCGGGTACATCGAAGGTTACCGGGCGGTCCTGCGGCGCGACCAGATCGGGCTCGGCTTCACGGTCTTCTTGGGCGTCAAGATCGATGGGCACACCAACGAGCGTGCGCTGCAGTTCGAGAAGGCCGTGGTTGCGATGCCTGAGATTATTGCCTGCCATCTCGTCTCCGGCGAGGCGGATTACTTCCTTGAGGTCGTCGTACCCGATCTTGGTGACTACCAGCGCTTCTTGGTCGGCAAACTCCTCAATCTTCCAATTGTGCGCGAGGTACGCAGCAACATTGCGATCCAAACGCTGAAGGCTGGAGCACCATTGCCTCTCGAACACCTTGAGACAGAGCGACCATCAGATCTTCGGCAGGCGGCAAAGCATGGACGACCCGAACGGGGCGCCACCCGTTAATGTGGCCCTTTCTGCACAATCCCAAACGGGTATAGGGTTCAGGTCAGGCAAACGCCGCGAAGACGGCCGCTGAAGAGAAAGCTCATGCTCGATAGAACAGACGACATCTCGGCATCCGCCGAAAACTGGCTGACCCAATTCGAGAGCGTGCTCGCCAGCCCCGGAGACGGCGCGCTGAAGGCGCTGTTTCATCCCGACAGCTATTGGCGCGACGTGTTGGCGCTGAGCTGGAACCTGCAGACCCTCAACGGCGCCGACGCCATCCTCAAAGAGCTGCAGGCCCTTGGCCGCAAGGCCGCGCCGCGCCATTTCAGGATCGATCCCGATCGCGCCGCGCCGCGCCGGGTGACCCGCGCCGGCACCGAAACGATCGAGGCGATCTTCCGATTCGAAACCAATCAGGGGCGTGGCAGCGGAATTCTGCGGCTGATCCCCGACGCCGATGACGGCAACAGGCTCAAGGCCTGGACGCTGCTAACCGCGCTCGACGAGTTGAAGGGGTTCGAGGAGCCGCTCGGGTCGGCGCGGCCGCGGGGCCAATCCTACTCGCGCGACTTTCGCGGGCCCAACTGGCTCGATCTGCGCAAGCAAGCGGCCGCCTATGCCGACCGCGAGCCGGCCGTTCTGGTGGTCGGCGGCGGACAGGCCGGGCTTTCGATCGCGGCGCGGTGCAGGCAGTTGCAGATCGACACGCTGGTTGTCGACCGCGAGTCCCGCATCGGCGACAATTGGCGCAAGCGTTACCACGCGCTGACCCTGCACAACCAGGTGCAGGTCAATCACCTGCCCTACATGCCGTTCCCGCCGAATTGGCCGGTCTATATCCCCAAGGACAAGCTCGCCAACTGGTTCGAGGCCTATGTCGAGGCCATGGAGCTGAACTACTGGACCGCGACCACCTTCGAGAGCGGCGTCTACGATGAGGCGGCAGCGCGCTGGTCGGTGGTGTTACGCGGCGCCGACGGCAGCCAACGCACGATGCACCCGCGGCACGTCGTGATGGCGACCGGCGTCAGCGGCATTCCGAATTGGCCGGACATCGCTACGCTGCAGAATTTCGCAGGCTCCGTCCTGCATTCCAGCCAGTACACCGACGGCGAGGAATGGAGGGACAAGAAAGCCATCGTGATCGGCACCGGCAACAGCGGGCACGACATCGCGCAGGATCTTCATTCGAGCGGGGCGAAGGTGACGCTGGTCCAGCGCAGTCCGACCTTGATCACCAATATCGAACCGTCGGCGCAACTGGCCTATGCCGCCTATAATGAGGGGACGCTGGAGGATAACGACCTGATTGCGACCTCCATGCCGCTCGCGCTTGCGAAACGAAGCCATGTGATGCTGACCGAGCAATCCAAAAAATTCGATCAGGAGTTACTCGATGGCCTGGCGCGGGTCGGCTTCAAGCTCGATTTCGGCGACGGCGGCACCGGCTGGCAGTTCAAATACCTGACCCGCGGCGGCGGCTATTATTTCAACGTCGGCTGCTCCGATCTGGTGGTGCGCGGCGAGATCGGGCTCAGGCAATTTTCAGATATCGAAGCCTTCGTTGGCGAAGGCGTGCGGATGAAGAGCGGCGAGGCGTTGGCCGCCGATCTGATCATACTGGCGACCGGCTACAAGCCTCAGGAGCATCTGGTGCGCCGGCTGTTCGGCGAGGAGGTCACCGCACGCGTCGGCCCGATCTGGGGATTCGGTGAGGGGCAGGAATTGCGCAACATGTATACGCGCACCGGCCAGCCCGGCCTCTGGTTGATCGCCGGCAGCCTCGCGCAGTGCCGCATCAATTCGAAATATCTGGCGTTGCAGATCAAGGCGATCGAGGAAGGGTTATTGCCGCGGAGCAGTCCCCTTCATCGGTCCTTGTGATCCAGGATTTCCCGGACGATGAAGGATTCGGCGTGGCGCCAGGCCGTGTCGTTGTCGCCGCGGAAGGTAACCAGACGATTGAAAACGACGCTCCGCGTTTTCACGTCGACGATATCGAATTTTGCCCATTGGACGAGCGTGCTGACCTTGTGAAAGCTGCTAATCAGCAGATAGGCAGCACCGGCCGCTTGCGCCTTGCCGACCAACTCCTCCACATCGATATCGCCAACTGAACAGGCGTTTGGCGGACAATCGAGCGCGACGTTTCGCACCCTCCCGCTCGCCGCCAAATCCGTGCGTAACGAAGCTTCGAATTCGCGCAAGCGTCGGTAATGGTCGGCGCTCTGATCGATGACCTCGCCCGACGTGTCGCTATATTGGATTTCCGCGACCGCAAGGACGGGCGGCTCGCTCTGCGCCTGACCTTGCCGAACAGCACAGGCGTAGCAAATGGCGGCGGCAAACAGCACGAGACCGGCTGACCGTAGTTTCATCGACGTTTCCATGGGCGGACGGCTTTCCTATTGGTGGCCTTTGTGTTCGGCGCTAGTCCAACTTCAGCAGACGGCGCTGGATCAGCCAGCGCGCCCCCCGGCTCCAGGCCGAGTTGGCGCCCGCGCGCAGGTCGGTTTGCGCGACGTCGACGAGCGCCCCGGATTGAGCATCGCGAATTTTGTAGGTCACCGCGTAATCGGTTCGACTGATGCGCGTGACGATTCCGATCATGGACTGGTCCGCGTCAAGACCGGCGGCGATCCTGGCTTCGCAACCGTCGCAGTCGTGCAATTTGCCGGCTTTGGCTGTTTCGCCGCTCGCCGCGCCGACGTCGACCAATTGGTATCGTCCCGATTCCGCGATCAGCCGACGCGCCTCTTCCGTCGAAAGCCGCAATTGCTCGCGGTCAATCTCGTCGGGAGGAGTGTAGGCCGCAGCAGCGCTGAAATCCTCCAGTTCAAACGGAAACACCGCAAGCTTGATAGGGCGCAATGCGGCGGGTTCGCCCGCTCTCGCGACTGCGAGCCCTGCAAGCGCCATTGCCGGAACCAGGATGAAAGCAACGCTGCGCATGGGTGAACCCCCGGAGTTGCCAGACCGTGACCATATCGCCCGATCCGCTCGGTTCGCGAAATGGCGAGTTTCCCGGGATTGACCGGGTGAAATGCCCGATCTTGCCTCACCCCTCTTTCTTCCCGGCGAAATTTGCCTCTAAAATGCGAGGGGAATGGGAGAGAGCTTGCGACAGGCCCCTAATTCCGCGGCGCGCCCTGTGCGCGCCATCGATTTGAAGCTGCGGCTGGCGCTACGCGTCGCGGCGCTGGCGGCGGTTTGCTTCCTCGCTGTCGCAGCCTACGCTTTGTTCGACAGCGACCGCGCCGCCAGAGCCAAGGCAAGCCGTATCGCCGCGATCGTCGCCAAGGACATCTCGTTGCAGCAGTCAGAGGCGCAATGGTATTCCCTGTCCTCCAACTCAACTCCGGATTTGCAGCGGATCGCGGCGCCTTTGATGGAGCCGGGCCTCTGTGTCGCCTATCGGGATAAAGTCGGAGATTTTCGCCAGGGTATCTGCAGCGGCGCGCTCGCCGACGAAATTGCCGCGCCCGCGAGTTTCGCTGCGCTCTATCGCGCCATCTTTCATCCCGGCGAACCGATCTCGATGCCGCTCCTCGTTGAAGGCAGACCCCAGGGCGTGGCGGTCGCGACCATGGACCCCGCGACGCAGATAGGCCAGAGCTGGCACGAGGCGAGCCGCCTTCTCTCCATCATGGCTTTCGCCCTGGCGGGGCTTTGCGTCGCGGTCTATGCCACGCTCGCGCGCGCCCTGCGGCCGACGCATGTCATTCAAGCCGGGCTAAAGCAGCTTGCGGCGAACGATCTTTCCGCGCGCCTGCCCAGTTTCGATCTCGCGGAACTCTCGGCGATTTCCGACGTCTTCAACACGCTGGCGCAAAAGCTGGAGACCGCCCTCGCCGAACGCAACGCGTTGACGCGAAAGCTCATCGCCGTGCAGGACGAGGAGCGGCGCCATCTTGCCCGCGAGCTGCACGACGAATTCGGTCAGTCGCTCACCGCCATCGCGGCGCAGGCCGCCGCCGCCGCCCATACGGCGGAGCGCGAATGTCCGCCGCTGTTCGAGGAATGCCGGGGCATCTCGCGCACGACGGCGGGCATGATGGAAACGCTGCGCGGCGCGCTGGTGCGCCTGCGCCCGCCCGACATCGAGGAACTCGGCCTGACCCTCAGCCTCGAAAGCCTCGTGGCGAGCTGGAATGGCGTCGAGAAGGGCCGCACCCGATTTGAGATTGCCGTCACTGGCAAGGTCGACGATCTGCCGCCCAGCGTCTGCGCCAGTCTTTATCGTATCGCGCAGGAGGCGATCACCAATGCAGCGAAGCACGCCCAGGCCCGGCGCGTGCAACTGTGTCTCGAGGCGGGGCCCGCCGACATCGTCTTGAGCGTCGAAGACGACGGCGAGGCGACGGGCGTCAGTCTGCCGCCAAAAGCCGGCATGGGACTTCTCGGCATGCAGGAGCGGGTCGTTTCCCTCGGCGGGACGCTGCGTTTCGAGCGCCGCGCGGCGGGCGGCGCCCGGCTTGTCGCGACGATTCCCAATATGGGGTCGGAACCTTGAGCACGCCCCATGCCAGGAGCTTCACGCGTGTGATGCTGGTGGATGACCATGCTATCGTGCGCGAGGGCTATCGGTCGCTGTTGCATAAGCAGGATCGCCTTCAGGTCGTCGCCGAGGCCGGCAACGGGGCCGATGCCTATCGGGTCTATAAAGAGGTCAGCCCCGACCTTGTCATCATGGACCTATCGATGCCGGGAATTGGCGGAGTCGAAGCGATCCGGCGGATCCGGCAATGGGACCATTCCGCACGTATCCTGGTATTCACAATGCACCAGAGCGCCGCTTATGCGGTCCAGGCGATCAAGGCGGGCGCACGCGGCTTTGTCACGAAAAGCAACCCGCCGGACACGCTGCTGCACGCCATCGCCGAGGTCATGGCCGGGCGCATCGCGCTCAGCCCCGACATCGACCACGAACTCGCCATCAACCGGCTCGCCGACGAACCTTCGGCCGTCGACGCGCTGAGCCCACGGGAATTCGAAATCCTGCGCATGTTGCTGGCGGAGAAATCCGTGGATGACATCGCCGAGACGCTGCATATCAGCGTCAAAACCGCGGCCAATACCCGCTATCTCATCCGCGCCAAGCTTGGCGTCGCGTCCGACATCGAACTCGTACGCCTTGCGCTTCGCCAGCGGGTCATCGCAGCGGCGGATGTCGAGAGATAGCCAGACAAACGTCGTTCGCCACGAGCCATCGCGCTTGAGACCGCCAAACTCCCCGTGCCGCGCGGCGCCGCAAGGCGACCACATCCCTCATTCGGCCCTGACGTTGGACGCCTTGATGATCGGCCACCACCGCTCCATCTCGGCTTTCTGAAAAGCCCGCAAGGCTTCCGGCGATTGGTGGTCGCGCGGCGATATCTGAATACCGAGGTCGGCAAAACGCTTCTCGACCGAGGGATCGGCGAGCACCTGTCGCAGCGTGGCATTGAGCTTTTGTACAATCTCCTGCGGTGTATCCTTCGGCACCCACAGTCCGTACCAGAGCGAGGCAACGAATCCGGGCAGCCCGGCTTCGTCGGCCGTCGGAATATCCGATGAAGGCAGCCGCGTCTGGCCGGTGACGGCATAGGGCTTGATGCTGCCGGTGGCGACCAGCGATCTGAAATTCGACGCCGGCTCGATCATGAAATCGATCTGACCCGCCAGCAGATCCTGCATGGCCGGTGCGTTGCCGCGATAGGGCACGAATTGAAACCTGGTCGCGGTCTCCTTCTGAAACGAAATTCCGGCGAGGTGGCCGGTCGCCCCGACGCCGGCGATCCCAACCGAGGCCTTGTCGGGATTGGCCTTGAGATACGCAATCAATCCCCTCAGGTCGTCCGCCGGCAGGCCTTTCCGGCCGGCGATCAGAAGCGGCTCGCTGCCGATTTCGATGACCGGCTCAAGATCCTTCAACAGATCGAACGGAAGGGTGTAAAGCCCGCCGGTGAGCATATGGGTGGTCGAAGTGCCGATGCTGAGCGTGTAACCATCGGCCGGCGCACGAACGGCGCGGCCGACGCCGATACTGCCGGCGGCGCCCCCGACATTCTCGATGATGACGGGTTGCCTGAGGATTCCGCGCATCTGCTCGGCCAGGTATCGCGCCAGCGTATCGGTCGCGCCGCCTGCGGGAAACGGCACGATCATGGTGACCGGACGGGCCGGATAGACCTGCGCCGCGACGATGCCGGTCCATGCCAGGCCGAGCATGACAGCGACCACCGCCATCTGCCATCTGCGCATGGGGCGTCTCCGGGAGTTACGGATGCTCCGATCAGACATCGCCGACCACCTCGCGCCGCCGTCGTTCGGATTCTTCCGCGTAGCGCCGCATCGCGTGGGCCTCGGTCAGAATGCCGATCGGCCGGTGTTCATCGCCGGCTTCGACCACGGCCAGCGATTCGGCTTCCGCCGCGTCGAAAACACCAATGGCTTCCTGGATGTTCATGCCGGGATGCAGCACGACCCGCTGGTGACGAAGGATGCCGCGAAGGCCTTTCGTCGTATCGGTATCCGGCGCGTGGGCGTCCGCCACCAGCACCAGCCCCGCATAATGACCGGCATCGTCGACCGCGACCACCTGGGTCTTCGACCCCGGCGGAAACTTGGCGCGGAATTCCGCAACCGGCATGTCGACGTTCACGGTGGCCATGTCCGGCCGCATCATGCGCCTTACCGTGAGATCGCGGATCCAGCCGACATCGGCGGCGCTGCGGATGGTCTCGCCGCGCAGATGCAATCGCCAGGTCGCGAACGAGTAACCGAACCATTCGCGGGTGATCTGGGTGGAGATGATCACCGCGACCAGCACCACGGTGGTCAGCCAGAGGTCGCCGGTCGATTCCAGCGCGATGAACGACATCGTCAGTGGCCCGCCGATCACGGACGCCGACAGCGCGCTCATGCCGACGATCGCATAGACGTTCGGATCGAGGTTGAGGCCCGGCCAGATCGTGTCAAAGCCGGCGGCGAACAGGCGGCCACCGAGCGCGCCCAGAAAAAGCGTGGCGAAAAACAAGCCGCCGCGAAAGCCGGTTCCCAGCGATATCACGGACGCGATGATCTTCAGGACGAACACCACCGCGATGAACCGCAACGGCATGGAGACGATCCCGGAAAAATGCAGCGCGCCGTGCCCGGACGACAGCACTTCCGGCGTCATCAGGGCGAGCAGACCGACCGCAAGACCGCCAAGCGCCGGGCGCAGCGGCGGCCAGAGTCCGATCTTTGACAGCAGCGTCTCGGACAGCGCGACGCCGCGCATAATTCCGATGCCGAACAGCGCCGCGAGAACCCCGAGCAATCCGGCGACGGCAAGGTCGCGCCCAAGGACCTCGCCGACCGGCCCGACGCTGACGCCAAGCGACAGCACGGCAAATGCGTGGGCGACAAAATAGCCGACCACCGCGGCAACGCCGACCGGCGTCAGACTGGCAGGCGTATAGCCCCCGATGATAAGCTCAAAGGCGTAGAATGCGCCGGCCAGCGGCGCCCCGAACGCGCCCGCGATCGCGGCCGCCGCACCGCAGCCCACCATGAGGCGATGATCGGCGCGGCGCAGATGAAAGGCGCGGCCCAGCGAGGCGGCAAGACCGCTGGAAAGCTGGGTGAATCCTGCTTCAAGTCCGACCGAGGCGCCGACGCCGCTGGACCAAATCGTCTGCAACGCAACGATCAGGCTGCCGCGAAACGACATTCGGCCACCATGCAGGGCATTGGCCTCGATCGGATCGATTTCCCGCTCTGGCCGCCAGCGCGCGAGCCACAGAAATGCCACTCCCAGCAAAAGCCCTCCGAGACTGGGAACCAGCAGGGCGCGCAGCGGCTCAATCTTGATTTGGCTTGAAAGACGCCCCCCCGCGTCGAGGTCGAACAGCGCCACATGGAGCGCTTCGACCGCGGCGCCCATGGCCGCCACCACCAATCCGCCTGCCGTTCCGACCAGCGCCGCGAGCACCACCAGACTGGTTTCGTGGGCGCGAACGAATGCCCGGAGCCGGCGCGGCGCCTCGAGGTAGGGGGACTTGGTGTTCATTTTGCCGTGTCCGTGATGCGGCCAAAAAGGGACCGCCCGCCTCGTTTAGCGGTGCTAACGCCGCTCCTGCAATCGTCCCCTCGGACCGGCGCCGGGGCGGATAAGGCCGCCAACGCTCTTCACAATCCCGTCACGCTGCCTGTAGTATGTCAACTCATGCTGCTTCGCAGCTCTTATGGAGGCCAGGAGCGTTACTTGAACGCACATGTCTCGCAAGGTGGTTGGCCGGTACTGGTACTGAACGCGGACTTCCGGCCGCTGAGTTATTACCCGCTGTCTCTCTGGTCGTGGCAGGACGCGATCAAGGCGGTGTTCCTCGACCGCGTCAATATCGTCGAGCACTACGACCGTGCCGTGCGCAGCCCCTCGTTCGAAATTCAATTGCCGAGCGTGGTGTCGCTGAAATCCTTCGTCAAGCCGAGCACGCATCCCGCCTTTACCCGGTTCAACGTGTTCCTGCGCGACCGCTTCGCCTGCCAGTATTGCTCGGCCGGCGACGATCTAACCTTCGACCACATCATCCCGCGCAGCAAGGGCGGCCAGACCACATGGGAAAACGTGGTCGCCGCCTGTTCGCCGTGCAATCTGCGCAAGGGAAATCTGACGCCGCAGCAGGCACGGATGTTTCCGAGGCAAGCCCCGTTCGCGCCGACGGTTCATCAGCTGCATCGCAATGGCCGACTGTTCCCGCCGAACTATCTGCACGACAGCTGGCTCGATTATTTATACTGGGACACCGAGCTGGATCCGTAAGAAGCGGCTCGCCCGCCGGCAGGATGGAAGTCTTCCAAGACGGGCGTTTGCGGCATAAGATCGTCGCCTGTTTTGCGCCCGCCTGATCGCCTCGTTCGCGGAACACGCGCACGCCGATCGGCCAGGAGATTCTCCATGCCCGCTTTGACTGAATGGAAGGTACCGCCGGCGAATCAGCCCCGCGCCAGCGATTACAGTTTCGATCTCGACCATGTGCTTTCATCGGTGGTCGGCCTGCATTCGATCGTTCCCTCCGACGCCTTCAGCGCGGATACGCTCGGCACCGAGCGCGCCGGCAACGGCGTCGTGATCGACGACGGTCTGGTGCTGACGATCGGCTATCTGATCACCGAGGCGGAAGCGGTCTGGCTGCATATCGGCGACGGTCGCGTGGTGCAGGGCCACGCGCTCGGCTTTGATGCGGTGACCGGCTTCGGCCTGGTGCAGGCCCTTGGCCGCATCGATCTCAATCCCCTGCCGCTCGGCTCTTCCGCCGCAGCCGAGATCGGCGACCGCGTGGTGATGGGCGGCGCCGGCGGGCGCACGCGGTCGGTCGCGAGCCACATCGCCACCAAGCAGGAATTTGCCGGGTATTGGGAGTATTTGCTCGACGAGGCGATCTTCACCTATCCCGCCCATCCCAATTGGGGCGGCACCGGGCTGATCTCGAACCGCGGCGAACTGATCGGCATCGGCTCGCTCCAGCTCGAGCGCGAGCGCGAGGGCAAGGCCGAGCATGTCAACATGGTCGTGCCGATCGATCTGCTCAAGCCAGTGCTCGATGATTTGCGCAAATTCGGCCGGGTCAACAAGCCGGCGCGGCCCTGGCTCGGGATGTATTCGACCGAGATCGACAACCGGGTCGTCGTGGTCGGTGTCTCCGCCAAAGGCCCGGCGGCGGCCGCCGAACTCAAGGCCGGCGACGTCATCCTGGCCGTCAATGGCGAAAAAGTCTCAAGTCAAAGCCAATTCTACCGAAAGCTCTGGGCGCTCGGGCCTGCCGGTGTGGACGTGCCGCTCACCGTCTACCATGAGGGCGTCACCTTCGACGTCGTGCTGGCCTCGACCGACCGTGCGCGGCTGCTCAAGGCGCCAAGACTACACTAAAGCACTGCATTAGCGCGCTTTCGAGCCAGGCATGCCGTCGGACTTGATCGGGGGGGTACCGGTTCGCGCAAGGAAAACGTCTCAAAACAAGAGACCAGGGCGCGATCAGTAGGGGCAGGATCCGGTCTTGCGTCCGATCGCGCGCCCAATATGAAACAGGGAATGATAGCCCATGAGCGAGGCTGTGGTGGACGACATCGTGGCCGTGCTGCCGCCCTTACTGCAATCGCTCGAAGCGCTCGGCTTCATCGCCCGCCGTTTGAATCCTCCGGATTTCGGCCGGGTGATGGAAGCCGCTGGCCAGCCGGACCTCGCCTTGAAGGCCGTCCGTTCGCGGCTCGCCCATTGGCCGGAACAATTCACGAATGTGCAAACCTCGCTTGAAACCGCAAGCGACGCCGCGCTGGCGGCGTTTGCGGGCTTGCGCAGCGTACAGCGCGGCGAG
Organism: Bradyrhizobium sp.; assembly: GCF_004799445.1. Taxonomy (GTDB): domain Bacteria; phylum Pseudomonadota; class Alphaproteobacteria; order Rhizobiales; family Xanthobacteraceae; genus Bradyrhizobium. The sequence goes on from NZ_SSNA01000069.1 coordinate 55,792, forward strand.
GGCGACCTGATCGCCGTGTTTCGCGCCCTTCGTCACGCCCCGCGCGCGCAGGAGGCGCTTTATCCGCTCGCTGCGAAACTGCCCCCGGTGAGCAGCTTCTTCGTTGATCCCGCCTGTCGCGAAGATGCCGGTCTGCTGGCGCGGCTGGCGGAGCCGGCCGAGGAAGGCACCGGCATCATGCACGACCACAACGAACCAGGCAGCCGCGGCGGCTTCTCGCTCTACGTCCCGGAATATTACACGCCCGACCGCGCCTGGCCGCTGGTGATGGCGCTGCACGGCGGCAGTGGCAACGGCCGCGGCTTTCTGTGGAGCTGGCTGCGCGACGCGCGCAGCTTCGGCGCCATCGTGGTCACGCCGACCGCGACCGGGAGCACTCCGGACAAAACGACCTGGGCCCTGATGGGCGAAGACACCGACACGCCGAACCTCGCCCGCATTCTCGATTCGGTGCGAAGCCGCTGGAACATCGATCCCGCCAGGCTGCTGCTGACCGGGATGAGCGACGGCGGCACGTTCTGCTACGTCACCGGGCTCGAAGGCGCCTCTCCCTTCACCCATCTTGCCCCCATCGCCGCAACCTTCCATCCGCTGATGGCCGAGATGGCCGACGCGCAGAGACTGCGCGTCCTGCCGGTCTATCTCGTGCATGGCCGGCTCGACTGGATGTTTCCGGTGCAGGTGGCGCGGCAAACCAAAGATGCGCTGGCGGCGGCGGGTGCCGATGTCACCTACCGGGAGCTGGACGACCTCAGCCATTGCTATCCGCGCGAGATCAACGCGCCGATCCTGCAATGGCTGGCGAAAGATCGATGATTTTCGTCACAACGCAGAAGTACCGACATTTCGAACGGCGAGCGACGCGCCTTGCGCGCCGCTCGCTCAGATTCAGCCGTTGATCCTCGGCTTGAGAAGATCGGAAAAGCCGACACGATGCAGCATTTCGCTGCGGACGCGATCAATGACCGCGAACGCGACGTCGGCACCATCTTCGGTCGGGTCGACATGGACCCGGAACGGCCGCCTGCCAAACGGCGTATCGACGATCCTGACGATCGCATCGGCCACGGACGATGCGTCAGCCTCCGGCGGCACGATCGCGGCGAATGCCTTCTGAATTTGTTCGCCGATGCCAGCATAGGGACCCGCTTCGTATTCCGCGACGCGTGCAAGATCGGCGGGCGAACCCGAATGCGCGGAGTGATTGGTGCCACCGGTAAATGCACCGGGCACGATGATGGAGGTTTCAATTCCCCACCGCGTCAATTCACGCGCGTAGACCACCGCCATCGCGTCCATGCCCGCCTTAGCGGCGAAATATGGAGCGAGGTACGGCGGCGTGCCGCCTGCCGAGCTGCTGCTGGACACCCAGACCAGCAACCCCTTTCCTTGCTTGCGCAGTTGCGGCAGAACGGCACGGTTGACACGCTGGGTGCTGAGGACGTTGATGTCGTAGAGTTCCGCGAGTTGCTCGGGCGTGAAGGCCTCCGCCGGCCCGAACACCATATGGCCCGCGTTGTGCATGACGACATCGAGACGACCCTGCTCGGCGACGATCCTGGCGACGGCCGCATCGATCGATTCCTGAGAGCCGACGTCGAGTTCAATGGCCCGCAAATCGACGCCATGATCCCTGGCGAATTTTTCGACATCGGCGGCCTGGGCCACGTTACGGCCCGTGGTGCCGCGCATCGACGCGTAGACGGTATGGCCTGCCTTGGCCAAGGCGTTGGCGGACAGCCGGCCAAAGCCACTGGAGGCGCCGGTGACAACGATTACCTGCTTCATGACACATATCCTTTGATTGACGGTTGAAGGTTTGGGGTGATTGGCGATGCACGGCGTCATGCCGCACACCGGTCGCTCCGTTCAGACCATGCCGCCGTTGGCGCGCAGCACCTGGCCATTGATCCACGAGCCGTCGGGGCCTGCGAGGAAGGCGACGGCGGATGCGATGTCCTCCGGCGTGCCGAGACGCTCCAGCGGATTCATCTTTGCCATGCGGTCGATCAATTCCTGTGACTTGCCATTGAGGAACAGATCGGTCGCGGTAGGCCCGGGCGCCACGGCATTGACGGTGATGCTGCGGCCGCGCAATTCCTTCGACAGGATCGCGGTCAGCGTTTCGACGGCCGATTTGGTGGCGGCGTAAACGCCGTATGTCTCCAGCTTGACCCCGACGACACTGGTCGAGAAATTGATGATCCGTCCGCCGTCACGCAGGCGTTTTGCCGCTTCGCGCAACGCGTTGAAGGTACCCTTGAAGTTGACCGCGATCTGCAGGTCGAACAGTGCATCGTCGCTGTCGGCGATCTTTGCGAGCTTCATGACGCCGGCATTGTTGACCAGCACATCGACGCCGCCGAACGCAGCTTCCGCCGCGTCGAACATGCCGCGCACCGCCTTGACGTCGCTGACGTCGGCCCTTGCGGTGAGCGCCCTGCCGCCCTTGCTTTCGATCTTGCGGGCGAGCTCCTCCGCGGATTTCGCATCGCCGGAATAATTGATGACGACGGTGAAGCCGTCGCCCGCGAGACGCTCCGCTACCGCGGCACCGATGCCGCGCGAGGCACCCGTTACAATTGCTACCTTATTGATGTTGTTTGCCATTTTCAGTCTCCTCATGGTTTCGCGGCACATCCGCGCTTGATGGGAGAAAGCTAGGCTCTTTCATTTTCCGGATAATCAGTCATTATTTGGCATCACAATTCGGGATTTGCGAATAATCATATGGATAGATTCGATGCGATGCGGGTGTTTACGCGAGTGGTGGAGCGGCGCAGCTTCACGCTGGCGGCGGAGGATCTCGGCCTGCCGCGCTCCACCGTCACCGATGCCGTGAAGCAGCTTGAAGCGCGCCTGGGCGTGCGGCTGCTGGAGCGCACCACGCGGCAGGTCAATCCGACGCTGGACGGCGAGGCCCATCACCGGCGCTGCCTGTCGCTGATCGCCGATCTCGAGGACGCCGAAGGCGCATTCGGCGGTGCCAAGCCCAAGGGGCTGGTGCGGCTGGAGGTCCAGGGCACGCTAGCGCGGCATTTCTTGCTGCCCAACCTGCCGGATTTCTTCGCCGAATATCCGGCCATCGAGATCAACATGAGTGAGAGCGATCGCTGGATCGATCTGATCCACGAAGGAGTCGACTGCGTGCTGCGGTTCGGCCATTTGCCGGACAGCGACATGATCGCGCGACAAGTGGTGATACTGGATCGTCTGACCTGCGCGGCGCCGAAATATTTCGAGCGCCACGGGACGCCGACCGATCCTGGCGTGCTCGACGGACACCGAATGATCGGGCTGCGCTCCCTCACGACGGGAAGATTGTGGCCGATGGAATTCATGATCGGCGAGACACTGCGAGAGATCACGCTTCCAGTGACCATGTCGGTGACGGGCCCGGAAAGCTATCTCGCCACCGCGCGGCTTGGGCTCGGTCTCGTGCAGGTGCCGCGCTTCCACGCCGAAGCCGATCTTGCGCGCGGCGCGCTAGTTCAGGTACTGGCCGAGTTTCCACCGCCCTCGGTGCCGGTGTCGTTGCTCTATCCACGCAACCGGCAACTGTCGCCGCGCGTCCGGGTGTTCATCGACTGGCTGATGCGGGCGTTCGGTCGAGCCTGATCCGGCGGTTTGAAACATCCGGCTTTGCCGGACGAACACATTCTCTGGTCCTGAAATCACGCGTTGGCGATTAACCTCATCGCAACCGCTGATGCCGGCACTAAACCATGCCGCCATTGGCGCGCAACACCTGACCGTTGATCCATCCGCCGTCGGGACCGACGAGGAAGGCAACAACGGAGGCGATATCCTCCGGCGTGCCGAGGCGCTCCATCGGGTTCATCTTCGCCATGCGCTCGACCAGCTCAGGCGATTTGCCATTGAGGAAGAGCTCGGTCGTGACCGGCCCCGGAGCCACCGCATTGACGGTGATGTTGCGACCGCGCAATTCCTTCGAAAGAATCGCCGTCATCGTTTCCACCGCGGCTTTGGTCGCGGCATAGACGCTGTAGGTCTCCAGTTTGGTCCCGACCACGCTGGTCGAGAAATTGACGATCCGACCTCCGTCGCGCAGGCGCCTGGCCGCTTCTCGCATCCCGTTGAAGCTGCCTTTGAGGTTGACCGCGATCTGCTGATCGAAAAGCGCGTCATCGCTGTCGGCGATTTTCGCGAGCTTCATGATGCCGGCATTGTTGACGAGCACATCGACGCCGCCGAACGCCCGTTCGGCCGTGTCGAACATCCCGCGCATCGCGTCCGCGTCGCTGACGTCAGTCTTCGCGGCGAGTGCCCGGCCGCCTTTGGCTTCGATCTCGCGGACCAGCGCCTCGGCAGGCCCGGCGCTGGCCGAGTAGTTGATGACGACGGTGAAGCCGTCGCCGGCGAGCCGCTCCGCCACCGCGGCACCAATGCCGCGCGAGGCCCCGGTCACGATCGCGACCCTGCTGGTCTTGTCGGTCATGTTTGCTCCTAAAACCGTTGACGTGCACTCTTACATGGATGCGCTACGGATCTTTGTTTCAAGGTTTCGTGATGACCGGCGACTGATGATTTCCTGTGCACGGAACCATCCTGACCAGACAACGTTGTCCGTCAACACTGGAGGATATGCAATGCGCGTTTTTCTGGGAATGATTTTGGGGGCGCTGCTCCTGGTCGCCGGCGTGTATGTCTATGATTCGCAGTCGACCTCGACCGTCGCCAACGGCCAGAACGCGTCCAGCAGCCGCACCATCGTCAACTGGGACGTCGCGGCCACTGACTGGCACGCACTGACGACGCGCGCCCATGACGACTGGATCAAGCTGTCGTCGAAGTAATCGCAAAAATAGCCGTCAAGCCAGCGCCTTCGCCTCACCGGCGAGGACGCTGCCCGGTTGCCAGCACTACTTTTTCGCCGCCGCCTTTCGCGCATCCGCGATGGCCTGACCGAACTGGGCCATGGTCAGCACGCCCGGCACGCGGAATTTGCCGACAATAAAGGACGGTGTGCCGTTGAAGCCGAACGCGGTGGCCTGATCATTGTTGCGCGCGAGAATCGCGTCAATCGCCGTCGCGTTGACGGCAACGTCGCGGTCGAGCCGACCGAGATCGATACCGGCGCCCGCCAGCAGCTCGCGGATCCGTGGCTCCGTCAGCTTCGAGTTGACGCCGATCAGCGCATCGTGGGCCTGAATGAATTTATCCTGATATTTGCTCGCCAGCGCCATCCGCGCTGCCGTCACCGACACCGGTCCCAGGATCGGCCAATCCTTCAAAACCAGCCTGACCTTGCCGTCATCCTGCACCACCTGGCGCAGCTCGGGTTCGAGCTTGCGGCAATACGGACACTGGTAGTCGAAATATTCAACGATCGTGATGTCGCCGGCGGGATTCCCCGCCACCGGGATTTCCGGATCGCGCAGCACCAGCGCTTCCGTCAGCACGTCGTCGCTTTGGCCCAGCACCGGATAAGGCGCGATCTCGATGCCGAGCATGGCCGCGCTCGCGCCAAGCAAGCCCAGCGTTTCACGCCGCGAGCGCTGCCGATGCGGCGCGGCCGGGTCGATCGATTTGGTCATGTCTGGTCTCCCGGCTGTTCCTGGCGCTATGCACCACCTGCGATCAGGATAAGGATAGGTTACGCACCAGCATATAGAGCGCCACCGCGATAATGACAGCGGCGAACACGATATTGAGCGTGCCGCCGCGCGCCGACAAAAGCCGCGCCGAGCGGGTGCCGATCAACCCGCCGACGAGACCGCCCGCGATGAACAATCCCGCAAGCTCCCATGAGATCAATCCGGACCAGGCGTAGCTGGCCGCCGTGGTCAGACCGAATGCCGTGACCGCGACCAGCGACGAGGAGACCGCATTGATGATCGACATTCCCGTCGCCAGCATCAATGCCGGCACGATCAGGAAACCGCCGCCGATCCCGAAGAATCCCGACAGCGTCCCGGTCGCAAGGCCGAGCCCGACGATGGCGGGCATGTTGTCCCAGCTGATCCGCACGTCAGGCAGACCGACGCGCGACCGCGTCTTGAGCATCAACACCGCGATCACCAGCATCAAGAGCGCGAACAGCGCCAGCAGTTTCTGGCCATCGAGCATTTTGCCGAAAATCGAGCCTATGAACGCGCCGATAATTCCCGCCGCCGCGAAGGTGAGTGCGCACCACCACCGCACGGTGCCGCCGAGCGCGTGGTTCGACAGGTTGATCGCCGCGTTGACCGCCACCGCGATGGCGCTGGTTCCGATCGCGACATGGGGGTCGGAGACGCCGACCACATAGACCATCAGCGGCACCGCCAGGATCGATCCGCCGCCGCCGATCAGGCCCAGCGAAAATCCAACCAGCGCTCCCGATGCCAGTCCGAGCACGCCTTGCATCGTGGAGATTATCAAGAAAGCCACCTTGCCCTTGCAGCGAGACCGTAGAGCGGATTCGCCCAAATCTCCATGGCGGCGGTATCACAAAATTGCAATGAAGTTCAGTGCAGCAAGAACGTCACGGCCAGCGGCACCAGCAGCGATGTCACGAGCGCGTTGAGGCTCATGGCGATCCCGGCGAACACGCCTGCGACCGCGTCGACCTGAAACGCGCGTGCGGTGCCGATGCCGTGGGCCGCGATGCCGACCGCGAACCCCCGCGCGCGGAAATCGGTAATGCCCATCCGGTTCATCAATGGCGTGACGGTGATCGCGCCCATGATACCGGTAAGAATGACCGCAACCGCCGTCAGCGACGGATCGGCATGCAAGGATTCGCTGATGCCCATCGCGACGCCCGCCGTGACCGATTTCGGCGCCAGCGACAACACCACCGCGCGCGGCAAGCCCGCGGCTTGCGCCAGCAGCACCACCGAAGCGACCGCGGTGACCGAGCCTGCCGCGAGCGCCACCAGCATCGGCAGGATCGCCGACGCCACCACCTTGCGGTTTTCGTAGAGCGGCACCGCCAGCGCCACCGTCGCTGGTCCGAGCAGGAAGTGCACGAACTGCGCGCCGCCGAAATAGGTGGTGTAGGATGTGCCCGTGAGCAGCAGGAAGGCCCCGATGATCCACATCGAATGCAGCACTGGATTGGCCAGAGGATGCCGACGGGTGCCAAGCGATACCGCGTCGGCCATCGCGTAAACCAGCAACGTCGCCGTTAGCCAGAGCAGCGGGGACTGTGAAAGATAGACCCACAGCGAGAACGGATTGTCATTCATGGCTGTTCCCTCCGCGCGCCATCAGGCGGCTGGCAGCCACAAACGTCACCACCGTCACCAACAGGGTCACCAGCACCGAGATCGCCAGCACGCCCAGGAAGGCGATGCCGTGCTCGGCGACGAGATCGAGCTTCTGCACGACGCCGACACCGGCCGGAACGAAGAGTAGCGAGAGATTGGCAAGCAGGCCCCGGCTGGCATTTTCCACGCCATCGCCCTGCAGCGGCCCGCGCGCCAGCACCGGGAAGCGGTCCCGCGCCAGCAGCAGCACCAGCAGGAGCATGAGGCCGATCACCGGGCCCGGCATCGGCAGCGTGAGGCCGCGTACGAAAATTTCGCCGGCAAGCTGGCACAGCAAGATGAGGCTGAGGCTCGCGATCACAATGCGCCCAATCGAAGCAAGCTCAACCCTTCAGGCGGCTGACGCACTCGCTGTAGTAGCCGCCGCTCTTTTCGATCCATTTCAGGCCGTCATTGGCATTGGTGGCCTTGTTGGCTTTGAATTGATCCGCACACGTCAGCGTCCGCGCCTTGTCCGGGTTCTCGCCGGAGTACTTCGGCGCAATCGTCGAAGGAAACACTGCCTGCGTACTGATTGGACCGCATTCTTCCTGGCTAAACTGTTTCCACTTGCGACCCTTCAGCTTGCCGGCAAGTTCAGCGCTCAGGTATTTCAGGCCGCATCCCACAACCGTCGGTCCGGCTTTCATGACAACCGCTTTGGACGTCGGGCTCGGAGCCGAAGAGATTGCCGGCGACTGGTCATGCGGCCCCGCCGAATCCGCGGGCGGTGTCGTCGCGGATGCCGCCGATGGTGCGGATGCCGCGGGCGCTTCAGCCTGGGCGAGCAGGACGCTTGCCGGGCGCGCGTGGTTTGCCGGGCCATCGGGCTGCGACACATTTTGATAGGCCGAATTGCCGGCCGCCACCGCCGCACGGCTGTCCAGCGCCGCTGAAGCTGCTTGGAAAAATACGATAAGCCCGACCGCGGCCGCTATTTTCCAGCCAATTTTTCTCATACCCGGCCTCGTGAAATCGACGACTCGCACCCGGCAAATCATCCTTAGCTTTGCACAGCTCTTACCGACTAACAGGCCCGGGCAAAGTCAGCCCGGGCCTGCCATCGAAGCGAACGGCGCTTAACCCTTCAGCTTCTTGTTGCACTCGCTGTAGTAGCCGCCGCCCTTCTGGGTCCATTTCAGGCCACCATTGGCATTCGTGGCCTTGTTGGCTTTGTATTGATCGTCACAGGTTTTCATCCGGGCCTTACCGGCGCTTTCCTTGGCGTATTTCGGATCCACCGCCATCGGGAAGATCGCAGGGCCGCTCGGCATCGGCGCCGCGGCAGGCGCTGCTTCCGGCTTTTTCGGCTTGGCTTCCGCTTCCTTGGGCGCCGCTGGCGCGGCCGGTGCAGCGGCGGGCGCAGCGGCGGCGTCGGCGCCGCATTCGGCCTTGCGGAAATCGTTCCATTTCTGGCCGTTGAGCGTGCCCGCGGCCTTGGCGGCCTGGTATTTTGCACTGCATTCCTGCGCAGTCAGGGCCTGCGCCGGCGCGGTGGCCGCGAATGCGGCAAATCCCGAAACCGCGACTGCGCACAATAATTTGGCTTTAAAGGTCATCCTTGGTCTCCTTGGGGGCATGGCTGTCTTATTCGGGGCATGGCTGTCTTGAGGCGCCCATCCTAGCGTAGCGACAATGCGTGACAACGGCCATCCGCCGCTGCACAAAAATATCGCTCCGCGAAACTGCGGCGGGACCGGCTTCATTCATCCACGGTTCAGCATCGCGGCGCGACGTTGCGCCCCTCTTCAACCCGAGGTGCTCCCATGATGACGATATCCTCCCGCGCGGCCGCGACCGCGTTTGCGTCCCTGCTGCTGATGGGCTCAGTGTTCGCGCAGACCCCCGCACCGGCCGCAAAATCAGACACCAAGGCGCCCGTGGTTCACACCGCGGCCTCGCTGGAATGTTCCAAGGAGGCTGATGCCAAGGGGCTTCACGGCAAGGAGCGCAAGAAATTCCGTTCCGAATGCAAGAAGGCTGCGGCGGAAAAGAAGTGATCTAGCCGATCGTAACCCATCCTCCCTCCGCGAGGAGGGGGATGGGCGATGTCGCCGGTCTGATTCCCTCCCGATTCGCACGGGTGCGCACGAAGCGGGCCGTATTTATTTTGTCATCAAAGCGCATTGCTGCAATCGCATTGGCGCATTTGTCCCCTGCTCGCGGATTTGCCATAAGGCGGCGTGAGCCAGATTCTTGCATCGCTGGCCGATGCCATCCCCAGCCGCACCGAGACCCTCAAGGTGCTTGAGACGCTCGCCATCGGCGCCGCTGGCGGCACGCTGTTCTTGTGGGCAAATCTTCCGGGAGGACTGATTTCCGGGTCCATGATCGCGGTCGGCGCCGCCGCCCTGGCTGGACGACCGCTCAGCGTCCCGCCGCACATCACCCAGGCCTTGCTGGTCCTGCTCGGGATCTCGCTGGGCTCAGTGGTGTCCAGGCAATTGATTCAGCATGTCGGCGCCTATCCGCTGACCATCGGCTTGTTGGCGCTGGCGACCTTCTGCTCAACCCTGGGGTCCAGCCTCTATCTGCAACGCGTCCATGGCTGGGATCGCACCTCGGCATTCCTCGCCGGCAGCCCCGGCGCGCTGTCGCAGATCACGATTCTCGCCGTCGAACGTGGCGCGGACTTGCCGGCGATCGCGGTGGTGCAGACCCTGCGCGTGATCATCCTCACCGCGGCGCTGCCGCTGATATTGGCAATGACGGGGATTGCGTCCGCGTCGTCGCCGGCGCTTTTGGTCGTGTCCGCCACGCCGCTTGGGCTGCTCGCGCTCGCCGCCGCCTCGCTGGCGGTTGCGTTGTTGCTGCGGCTAGTCAAATTTCCAGCAAGCTGGATGTTCGGCGCGATGATTGCCTCCAGCGTGCTGCATGGCACCGGATGGATCGAGGGCGGCCTGCCGACCTGGGTACGGGGCGTGGCGCTGATCGGGATCGGCTCGTTGATCGGAAGCCGTTTCACGCGAATGAAGACAAAAGTCCTGCTCGGCCATATCAACGCGGCGCTGGGATCGTTCGCGATCGCGATTGCTGTTTCCGGAATTTTCGTCGCGGTGATCGCGGTGACCACCCAGGTGCGGCTCGCCGACATCATCGTCGCGTTCGCACCGGGGGCGATGGACGCCATGCTGGCGCTGGCGCTGACCCTGCATATCGACCCGATCTTCGTCGGCGCCCATCACCTCTCGCGCTTCGTGTTCGTCACCATTGCAACGCCCGGCATTGTCCATCTGTTCGGACGCCCGCAGGAAGACGTGGACGACTAGGCCCGGCTCCCGAGGGAGCATGCCTCCCGAATCAGACCTTGTATTGCCCTCGGTCTTGGGACACGATTTCGCCAATCAATCAGCATGCACGAAAAGACATGCAAAATTGTTTTACAGGGAGCGAACGTTGAATCGATTCGTTGCATCACTGCTCGCAATCCTGATTCTGGGATCGGTCGCCACCGCTCAAGACAAGCCGCCGACCAAGGCGATTTTCCTGCTCAATTGGTACGTCTACAGCGAGCACGCGCCGTTTTTCCTTGGCCTTGAGCGAGGCTATTTCTCGCAAGAGGGAATAGATCTGCAAATCCAGGAGGGCCGAGGTTCGGTTCCGACCGTCCAGGCGGTCGCTGGCGGGACCGCAGACTTCGGCTATGCGGATGTCGCCTCGGTCATCAAGGCGGCCACACAGGGCGCCCCGGTGATTACAACCGGCGTTCTACTGCAGAAAAGCCCGATGGCGCTGATCGGATTGACCGAGCGAAATATCCGCGTCCCGGCGGATATGCGTGGCAAGACCGTCGCGACCACCCCCGGTGACTCGCTTTCGCTGGTATGGCCGCTGCTGTTGAAGAAGATGGGACTGAAGGAAGATGAGCTCACGGTGGTAAGCGGGGACCCGCAGACCAAGCTCAATGCCGTGATCAATGGGCGCGCGGACCTGATGCTTGGTTACCTCATGGATCAGAACCTGCGCATCGCGAAAGCGACCGGCAAACCGGTCACGGTCATCCCATTTTCGGATTTTGGGGTGAACCTGGTAAGTTCATGTGTTGTCGTTTCGCAAAACATGCTGACGACCAATCCTGATATGGCACGTCGCTTCATGAAGGCCGCGACCCGCGCGGTCGAAGCCGCCGAAAAAGAGCCGGAAGCCGCCGTGGACGCCTTGCTCAAGGCCTATCCGAAGGCCGGCGAGCGACAGTTGTTGATCGACGGTCTGAAGCTGACGCTGCCGCTGTATCACACCGATGACACCAGGGATCAGCCGGCGTTCAGGGTCAGCCCGGCCAATTTTGCAAATTCGGTAACGATGCTCGTCGAGTATGCCGGCGTGAACAAATCCGCCGCGAGCCGGCCGCAGGACTTCTATACCCTTCAATACTTGCCGAAATGAGCCGGAGATAAAAACAATGACAGCCGGAAAGCATATCCAGACCACAACCGTCGGGTCGTATCCAATCCCCAGCTGGCTGGTGGCGGCGCCATCGGAACAGGCGCTGCTTGACGCCACCCGCGTGGTCATCGCCACCCAGGAGCATGCAGGCATTGATCTCGTCTGCGACGGTGAACTCTATCGATTCGATATCAATCATCCCGAGACCAATGGAATGATCGAATACTTCGTCAAGCCGATGGCCGGCGTTCGCACGGAGATCGGGTTTGACGAGTTATTGGACTACCGTGCGCAACCGGGCATGCGTTTCCGAACGCGGCCGCCCGCCGTCGTCGACGCCCCGCTCGGCAGCGGCACGCTCAATCTTCCGGATGCCTGCGCGCGCGCCAAGGGCGTCGCGAGCCGACCGCTCAAATTCACCGTCACCGGTCCGCATATGCTCGCCAAAACCGTCCTCAACAAGCACTACAAGGACACCCCTTCCCTTTGCATGGCGATTGCAGATGTGCTGGCGCAACAGGTTCGACATATTGATGCCGAGGTCGTGCAACTCGACGAAGCCAATCTCCCCGGTCATCCCGAGGAATGGGAGTGGGCCGCCGCGGCCATCAACAGAGTGCTCGACGCCGTTCAGGGCAAGGCGGCCGTGCATCTCTGCTTTGGCAATTACGGGGGACAGTCGGTCCAGAAGGGCAGCTGGGGCAAGCTGATTGCCTATCTCAACAGCCTTCACGTCGATCACATCGTCATGGAGAATGCGCATCGCCCGGCAGGTGAATTGTCGGTTTTCAGGGATTTGCGGCCCGAGATCGGCATGGGTCTCGGCGTCATCGACGTCAAGCGGACCGAGATCGAACGACCGGAGGATGTAGCGCGTTCCATCGAACTGGCGGAGCAGGCGATGGGCGCGGGCCGCATCAGGTATGTTCACCCGGACTGTGGGTTCTGGATGCTCAGCCGGACCATCGCCGACGGCAAGATCCGCTCCTTGGTGCAGGGACGCGATCTGTTCGAAGGGCGGCTCAAGACCGTCGCAGCTTGACGATACCCCACACCGCGATGGCGGCCATCAGAAGCGAAATCAGCACATTGTAGCCCGCCAGCGACAGGCCGAGGAAGCGCCACTGCACCTCGTCGCAACGGATCACCTTGACGGTGTCGAGACGCTCCAGCAGGCTGCCGGCGCTGCCGAGATTGCCGATCGGGCCGGTGCAATCGGTCGGCCCCTGCCAGAACTGCCACTCGACGCCGGCATGATAGGTGCCGAGCACGGCATTGCCGAGCGCGGCAACCCAAAGAATCGCGAGCCCGGCCAGCAGCACTCCACGCGGGGCATCCCTGCCCGCCAGCAGCGCCGTCAACGCGCCGAGCGGAACCACCAGATAATAGGCATAGCGCTGCTCGAGGCAGAGCGGACAGGGGCGGATATCCAGCACCAGCTGGAAGAACCAGGCTCCCGCCAGCGTCGCCGCCGCGATGGCGGTGATCGCCAGCGCCGCGATCAGCGCCGGATGAGCGTCATTGCGCGCAGACGAGGTGTTGGCGGTGGCATCAATCGTCACGTTCGTCTCCCGGTGTGCAAGCCTCCTATCCCGTGCGGGCAGCGCTGTCGAGGCATGCCCGTTCACAGCGATGTGTTTTGCCAGGCGATGACGCGGTAAAAACCACCGGTTCGGCGCCGGTTGCCTGCCGATGTCGGCGACCCCCGGAAGGGTTCGAAGCCACACGCCGCTGCTTCGGTTCAAACCGGCGGTTGGCGGGTTGACCGGCAGTCGCCGCCCGCTATATTCCGCCGGCTTTGCGACGCCAGCCTTTGGGCGGGCGTCCGAAGGCCCCTGTGGCGGAATTGGTAGACGCGCTCGACTCAAAATCGAGTTCCGCAAGGAGTGCTGGTTCGATTCCGGCCAGGGGCACCAGAAGCTTTTCCGCAGCAGTCCGCCTCCGTCCACGAAGGCCCCGTTAAGGCCTGCTAACAGGCCATTTCTTCATCCGCCACCCTCCACGTCTTTCCGCTGACTTCTGACCATTTTGTTGGTATCCTTGTTGGTATATCGCGAGGCTGTTGGTATCGCGATTCCACCCCGGAACCGCACCCATGCCCGCACGCAATGATGTCACCTTCCGCTCTGCCAAGCCGCGCGAAAAGCCTTTCAAACTATCTGACGGTGGCGGACTGTTTCTTCTCGTTCAGCCCAACGCCACGAACCTCTGGCGCCTCGCCTATCGATACGATGGAAAGCAAAAGCTTCTTGCGCTCGGCCATTATCCGGTGACCTCGCTGACCGATGCGCGCATCAAGCGCGATGCTGCAAAGAAGTTGCTGTCCGATGGTATCGACCCATCGATCGAGCGCAAGAGCGAGCGTCGTACCGCCCAAATGTCCCGGAGAAATACGTTCAAGGCAGTCGCCGATGAGTTGATGGTCAAATTCGTAGCCGAGAAAGATGCGCCAGCAACGTTGAAGAAAAAACAATGGTTGCTCGACTTCGGCATCGCAGAGTTCGGCAATCGGCCAATCGCCGAGATCAAGGCTCCAGAGATACTCGATGCGTTGCGCAAGATCGAAAAGCGGGGACGGCATGAGACGGCAACGCGGGTTCGCAGTACCGTCGGCGCTGTTTTCAGGTACGCGATCGCCACCGGACGAGCTGAACGCGACCCATCTGCCGATCTCCGCGGCGCACTAATCACACCGACGGTCACACATCGGGCAACAATCGTCGATCCGGGCGCCCTAGACATCTGACCGACCGTAGAACTTTGGTCGTTTGTTCGCGAGCAGGCTATAGCCGAGAATTGCGCTGCCATGGAACCCGGCGGCGCGTATTCCGTAGGCGATGCGCCAGCGGTATGATCTTGGAAGTGTCCATGGCAATCGAACCAAAGGCGCTTAACATTACGAGGATCATAAGGACCACCGTGAACAGCAAAAACGATAATTTCTGAAGTTCCATTGCTAAAGTGAAAAATGGATTTTCTGTCTATTTCGTAAATCGAGCCATCGGTCCGCTTTCACTTCCATCCAATCGGATTTGTACGAAAGTATCGGACCAGCAACGGCTGCGCCCAAATCGATTGCAGAACCTGCTATAATAGCTAGGATTGCAACTGACCGAACAGCCAAATTTAGCTGAAGCACAGAACCCCTCCCCGCCCTGGTGATCGGGGAGTTAAGAAGCCTCGGTTAGGAGAGCCGCCTGCGCCTTTGGGCTTTCGCCTTGGACATACGCACAGACCTCCCCGACCATATGGGTCGAGGAGTGCTTTGACGGCGCACTTAGGCCGCCTAACCGAAGGGGTTCTTACGCCCCGAAACGGCATTTTTGGCCGTTTCGGGTGCAACAATACGCATGAGTGGAGTAAAAGTCGATACTTACCGGCGACCGAAACCGCACGCCGCTTCATCGAGCGTGCATGTCAGAGCATAACTCGGGTCAGCGCGGCCCTTGAGTGGGTCAAAATAACACGAGCTCCCACGGCCTGTTCAATCGCGATGCAAGCCTCAGATCTATCTGGTGGTCGCTCCTTCATTGCCCCGTTCAATAAGGGACGGCACGCGACATGCCGAGGACAGGCGCCGCACAATACCTACAAGTATCTGAACTCGCCTATGTTCTAACACGGGTCTTCGCGGCAATACCAACACCGCTACCAACAAATGGGACGTGCGCCTGCGAACGGCGGCGGCTTTGCGCCAGAACTGGTCAGTCGCCAACCGATAAGGTTTGCGCCAAACCTTATCAAGAAGCGACTGACTCCATCTTTGGCTTCGTCGAAATGCTGCGCGTTAGCTCGACTAGGCGACTTCACTGGTTGGCCGCCGCTGGCTCATTGCGCCGGTGTGCGAACGCCCTTTTGCGGTTGCGACAACATCTTCCTAATTTCGGCGCGCCGCGACTTATCCCAAATTGGCCGATTTAAAAGCCCTGGGACTGTTAGGGCATGTTCGAGAACCTTGATCGCTTCCGCCAGTTCGCCCTGACGATAGAGAAACTCTCCGTAGAAATAGTTCGCATCCAGTCCGTTCGGTGCATACTTGACTGCTTCCTGGTGGTAGTAGCGCGCCTTGACCTTGTCACCGAAGCCTATCGGGAATCGGGGTACTCCGTCATATAGAAGACCAAGAGTCGTCGGCGCAGCCGCATCCATGGTCGCGGGTTCGGTCTTTTCAACCATCTCCAAAATATCGCGCGCCCGCTTTGCCAACTCCAAAGCTTTCAGCGGGCTGCCATTCTCGTTTGCCAAGGACGCTTGCTCACTGGTGATGATCCCAACCCAAACAATCGGGTCAGGGATATTTTCGTATTGCTCCGCGATTTTTCCCGCGCGTTGCGCCAAGTCTGCCATTTGCCTTTCCTGGTCATCGCGGTCAATGACCTGCAGTTTCACATGTTCCCAATCGTGCGCGAGGCGTAAAAGCTCAGATTTCAGAGACGGATTTTCGCCCGCTTGCGCGCTTACCGACAGCGCGCCGAGCAGAAGCGTCCTAAGCAAAAATGCACCAAGTCCCTTTAACACCAAATTTTCTCAAAGATTTCTAGAATATTCCATTTTGCGGCAGGTGACGGGCCTCTTGTTCTATATCTGCACGCGGTAATGGTTGGGCGATGGCCGTCAATGCTGAGCGGCGAAGTGCCCCGACGTGCACGTCCAGTAAACGCGAGAAGATGCGAGGATGCGCCGCCAAGTTACGAAACGCCATTCGGCGCAGTCTATCATTGCCGTCGAAAAGCAACAGAGTTCGCGCCATTAGCCTCGGCATCCGCCCCATACGGCGATGACTTGCGTCGTATCTCCTGAGATCTCCCGCAGCGAGCGCCGCCGCGAGTGAATTGGCCTGCCGAAACGCCAAGGCGAGCCCTTCCCCAGTGACAGCATCGACTGAACCGGACGCATCGCCCACCAGGGCGATGCGTCCAGCAACAACAATAGGCAGCCTAGTGGACTTCGAGATTGCGCCGCGGGTTGGGCCGATCAGCTCTGCGCCACCGAGATGGCTCGCGAGTACCGGAAACATATCAACCAAATCCGAACCCCTGATATCTTCCCTGCCGATCGTCGCGACACAAACTTCATCCACCCCAACGGGCGTCACATATGCCTGACAATCCTTACGCCAATACACTTCTACAAAATCAGTCCACGGACGCACCCGAAAGTGCTGGCGCAACCCGATCCGGCGCGCGGCATTCCAATTCGGCGCCAGACCGGCCCAACGGCGCACGTTGGAATGAAACCCGTCAGCGCCCACGATCCATCGACAGCGAACCGTTCGGCCATCGACGACGACCCCGGCGGTATCAATCCCTTCTATCTTCTTTCCCCACAATGCTACGACGCCAACGTCCTTTGCGCGTTCTACCAGAATTCGATGAAGCTCAGTTCGGCGTATTCCCAACCCGAAGCTGTGGTTCGAAAACGTCGCTTCAGCCTCCAGCTTCTCGTCCAAAAATCGGATGCCACGGAAGCAGACCCCATTTCCGCTTCCCAGATTCACACCAATCCGACGCAACGCATCAAGCGCGTCGGGCATAAGACCTTCGCCGCAAGCCTTATCGATTGGCGGCTGGGCACGATCGGCAAGTATGACATCAAGACCAATTTGACGTGCAGCCAAGGCAGCAGCGAGTCCGGCCGGTCCCCCACCAATAACGAACACATCAGTCTCAGATGGTGCGAGGGGGGAAATCACCATTTTAACAGGATCATTTCGAGACAAAATCCCGGACCCATGGCCATCAGAACACCATAAGTTCCTTGCGGAGGGGTATCGTTCATCAAAACCTCCTCAAGCACGAGCAAAACCGAGGCGGACGAGAGGTTACCGAACTGGCGCAGGCAATCCCACGATCTATCCAGATCGCTGTCCTTTAGTTCCAGCGTACTTTGAATTGAGTCCAATACTTTAGGGCCGCCCGTGTGGATCACCCAATTGCCAATGTCCGCACGACGAAGCTGATACTTGCCCAAGAACGCGTCGATATCTCCAGCAAGCCTTCCCTTGATCAGATCGGGCAACTGTGGCGAGAGCACAATTTTGAAACCGGTTTCGGAAATGTCCCAACCCATGATTTCTTCGGTGTCAGGGTAGAACACCGAACCGGTACCGAGGATTTGCGGACCATGACGTGAAGATTGGGAGGAACCATTCGAACTTCGGTGAGCCGTTCTCGAGCCTCTGACAATGACTGCCGCGGCGCCATCGCCAAAGAGCCCCGATGCAATCAAATTTGCCGTTGAAAAATCCTCCGGCTGCATCGTCAGCGAGCATATTTCAACGCACAAAATCGCCGCCGTGTGATCCGGATAAGCAAGAGCATAATCAGCAGCCCGTGTCAGCCCAATTGCGCCACCCGCGCATCCGATACCAAAAATTGGTGTGCGTTTGATATCCGGTCGCAGCGTCATTCGATTGATCAGGCGCGCATCCAAGGAGGGACTCGCGATACCCGTTATCGACACCACAATGAGCGCGTTCAAGTCTTGCCGCGACATCCCCGCACGATCGAGTGCTAAGTCAATTGCACGCTCCCCCAACTCTTCTGCCGCCTCCAGCCACGCGGCGTTAGCCTCACCCCAGGTGGAAAATTGCGGGTACCTGTCTAACGGAAATGCCAGATGACGGAAGTCCACCCCGACACGCGAATGAAGCCAATCGAGTTTTTCTGGCTCTTGCAGTTTGGTATTCCAATAACCCTTGAAAGCCGCTGTGATCACTTCCTGGGGAAACCGGTACTCAGGCACTGCGCTCGCCACGCTGGCTATCCTCACAAACCCCGTCCCTTGTTCTTGAGCCGCTGTTCCCGTTCCCTCAATCGCTTTTCCAAAACCGCTTTCAATTTTTCCCACTTCGTATTCTTTCCAAAAACCTAGTTAGCTGTACTCGCATGAACCTTGATGGAATGGACTACATCGACCGAAAGAGGCGTTGGCCGATCTTGATAGGCTCAACCCAGAAGCTGCTAGAATTGTGAACCGACTCCAATGTTTGATCGAGAGCCGAAACGAACCGCTCCAATTGGGTATCGTCGATCGTAAGGGGTGGAGAGACCTTCAAGACCATGAAATTGTTGCCACAGACCTGACTCAAAATTCCATGATCGCGGAACAGGTGCATAACAAGAACCTGGCCAAACAGCGCCGGATGGATTTTCGAAAGCGTTTCGAAGCCAAGACGGAGCTTCAATGACCTTGGCGCCCTGAGCTGTACGGCATTGAGCATGCCGATGCCCCGGACCTCACTGAACATTTCATATTTGGTCAAACGCTCTAGGAGATTTTTTCGGAGCTGTTCGCCCTTTATCGTCGCGCGCTTCCCAAGTTGTTCGTCCTCAAGAATATCAAGCGTCGCCAGGCCGGCCCGCATTGCGAGGCCGTTTTCGCTAAACGTCGATGTATGGATGAGAGAACGCTTTATCGTGCTGTAAACCGACTTATAGATGTCATCTGACATCAGCACCGCACTGCATGGAACCAGGCCACCGCTGATCGCCTTTGCCAGCACCACCATATCGGGATCGACACCAAACTGATGGGAAGCAACAAAGGAACCGGTCCTGTAGAAGCCAGTCTGGACTTCGTCCATGACCAGTAGCGTTTTATGCTTTCGACACAACTCCTGCACCTTTTTGAGATAATCGCCAGAGGGCACGATTACGCCGGCCTCGCTTTGGACAGGCTCCAGGATAAATGCGGCAAAGGACCTACTAGCGAGCTTGAGTTCAAGATCGTGTAGATTGCCATAAGAAACGAATTCGGTGTCCGGCAGCAACAGGCCAAATCCCTTCCTCCAGAAATCGTTGGTCATGAGAGAGAGTGCGCCGCAGGTAAGCCCGTGAAACCCGCCCGATGCGCCCAAGATTCCAGAACGTCCGGTATGGGCACGAGCGAATTTGATTGCAGCCTCCACACCCTCACTCCCGGAACTGCCAAAGAATACTTTGGCGAGACGACCTCCCGCCAGCCTGCAAAGCCTTTCAGCGAGCTGTCCCGCCAACTCCGGCACATGGCTCTGCAGCATCGCAGGCCCTTTTTTATCAAGCTCATCCTTCAGCGCCGCAATAACACGCGGATGATTGTGCCCGATGTTATGAACGCAGTATCCGGAATTGAAGTCGGTAATGGTTCGGCCATCTGAGGTATGAAGCTCGGCCCCACTGCAGCGCGTATAAGTCACATTCATCTGCAAGGCGTCGAGCAGCCTGACCCATTGCGGATTGACGTACCGCGCGTACAGGTTCTCGCCAACGTCCGCGTCAGGCATTGTCCGAAGCATGAAGACCTCTTCAACTCTTGCCGGCGGTTCGTATTCGCACCGGAACTTTGACCGCTCGATGGCCGATCGTGTCCGCTTGCGGCGAAAAACTGACACTGGCCATACACACTCGACTGAGCTTGAAAAACGCTCTCGCACATCGCTGATGAGCGGCAGCCCTCAAGCGCGGCAAATAGCATGTTGTTATCTTGCAAACTCGGATGAAAGCGCGGGCGCTTGGTGTCGATTCTCAGGCCACGCTATGATTTTGCCGCTCCCGATTCGCTCGCGGCCCTAGCGAAGACCCCGGGTGTGGGGACCGCTTGACGGGCAGTTAAGACAGCTGTCATTAGCTTATTTTAGAATAATTCTAAAGGCTAAAAGTTTCGCGAATCGAACAAATCGGCGGGTTGGACCTCACGGAAGTCATCGGCGTTCCCGGTCACGGAAAAGTGTCGTCGGCGTATCGGATGACTCAATTTCAACGAGTGACGGCTTTTGCTCCGCACTTGCGCGGGGCTAAAGATACCCCAAACTGAGACCAACCCGCCGGACATGATTGCAATGCTATCCATCATCATTCCGGTTTTAAACGAGCAGGAAACCATCGGTAAGAGCCTGGCTGCGCTGCAGCCGCTTCGACGACGGGGCGTCGAGGTGATTGTGGTGGATGGCGGAAGCACGGACGCCACCGTTGCCTTGGCGCAACCGCTTGCCGACCTGGTGCTCGGCGCGCCTGTCGGCCGAGCCAGCCAGATGAACGCGGGAGCCCGGCGGGCCCAAGGCGAACATTTCCTGTTCCTGCATTCGGACACCGCCCTGCCCGAACAAGCCCTGGCGCAAATCTCCGTAGCGCTGAACGAAGGCAAACGGATATGGGGACGCTTTGATGTCCGGTTTGACTCCCCGCTCCGCATTCTTCGCGTGGTCGCCTTCATGATGAACGGGAGATCCCGTTTAACCGGTATCGCGACGGGGGACCAAGGGATGTTCGTGCAACGAGGGGCCTTCGAGCAGGTCGGAGGATTTCCCGAGATCGCGCTGATGGAAGACATCGCGCTTTCCAGATCATTGAAGCGTCTGTCGCGCCCTGCGTGTCTTCGTGCGCGGGTGACGACGTCTGCACGCCGTTGGGAAGAGAACGGAGCGCTTAGAACGATCCTGTTGATGTGGCGACTCCGCGCGGCGTTTTTCCTGAACGCCGATCCGTCACGTCTTGCCGAAAGATACAGACATGCCCGAAAGCACGGCTAATGCCGTCCAGCTCGCCATATTTGCCAAGGCGCCCATCGCTGGATACGCAAAGACACGACTTATCCCAAGCCTCGGGCCCGAGGGCGCCGCGGAGCTTCAGGCATACCTGATCCAGCGCACAATACGGACCGCGCTCGCATCGCCGCTTCGGCCAAAAACACTCTGGTGCGCCCCTGATTGCAATCACCCGATCTTTCGGTCGGCCAGACAGGAGCATGGTATCGCTTGCCATATCCAGGTCGGTGACGATCTTGGCGAGCGCATGTTCGGCGCCTTCGAGTTGCTGACCCCGCGGTCTCCGGTGCTGCTGATCGGAACGGACTGCCCAATTCTGTCTGCCGATCACCTCATGCGGTGCTCCGCGGCGCTGGTCGGCGGCGCGGATGCGGCGTTCATTCCCGCCGAAGACGGCGGCTATGCGCTGATCGGATTGAGAAGACCGGTTTGGCGGCTATTTGAGGGCATTCCGTGGGGGACCGGAGATGTGATGCGGCTGACGCGCGATCGACTCCGCGAGCAAAATTTGAGCGCGTTCGAAACGGACCAGCTATGGGACCTCGACACGCCGACAGACTATGACCGCGCGAAATCTGCAGCCCTGTTGAGCGATCCCGCGGCTTGAGGCCGCCGCAGGCCGCACACGTTCATCATCTAGAATTCAAATCGTCTCATGAATTTTCGGTCGATCCAGTCCTTCCAGCGCCACACCCAGCGCCC
>NZ_SSNA01000007.1 GCF_004799445.1 Bradyrhizobium sp.
CTCTCCATCGTTGCAAGGCCACATGAGGCGGGCCTTATACGTTCCTGGAGAGCTGATTCCCTTGCCTTTGTCTGGCTCGATCCCGGAATTACCCCATGTTGCAAAAATCGGTTGCTACCGATGGGTTGTCGGCCATCCAGTTAATGTCGGCCGGCTTTGATCCGCCGACCCTGGCGGCTCTACGCAACTTCGACGCTACGCAATGCACGGAGCCTGAGCGGGAGGCGGTCGTGCGACCAGTGCCGCGAACCGTCGCAGGTTCTGAGCGATGGCGGCCAGAACAAACTCATCCTGGGCACCTCGCGGGCCACGCAGTCGGAGCCGACCGAGCTTCAGGATGCGCTTCAAGTGGGCGAACCGCATCTCGATCTTTTTGCGTTCACGCCGTGACTGCTCAAAGCCCTCGGTCCCGGCGAGCGACCGGGCAACGTCCCGGGCATGCTCGTGGATATCGCGCGGGATCTTGCGCGATGGTTCCTTTGGGCAGCACTGCGGTTTGAGCGGGCATACATCGCAGTCGAGCTTGCTGGCGCGATACAGAAGTGTCTTTCCTTCATGCACTGTACCGCTCGTCCCAAGCCGCTTATCGCCGGGGCAATGGTAGACGTCGCTTGTCGGATCATATCGAAAGTCGCTGCGCGAGAAGGTGCCATCCTCTCGCTTCGACTTGTCGAACACGGGTATATGTGGCGCGATGCCCTTCTCCTCGACCAGCCAGTTCAGCATCGGAGCGGCCCCATAAGCCGTATCCCCGACAAGCCGCTCTGGCTTGAGGCCGAAGCGCTCCTCTGTTCGCTCGATCATGGTCTTCGCCGCGCCGACCTCGGCCTGGCGAATAGAGCGGGATGCCTCGACGTCAACGATAACACCGAACTTCACGTCGATGAGGTAGTTGTCGGAGTAAGCAAAGAATGCCGGCCCCTTGTGAGCACCGGTCCACTGGGCTGCAGGGTCGGACGGCGAGACGAACTTCGGGACAACCTCGCTGGCGGCGCCCCACGCCGTATCGTCGAGGGTCGCCAGATACTCCTTCACCGCCCGGCTCGATCTCTTGGGGTCGCGATCTCTGTGCCAGTCCGGCCCCGCGATCGAGCGCTGCTTGTTGGCATCGGCAGCAATCAGGCTGGCATCGACGGCAAAGCCTTCCCCACCCACTAGCCCGGCAGCAATACACGCCTCGACGACCCGCTCGAACACGCGACGGAAAACCTCTCCCTCGCGGTAGCGCTCGTTACGGGCGCGTGAGAACGCCGAATGATCCGGGATGGCACTCGTCCTGCGATATTGCACGTCGCCGGTGGCATGCCTGCTGACCGAACTTGTCTGGGAAAAATGGATTCTAAGTTCTCCGTTCTCGAAGCAATCGCCGGCTGCGCGGATGGCTTCGATCTCGGCGTGCGCAACCGCGTCGTGGTGTTCGGAAACCTTGTGGCGACGTGCGGCGAATACTTTTCCATCGCGAACGATGACGCAACCAATGTCAAAACGCCTCCGGCAAACCAGGGCGGTTTAAAATGGACGAGGTCTTGGCGCCTCCGCCCTTTATCAGACGGGCCCAACGGGAAGCGACGCGTTGGTTTCGACCAGGCCTAGCTGTTTAAGCTCTGCCCAGAATTGAGATGGAATCTTTGCTTGCAGAGAATTGAAGTCTTCTTGAATTTGCCGATCGCTTCGCGCTCCTACGACGAGGGCGACCGCGACATCGGGCGCCGCCGAGAATTGAAGCGCAGCTGTGCGCAGATCAACACCATAGCGAGCGGCTACCATTCGGAGCTTTTCGCGCCTTTCGATCACGGCCGCTGGAATTTTGAAATTCTCCTTGCCATAGTTGTATCGCGCGCTGCCGGATATGAAGCCGGCATTGAGCGCGGACCCAATGACGAGCGAAACATTCTTCTTGCGTACGGCCGGGAAAACTTCGTTCACGGCGTTGGCGTGATCGATCAATGAATATTGTCGGGCGCACAAACAGACATCGGGATCGGCATCATCGATGACCTTGAGGATGGGTTGCGGCGTGTTAACGCCGATACCCCAAGCCCGTATGATGCCCTCGTCGCGCATCTTCGAGAGTGCAGGAAAGGCGCCTTTGCGGGCGATCTTGTACTGCTCTTCCCAGCCGTTCGGGAAGTAGGCGAAGTCCGGGGAAATGTCGTGCACGAACGCGATGTCTAGACTGTCCACGCCGAGCCGCTGTAGGCTGTCCTCGATCGAGCGGCGGACGCCGTCGGCCGTGTAGTCGAAGACGATGTCATTCGGGGAATCTGACAGCGGATAGATTTCCGCATGCCGGTTGTTCTTCGATGCCTTGAACAGTTTTCCTACTTTGGAAGAGAGCAAATAGTCGTCGCGCTTCCTGTTGTGCAGAAAGTGTCCGAAGCGCCGCTCAGCGAGACCGAACCCATACCATGGAGCGACGTCAAAATATCGTACGCCCACATCCCATGCAGCTTCGAGCGTGCGTTCGGCTTCTTTGTCCGTATGTTTGTTGAACTCGTTGCCTAGGGATACCCCGCCGAGTCCAAAGCGAAACTCGGGCGTGAAGATCTGCTGCGCACGATTAGGCATGGTATTTGTTCCCTGTTGTTTCGGTTTGGACAGAACCTCTAAGGGCAAATGAGGTTCCTCGGCTTGCAGTCTCAAAGAAAAAGATGCTGCTGTCCGTTCATCGAGGCAGACCGGAGTTGACCGGCGTGCGCTCAGAACGACGCGAATGACCCGAAACGGACCTCGGAAGACCCAGCGGTACAGCGCGATGTTGCTTACCGCCAGGAGAGTCGATGCTAACGCCCAAGCCGTGGCGAAGTATATAAGAAGGGGAACGATGTACGATTAGGGGAATTGATAAAAGATTCCAAAATTGTTACGGAGTGTTCCATGGTATTGACCGGCAAGAAAATCGCTATCTTAGCGACAAACGGCTTCGAACAGTCGGAACTCGAACTACCGCGCGATCGGCTCGAGAAGGCCGGCGCAACCGTCGATATCGTCTCGCTCGCCGCAGGCGAAATCAAAGGTTGGGACAAAAAGGACTGGGGTCGCACAGTCAAGGTGGATAAGACGCTCGATCAGGTGTCGGCGTCGGATTATGATGCGCTGGTGCTGCCCGGCGGGCAAATTAATCCAGATCTCCTTCGGGTCGAGCCAAAGGCGCTTAATTTTATCAAAGACGTCTTCAACGCGAAAAAGATCGTTGCGGCTGTCTGTCATGCACCTTGGCTTTTGATTGAAGTAGGCATCGCAAAAGGTCGAAGGATGACATCCTACAATTCGATCAAGACTGACGTAATAAACGCGGGCGCCCGTTGGGAGGATTCGGAGGTGGTGATCGATCAAGGTTTAATTACTTCCCGCAATCCTGGAGACCTGGAAGCATTCAGTGCGAAGATCATAGAGGAGGTCAAGGAAGGGCGGCACCCACAGCGCAGCGCGGCGTGAGACTCTATCCGGCTGGCATTGTCCCACCAGATCTCGACCGTTCAAAGCAGGAGAAAGCCTTCAGGCTTTATCGTAAGAACGATGTCGCCATGTCTAGGCCTGGTACCCTTGCAGGCCGGCAGCGCGGACAACCCGCCTTCTGACCACCCAGATGGATGAAACCATGACCGAGACAGTGCGAACCCCGCCTTTTCTGCTTAGCGAAGGATATTATCGTGCTTGACATCAAAGACGACAAAACTAACACCCAAACCCATGAGATGACCGGCAAGTGTCCGTTTGGCGGCGACCGCATCGGCGGTTCGTTGGGAGCGCCCCCGACATTGTCGGACTGGTACCCTGATCGTTTGAAGGTCGAACTTCTCCATCAAAACGGACCGAGGGCGAATCCGCTCGGCGATCACTTCGACTATGCCACAGCCTTCAACACGATCGACTTCGTGGCGCTCAAGCAGGATATCAAGGAGTTTTTAAACTCTTCGGTTGCGTGGTGGCCGTCGGACTACGGTAATTACGGCCCGCAGATGATTCGCATGGCTTGGCACGCGGCCGGTACCTATCGTATCGCAGACGGGCGCGGGGGTGCCGGCGAGGCACTGCAACGCTTCGCGCCGGTTAGCAGCTGGTGGGACAACGGTAACACTGACAAGTCACGGCGCCTGATCTGGCCGATCAAGCAAAAATACGGGAGTGCGCTTTCCTGGGGCGATCTGATGGTCCTCACCGGAAACTGCGCGCTCGAGATCATGGGGTTTCCGACCTATGGCTTCGGCGGTGGTCGGCGCGATGCGTGGGAGGCCGACAGCAGCACCTATTGGGGCCCTGAGGTGTGGAACCCGAAGGATGTTTCCTCCTTTGACAGCATGGTGACGCGCGACAAGCGCTGGCGCGGTCAGAATGGCGACGCAGACTATGACCTTGAGAATCCGCTGGCCGCGACCCACCAAGCGCTGATTTACGTCAACCCGGAGGGTCCATATGCAAACGGCGATCCTATGGGATCGGCTCGCGACATCCGCATCGCCTTCACCCGAATGGCCATGAACGACGAGGAGACGGTTGCGCTGATCGCCGGCGGTCACGCCTTCGGCAAGAGCCATGGGATGGTGGCCGCCAAAAAGGTCGGACCTCCGCCGGAGATCGCGCCGATCGAGGCGATGGGCCTTGGCTGGCAAAATCCGGATGGCACCGGCTTTGCCGAATATGCGATGACCAACGGCATCGAAGGCAGCTGGACGCCGAATCCGACGCAGTGGGACAATAGCTATCTGGAAAACCTGTTCAAATTCAATTGGGAGCAGACGAAAAGTCCGGCCGGCGCGCTGCAATGGACACCGACCGACCCAAGTGCGCCCAAGACACCTGACGCACACATCCCCGGCAAAATAAACCCGCTGATGATGATGACCAGCGACATCGCACTCAAGACAGACCCCGAATATCGCAAGGTCTGCGAAAAATTCCTGAACGATTTCGACGCGTTCACCCAGGCCTTTTCGAAGGCATGGTACAAGCTGACCCATCGTGACATGGGCCCGCGCGAACGCTATCTGGGCCCGGAAAAGAAGCTTGAGAATGATCTCCTGTGGCAGGATCCTATCCCACCCTGCGAACATGATACGATCGGAGAGGCGGATGTCGCTGCGCTGAAGCAGTCGATCATAGCGACGGGCATTTCGGCGTCCGACCTAGTCTTCACGGCCTTTTCGGCGGCCGCCACCTACCGCAACAGTGACAAGCGTGGCGGCGCGAACGGGGGGCGGCTTGCGCTTGCGCCGCAGAAGGATTGGGCGGTCAACCGGCGAACCGTACCCGTAATCACGGCTCTCCGGGGCGTAGTAGAGAATTTCAACGGAAAGCAAACTGGCAACATAAAGGTTTCGCTTGCAGACCTCATCGTGCTCGGCGGCTGCGCGGCGCTTGAGAAGGCAGCGTCCGATGCGGGTGTCCAAATTTCGGTTCCTTTTACGCCGGGTCGCCGAGATACGACGCAGAAGCTGACCGACATTGAGATGTTCGATTGGCTGAAGCCAGTGGTCGACGGTTTCCGCAATTACGTCGACGATCAGTTTGCGGAAATTACGCAGGGGGTAGCGCCCGAGGAAATGTTCCTCGACAAGGCGCAACTGCTTGCACTCACAGCCCCCGAGTGGGTCGCGCTAGTCGGGGGGTTGAGGGCAATGGGTGCTAACTACGACGGGTCGGCAAATGGCATTTTCACCGATCGGGTCGGCGTACTTACCAACGACTTCTTCACCGTACTGACCAGCATGGATTATGAATGGAAGAAGGAGGACGAAAAGGGCATGATCTTTTCGCTCGATGACCGCGCAACGGGCAAACCGCGTTTCAAGGCGACGCGAAGCGACCTCATCTTCGGCTCTAACAGTCAGCTTCGTGCCGTTGCCGAGGTGTATGCGAGCAGCGGTGGGCACGCCCGGTTCGTGAAAGATTTCGTGCAGGTCTGGGACAAGGTCATGATGCTTGATCGTTTCGACGTTCGGATCTGAGACGCATCCGCGCAGTCAATAAGTTGTGAGTTTCGGGGGACATCATTTCAATTTTGATGGAGCGCGCCGCTCCGCGAGCTCAATTGCCCCGCCACCAGTGATGGGTCCGGTCGAAGCAGCTCACCAAAACTCGATCTTGTCATCTACTATAGCACCGCGAAGACGCCTGGTCTCGACGTGTCTCCAACTTTGTCAAATTCCGCCGACGAAATTTTCGAATGGGCACGTTATTGCTGCGTCGCATGAGTCTGTTATTGGCACCTTTGAGACATGCCGGGGCGGTCTGACGATGTCCGTTGATCGGGGAAGACCGGAAGTGATCGGCGCACCGGCAATTTGACGCGTTTGATCCAGAGCGGGCATCCGGCTGCCTTGAACTAAGTAGCAGCACCTTTCGAATCGTTGGCATCATCGCGCAAGGCACCTGGTCGTTGGCCTCAGCTTTTCCCCGCTGGGGCCTTTTTTGGGGCACAAGTCGCCGCGAATCCGCCAGCCTTTGCCGCGAGTAACTCTCGGAGGCACGATGGAGGTGGCGATGTCGCGCAGGCGAAAATTATCTTATCAGCCAACGTCCCAGTATAACGCCTACCTCGCAGGCTGGGTATTCGCCTTCTCGGTGGTGCTGGTGACAATCATGCTGATCGCGCATGGTGTGCATTTTTGATGCATGGAGATGACTATGCGCGGTTGACGTCAATCGGAGACGCGCCCCTCATTCAGCAACAATTCATGGATGAATCGCCACCTATCGCGCCGCCTTGGTCGGAAATCCAAAAGAGGAGACCGCCTATCCTGAAGCTCGCAAAAGAA
>NZ_SSNA01000070.1 GCF_004799445.1 Bradyrhizobium sp.
AGGCCAGCGAGCGCCGCAATTCCGCCGGAAGACCGAGCCTGCTCACTGTGAGGATTTCATCCAATCCCTCGAGGATGCTTTTTGAGACGCCAGGGGCGTCGCGCTCGAGGCGCTGGGCGAGATTGCGGATCAGTTTCTCCGCCTTCGCCGCATCATCAAGTTCCCAGGCTTGGCCCAACGCATGCCGGACCGAGGCATGCAGGGCGGGAGATAGACGCTCCATGATGTTCCGGGCCTTGTGGATCTGGCAGCGCTGGATCGGCGTGTGGCGCCCGAAGCTATGCCGGATCGCCGTCGGCGCTGCGACTGCGAGTGCTGTCGGCGAGACGCGCTGCATCAACCGATCTCAGGATTCGTTTTCCACCTTGGCCGCTGTCGGACAGTATTCTGAGCAAAGACGCACCGGCGGCGTTCCTGAGTCATCGGGAGACACGTTCGCGGTCAATCGCAATCCGCTCTAAGCCGTCATCGGTCAGAACGAACCCACCCAAGACTTCCTTGGCATAGCCAATGTCCTTTAGCCGGGATTGGACGTGGTACGGAATGTGGCACGTGGCTGGGTGCACCGCGACTTGCCACAATGCCTCAAGTTCAAGGTCGGTCAGCTTCGGCGGAAGAATTTGGTCCATCCTGCAAATATGCGCCTACGGCGCACTCGATCAAGCCAGTCTCGCTGTCTTATCACCGCCCGCCGGCTCTCCCCGGCGGTTTTTTCTTTCTCCGCCAATGCAACCAATGAGCTTGTTCGTTGATTGGATTAATAGCGGCGGAACCGGGAAGCCGGCAGTCGCGTATTAGAGCCGCACGGAGTAATGCCCGGGCGGCTTTTTCTATGCCGCCGCCGAACAGGATCCGAGGATGGCCGACCAATCTGCGATGAAAAGGTGGATCCTCACCCATGTGACGCGAGTGTGGACCGCCTTGTTCACGTTAGCCAGTCTTGGCGCCGCCTTCGTTTACAAGCCCGAAGTTTTGACCTTGTATCTTCGGACCACCATGACGGCGATTGAGACAGGAACGGCCGCTCTGCCGTATCCCTGGGGCGATCGTCTAGAGGTGGTCTTGCGAGGCATTGGTGGGTCGGTTTGGATGCAGTTTGCATTCGCGATCGTGGTAGTCCGCGTGATCGTGTGGCTGATCGCGCGATTCATTGGGTACTGCTGGCGCCTCATACGTCGGGACCCAGTATCGATAGTGGTCGACCGGCGGATGGATAGACGTTGAGGCACCTTTCCGGCCTTCGGGATTCGTTTTCCGCGGGGGCCGGCGGGGGGTCCGCAGCCTCCGACGCCTAGAATTCAGCAGCGGGCTTCCTGAAGTCATGGCGGGAAACCCTCGCGACGCTAGGTAGTTTGCCTCATGGGCACGAGGGACGCCAACGGGATATCAAGTTTGCAAACGACGCCAGAAGGCTCAAAAGAAAGATGGGCTTCGCCTCTAAGTTCGCCAACTAAACCTTGCTCGATCAATCGCGTTCCAAAGCTTTGGTGCGTCGGCGTCTGAACGGACGGGCCACCGATCTCTATCCACGTAAATCCAAATCGTTCCTTCGAGGTATCAACAGCCGCCGATATCGCAACGTGGCCACCGTTCGACAGCGCGCCGTACTTGACGGCGTTGGTACAAAGTTCGTTGAGGATCATTGCAAGCGGAAGGACTGCTGCGGGACTGACCTCGATATCAGGAATTTGGACAGAGAAACGCTGCCCCTTATCGAAGGGTTCAGTTGCGGTTTGAACAATCGAAGCCAGCGATGCGCTCGTCCAGTTAGTCTTCAATAGCAAATCGTGCACGCGTCCCAATGCGAGCAGCCGATGCTCAATTGCCTCGCGACCGTCCTCAACGCTTTTCGCGTTTCTTAAACTCTGCGACGCGATGGCCATTACAGTCGCAAGCACGTTTTTTATTCGATGATGCAATTCTTCCAACAAAAGGCGTTGCACACCTTCCATTATCTTTTTCTCGGCGGCATCGACCCCGGCTTGAGCCAATAGCCGCCGCAATTTTGCATTTTCAATATCGAGCCGATTCTCCTTTTCGCTCGTCAATATCAGTCCTCCTAAGTCACCGGGCCGACAGTCCACCGGGCGTGATCTGGACACCCGGATGAGGTGTACGGGCCGCTGACAAATGCCCGAAGCGTGCCCTCGTGCCGCTCGGCCATTGTCCAATAAATGTGCTAGGCTTTGGATTGCTCGCAGCATTGATCTAGAACAATATTACGGATACTGGCAAAGGCGCGGTCCTTCATTTCCCCGTTTGCTCGGCACCCGGTTATGTTGGATATCTGACATGACATAATCCATCATGCAGGTTGCGCCCTCAGCATTGACATGTAGCCCCCGGCATCGCCCGGTGGACTGCACCGAGCTTTGTGTCATTGACGCCCAAGATCAAATGCGCGCGTTACCAACAGGAAATTTGATGTTCGAGTTGGGTCATTCGCGTCGTTCTGACCGTGGCCAGCCACTTCCTGTCTTCCCCGATAAGCAGTCATTCTCAATGTCGGTTGGCATGTCTCAAAAGTGCCAACAGTGGAAGTGACTCCTTTTATCCAATCACCTCATTGACCGGCGAAGCCTTGGGCGTCACCGTGATGCCTGCTTCCCTTCGACAAAGTTGACCTCAACGCCCTTCCTGACTGATTTCGCCAATCGCTCCACGTCCCAGTTCGTCATTCTGACGCAGCCGTGTGACTCGGATTTGCTGACCCGAGACGGTTCGGCCGTTCCATGAATGCCGTAGCCGTTCTCTGAGAGGCCTATCCACATTGTGCCGACCGGGTTGTTGGGACCTGCGTTGATCGTGAAGGGCTTCGTCGACTCAACTCCCTTAAATTTGTATTTTGGGTCATATCGGTACGTCGGATTGGGCTGGATCGAAACAACCTTTAAAGTGCCTGATGGTGTGGGTTTCTCTCCGCTGCCAACGCTTGCCGGATAAAACGCGACAAGGGCTCCATCCTGCGCGAAGGTTCTCACGGTTTCTCGACCCTTGTCGACTTCGACGCGTGAGACCTTACTCAATTGTTTGTCGGCTGAGAGACTCGCCACGTTGATCTTGTCGCCGACGCGATCGAATTTCTTTCCAGGGTTGATCTCCGCCAACAGATCCTCACTCATGTGGAAGTGTTCAGCCAAAGCTTCCTTCGAGCTCGTATAGCTCAACCTTTTTAGTGACTTCTTGTCTTCCAATTTGGACGGCAGCTTGTCGATGAATGGTCCCTTCACGTCCTGATTTGTCAGGACGTATTCAACGATGACCGGATCACCTGAGCCTTGCTGAAGCTTGGACCATATCTCCGGGGTAAGAACCTTGCCGTACGGAAGACCGTTCGCTTCTGCGAAGGCCCGAAGCGCCTTCTCGAGATTGTCCCCGAACCTACCGTCGATCTCCCCCGGAGAGAACCGAGCTCGATCGAGCAGCACCTGAACCTTGACCACGAGAGGGTTGATCCGATCCTCGGATGGGAGCTTTCCGGCAAAGGTAGCCGCGTTGATCACGTCCGGCTTAACCTCAGTCGCAGCTGCTGGAAGCTGTAGAAGGGCCGTGAATCCGAGTGCTATGATCCACTGTCTCATTGATGCCTCTGGCCGGCT
>NZ_SSNA01000071.1 GCF_004799445.1 Bradyrhizobium sp.
TAGCCGTTTTCAAGGCCGACGCCGAGCAGGTTCAGAAAGCCCTGGCGCAGTTGCCGGTGCAATTTCGCGAAGTCATCGTTTTGCGGGAAATAAACCAGATGAACTATCGCGATATTGCCGAGGTCACCAATGTTCCGATCGGGACGGTCATGTCCCGTCTGTCCCGGGGCAGGCAGCTTCTGACGGCCCTTCTGGGAGATCGAAAGCAATGACGGTTGCATCCTCGAGAGACAGCGACGAATTGCAGTTGAACGCTTATTGCGATGGCGAACTCGATCCGGTTTCCGCGAACCGGTTCGAGCGCCGGTTGGCCAGTGACCAGTCCCTGAAGGCCCGATATGACCGGCTGGTGTCGTTGCGACAGGCCGTTCGTTCGCTTCCGCAACTTGACATGCCCCCCGGGCTGCAAGCCCGCATTCAGTCGAGACTGGACGCGGAGCGCCCGAGCCCGGTCAGGGTTCTGCGTCAACGAAGCCGGTCATTTCAGGCCTTGGCGGCGGCAGCGGTGTTCGGCGCGGTGATCTCAAGTTCCGCCATGATGACGATTGAGCGCTACAGTCAACGCGAGGAGGTTGCGAGGGAAGTGGTTGCCGGCCATATCCGGAGTTTACTGGCGCCTCAACCCTTCGATATTGCGTCTTCCGACCGCCATACGGTCAAGCCCTGGTTCACGGCCCGCCTGCCGGAATCGCCGCAGGTGCCTGACCTCACGGCGCAAGGCTTTGCGCTGTTGGGGGGCAGGGTGGATGTCATCGGCCATGATCCCGTTGCCACGATCGTCTACAAGCATGCGGCGCATACGGTCAGCCTGACGACGCTGCGGCCCGGTCAATCGGTCTCGGAGCAGATGATTGCCGGATACAATGTCCGGAGCTGGAGCGATGCGCATTTCACCTATGTTGCGGTTTCGGATTTGCCGAGCCCGGATCTGGCAACGTTCGAGCGGGTATTCTCAGCCGCAGCGCCGGCGCCCGAAATCAAATAGCGGTGATCCCGAGACGGGCTTTTCCCGGTTGAATGTCCTGACCTGTCGACCGGCCCGCCCACCATGAAACCGGACTCAGGCTCGGGGTGGCGCACTGGCCGTGGATTTGTGCTAGCAATATCCCCAACAGCAACAAGAGCTGATGGGACGGATGCCAAAGCCACGAACTACCGCCGGCATTATCGCGGCGCTCTTGATCGGCGGCGCGGTCGCGGTCTTTGCGGTCGTGTGGCGACCGGCGATATCGGCGACTGAACCGCCGGCGCCGCAGTCGTTCGACGCAAACCTCGTCAAACGGGGTCGTGATCTCGCAGCGATCGGCAATTGCAACGATTGCCATACCGTGCGAGGCGGCAAAGCCTTTGCCGGCGGCCTTCCGGTGCCGACGCCGTTCGGCACGATCTATTCGTCGAACATCACCCCGGATCCGGAAACCGGCATCGGCCGGTGGTCGGAGGCGGCGTTCCTGCGGGCAATGCGCTCCGGGGTTGATCGCGCCGGCCGGCACCTCTACCCGACTTTCCCCTACGACCACTTCATCAATGTCAGCGACGAAGACGACCGCGCGCTGTATGCGTTTCTGATGACGCGGCCGGCGGTCCACGCTCCCGCCCACGCCAACGATCTCGCCTTTCCGCTCAACCAGCGCTTTGTGGTTGCGGGCTGGAAATTGTTGTTCCTCCGGCACGGAACTTACCAGCAGGATGCGGCGCAAGGCGCGGAATGGAATCGCGGCGCCTATCTGGTCGAAGGCTTGGCGCATTGCGGCGCGTGCCACACGCCGCGCAATGCCCTGGGCGCGGAGCGGGCGAGCGCCTCATTTTCCGGAGGCGACGTCGATAACTGGCATGCTTATGCGATCAACGCGCGTTCGCCTGCGCCGGTGCCCTGGGACACCGACGCGCTGTTCCGCTATCTTCGTCAGGGTTGGCATCCCGATCATGGCGTCGCGCGTGGACCGATGGCCGAGGTTGTCAGCAACCTGTCGTCGGTGCCGGAGAGCGATGTGCATGCCATCGCGGCCTATATGGCGAGCGTGTTCGGCCCACCTACGCAGGATCACCTCCGCCAGGCCAGCGATGTCCGGGCGCAGATCAAATCTCCCCCGCTTGAATTGTCGCCGACCCACGCGGCCGGTGCGTCGATCTATTCCGCGGCCTGCGCGAGCTGTCATGAAACCGGCAGACCGCTGCCCTATGGCGGGGTCAATCTCGGTCTCAGTACCGCCCTCAGCGCTCCCGATCCACGCAACGCCGCCAACATTGTTCTCTCCGGTATCCGCCCCGTG
Organism: Bradyrhizobium sp.; assembly: GCF_004799445.1. GTDB lineage: Bacteria > Pseudomonadota > Alphaproteobacteria > Rhizobiales > Xanthobacteraceae > Bradyrhizobium. The sequence goes on from NZ_SSNA01000071.1 coordinate 2,274, forward strand.
GAGGGAGAGCGCAGCCCGATCATGCCGGGATTTGCCAGCAGCATGACCGACCAGCAGGTTGCGGCGCTGCTGGACTATCTGCGCTCCCGCTTCAGCAACCAACCGCCGTGGAACGGCGTTGAAAAAGCCGTCCAGGATGCCAGGCTCACGCAGACCGTGTTTGTCCAGACCTCTGCGGGGCCGCAAAACGCTCCCGCCGATCCCACGCAGCGAGACAAGCCATGATGACATTGAAGGTCAATGGTCACGATCACCAGATCGATGCGGACCCCGATACGCCCCTGCTTTATGTCCTGCGCGACGACATCAAGCTCAATGCCGCCAAATTCGGCTGCGGGCTCGGGCAATGCGGTGCGTGCACCGTCATCGTCGACGGCAAGGCGGTGTTGTCCTGCGTGACGCCGCTGCTTCTGCTTGAGGGCAAGCAGGTGACGACGCTTGAAGGTTTAGGCACGATCGACGCGCCCGCGCCGATCCAGCGCGCCTTCATGGAAGAGCAGGCGGCGCAATGCGGTTACTGCATTGCCGGAATGATGATGCGGGCGCAGGCGTTGCTGCAGAAAAATCCCAAGCCGACCGACGCGCAGATCAGGGCCGAACTGGAGCCGCATCTCTGCCGCTGTGGCACCCATATGCGCATCCTGCGCGCGGTGCACCGGGCCGCGAGGCTGATGGATACCGCCGAATTGTCATCGACCACCCAGGCAATCGTACATGGGAGCGCGCCATGAACGTCCCTGTGATTCTCGACCGCCGCAGCGTGCTCGCGGGCGCCGGCGCGCTGATCGTCAGCTTCTCGATGTCGGAGGCCTTCGCGCAGGATCAAACCCCTCCCGCCGCCGCCCCGCCCCATCCGCCAAGCCTTCCTGGCAGCCTGAAGGACGCGCCGTTGCTGGATTCCTGGGTCCGCATCGATGCCGACGGCAGCATCACGGTATTCACCGGCAAGGCCGAACTCGGCCAGGGTTTCAAGACCGCATTCCAGCAGATCGCCGCCGAAGAACTCGACGTTCCCTTTGCCTCGCTGAAGGTCATCACCGCCGATACGGGTCTCACCGCCGATGAAGGCTACACGTCCGGCAGCCAATCCACGCAATACAGCGGCACCGCGATCCAGAACGCCGCCGCGCAGGTCCGCGAGCTTCTGGTCGCGGAAGCCGCGCGGCGGCTCAATCTGCCGGTGGAGAATTTCCGAACCGAAAGCGGCGCGGTGATCGCGCCGGACGGCCAGCGCTTCGGCTATGGCGATCTGGTCGCAGACGATATGCTGCATGTACAGGCGCAACCAAAATCGAAGCTGAAGAATCCGGCGACCTACAAGGTGATGGGGCAGCCGGTGCCGCGCGTCGACATTCCGGCCAAGGTGACGGGCGGCGAGGCCTATGTCCAGGACATGCGGCTGCCCGGCATGGTGCATGCCCGCATCGTGCGACCGCCGAGCTATGGCGCCGAACTGACGGAGTGCGACACGTCGGCGGTCGAAAAACTGCCCGGTTTCGTCAAGGTCGTCCGTGACGGCAATTTTCTGGCCGTTGTCGCCCAAAAGGAATTCCAGGCGATCAAGGCTATGAAGCTGTTGTCGGCGGCGGCGAAATGGAAGGAGAAGCCGAGCCTGCCGAAGCAGGACGACCTGCTTCGCGTCCTCACCGGCCTGAAGTCGAACGATTCGACCATCTTCCAGCAGAGCAATCCGTCCGCTACCGGCCAAAAGACCATTGAGGCCATCTATACGCGCCCCTATCAAGCACACGGTTCGATCGGACCGTCCTGTGCGATCGCGCAACTCGTCGACGGCGCGATGACGGTGTGGACGCATACCCAAGGTGTCTATCCCGATCGCCAGGGCATCGCCGAGATGCTGAAAGTCCCACCGGCGAGCGTCCGGCTTATCCATGTCGAAGGCTCCGGCTGTTACGGCCATAATGGCGCCGACGATGCGGCGGCGGATGCCGCGTTGATTGCGCGTGCGCTGCCGGGCATGCCGGTTCGGGTGCAATGGAGCCGCGAGCAGGAGCATGCCTGGGAGCCGTTCGGACCGGCGATGGTCACGAAGCTGAAGGCGTCGCTCGACGGCAACGGCAAGATTGCCGACTGGAATTTCGATGTCTGGACCAACACCCACTCGATGCGGCCCGGCGGCGCCGGGTCGATGCTGGCGGCCCAGCACATGGCGCAGCCATTTGCGGTGCCGGAGCCGAAGCCGATTCCGTTGCCGGCAGGCGGCGGCGACCGCAACGCGATCCCGATCTACAAATTTCCCAATGCGCAGGTGGTGCACCACTTCATCCCGGCCATGCCGGTTCGGGTCTCCGCGATGCGGGCGCTCGGCGCCTATCACAACGTATTTTCTATCGAAAGTTTTATGGACGAACTTGCGAGCGCCGCCGCTGCCGACCCGGTCGAGTTCAGGCTGAAGCATCTGGAGGATCAGCGCGGCCGCGATGTGATCGAGAAGGCTGCCCAGGGTTTCGGGTGGCGGAAAGGCCAGAAAGCGCCGCCGGATCGCGGCTTCGGCTTCGCCTTTGCGCGCTACAAGAGTCTGGCGGCCTATTGCGCCATTGCGACCGAGGTGGAAGTTAACCGGGAGACCGGGCGGCCGCGTCTGGTACGCGCGGTGGCAGCGGTCGACAGTGGTCAGGTGGTCAACCCGGACGGGTTGATCAACCAGATTGAAGGCGCGATTCTGCAGTCGATGAGCTGGACGCTCTACGAGGCCGTCACCTTCGACGATACCAGAATCACCAGCATCGACTGGCAGACCTATCCGATCCTGCGGTTCAATTCGGTGCCGGAAAATATCGAGGTGCATATCATCAACCGGCCAGGCCTGCCCTTCCTGGGCAGCGGCGAAACCGGGCAGGGCCCGGCTGCGGCATCGATCGCCAACGCCATTGCCGACGCCACGGGAAAGCGGCTGCGCGATCTGCCGCTGACGCGGAAGAAGATCAAGGACGCGATCGACGCCTAGGTCCGCGCGCTCTTGCGCCCTTTCCGTTTCGATTTAATCGAAACGGGGCTCCAGATTCCTGATCTGACGCGTTGTCTTGACGCGAACCGATCGCCACTTCGCTTGAAAACGCTCTAGCTGATTTCCTTGCGCACGATGGCCGCCGCGTCGCACATCGCCTTGAGCTTTCCGAACGCGATATGGCGCGGCATGTATTTCATGCCGCAATCCGGCGCCGGGATCAGCCGGTTGGCGTTAACATATTTGAGGCCGTGCCGAATGCGGTTGGCGATCACAGAGGCAGTCTCGATGTTCGGGTCGCCGAGGTCGATCACGCCGAGCATGATGGTCTTGGATGACAGGTCGGCGAGGACGCCAAGATCGAGCCTGGGTTGGGCTGCCTCGATCGAAATTTGCTCGGCGGTGGAATCCGCCAGTTCAGCCAGGAACGAATAGCCGGTCGGCTTGGTCTCGCCGGGAACGACGGCGGCATAGCCGAAGCAGACATGGACGGCCGTAGGCACCGTGATGCCTTGCAGCGCCCGGTTGATCGCCTTCACGGCATAGCGTTTGGCGGCCGCGGGATCTTGGCGCACCCACGGCTCGTCGAGCTGGATGACGTCGGCGCCAGCCTTCTGCAATTCCAGCGCCTCGGCGTTGACGGCGGCGGCCAGGGCCATCGCCAGCTCTTCATCGTCCTTGTAGAACTCGTTTTTGGCCTGCTGGCTCATGGTGAAGGGGCCGGGCAGGGTGATCTTCGCGGCATGATCGGTATTGCGGCGAAGGAACTCCATGTCACGCAATTCGACTGGACCTTTGCGGCTTATTTTCCCGACAATGCGGGGTACCGGCGTCTTCTGGCCCGAACGCGAGACGATCATAGCGGGATTTTCGATATCGATTCCCTCCAGCGCCGTCGCGAAGCGATTGGAGTAGCTCTCGCGCCTGATTTCGCCGTCGGTCACGATGTCGATGCCGGCGCGCTCGAGGTCGCGGATCGCGACGACCGTCGCGTCATCCTGAGCCTGCTCAAGATAGGCTTGAGGGATGCGCCAGATCTCGGTCATGCGGGTGCGGGGCACCGATTTGGACAGCATCTCGCGATCCACCAGCCAATCGGGCTGCGGATAGCTTCCAACGACGGTCGTCGGCAATAGATGTTTGGGCAGTGGCAATTTTTCGGCTCCCCGGCGGCAAGACGGGCCGTTCCGTTATTGGATTGTATTGGTATTGGACAAAACCTTGTCAGTCCAGAACCGGCCCGGCCTAAAATCGTTGGCCGGTCGAAGATCGAGTTCAGCACCTACCGCAGCGACAGCCCGGTCGCCGCCTCCAGCTCGGCGAGGGCCTGCGGCGCGTTGAGCACCTTGATCGTGGTCATGCCCATTTCGCGCGCCGGTTTCAGGTTGACACCGAGATCGTCGAGATAGACGCAGCCTTTCGGATTGACACCGAGCGCAGCCACCATCATCTGATAGATGCGCGGGTCGGGCTTCCTCAAGCCGATTTTGGCCGACTCGATGACATGGTCGAACAGTGCCATCACTTCTCCGACGTAAAGCGTTCGGCCGCTCACGCTGCCGATGGCGTTCGCGGGAAGGTTATTGGTAATGCAGCCGGTCTTGAGCGTGGTCTTTACCCGCTTCAGCGCTTCCACCATCTCCGGTCGCAGATCCCCGAAAAGCAGCGGCAGCACGTCCCGGCCTCGAACCTCAGCTCCCAAGGCAAGCGATTCAGCCGCGAACAGCCGATCGAACGCTTCAATGTCCACCTCGGCCCGCTCGAATTTCGCCCAGGCATTCTCCAGATGATTGGCGGCATTGGTGCGCCGGATGATATCGGCGGGCAGCCCGCGCTCGGTCTCAAAGCGGGCGAACGCCTCAAACGGCGATGACGTGAGCACGCCGCCAAAATCCCAGATCACTGCTTCGAACATCAATTGCCTGCCATGCGCGCCAGTTTGCAAGCGGCTAACACGATGCAACGGTCTGCGCCAGCCCCGCGTCAGAACGGTCGAACGATGCGGGTTCGGGAATTACGAGTTGCGCCGGCCGGTGCTGGTCGCGATGGCCGCGGCCGCGGTGCGGTTTTCGACGCCGAGCTTGGCGTAAATTTGCTCAAGATGTTTGTCCACCGTCCTGGGGCTGAGGCCGAGAATCTGGGCGATGTCGCGGTTGGTTTTTCCTTTGCTCAGCCACGACAGCACCTCTCCCTCACGGGTGGTCAATCCGAGTTCGCTGGAGAATTCCGCGGGCGTGTCGGTGCCTGCATCCTTTGCCAGCCGCAGCAGGAATTCATTCGGCCCGAGTTTTCCCATATATTGCAGCCGAAGCTGCTCATTTTCCGGAAATGACGCCATGGCCTGGGTCCTGGGTCCGGCTTTGCCCTTCTGGGCCTGCTCGAGCCATTGCAGCATGGGGTCGGGTAGCACGAATTCGTCATCCGCGGAGCCCGACAGATTCTCCGACAGCAACTTCTGCGCCTGCGGCGTCGCCCACACGATCGTGCCTTGCCGGCTGACGGCGAGCAAAAAGCGGCCGGATACGTCAAGCGCCGCGCGGGCGCTCTGGGTCAGTCGGGCGTTGGCAAGATGAACGCGGATCCGCGCCAGCATTTCTTCGATGACGATCGGCTTGGTGACATAATCGACGCCACCGGCTTCCAGCCCGCTGACGATGTGCTCGGTCTCGGCCAACCCGGTCATGAAAATGACCGGCACATTGCTCAAGCCGGCATCGCGCTTGAGGCGCCGGCATGTTTCAAAGCCGTCCATGCCAGGCATGACGGCGTCGAGCAGAATGATGTCGGGCGTGATCTGGTCGACAATTCGCATGGCGGCCGCGCCGTCCATCGCAACCATGACGGTCATGCCGGCATTATCAAGGGCATCGGTGAGCAGGCGCAGCGTTTCCGGCGAGTCGTCGACGACCAGTACGACGTCGCGCTTTTTGGGTTCAGTGATCATAGCTGTGCAGCGTCTTCAAGGTGGCCATGTACTGATCGAGGTCGAAGCGATCGATCAGGGAATGCATCTGCGATACGAAGCCGGCATGCTCGGGATAGTCGGTCCCTATTTCGTCGAGCTTGACCTGAATCGCCCGAATATATCCCAGCTGCCCAAGGCTGATCAGTTCCTCGACATGCCTCAGCGGCGGCCGCGAGCCGCTGTCCGGCTTCCAGTGCGGAACGGCGGCCTGATAGGTTTCATACTGCCATTCGATCTTGAGGAGCTGGCGGATTGATTCCAATAACCTTGGAATATCGATTGGCTTCATCAGATAGCCGTCGTGAAAGGGCCGCGCCAGCGGCGCGCCGTGCGCTTCCAATGCGCTGGCCGAAACCATCAGGATACGGGCCTGATGGTGACCGGTCGAACGCAGCGTCTCCGCCACCGTCCATCCATCCATGCCCGACATCGAGATGTCCAGCAGGAACAGGTCCGGTCGGCAATGCTGGGCAAGCGCGAGACAACCAGCGCCATCCGGCGCGCTGAGCAGGATAAAGCCAAGCGGTGTAAGCACTTCGCGCAGCAGATCGAGCTGGACGGGATCATCGTCGGTGATCAGGATCGTCTTGCGCGGGCCGTGATAGCCGAACACCGGCGCGTCGACGGGCGCGATCCGCGTCGGGTTCGTCACTTCCGACAGCAGGATTTTCATCCGGAAGCTGCTGCCGACGCCAACGGTGCTGGTAACCCGAATGTCGCCGCCCATCACGCCCGCGAGCAACCGGCTGATGGTGAGCCCGAGACCGGTCCCGGTCTGCGGCTGCGAGACGCCCAGCGCTCCGCGCTCGAACGGTGCGAAGATGCGCTCAAGGTCGGATGCCTGAATTCCAGGGCCGGTGTCGATCACTTCGAATTCGGCGACGGGGCTGCGATAGTGAACGACGAACTGCACGCTGCCGGCCTGGGTGAACTTGATGGCGTTCGACAACAGGTTGATCAGGACCTGGCGTAGCCGCTTTTCGTCGGCGAAGACCACGACCGGCAGCACTGCCGGCCGCTTGAACACGAAATCGATGCCCTTGGCGGCGGCCTGCAGGCGAAACATGCCGACCAGCTGTTCGAGGAATTCGCCGAGGCGAACTTCGTCCCGCGACAGATAGAGCCGGCCGGCTTCGATCTTTGAGATATCGAGAATGCCGTCGATCAGCCCGGACAGGTGATCGGCGCTGCGGCGGACCACGCGAACCTGATCTCGCGGCTTGGCGCTCAGGCTAGCGTCCTGCTCCAGCAATTGCGCGTAGCCGGAGATCGCATTCAATGGCGAACGCAATTCATGGCTTAACCCGACCACATACCGGCTCTTCGCGAGGTTGGCGGACTCCGCGACCTCCTTGGCGCGCTGCAATTCGGCGTCGGTGCGCTTGTGGGCGTCGATCTCCTGAATCAGGAGCGCGGTCTGTCGCCTGGTTTCCGCTTCCGCCGCGCGCCGGCTCTGCTGTGCAAGGACGAACAGCCACGCAACGACACCGATAATGATGGTCAGTGCGAAGAATACCTTCCAGAGAACGTCGGATAGCTGCTGACTATCGGCTTGAACAGCCGCGGACGTCTGCAGATAGATCAGGCCGAGCGTCAGTCCGACCAGCCCGGCGGAAATCGCAAAGACGCCGAGATAATGTCCGAGCTGCGAATTGATCCGCGCATAAATCGGCTGCGGCAGCAATTTGCCGAGGGTCTCGGAGACCTGCGCCTGAATCCGCGCGTGCGGCTTGCAGAGATCGTGGCAGCGCGCGTCAAGCGAACAGCATAGCGAGCAGATCGGTCCGGCATAGGCAGGGCAGGCCGCCATGTCCTCGGGCTCGAAGGTATGTTCGCAAATGCAGCACTGGATCGCCTCGACATTCTGCCAGCTGCGCTTGGGCTTTCGCGCGATGTAATATCTGCCGCCGGTAGCGAATGCGATCAGCGGCGCGGTGACGAAGGCGACGATCAGCGCCACAAAGGGCGCCAGCGCTTTTGCCGTCGGTCCGAACAGGCCATAGAACGCGCTGATGGAAACGATGGTGGCGATGGTCATGGCGCCGACGCCGACCGGATTGATGTCGTAGAGATGAGCGCGCTTGAACTCCATGTGTTGCGGGCGCAGGCCGAGCGGCTTGTTGATGACGAGGTCGGAGACCAGCGCGCCGACCCAGGCGATTGCGACGTTTGAATAAAGCGCCAGCGTCTGCTCCAGCGCCTTATAGACGCCGATCTCCATCAGCAGCAACGCGACCAGCACGTTGAACACCAGCCAGACCACGCGGCCGGGATGGCTGTGGGTCAATCGGGAGAAGAAATTCGACCACGCGATCGAACCGGCATAGGCGTTGGTGACGTTGATCTTCAACTGCGAAAGGATCACGAAGGTGCCGGTCAACGCCAGAGCGAGATTCGGCTCCGACAGTACGTAGCGAAAGGCTTCGAGATACATGTGCGCGGGCTCGGCGGCGTGCTCGTTGGTGACCCCGTGGCTGAGCGCAAAGAAGGCCAGGAAGGATCCGGCCAACAGCTTCAGCGCGCCGAGAATGATCCAGCCGGGGCCGGCGCTTAGCAGCGCGATCCACCACGAGGTCTTCGAGGTCCGCCGGTCACGCGGCAGGAAGCGAAGAAAGTCGACCTGCTCGCCAATCTGCGCCACCAGCGAGAACACCACCGAGGCGGCGGTGCCGAACAGCAACAGATCGAGATGGCCCGCGGGGCTGCCGTGCTCGCCGGGAAATTTGGTCCACTCCGCAAAGGAGTGCGGATTGGCGTAGGCGATCGCCGCGAACGGCATGATGTGCAGAACGATCCACAGCGGCTGCGTCCACAGCTGGAAACGGCTGATCAGCGTGATGCCATGGGTGACCAGCGGAATGATGACGACGGCGCTGATGAGATAGCCGAGCGGGCGGGGAATTCCGAAGCACATCTCCAGCGCGGTGGCGAGAATGACGGCTTCGATCGCAAAGAAAATGAACGTGAAAGACGCGTAGATCAGCGAGGTGATGGTCGAGCCGATGTAACCGAAGCCGGCGCCGCGGGTTAACAGATCGATGTCGATGCCGCATTTCGCGGCGTGGTAGGCAATCGGCAGACCGCAGCAGAAAATGATGACGCTGACGACGAGGATGGCGGCCGTTGCGTTGGTGACGCCGTAATTGAGCGTGATGGTGCCGCCGATCGCCTCAAGCGCCAGGAACGAGATGGCGCCGAGCGCCGTATTGGCGACGCGGGCCGCCGACCATCGCCGCGCGCTCTTGGCCGTGAAGCGGAGCGCGTAATCCTCCAGCGTCTGGTTTGCAACCCATTGATTATATTGGCGTCTGACGCGGTCGATCCGCTGCCGCCCTGCCACTTTCCAACTCCCTCACCCCGACTGGAAACCCGGTGACAAAACCTACGTCGCTATTTTGCGGTGCAATATACGCGATCTTGCGTATCTGTGCACTGCACAATTTCAGCAATCCTCGTCTGACCAATAGCGCGTCCTCGAACCAAAAATGGGGTAATCATGTCAGACGACACTAAACAGGGGCTGCAGTCGGCATTTCGCCGCAAGCTGCTGATGGGAATCGCGGCGATACCCGCCCTTACCGTGCTTCCTCGCCCATCTTTTGCACAAGCGCCGGCAACCTCCGCGATCAACACCACGGGTCTCGCGGTTACCGATACTGAAGTCACCGTCGGCATCCTGCATTCGGCCACCGGCACGATGGCGATTTCGGAGACCGGCTCGATCGAAGCCGAGAAGCTTGCGATCGAACAGATCAACGCCGCCGGCGGCATCCTCGGCCGCAAGATCAAGTTCATCCAGGAAGACGGCGCCAGCGATTGGCCCACCTTCGCCGAAAAGGCCAAGAAGCTTCTCGTCAACGACAAGGTCGCGGCGATCATGGGCTGCTGGACCTCGGCGTCGCGCAAGGCGGTGCTCCCGGTCGTCGAACAATACAACGGCATGCTCTACTACCCGACCTTCTACGAAGGTCTCGAGCAGTCCAAGAACGTGATCTACACCGGCCAGGAAGCGACGCAGCAGATACTCGCCGGCCTGAACTGGATCGCCAAGGAGAAGGGCGCGAAATCGTTCTTCTTCGTCGGTTCGGACTACATCTGGCCGCGCACCTCGAACAAGATCGCGCGCAAGCATGTCGAGAACGTGCTGAAGGGCAAAGTCGTCGGCGAAGAATACTACCCGCTCGGCAACACCCAGTTCAATTCGGTGATCAACAAGATCAAGCTGACCAAGCCCGACGTGATCTTTACCGACGTCGTCGGCGGATCCAACGTCGCGTTCTACAAGCAGCTCAAGGCGGCCGGCATCGACCTTTCCAAGCAGCCGCTGCTCACGATCTCGGTGACCGAAGACGAGATCGACGGCATCGGCGGCGAGAACATCGCGGGCGCCTATGCCTGCATGAAGTACTTCCAGTCGCTCGACAATCCCAACAACAAGGCCTTCGTGCCCGCGTTCAAGAAGATGTGGGGCGAGAAGACCGTGATCGGCGACGTGACCCAGGCCGCCTATCTCGGCCCGTGGCTGTGGAAATTAACCGTCGAGAAAGCCGGCAGCTTCGACGTCGACAAGATCGCGGCAGCTTCGCCCGGGGTCGAGTTCAAGGGTGCGCCGGAAGGTTACGTCCGGATTCACGAGAACCATCACCTCTGGTCAAAGACCCGGGTCGGACGTGCGAAGCTCGACGGACAGTTCGAGCTGATCTACGAGACCGCCGACCTGGTCGAGCCCGATCCGTTCCCCAAGGGCTACCAGTAAGAACGCGCGGACTTTATCGCGCTTTCTCCCCAGGCAAAGCCTCTCCCTGGCGTGGATCGTCAATCCACGCTTAAGACCCCCGCGTCGCGAATCCACTTGCGACGCGGGACTTCCCCGACGGAGGACATCGATGTTCGGCGAATACTCGATTGGTGATCTCGGCTCCATCTTCGTGATGCAGGGGTTCGCCGGCCTGATCCTGTTCTCCGTCTACGTGCTGATGGCGCTCGGTCTTGCGATCATCTTCGGCCAGATGGGCGTCATCAACATGGCCCATGGCGAGTTCATGATCCTCGGCGCCTACGTCACCTGGATGACGTCGAATTTCTTCCAGACCTACCTTCCCAATTTATTCAGCGGCTATTTCTTCCTGGCGATGATTCTGGCTTTCATCGCTTCCGGGGCGCTGGGAATGCTGGTGGAATGGGGGCTGATCCGGCATCTCTACCGGCGACCGCTGGATACGCTGCTCGCCACCTGGGGCTTGAGCCTGATCCTGCAGCAGGCCTATCGTTCGATTTTCGGTGCGCGGGAAGTCGGGGTCGAGCTGCCGCAATGGATGCTCGGATCCATGCATGTTACCGACAACATCGAAGTGCCAATCAACGGCGTCTTCGTGATGGGGCTGACGGTGCTGATCACCGTGGCGGTCGCCTACATCATGTACAAGTCGCGCTGGGGCCGCCAGGTCCGCGCCGTGGTGCAAAACCGCGTGATGGCCGGCGCGGTAGGCATCAACACCGAAAAGGTCGACCGCTACACCTTCGCGCTTGGTTGCGGCATCGCCGGAGTTGCCGGCAGCGCCTTCACCATGATCGGCTCGACAGGCCCGACCTCCGGTCAGCTTTACATCGTCGATACGTTCCTGGTGGTGGTGTTCGGCGGCGCGGCAAGTCTGCTCGGCACGATCGCGTCGGCGTTCTCGATCTCCCAGACCCAGTCGACCCTGGAATTCTTCATGTCCGGCTCGATGGCCAAGGTTCTCACGCTGCTCGCCGTTGTCGGAATTCTGATGCTGCGGCCGCAGGGTCTCTTCGCTCTCAAGGTTCGCAAGTAAGCAAGAAAAAGGGCTGAAGCCATGATCGACAATCCGCGCTTTGCCAACCGATCGGAACTTATCGGCATCCTCGTGCTTGCGGTCCTCCTGGTGGTCATTCTGCCGCTCTGCCTCGACGTGTTCCGTCTCAATCTGGTCGCCAAATATCTGACTTACGCATTCGTGGCGCTGGGACTGGTTATCTGCTGGGGTTATGGCGGCATCCTGAGCCTCGGGCAGGGCGTGTTTTTCGGGCTTGGCGGCTACTGCATGGCGATGTTTCTCAAACTGGAGGCTTCCAGTCCCGAGAATACCAAGATCCAGTCCACGCCCGGCATCCCCGATTTCATGGACTGGAATCAGATCACGCAGCTGCCCTTCTTCTGGAAGCCGTTCCACAGTCTCAGCTTCACCATCGCGGCCGTTATCCTGGTGCCGGCATTCTTCGCATTCATCATCGGCGCGGCGATGTTCAAACGCCGCGTCGGTGGCACCTACTTTGCCATCATCACCCAGGCGGTCGCGGCAATTCTCACCATTCTGATCGTCGGCCAGCAGGGCTACACCGGCGGCATCAACGGGATGACGGACCTGCGGACCCTGAAGGGCTGGGACATCCGGCCGGATCACGCCAAGGTCGTGCTTTACTTCTTTGAAGTAGCGTGCCTGTTCGGCTGCATCTTCATCGCGCAATTCATCCGCCACTCCAAGCTCGGACGAATCCTGGTCGCCATGCGCGAAAAGGAAGATCGCGTCAGATTCTCCGGCTACAGCGTTGCGAATTTCAAGATCTTCGCCTTCTGCATCGCCGCCATATTCGCCGCGATCGGCGGCGCCATGTTCGCGCTCAATGTGGGTTTCATGTCGCCGTCCTTTGTCGGCATCGTGCCATCGATCGAAATGGTGATCTATACCGCGGTCGGCGGGCGGCTTTCCATCCTGGGCGCGATTTACGGCACGCTGCTGGTCAATTTCGCCAAGACCAGCCTGTCGGAATCCTTTCCCGAATTGTGGCTGTTTGGACTCGGCGGCCTGTTCATTGCGGTGGTTCTTGCCTTCCCGAACGGTCTGGCCGGGATCTGGGGCGACTACATCCAGCCGCAGCTGAACCGGTTGATGCCGTCGGGCAAATCCGGCTCCGGACCGAAGGCGGGCTGGCACGACAGTTCAGTCGCCGACGGCGCGCCGGCCGAGTGAGGAGATCACCATGCTGATAGGTCACCAGCCCAAACCCTTCCTGCTCTCGGTCGAGGCGCTGACGGTCTCTTTCGACGGCTTCAAGGCAGTCAACGACCTGTCGTTCTATGTCGATGAAAACGAGATCCGCGTCATCATCGGTCCGAATGGCGCCGGCAAGACCACGGTACTCGATCTGATTTGCGGCAAGACCAAAGCGACGTCGGGATCGATCCATTTTCGCGACAAGGACCTCACGAAAATGAAGGAGAACCAGATCGTGCAGGCCGGCGTCGGCCGCAAGTTCCAGACGCCGTCGATCTATGACGATCTGACCGTGTTCGAAAATCTGGAGATATCCTATCCGCGCGGCCGCACGGTGTTTGGCGCGCTGACCTTTACCCGCGACGCCGTGGTGCGCGACCGGGTCGAGGAAGTCGCCGAGATCATCTTCCTCAAGGACCGCCTCAATATGAGTGCCGAGCTGCTCAGCCACGGCCAGAAGCAATGGCTGGAAATCGGCATGTTGCTGATTCAGGACCCCGAACTTCTGATGCTGGACGAGCCGGTGGCCGGCATGAGCGTCAGCGAGCGCGTCAAGACCGCGGAACTGCTCAACCGCATCATCGAGGACCGCTCGGTGCTGGTGATCGAGCACGACATGAAATTCGTCGAGGACATCGCGCACAAGGTCACGGTGCTGCACCAGGGCCAGATCCTGTCGGAAGGCTCGATGGAACACGTCAAGAATGATCCCAAGGTCATCGAAGTCTATCTCGGGCACTAGCGCATGATCCCGGAAAGTGATGTCCGGTTTCCGGACAAGATCATGCGAAACGCAGGACAAGGAGCATCTTGATGCTGGCTATCTCCGATCTGCATGTTGCCTACGGCCAGAGCGAAGTGCTGCACGGCCTCAACGTGTCCGTCGCGCCCAATGAGATCGTGGCGATCATGGGCCGCAACGGCATGGGCAAGACCACGCTGATGAAGTCGTTGATGGGCATCGTGCCGACCAAGAGCGGCTCGGTGAACATGGAAGGTGCCGAACTCAGCAAGCTGAAGAGCTATGAGCGCGTTGCCAAGGGGTTGGCCTATGTGCCGCAGGGCCGCATGATCTTCTCGGCCATGACGGTCAAGGAAAACATCGAGACCGGCCTGGTCGCTTCGGGCGAGAGGGAAGTGCCGGGCGACCTCTACGAATTGTTTCCGGTGCTGCTGGAAATGAAAGGGCGCCGCGGCGGCAACCTTTCGGGCGGACAGCAGCAGCAGCTCGCGATCGCACGCGCGCTGGCGACCAAGCCCAAGGTTTTGCTGCTGGATGAGCCGACCGAGGGCATTCAGCCTTCGATCATCAAGGAGATGGCCCGCACCCTGAAGCGGATTCGCGACACCCGCGGCCTTTCGATCATCGTCTCCGAACAGGTATTGAGCTTCGCGCTCGACGTCGCCGATCGCGTGCTGGTCATCGAGAATGGTGAGATTGTTCGCGACGATCCGCGCGACGGCGTCGATGCCGCGCAGATCTCGAAATACTTGTCCGTCTGATTCCTGACCGAGCTTGTAAACAGGGGAGCTTTAGATGCCAGAGACACTGATCAAGGTTGATCTTTCCAAGTCGGCTTACGACAATGACATGATCCACAACCGCTGGCATCCCGACGTTCCGATCGTCGCCTGGGTCGGCCCGGGGGATGATTTCATCATCGAGACCTATGACTGGACCGGCGGGTTCATCAAGAACAACGACTCGGCGGACGACGTGCGCGATATCGACCTGTCGATTGTGCACTTCCTGTCCGGCCCGATCGGGGTGAAGGGCGCCGAGCCCGGCGATCTCCTGGTGGTCGATCTGCTCGACATCGGTCCGAAGAAGGAAAGCCTGTGGGGTTTCAACGGCTTCTTCTCCAAGAAGAACGGCGGCGGGTTCCTTACCGAGCATTTCCCGTTGGCGCAGAAGTCGATCTGGGACATCAAGGGCCTCTACACCTCGTCGCGCCACGTCCCCGGTGTGAATTTTGCCGGTCTGGTGCATCCCGGCCTGATTGGCTGCTTGCCAGATCCGAAGCTGCTGGCGAAATGGAACGCGCGAGAAAACGCGCTGATCGCCACCAATCCGACGCGCGTGCCGCCGCTTGCCAATCCACCTTTCGCTGCCACCGCTCACGCGGGGCGCGCGAAAGGCGATGCCAAGGCGAAGGTCGCCGCGGAAGGTGCACGGACGGTGCCGCCGAGAGAGCATGGCGGCAACTGCGACATCAAGGACCTGTCGCGCGGCTCGAAGATCTACTTCCCGGTCTATGTGCCGGGCGGCGGACTATCGATGGGCGACCTGCATTTCAGCCAGGGTGACGGCGAGATCACCTTCTGCGGCGCCATCGAGATGGCCGGCTGGCTGCATCTCAAAGTCGATATCATCAAGGATGGCGTCGCCAAATACGGCATCAAGAATCCGATCTTCAAGCCGTCGCCGATCACGCCGAACTACAAGGACTATCTGATTTTCGAAGGTATCTCGGTCGATGAGAAGGGCGAGCAGCATTACCTCGACGTTCATATCGCTTATCGTCAGGCCTGCCTCAACGCGATCGAATACCTCAAGAAGTTCGGCTATTCCGGCGCTCAGGCCTATACGATTCTGGGCGTTGCGCCGGTGCAGGGACATATCAGTGGCGTGGTGGATATCCCGAACGCCTGCGCCACGCTGTATCTGCCGACGGAGATTTTCGATTTCGACATCATGCCGTCGTCGGCCGGGCCCATCAAGCACATCAAGGGCGGTGTCGACGTGTCGCTCTCGCCCGACAAATAGCTCCCTGCGCGACGGGATGCGGGACGGTCTTCTGAGTATACCGCCCCGCATGCCCTCGTCGCTGCTGTCCGCTTGAACGTGCGAGGTGACAAATGCCGGTCTATGACTATCTCTGCAACGATTGCGGTCCGTTCACGGACATGCGGCCGATGGCGGAGTGCGACGCGCCGCAGAGCTGTCCGAAATGCGAGAATTCGTCGCGACGCGCGATTCTGACAGCGCCGAATTTCTTCTGCATGCCTTCCGACAAGCGCAAGGCCTACGCCACCAATGAACGCAGCGCCAATGCGCCCAAGACGATCGGTGAATACAAGGCGTCGCATGCGCCCGGCTGCGGGTGTTGCTCGGGCAAGCCTTCCCGCCTTGTCAAGAAAACCAGGAGTGGCGCGAAAGGCTTTCCGACCGCGCGTCCGTGGATGATCAGTCACTGATGCCTCGCGATCTTTCGGGATCACCAGGAAAGGTCACGCCGCGGCGCTCGAACCGATCGATACGCTGGCCGGCAACCTTATCCACCCCTCACTTGGCCGTTTGATTGACGGCAAACCCAAACCAAAACAGGAGGCGATCCCATGCTTCACGGTGACATTTCCAGCAGCAACGACACGGTCGGCGTAGCCGTCGTCAATTACAAGATGCCGCGACTGCACACCAAGGCCGAGGTGCTCGACAACGCCCGCAAGATTGCCGATATGCTGGTGGGCATGAAGACCGGCCTGCCGGGCATGGATCTGGTGATCTTCCCGGAATACTCGACCCACGGCATCATGTATGACTCGAAGGAGATGTACGAGACCGCCTCGTCGATCCCGGGTCCCGAGACCGACATCTTCGCCGAAGCCTGCCGCAAGGCCAAGGTTTGGGGCGTGTTCTCGCTCACCGGCGAGCGCCACGAGGAGCACCCCCACAAGGCGCCGTATAACACCTTGATCCTGATGAACGACAAGGGCGAGATCGTCCAGAAATACCGCAAGATCATGCCGTGGGTGCCGATCGAAGGCTGGTATCCCGGCAATTGCACCTATGTTTCCGATGGTCCGAAAGGCCTGAAGGTCAGTCTGATCATCTGCGACGACGGCAATTTTCCGGAAATCTGGCGTGACTGCGCCATGAAGGGCGCCGAGCTGATCGTGCGTTGCCAGGGCTATATGTATCCGGCCAAGGAACAGCAGATTCTCATCTCGAAGGCGATGGCCTGGGCCAACAATGTCTATGTCGCGGTCGCCAATGCCGCCGGCTTTGATGGCGTCTATTCCTATTTCGGTCACTCCGCGATCATCGGCTTCGACGGCCGCACCCTGGGCGAGACCGGCGAGGAGGAATACGGCATCCAGTATGCCCAGCTGTCGAAGAGCCTGATCCGCGATGTGCGCCGCACCGGCCAGTCGCAGAACCACCTCTACAAACTGGTCCATCGCGGCTACACCGGCATGATCAACTCCGGCGAAAGCGCGCGCGGCGTCGCGGCCTGCCCGTACGATTTCTACAAGAAGTGGATCGCCGATCCGGAAGGCACGCGCGAAATGGTCGAGGCGATGACCCGTTCGACCGCGGGGACTGACGAATGCCCGATCGACGGCATTCCGAATGAGTCTTCCTCGAGCAATTTCTAGACCAAAGAGCGCAACCCGGGGCTGACTTGCTGGCGGGAGTTTGCCGGCAAGGACCCTCAGGCTCCCGCGGACACCGAAGCATGCCCGTTGCCGGCAACCGGCGAGTTTTGGCGATTGTTGGGCTGCCGCGCTGCTCCGCCCTGCATCAGCGGGACTGACAGCTGGCAGATCAGGCCTTCGGAACGCCAGTCGAACCTGGCCTGTCCCCCGAGTTGCGATTCGATGCTGGCGATCACGCTTCTCGTTCCGAACCCGCGCGATACCGGCCTTTCCACCGTGGGGCCGTTCCGCTCTTCCCACGATAGCTCAAGGATGTCTCCCTGGACCTCCCATTTGATCGTGAGGCGGCCAGACAGCGTGGACAAGGCCCCATATTTTGCCGAGTTCGTAAACAGCTCGTGCAGGGCCAGGGCCAGCGTTTGCGCGGTCGCGGGCTGCAGCTGAATGTTTGAACCGCTGAATGCGATCTGATCGCCCATGGCATAGGGCGCGATTTCCTCGTCGACCAGCTTTGCTATTTCTGCGCCCTGCCAGCTCGACAGGGACAGAATGGTATGCACCCGCGCCAGCGCGCTGATCCGTCCTTCCACCGCCTGGATGTAGGCCTTGACGCTTTCGCCCTGGGTCAGCCTGACAATCGATTGCGCCAGCGCCAGCGCATTCTTCGCGCGATGATCGACCTCGCGGGTCAGAAGATTTTGCCGTTCCTCCGCCCGCTTCCGTTCGGTGATGTCGACGGTGACCCCGCTGACGCGGATGACGCGGCCGGTCTTGTCGACGGTTGCGGCCGCCGTGCCGACGCACCAGCGAATTTCGCCGTCGGGTCGTATGATTCGAAACTCGGCTTCGTAAGACCTTGTGCCTTTGTTGAATTGGGCCATCGTCTTGCGCAATTCGTCAAAATCGTCGGGATGCAGCAACGCCTGGACATTTTCCGGATTGACGACAAAGCTTCGTGAATCGACGCCGAAAATCCGGAATTGCCCTTCGTCCCACATCCAGTCCCCGTTGATCCAGTCCCAGTCCCAGGAGCCCATGCTTCCCGCCGCAAGCGCAAGGCTGCGGCGCTGCTCGCTTTCGAGCAGCCGCGCATTTGATTCTTCAAGCTCGCCCGTGCGCGCACGAACCCGATCTTCCAGCTCGGCATTGAATTGCTCCAGTTGCCGGGTCTTGCGATAGAGTTCGGCGAACACCCTGATCTTTGCGCGCAGGACCTCCGGGATCACCGGCACCGGCACGTAGTCCACCGCGCCCATCTCGTAGCCGCGAAGGCGGTCCAGATCGCTGACCTGGATGGCGGAAATGAAAATCATCGCCGTTTTCTGGAATCGCGGATGGTCGCGGATCATGGCGGCAAGCTCGAACCCGTCCAGTTCCGGCATGCAGACGTCGACCAGAATGACCGCAACTTCATTCTTGAGCAGGTATTCGAGCGCCTCGCGCCCCGAGGCCGCGACGACAAGATTTTCGCCGAGCTCCTTGAGAATGACTTCATAGGCCAGCAACTTCGCCGGCTGATCGTCGACCAAAAGGATGTTTACCTTTTCGTGGTCCATCATCTGGCGCACCATCAGCGATGTAGCCACATGCGTATCGCAAGCAGCAATTGCTCGGTATTGACGGGTTTGGCGAGATAGTCGGAAGCGCCCGCCTCCAGGCATTTCTCCCGGTCACCCTTCATCGCTTTCGCGGTGAGGGCGATGATAGGAAGCCGGCGGAATGACGGGTTGGTCCGGATCGCCCCGATGGTTTGGTAACCGTCCATCTGCGGCATCATGATGTCCATCAGAACGACGGCGATCTCGGGGTTGGATTCCACCAACGCGATCGCCTCGCTGCCGGTCGTGGCGGTAAGCACCTTCATGCCGCGCCGCTCCAGCACGCTCGAGAGCGCGAAGATATTGCGGGCATCGTCATCGACCAGGAGCGCGGTCCGACCGACGAGGTCCTCGTCAGAACTGTTGAGCTTCTCCAGCATTCGCTGTTTTTCGACCGGCAGTGCCGTGATCACGCGATGCAAGAACAGCGATGTTTCATCGAGCAGGCGCTCGGGCGATTCCACGCCCTTCACCACGATGCTCCGGGCCATCGTATGCAGTTCCGCGTCTTCCTCCACCGAGAGCTCGCGGCCGGTGAACACGACGACCGGCACGTCAGACAACGAATCGTCGTTGCGGATGGAGTCCAGTACTTCAAAGCCGCTCATGTCAGGCAACCGCAAATCAAGGACGACGCAGTCGCAGGGATTTTCGCGCAACATGGAAAGCGCGCTCGCGCCGGTGTCGGTGGTGACGATCTCAATGTCGTCGTGGTCCAGAAGTTCCCTGATGCTCATTTGCTCCGCCACATTGTCCTCGACGATCAGGAGGCGCTTGCGACGGGGCTTGGCGTATTCCTTGATCTGGGACAGCGCTGCGCTCACCCCTTCGGTCGTGGTCGGCTTGCTGACAAAGGAGAACGCGCCCCGCGCCAGCGCATGCTGGCGATCTTCGTCCAGCGTGATGATCTGGACGGGGATATGCCGCGTCAGCGGATTGTGCTTGAGCTGGCTCAACACCGTCCAGCCGAGCATGTCGGGCAGGAAGACGTCGAGCGAGACGGCGGCGGGCTGATATTGCTTGGCCAGATCCAGCGCCTCCGAGCCCCGCGCCGCGACCAGGACCTTGAAGTCCTTGTCGCGCGCGAGATCCACCAGCACCCCCGCGTAATGCGGGTCGTCTTCAACAATGAGGAGAATGGTATCTCCCGGTTCGAGATCTAGCCGGTCGTCCGAGAGCTGTTCGACGGCGCGTTCCTGCGCGGCCGGCAGCGCCGGCGCGACGCTGTATTGCGACGATGCGCTGACCCGCGGAGCCACCGTCGGCCCGGCGTATTTGAGCGGCAGATACAGCGTGAAGATGCTGCCTTTGCCGGGCGTGCTCTGAAGATGGATTTCGCCACCCAAAAGGCTCGCGAGTTCGCGGCTGATGGCGAGTCCGAGACCGGTGCCGCCATATTTTCGGCTGGTGCCCGCATCCGCCTGCTGGAACGCCTCGAAGATCAGCTTTTGCTTCTCCTGGGGAATGCCGATGCCGGTATCGGACACCTCGAACGCGACGACGGCGGGCGAATGGTTGAGAACAGGATGTTCGGCGCTCCAGCCGCGCAGTGCCGCCGAGACGCTGAGGCGCACGCCGCCCTCGGCGGTAAATTTGAAGGCGTTCGACAACAGATTCTTTAGCACCTGCTGCAGCCGCTTCGAATCGGTGTAGATGCTGCGTCCCAGATTGGGGTCGACATCGATATCGAACGACAATTGCCGGTTTTCCGCTTCGTGCCGGAACGGCCGTCCGACCGTCTCCAGGAGGTTGGAAGTCAGGATATCCTCGGCATCCACGGTCACGGTTCCCGATTCGATCTTCGAGAGGTCGAGGATGTCGCTGATCAGGTTCAACAGGTCGGTGCCGGCGCCATGGATGGTGCGGGCAAATTCGACCTGCTTGTGGGTCAGATTGCCGTCGGGATTTTCGGTCAACTGCTGGCCCAGGATCAGGATGCTGTTGAGCGGCGTTCGCAGCTCGTGGGACATGTTGGCGAGGAATTCCGACTTGTACTTGGACGTCAGCGAAAGTTCGGTTGCCTTCTCTTCCAGCGCGCGCCGCGCCTGCTCGATTTCCTGGTTCTTGCGCTCCACTTCGACGTTGCGCTCGGCAAGCTGCTGAGCCTTCTGCTCCAGCTGTTCGTTGGTCTGCTGCAGTTCCTTCTGCTGTGTCTGCAGCTCTCCGGCGAGCTGCTGGGACTGTTTCAGCAGTCCTTCGGTCTGCATCGTCGCTTCGATACTGTTGAGCACGATGCCGATGCTGTCGGTGAGCTGCTCGAGGAAGGTCATTTGGGAGGTGGTGAACGAAGTAAGTGAACCTAGCTCGATGACAGCCTTGACCTGGGTTTCGAACAGCACAGGAAGCACAACGAGATTCTTCGGCACCAGCCGCAACAGCGCCGAATTGATCGGAACCGCGTCGTCGGGGATTTCCGATACCAGCCGCTGGCGCTTGTCCATCGCGCATTGCCCGATCAGGCCCTCGCCAAATTGCACGATTTCCCGATGACGATCGGCGCCGTCGCCGGCGTAAGCCGAAAGCAGCCGCAGGTGCGGGTTTTCCTCATTCTCGACCTGGTAAATCACGCCCATGTGGGCATTTACCAGCGGGGTGAGCTCGGTCAGCAGCAGGCGGCCGACCGTCGTCAGATCGCGTTGCCCCTGCAGCATGTTGGTGAACTTGGCGAGGTTGGTCTTCAGCCAGTCCTGCTCGGTATTGACGTCGGTGGTCAGCCTCAAATTGCCGATCATCGTATTGATGTTGTCTTTCAGCTCCGCGACTTCGCCCCTGGCATCGACCTGGATCGAACGAGTCAGGTCGCCTTTTGTCACCGCGGTCGCAACTTCGGCGATGGCACGCACCTGCGAGGTGAGGTTGGCCGCCAGCAGGTTGACGTTCCCGGTCAAATCCTTCCACGTGCCGGCCGCGCCGGGCACGTTGGCCTGACCGCCGAGCCGGCCTTCCACGCCCACCTCGCGCGCGACGCTGGTGACCTGATCTGCGAAGGTCGCCAGCGTGTCGGTCATGTTGTTGATGGTGTCGGCGAGCGCGGCGACCTCGCCCTTCGATTTCACCGTCAGGTTCTGCTTCAGGTCGCCGTTGGCGACCGCGGTCACCACCTTGACGATGCCGCGAACCTGTTCGGTCAGGTTGGCCGCCATGAAGTTCACGGTATCGGTCAGGTCCTTCCAGGTTCCGGCGACGCCGGGCACTTGCGCCTGTCCGCCCAGCTTGCCTTCGGTGCCGACCTCGCGCGCGACGCGCGTCACTTCGCCCGCGAATGCGTTGAGCTGGTCCACCATCGTGTTGATGGTGTTCTTGAGTTCGAGGATTTCACCCTTCACGTCGACGGTGATCTTGCGCGACAGGTCGCCGCGCGCCACGGCGGTGGTGACTTCGGCGATGTTGCGGACCTGGGTGGTAAGGTTGGCGGCGAGCAGATTGACGTTGTCGGTCAGATCCTTCCAGGTGCCGCCGACGCCTGGCACTACGGCCTGGCCGCCCAATCGCCCCTCGGTACCGACTTCGCGCGCCACGCGCGTCACTTCGGCGGCGAACGAGCGAAGCTGCTCGACCATGGTATTCAAGGTGTCCTTGAGCAGCAGGATTTCGCCGCGCACGTCGACCGTGATTTTCTTGGACAGGTCGCCACCGGCGATCGCGGTCGCGACTTCGGCGATGTTGCGGACCTGGGCGGTCAGGTTCGACGCCATGAAGTTGACGTTGTCGGTGAGGTCCTTCCAGGTGCCGGCCACCTCGGGCACCTCGGCCTGTCCGCCGAGCTTGCCCTCGGTGCCGACCTCGCGGGCCACGCGGGTCACTTCCGAAGCGAAGGCGTTGAGCTGGTCCACCATCGTGTTGATGGTATTCTTCAGTTCGAGGATCTCGCCCTTCACGTCCACCGTGATCTTGCGCGACAGGTCGCCGCGCGCGACGGCGGTGGTCACTTCGGCGATGTTGCGGACCTGCGCGGTCAGGTTGCCGGCCATCGAATTGACGCTGTCGGTGAGGTCTTTCCAGGTGCCGGCGACGCCGGGCACGTTGGCCTGGCCGCCGAGGCGGCCTTCGGTGCCGACCTCGCGCGCCACGCGCGTCACCTCGCCGGCGAAGCGGTTGAGCTGGTCGACCATCGTATTGAGCGTTTCCTTGAGCTGCAGGATCTCGCCGCGGACGTCCACGGTGATCTTGCGGGAGAGGTCGCCCCCGGCGATGGCCGTCGCCACTTCCGCGATATTGCGGACCTGGGCGGTAAGGTTGCCGGCCATCGAGTTGACGCTGTCGGTGAGGTCCTTCCAGGTGCCGGCCACGCCGGTCACCTGAGCCTGGCCGCCGAGCTTGCCGTCGGTGCCGACTTCGCGCGCGACGCGTGTCACCTCGCTGGCAAAGGCGTTGAGCTGGTCGACCATGGTGTTGAGCGTTTCCTTCAGCTGAAGGATTTCACCCGACACGTTCACGGTGATTTTTTTCGACAGGTCCCCCTTGGCCACGGCGGTTGCGACCTCGGCGATGTTGCGGACCTGTCCCGTCAGGTTGCTGGCCATCGAATTGACGCTGTCGGTCAGATCCTTCCAGGTACCGGCGACGCCGCGCACCAGCGCCTGACCGCCCAGCTTGCCTTCGGTGCCGACCTCGCGCGCGACGCGCGTAACTTCGCCGGCAAAGGCGTTGAGCTGGTCGACCATCGTGTTGATGGTGTTCTTCAGCTCGAGGATTTCGCCGCGCACGTCCACCGTGATCTTCTTCGACAGGTCGCCATTGGCAACCGCGGTCGTCACCTCGGCGATGTTGCGAACCTGGGCCGTCAGATTGCTCGCCATCGAGTTGACGCTCTCGGTCAGGTCCTTCCAGGTGCCGGCGACGCCGAGCACGTTGGCCTGGCCGCCCAATCGGCCTTCGGTACCGACCTCGCGCGCGACGCGCGTGACCTCGCCGGCAAAGGCGTTGAGCTGGTCGACCATGGTGTTGAGCGTTTCCTTCAGTTGAAGGATCTCGCCCGACACGTTCACCGTGATCTTCTTGGAAAGATCGCCGCCCGCGATCGCGGTCGCGACATCGGCGATATTACGGACCTGAGCGGTGAGGTTGCTCGCCATGAAGTTGACGTTGTCGGTGAGGTCCTTCCAGGTGCCGGCGACGCCGGGGACCTGGGCCTGGCCGCCGAGCTTGCCTTCGGTGCCGACTTCGCGCGCGACGCGAGTCACTTCCGAAGCGAACGAGTTGAGCTGATCGACCATCGTGTTGATGGTGTCCTTGAGCTCCAGAATTTCGCCGCGAACGTCGACCGTGATCTTGCGCGAGAGGTCGCCGCGCGCGACCGCGGTGGTGACGTTGGCGATATTGCGCACCTGCGCAGTCAGATTTCCGCACATCGCGTTCACCGAATCGGTGAGATCTTTCCAGGTGCCGGCGACGCCGGGCACGATCGCCTGGCCGCCGAGCTTGCCGTCGGTGCCGACTTCGCGGGCGACGCGGGTGACTTCGGAGGCGAACGAGCGGAGCTGGTCCACCATGGTGTTGATGGCTTCCTTGAGCTGCAGGATTTCGCCGCGAACGTCCACGGTGATTTTCTTGGAGAGGTCGCCGTTGGCGACCGCGATGGTGACTTCGGCGATGTTGCGAACCTGGCCGGTGAGATTGTTGGCCATCGAATTGACGCTCTCGGTCAGGTCTTTCCAGACGCCCGTCACCTCGGGGACCTGCGCCTGGCCGCCGAGCTTGCCCTCGGTGCCGACTTCGCGCGCGACGCGCGTCACCTCGGAGGTGAACACACTGAGCTGCTTGATCATCGTGTTGACGAGGGTTGCCGACTGCAAAAACTCGCCGCCCAGCGGGCGGCCATCGACATCGAGCTGCACGGTTTGCAGCAGGTCGCCTTGCGCGACGGCCGCGACCGCTCGCGTCACTTCGCGTGTTGGCCAGAGCAGATCATCGATCAGCGTATTGACCGAGCCTTCCATGTCGGCCCATGAGCCACTGGCAAGCCCGAACTTGACGCGCTGGCGGGTCTTTCCTTCGCGGCCGACCACCTGGCCTACCCGCTCCAGCTGTTGCGCCATGCGTTGGTTGGCGGCGACGATTTCATTGAAGGTATCGGCGATCTTGCCTTCGATGCCGAGATGATCGCCGGTCATTCGCACCGAGAAGTCGCCGCTTCGCATCGCCTGCAATGCTTGAAGCAATTCCTGCGAGGGATCCGGCTTTCCATTGGTGTACGGTTTGAGCTTGGTCCGGCGCCGGGTGGATGGAGCAGCAGAGCCGAGATCACTCATGGCATTCCCCTCAAATGGCCAAAGGCAGCTCAAAACACTGCGCATGCGAACCGAGTTTCAGCCGATAAAATCGCGCGAACGATCTCGACGCAAGCGAAATACCTTAGATATTACAGTTTGTTAGCTCGATGAACAGGGCCGGAGGAAAATAATTCCGTGGTGGAACAATTGTTCCCGCGCGGTGAATTAAAATTATTCGAATCGCGACGTCGACGGCTCGATTCCAGCGGATTTTCGCGACGCTTTTGAGGCTGGCGTCGCGGAACAGATGGGTGTCGAGCGCTTTGGTTTGCCCCGTTGTTCCCCGGTTGACACCTTCTCCGCGCGCCGCGTCTGAAATCCAGCGCGGTGAACGGCGGCAACCATCACTGGCGCTTTGGGTTCGGCTTCCGTGGCGGCGGCGGGTTGCCGCCACTGACCGCCTGCGGATTGAACTTGCGTGTCACCTTGACGGCGCCCTCGCTGATATCCAGAAGCGAGCGCCGGCCTTCCTCGATGAAAGCGCCGGACTTCTTGTTGAAGGTCTCGGCGAATTCACGAATCGATTTCACCTTCTCAAACAATTCGTCGGCCTTTCCGTCGGCAAGGCCGGGAATGACGTTGTCGATCTTTGTCACGGCGCTGTCGAAGCTCGCGAAGGCGTTATTGGCCTTGCCTAGAACCTGTTCGATCGCGTCACCCTTGCCTGCCAGCGACGCGGTGTAGGTCTCAAAGCTCAGCAGGCCATCCTTGATCGTCGCCTGGTTGCCGACGAGGATACGGTCGACGCTGTGCAGGGTGTCGCGGATCGATTGGATCTCGCTCAGGTCGGCGGTCAGGGTCGGAACACCGTCGGCATCGAGCGGAACCGGAGGCGCCTCTGCCGCACCACCGGTCAGCGATATCGCCGCCACGCCGGTCAACCCCTGGAATTCCAGACCCACAACCGTATCCTTGCGGATCGGCGCGGTGTTATCCACCCTCGTGAAAGCGACGATCTTGCGGGGATTGTCGAGTTTGAGCGACAGTATTTCCCCGACCTGAACTCCATCGAAATTGACGCTGCCACCTTTTTGCAGGCCGCTCGCGGAGCCCTCGAAAACGATGCGCAGCGGCCCCCGTTGCTGGATGCTGTGGATTTTCCGGAACCCGAGAACGCCGACGAACGCCGCGGCGATGACCGCGAGCGTCGTGGTTCCGATCATTAGGTTGCTGGCCCGTGCTTTCATCCAGGGATCCGGCTGCGCTCTCTTCGGTCGGGACGGCCAACGCCCCGCGTCACTTCCTGATTGTATGGGTAAAGCAAATCAGGCGAAAGCCCGATCCGGCGCCGCGACACCCCTGCGGGCAAAGCCTGATCGGGAAATGCCGCTGCAATCGCATCGCCAAAAAGCCGAACATGGCCCCAGTCCCGGTCGGCGGCGTCTTGACAGCGCAAAGGGGCAGCGTCAGCCTTGGTCAAGTACGCGCGGGCCAAAAAAAATGGCAGGCGTTTCGGAGGGAACACATGCCAAGACTGCTGGGTGAGGGTGAGGTCGCGGCCTACCATGATCGTGGCTACCACTTTCCGATCGATGCTTTGAGCGCGAGTGAAGTCGCTGATTTTCGCCGCAAGCTCGAGGATTATGAAGCCGGCAGTGGAGGCCCGATCAAGGCCGAGATGCGCCATCGCAGCCACGTCCTGTTCACCTGGATCGATGAGATGGTGCGTCATCCGAAAATCCTCGACGCCATGGAGGATCTGCTCGGACCGAACATCCTGTGCTGGAATACCAGCTTTTTTATCAAGGAGGCCCGCGATCCCGGTTTTGTCTCCTGGCATCAGGACGCCACTTATTGGGGCCTCAGTTCATCCGATGTCGCGACCGCCTGGATCGCGATGTCGCCGGCCAACAAGGTCTCCGGCTGCATGAAGTTCATTGCCGGGACTCACCGGAGCCAGGTCCAGCACGAGGACACGTTCGACCAGAACAATCTGCTCACCCGCGGCCAGGAGATCGCCGTCGAGGTCGACGAAGCCAAGGCCGTCTATGTGGAGCTGAAGCCGGGCCAGGCATCGCTTCATCATGTGCTGCTGTTTCATGGGTCGGAGCCGAATCGCTCCGATGACCGGCGCATCGGGCTCGCCATCCGCTATATCCCGACCCATTTGAAGCAGGCAGTCGGCGCGCGGGACTGGGCGACGCTGGTCCGTGGCAAGGATGACTATCATCACTTCCTCCCCGCCCATGTGCCAAAACGCGACCTCGAGGCCGAGGCCTTGGCTTTTCACAAGGAGGTATCGGAAGAGCAGGTTCGCGTGCTCTATCGCGGCACAAGCAAGACCGCCTACCGCGCGTGAGGCCTGGAAATCGTCACGGCCGGGACAGGCGCGGCCATGACGGAAAAATTCAATCAGGTCGGCACCGCCGGCCGCGCACCTAGGTCAGTGTCCATTCTTCGGCGCTGGCGCCGGCAAGCGCCCGGACACGGGCTTCGTCGGCGCCAAGTTCGCGGGCTGATCCCGAATAGACGACGATCCCGTCGTCCAGAACATAGGCGTCGTCGGCGATTTCCAGACTCATTCGCGCATTTTGTTCGACCAGCAGAACCGAGATGCCCTCGGTCTTCATCTGCTGGACGATGCGAAATACTTCACGGACGATAAGTGGCGCCAACCCCTGCGAAGGTTCGTCGAGAATCAGCAGCCTCGGATTCAAGAGCAGCGCGCGGGCAATCGACAACATCTCCTGCTCGCCGCCGGAAAGCTGACGGCCGCGATTGAGTTTGCGTTCCTCAAGGCGGGGGAACAGCTGGTAGATTCGCGCGATGGTCCACGGACCGCCGCGTTCCAGCGGAACCTTGAGATTCTCTTCGACGCTGAGATTGGCGAAGATGCGCCGGCCTTCCGGCACATAGCCCACCCCTCCGGCCGCGATGCGAAAGGTCGGCCAGCGCGTGGTATCCTGGCCGAACACCGTGATCTTGCCTTCGCGCGCAGGGGTCAGCCCCATCAGGCTGCGCAGCGTGGTGGTTTTGCCCGCGCCGTTGCGTCCCAGCAGTGCGGTGATCTTGCCCTCGGCAACACCGAGGCTGACGCCGTGCAGGATGTGGCTCTTGCCGTAGTAGGTGTGAAGGCCTTCGGCTGTCAGGGCTGGGGTCATGCGGCGTTACCCAGATAGGCGGCCTGAACGGTCTCGTTGGCGGCAATTTCCTGCGGTGTGCCTTGCGCCAGCATCCGGCCCTGATCGAGCACGCAGATGCGGTCGGCGAGATGAAACACCACGCGCATATCGTGTTCGATCAGCACGATGGTGTAGTTGCTTTCACGGTGCAGCCGACGGATCAGCTGCGTGACCTGGAACGTTTCCTGATCGCCCATCCCAGCGGTCGGCTCGTCAAGCAGCAACAGATGCGGCTTCAAGGCCAGCGCCATCGCGATCTCGGCGGCGCGCTGGTCGCCGTGGGCAAGCTCGCCGACCAGCCTGTCGGCCTTGCCTTCCAGCGATACCAGCTTGAGGGTGCCTTCGACGATGGCGTGAAGCTTTGCGGCTTCCGAACGGCTGATCCAGGGTCGCAAGCGATATCCGCCGGCGACTTCCGCTGATATGCGGACGTTTTCGAACACGGTGAGTTCCGGGAAGATTTCAGTGATCTGGAAAGTTCTCGCCATGCCGCGGGTGACGCGCTCATGCGTGGAAAGCCGCGTGATGTCGCGGCCGTCGAAGACGATGTTGCCGGAGGTCGGCGGAAAGAATCCGCTGATCAGGTTGAAGAAGGTGGTCTTGCCGGCGCCGTTCGGCCCGATGATCGCGCACATTTCACCCTTGGCAACGTTAAGTGAAACGTCACGCACCGCCACCAGATTGCCGAACCGCTTGGTGACATTGTTGATTTCGAGAACGTTCATGCCTTGCTCCGCTGCAGGAAGCCCAGCAGTCCGCGCGGGAAGAACAGCACCACCAGCACAAAAAGCAGGCCGACGAACGACATCCAGTTGACGGTGATGCTCGATAGGTAATCCTGCAAAACCACAAACACGGCGGCGCCGAGCAACGGACCCCAGAAGCTGCGCATCCCGCCCATCACTGCCATCATGACGAAATCGCCGGACTGGCTGTAGTGAAGTCCCCTTGGATCGGCGAAGTTGTTGACGAGCGCATAGAGTGCGCCGGCAAACCCCATGAAGAAACAGGACAGCGTAAACGCGATCCAGATATGCCGCTCGACCGGGATACCGAGGAAGCGGGCGCGGCGCTCGTTCTCGCGGATCGCGATCATGGTGCGGCCGAACGGCGAGCGCAGGATAAATGCCATGGCGCCGGCCACCAGCGCAAAACAAAACAACACAAAGTAATAGAAGTTGTTGGCGCTGGAGAGAATGTCGAGCTTGAACAAGCCGAAATCGATCGGCTGACGCGAGAATCCGCGCAAACCGTCGTCGCCGCCGGTCAGCGAGCTCCACTGAAAGGCGATGTAATAAAACACCTGCCCGAACGCGATCGTGACCATGGCGAAATAGACGCCACGCCGTCGTACGATCAGCGTGCCGAGGATGGCGCCACAAACACCGCCCAGCAGCATTCCGAGAACGAGCGCAAGCGGCGTGCTGGCGGCCAGGAATTTCAACGTCAACCCGGCGCCATAGGCGCCGAGGCCGAAATAGGCGGCATGGCCGAACGACAGCACGCCGGTAAATCCCAGCAGGAAATTCACCGACATCGCCGCCAGTCCGAGCACCAGCACGCGGGTCGCGAGCGCGGTATAGCCGCCCAGCGGCACCATCCAATAGGGGGCGAGCAGCAACGCCGCCCAGATCGCCGCGAGGACGACCAGCTTGCGGATCTGTTCGGCGCTCAACTCATCATTCCTTCTTCGCCGAACAATCCGCGCGGGCGCAACAGCAGCACCACCGCCATCATGACATAGATCACGGCCTCGCTGGCGGCCGGGAGAAACACCGCCGTCAACCCCGAGGCCACCCCGATCAGCAGGCCGCCGACCAGCGTTCCCGGCAGGCTGCCGATGCCGCCGACGATGATGGCGATGAAACTCGGCATCAGCAGCCCCGTGCCCATGGTTGGTTCAAGCCCGAGTTGTCCGGCGGCGAGAACGCCGCTGAGACCCGCCAGGTAGATGCCGACGGCAAAATTGAGCGAGCGCAGCATCTGTACGTTGATGCCGAGTGCGGCGACGGTCTCGAGGTCGAGCGTGCCGGCACGGATGCGAATGCCGAGACGGGTGTGGCGCAACAGCAGGAACAGGAGTGCCACCGCGATCATCACCACGGCCACCATGAACAGGCGATAGCCGGTGATGAAGAACAAATCGTTGCTCAGCGGCTGCGCCAGAAAGGGTGGAATGGTGACCGGCTTGCCCTGCGGGCCCCAGATGAAGCGCGTGCCATCCTCGATGATGAACGCCAGGCCGAAGGTCAGGAGCAGGCTGTAGAGCGGATCACGCCCGTACAGCGGCCGGATCAGCACGCGCTCGACCGCAAGCCCGATGACGGCCGTCAGGGGCGGCGCAAGCAGCAACGCACCCCAGAACCCGACATAGGGCGTGATCGTATAGGCGATATAGCCGCCGATGACGAGAAATCCGCCATGGGCGAAATTGATGACGTTGCTCAAATTGAGAATGAGCGAAAGGCCGAGCGCCATCAGCACGTAGAAGGCGCCGATGATGAGCCCGTTGGTGACGTTAAACAGGAGCAGTTGCGTCATAATTCACCGGAAGAAAAACCCATGCAGCTGACCCGGGAGATGTCAGCTCCCGGATCGTAAGGAAAAGAAGGCTTTATGCTATGCCGGCCACTGGATGGTGCAGCCGGTGTCGCCGACCGCCGGGGCCGTCTTGTCGCCGGGAACGACTTGGTCGACGCGATAGAGATCTTCCGGGTCGTCCTTGCCCTTCGACTGCGCCTCGCCGACGAAGGCCGACGTCATCAGCTGATGATCGCCCTTGCGATAATAGACCTTGTTCGGCTGCAGCTTGACGTCATCGGGCAGCTCGAAATTCTCGAGCGCGGCAGCGAGCTTGACCGCGTCGGTGGTTTTCTGCTGGTTCGCGACCAACGCAAAGCTCATCGCCGAAACATAGCCAAACCAGTGCCGCGCGGTCGGTACATTGCCGGCGTTGACCTTGCGAATATCGGCGACGAATTTTTCGACGCCGGGAACGCCAGGTTGTTTCCAGTACCATTCGAACATCCAGATGCCGATACGCGCTTCCGGCGGCAGGCCGGCAAGCGATTCGAGCTCCTGCTGGGTTCCTGCCACGTGGATCTGCTTGTTGAGGCCGAACTGCACGATCTGCTTGAGGCAGTTGATCATGTCGGAGCCCTGCACCAGGAGCAGCAGCACGTCCGGATTGGCCGCGCGCGCCTTGATCAGGTAGGCGGAGAAATCAGTCGTGCCGAGTGGTGTCAGCTCGTTGCCGGTCACGGTGCCGCCGAGCTTCTTCAGATTGTCGGTGCAGGCGCTATAAAGCGTGTGGCCGAAGGCGTAGTCCGGCGTGATGAAGTGCCACTTCTTGCCGTACTTGCTGAAGAGCAGATCGGAAACCGAGTTGGCCTCCATCCGGGTGGTGTTGCAGACGCGGAACACGTTCCATTTGCAATCCTTGCCGGTGATCGAATCGGTGTGGCCGCCGGAAACAATATGCAGGATCTTCTTTTCGGCGGTGACCTGGGCGATCGCCGCCGCGATACCCGAATTGACATCGCCGATCATGAAGTTGACCTGATCCCGTTCGATCAGCTTGCGCGCCTTTTGCACGCCGGTGCCAACGTCATTGGCGGAATCCTCTACCAGCAGCTCGACCTGGCGTCCGAGCATGCCGCCTTTGGCGTTGATCTGTTCGACCGCGAGCTTGGCGCCCATCACCTCGTTGCCGGCCGGTGCTGCGTAGACGCCGGTGAGGGGATCGACCATGCCGATCCGGATCGGGGTCTCGCCGCGTGCCTGAATGAGGAAGGGGGAAGCCACCTGAAAGGCGCCAAGCGCGGCGGCGCCCTTCATCAGCCTGCGCCGATCGAATTTGGGGGTGAAAGTCTGCGATGTCATGAGTTCTTCTCCGAACGGTCATTGTTTCTGTTGTTGGACGTTTCGTCTCGTCTGATGCCCCGAAGCGCCAGCCGCCAAAGCCTGCCCTGTGTGATTTGTGTCAGGCTGGCCATTGTATCTTGCAGCCGGTGCCCTCCGCCGGACCCGCGGCCTTCTCTCCCGGCACGAGAGTGCGTACCGTGAACATATTGTCGGGATCGCCTTGCGGCGGGTGCGCCTCGCCGACAAACACGCTACTCATCAATTCGTGGTCTCCGGCGCGGAACGCCGGCGCGCCCGGTTGCAAGGCGATCTCCGGCGGCAGCTTGAATCCGGAAAGCGCACGCGACAGCTTCACGGCGTCGAGTGTTTTCTCCTGGTTGGCGATCACCGCCAGCGTCTGCACCGACGCATAGCCGAACCAGTTGCGCGCGGTGGCCGAGAGGCCTGTGATCTTCTTCATCGCGGCGTTGAACTCGGCGACATGCGGCACGCCCGGCTGGTCCCACCACCATTCCATAGTCCACCATCCGACGCGTGCGCCGTCGGGCACGGCACGGATGCTCTCGAGTTCGAACAGGGTGCCGCCGACCGCCATTTGCTTTTCCAGGCCGAATTGGACGAATTGCTTGAGACTGGAGACCTGATCGCCGCCGCCCATGACGTTGATCAGCACCTGCGGGCCGTAAGCCCTTGCCTGGATCAAATAGGCGGAATAATCCGGCGTGCCGAGCGGGACGAGGGACCCGGCGGAAGTGCCGCCCGCGGCCTTCAACAGCTTCTCAAAGCCGGCCTGGACCGAGTGTCCATACGCATAGTCCGGCGTCAGGAAGTACCACTTCTTGCCGAATTTCTCGATCAGGGTCGATGCGATGGCATTGGCGTCCATCGCGGTAGAATTGCAGACCCGAAACACGTTCCACGAGCAGTTGGTGCCGGTGATTGGATCGGTATGACCGCCGGACACGATATGGAGCACCTTCTTCTCGCTGGTGACCTGCGCTATCGCGATCGCAATGCCGGAATTCACGTCGCCGATGATGAAGCTTACCTGGTCGCGTTCGATTAGCTTCCGCGTCTTCTGCACCCCGGTGCCGACATCATTGGCGGAGTCCTCGATCAGGAGTTCGACGGGCCTGCCCAGAATGCCGCCGTTCTTGTTGATCTCTTCGGCGGCGAATTTGGCGCCCACCACCTCGCCTTGAGCGATTGCGGCATAAACCCCCGTCAGCGGGTCGACCAATCCGATCCGGACCGGCGTTTCGCCTCTGGCCTTGATGATGAACGGGGATGAGAATTGCACTGCAGCAAGCGCCGCGCTTGTCCGCAAAATGGCTCGCCGGTCGACCGGCCAGGATCGTTGCGAGATGCCCATGCTGTCCTCCCAGACAAGGTGATGTGTCTTGAAACCCGGCATTCTTCGATGCCGTTGGAGGCGGTGAACGTAGCCTTTCCGGCTCGTCTTTGCCAATGACGATCGCAGGGAAAATCCCTGCAACCTTCGGCCTAGGTTGCGCGCTCTGAAAACGCCGCCGGGGCAAGCGTGTTGATCGGGTTATAATCGTTCCGAAATGGCCCTGCGCAACGTACGGGACAGCGCTTCGACCGAATATGGCTTCTGAATCAGTTCGAAGCCGTGATGGGCATTCTCCGCCAGCACGCTGCTGTAGCCGCTGGTCAATACCACGGGCAGGCCGGGGTATCGCTCGCGGATGATCGTCGCCAGTTCGACGCCGTTCATTCCGGGCATGATGACGTCGGAAAACACCAGATCGAACGCCAATTCGTCCGCGGCGATCAGCGCCAGCGCCTGCTTGGCGTTATCGGCACGCCTGGTGGCGTAGCCCAGGTCCTGCAGCAGCTCCGTCGAGAATTTTCCGACATCTTCGTTGTCTTCCACGACCAGAATGCGATGGCCGCGCCCGCTCGTCGTCGCCTCGCTACTGGCGGCAGCTGCGTCCGCCTGACCGCTGGGGACCTCCGCTTGCGGCAAGTAGATCGTGAAAGTCGAGCCCTCGTTCAAAACGCTGGTCACCACAATCTCGCCGCCGGATTGCTTGGCAAATCCGACGGCCTGGCTAAGACCGAGGCCGGTGCCTTTTCCCACTTCCTTGGTGGTGTAAAACGGCTCAAAAATCGCTGTCAGCCTCTCGGGTGGGATGCCGGTACCGGTATCTTTGACCGAGATGGCGATGAATTTCCCGCTCTGCTTTCTGCTCGTGCCCGAGGCCGGGATCGCCTCGGCCTTCTCGACATTGATCGAAATCAGACCCTCATCCTGCATGGCGTCCCGGCTGTTCACGGCAAGATTGATAAGGGTGGTCTCGAATTGTGCGACGTCCGCCATTGCAAAACACTCGGGATCGCGAATCGTCAGTTCGATCTGGATTCTTCCGCCAACCAGCGGGCGGATGAGCTGCGCGATGGCTTCGACTTGCACGCCGACATCGAACACCTGGGGCGTCAAAGGTTGTCGCCGCGCGAATGCCAGAAGCTGCCGGGTCAATTTCGAGGCACGGTCTACCGTATCGGAAATCGCATCGATGTAGCGTCGGCGCCGACCCTCGTCCAGATCGCGGCGGCGAAGGAAGTCCGTGGCCGAGCGAATAATCGTCAGCAGGTTATTGAAATC
Organism: Bradyrhizobium sp.; assembly: GCF_004799445.1. Lineage (GTDB taxonomy): Bacteria > Pseudomonadota > Alphaproteobacteria > Rhizobiales > Xanthobacteraceae > Bradyrhizobium. The sequence goes on from NZ_SSNA01000071.1 coordinate 37,085, forward strand.
GTGGGCCACGCCGCCGGTAAGTTGACCAATGGCTTCCATCTTCTGGGATTGACGAAGGGCTTCTTCCGCCTGGCGCCGCTCGGTGATATCGACCGCCTCCGGCAAGACGGCGGCCACCGCGCCGTGCTGATCGAATACCGGCCGCATCGCAAAATCAAAATACCGGTCGCCGATCGGCAAATGCAGCAGCATTTCCGCCCGTACGCTCTCGCCACGAAGGACCGTGGCAAAGCCATCGCTGACCACTTCGCGCGCGCCCGATGTTCCCGAAAACCATGGCGAATCCCAATATGGCTTGCCGGCGACGTCGGCAGCAGCAGCCCGAATACCCGCCAGCGCGGTCTTGTTCGCGTAAATGACGTTGCCCTGCAGGTCCAGAAGCCCCTGATACTGGTTGCTGGTCTCGAACATGGCGCGCAGTTGTGCTTCGTTCGACTCAAGCTGCGAGGTGCGCTCCTTGATGCGCTGCTCCAGCGTTTCATTGAGGCCGCGCAGTTCGTTCTCGGCTTCCTTGGCGGTCGTGATGTCGTGAGCCACGCCGATGAAGCCGATATGTTTTCCCGCCGGGTCCCAGCGCGGCTGCGATTCCGATCGCATCCATCGCCATGCGCCGTCCGCCCGGCGATACCTCGCTTCCAGGACGAACGGCTTGAGGGAGGCTTCTCCGGCGACGCTCTCTTTGACAATTCGGCTGAGATCGTCGGGGTGAAGGACCTTGCGCCAGTCGAATACCAGCGCCTCGCCGTAGCCGAGGCCGAGAAACTCCAGGTAAGCCTGGTTTGCAAAACCCCGCGTGCCGTCCAGTTTGCTGACCCACATCGGCACCGGCGCACTGTTGGCGATCAACCGAAAGCGCGCTTCGCTTTCCCTGAGCAGTTCCTTCGCCAGATTGCGATCGGTAATGTCCATATGCGCGCCGACAAGACGGAGCGGCTGGCCCTTTTCGTTCCGCTCGATCTCGGCCTCGCAGGCGATCCATCGAATTTGTCCGTCGTTCGGACGCACGATCCGGTATTCGGAAGAATAATGTGTTGCGCTGCCGTTCACCGCTTCCAGAAAATGTTGCAGCGCGCGGTCGCGGTCATCGGGATGAAGTCGCCTGACCCAGTCCTCGTGGGTGTCGGTGGTATTCGGAGCAAGTCCATGCACTTCAAGATATTCAGGTGCCCGCCTGCCATTGTCGAAGCCGTGTCTCAGGTCGACGTTGACGCCTCCAATGCGGGCGATTTGCTGAACGCGGGCAAGATCGCTTTCACGGTCCTTTAGCGCCCTCTGTGATTCGAACAGGACTTCATTGACACGACGCAATTCGTCGCGTTTTTCCCGTACGCGGCGTTCGGCGATCACCCGTTGCGTTGTTTCGACCACGACGGCGATCACGCCCGCGGGCTCGCCCGCCTCGTTCAGAACGGGCGAGTAGTCGAGATTCATCCAGACTTGCTCGGGCTGGCCGTGACGATAGAGCGTGAGCTCCTGATCCTTGTAGGCAAGCGTGCGGCCGCTTAAGCCCACCTTCATGACGTTGTCGTTAAAGTCGGTGACCTCGGGCCATCCGTCGCGCACTTTCGATCCCAGCAGCTTCGGATGTCTGCCGCCGGCAAAAGCCGAGTAGGCGTCGTTGTAGATCATGATGCCGTCCTCGCCCCACAGCAGCACGATGGGGACGGGGGATCGGAGCAGGGTTTCAGTGACGGTCTTTAGGCTTTGAGGCCACGTCGCGAGCAGGCCAAGGCTGGTCGTTGCCCAATCGAATCGCCTGATCAACGCGCCAAGTTCGCCGCCCCCGGTCGGGAATGATCCACCCGATCGGGCAGATAGACCTTGGTTACGCAACGCCCTTCCCCTCGCAATGCCCCAGGCTCAACCAAAACGGTGAACCCCGGCCAACGCCGTGCACCGGCCTTTGTTCCAGGGGGTAACGGACATTTCTCACCCGAAACTCACCCGAACCGGCACAATTGGACGACCTAAAGCCGGCAGCCGCAGCCTCGCCCAGCCGGAAAGCGCGTTCTCGCGCCGCAGTCGGTCAGGGCTTCAGGGACGAAACATAGGCCGCAAGCGAGATCATGTCGCCATGCGTGAGTTTCTCGACCACCGGTGCCATCGGCGCACCCGCGCTTCCGGCTCGGGCGTGTTGCTGGAAGTCATAGATCTGGCGCACGAGATAGCTGGGCGAGCGTCCGGCTATTCCGGGAACGGAATCCACGCCCCTGAGGTCGGGGCCATGGCAGGTGGCGCAGGGCGTTGTAATGCCATTCCCCCCGGTTTTGGCCAGGGCTTCGCCCTTGGCGATGCTTTCCTGCGGGACATAGGCGATGAACTGCGAACGGGTGTCGCGGTGCTCGAACTGTTCGGCATCCACCGGAACCTCGACGATACGTTCGCCGATCGGCTCGGTGCCGCCATCCTTCGAAAGCATGTAGAACACGCGGGCAATCTGCGTCTTCGGCACGGTATCGGCCTCGACGACCCTGATATTTGCCTTTGGCTTGAGCGCCGCGAAATAAGCCGCCGCGGCTTTCGCTTCTTCCTCGGTGGTGGCTTTGGCGATGGCCGTCATCAGCAGGCTCGGACTTCGCTGTGGGCCGGCGAATTTCCGCGCGCCGCTTTTATAGTCGGCTATCTGCTGGACGATGTAGGAAGCGGGCAGCCCGGCCAGGCTTGCATTCTCCGGGCCGCCGGTCCCTTCGGCGCGATGACACGAGCCGCAGGCCCGAACGTCCGGCTGTCTGCCGTGTGCGACGACGTCCGGCATCGCCGGATGGTCGTCGGGATGCCAGTCCGGAACGAAGAACAGATTGCGCTCCTGGGTGAGCGTGAAGGCTGCCGCGCTGTCAGGCACGTGGCGGGGAACGCCGTCGTCAGGTGGGCCCTTGAAGTCGGGAGCCCATGGATAGGCCCACGCCGGAAACGATGGCGACGGCACGGATGCAGAAGAAGAACCAGCCGCTGGCGCCTGCGCCATCGCGGCGCCGGAAACGGTTGCGCCCACCATCGCCAGGATACCTAACGCAAATCTCATCGGAACCCCCATTATCAGCATCAATGGCCGGCGGCGCCGTCGGCCGCGGCACTATTGAGGACAATCAGGCCGTCGACGGCAACGCCGGTCCGAGTATTGACGAGAAACGGATTAACGTCGATGGAGGAGATCCGGCTTCCCGCGTCGGCCATCATGTTGGACAGGCCGACGAGCGCCCTCACCACTGACGCTTCGTGCAGTGCGGGTTTGCCGCGATAACCCCTGAGCTTCACGCCGGCCTTGGTGCGGCCGATCAACTCCCTGGCCTCGGCCGCATCGAGCGGGGCGCCGGCCAGCGCGACATCCTTCATCAGTTCGATATCGACGCCGCCGGTTCCGAACAGCACCACCGGACCCATTTCGGCATCGAGTGCGGCGCCGACGACGAGCTCAAGCTCGGACTTGACCTGTTGTGCGACCAGGATGCCTTCGAGCTTCGGCTTGCTCTTCAGCTTCTTCACCCGCGCGGTGATGTCGTTGAAAGCCTTCCTGACCTCGGCGACGCTGTTGATGTTCAGCACCACGCCGCCGATGTCGGACTTGTGCAGGATCTCCGCGCTGACAACTTTGGCGACGACGGGAAAGCCGATCTTCCTGGCTATCCTGACGGCGTCAGCCGCGGTCCGCGCAATCTCTTCCCTCGACACCGGAATGCCGTAGGCCCTCAGCAGCTTTTTTGAGGCGACTTCGTCGAGTGCCGGCCCTTTGGCGTTTTTGAGCATGCGCTCCAGCGTCGCGCGCGCCGAGGCGCTGGAGCTCGACACGATATCCGGCACTTGCTTGCGCAGCGAGGCGTAACCGATCAGCGACTTGATTGCGCCCACCGCCCGGTCCAGACCCTGCATCACGGCGATATGCGGCAGCGACTGGCGCAATCCCTTGGTGAATTCGGTGAAGCCGATCGACATCGCCGAGACATAGACAACCGGTTTGCCCGCGGCCGACGCCATCTGGTTGACGATACGCAAATTCCGCTCGCGCAATTCATGCGGCGCCTTCGGCAATTCAGAGTCGATGATGACGATGTCGGTGTCGGGATCATCGACCATGATCCTGATCGACTGCATGTAGACCGAAGGGTCGACCACGGCCGCGAACCCGGCATCGAGCGGATTGCCGACGATAGAGCCAGGCCCGAGCATTTTCGCGAGCTTGTCGCTGACGCCTTGGCTCAGTTGAGCGAAATTGAGGCCTGCCGACGAGAAGGCATCGATCAGCAGGCCTCGCTTGCCGCCCGACAAGGTCACGGCAGCAAGGCGCGAGCCCTTCGGCAGGTCGGCGTGGACGAAGCATTCGGTGGTTTCGATCAATTCGTCCAGACCCCGCGCGCGGATCACACCTTCACGGGTCGAGATCGCGTCGAAGGTCTCGATCGAACCGGCCAGCGCGCCGGTATGCGCCATCGCGGCGGCGCGGCCACCTTCGGACGCCCCGAGCTTGAGCGCGATCACCGGCTTGCCGGCAGCGCGGGCGGCCTTGCAGGCTTCGCGGAAGATCTCGGTATTGCGCACGCCTTCAAGATAAACCACGATCACGCGGATCGAGGGGTCGGCCGCGAAATAGGTCATCAGGTCGGGTGTCTCGAGTCCGGCCTCGTTTCCGGTCGTGACCATGTAGCCGACGCCGACGCCGCGATCTTCCAGCGCCTGGCGGATCGCCATCACAATCGCGCCGGATTGGCCGGCGATCGCGACCGGACCGGCCTCCATCGTGACCACGCGGTCGTCGATGTTGGTGAATAATTTTTCGCCGGCGCTCAGATTGCCAAGACAATTCGGCCCGGTGACGGCGAGGCCGGTTTCCCGGATCGCCAGTTGCAGCTCGGCGGCAAGTTTCTGGCTTTCGTCGTCCTGCAATTCGCTGAAGCCGGAGGTCACGATCGTCGCCGAGCGGGCGCCGGCCGCCGCGGCCTCCCGGATCACCTGAACCGCGAAACGGGCCGGCACCAGCACGAGCACGTGATCGGGTTTGTCCGGCAGGCTGGCAAAATCCTTGTAGCAGGGGACGCCCCAGATCGTTTCGCGCTTGTTGTTGAGCGGATAGAGGCCGCCTTCGAACTTGTAATGTTTCAGGTTGTTCCAGATGCGCTCGGCGTAATTACCCGGCTTGTCGGTCGCGCCGACCAGCACAATATTGCGCGGGTGCAGCATGGCATGAATGCCTTTGACGACGCTGCTGGCATGGGAGGAGGGCGACCATTTACCGGTCGGCGCACTACTTGACCGAGCTTCCATAGGCGTAACCGCGACCCCTTGTTTGTTGGACGGAATGGACGGTCGACAGGGATCGCCCGCTCCGGGATTTTTCATTTCTTATTATTGATAGTTGGGGAGGGTAGCAACTCGCCGGAGAGAGTGCCGGCACAGCCCTTCGCTCACCAGGCTGGTCTCGGGCGTGAGGGAGAAGCAATGCCGGCGAGCAGGACGGCGAGAATCCCGGTGAGAAAGATGCCGTCGAACGTTCCCGCGCCGCCAATCGATGCGACCGGAGCACCCAGGCCAGCGATCTTGTCGAGATTGAGAAGATCGGCGCCGATCAGCGTTCCCATCGAGCCGCCGATATAGGCCAGTGGGGCCGCGTATTCGCGGGACAGGATGAACGCAAGGATTGCCGTGGTCACAACGGGCGCGAAGACCGGCACCGCGATGCCGATTCCATGTACCGGGGTGGCCATGGAATGGATGATGAAAGCGATGGCGGCGATCGCGATCGCTGACTTGAGCCATAGCTGATATCGGATCACCAGATAGGTCGACATGATCGTCGGTATCACCGCGCCGCCGACATTGACCGCGAGAACCGTGCCGGGCCATGAGGTCACGAGCGGCACGACGTATTGCATGCCGAAGAAATCGACGATTTGCCCCGACCTGACCAGCGGTCCGGGCAGGAAGGTAACCGGAATATTGAAATAGCTGCCGATCAGCGAGCCGAACAGCAGAACAAGCGCGCCCCCCGGACTCAACCCGAGCTTCATATAGGCATATCTGAGAATGCGAAGCTGAACCAAGATGATCAGCCCGATAACCAGGAAGACCAGGATGGAAAACAATACTGGCGTCAGCGGCAGATAGTGCATCTGCGATCCCATGGCGGTTCGGCGTCGTTTGCTCCAGCTCTTTTACTTGGGGCACCTCCCGCAGGACCGCAAGGCGCGTTGTTGCGAGGATTAACGATCAGCGGTCCAGACTTTACGGCTGTCCTCGAAGGGACACTAGCGGCTTTTGCTTGCCGCGCGGTTTAGCTTCGAAAGGCGCTTCCGCAAAGATAGAGAACGCTTTCGAGATATAGAGCGGCCGTGAATCTGAGGCAGGAGTGGAACGACATGATCACACTTTATCACTGCGCCGCGGCGCGCTCGTTCCGGCCGTTATGGACGCTCGAAGAGCTCGGACTGACCTACGATCTCAAGATGCTGCCGTTTCCGCCAAGGGTGTTCGCCAAGGAATATCTTGGCCTCAATCCGCTCGGCACCATTCCGCTGCTGCTCGAAGGCGATACGCGCATGACGGAATCGGCGGCGATCGCGCAATATCTGGTGACGCGCTACGGTCCGACGCCGCTCGCGGTAGGCGTCGATGAGCCTGATTTCGGTGCGTATCTGAACTGGCTGCATTTCGGCGAGGCAACGCTGACCTTCCCGCAAACCCTGGTGCTGCGCTATACCGAGCTCGAACCGGAAGAGCGGCGCAATCCGCAAGTGGCTGCGGATTACACCAAGTGGTTCTTCGGCCGGCTGCGCGGTGTGGAAGCCGCCGTCACAAATAGCGGTATGCTCTGTGCCGGCCGATTTACTGCTGCCGATATTTCCGTCGGATATGCGCTGTTGCTGGCGCAGAGAATCGGACTCTCCAGGGAGTTCGGTCCGGCGGTTGCGGCCTACTGGCAGCGATTGCAGGCGCGCAAAGGGTTTCGCCGGGCTGTCGCGGCCGAGAATCTCGCCGGTGAGCAGCAGAAGGTCGCGCGACGTTTCTAGAGTCTTTGACCCTCCTTCACAATGCGTTTTCTTCACGCGGCCCGGTGCCCGCCCACGGATCAAGTCCGAGGGCATGCTTTGCTTGAAAACGCGTTCCGCTCAACTCGCGTCCAGCAGCTTGTTCAGCCGCAGCCTGGTGATGATGTAGACATTTTCCAGATCGTTGGCGAATTCGGTTTGGGTATCGTTCTGCAGCCGGCGGTTAAACTCGAACAGAATTCCCTCTTTGGTGTGCATCCTCACCGCGATGATGAACGGAAATCCGAACTTCTTCTTGTAGGCGGCATTGAGGTCCGACATCCGCGTCATCTCGGCATGCGACAGGGCGTTGAGCCCGGCGCTGGCCTGCTCGGCGACCGATGACGCGGTCATCGTGCCGGCCTCGGCCTCCTTGCCGGCGAGGTCGGGGTGGCTCTGCAACAGGGCGAGCTGCATCGCCGCCGGTGCGTATTTCGCCGCCGCCACCATCGCCGCGTGCATGTCATCGAGGCTTGCAAACGGCCGCTTTTCCCAGGCCTTTTCGGCGACCCATGGCGAGTTCTCGAAGATGCCGCCAAATTTCTGGACGAAGGCCGCGCGATCCATCGCATTGATCGATGCCATGTCGACCGGGCCGGCGATCGCGACGGCGATCATGACCGGCCCAAGCAACCAGGCACCGAGCAAGGACGACAGTATTCTGTGACGGCTCATCATCGCGGCCCCCCGCTTGAATGCGACGTTCCTAGCTGCCGCGATAGGTCGTATAGCTCCAGGGTGATGCCAGCAGCGGGACGTGATAATGCGAAGCCGCATCGGCCATGCCGAACTGGATCACGGCCTTTTCGATGAACGGCGGATTGGGCAGCACGGTGCCGAGCTTCGTGTAATATTCGGCGAGATAGAACACCAATTCGTATTGCCCGACTTTCATGTTCTCGGGGGTCAGCAGAGGTTCGGCGTTCCGGCCATCGGCGTTGGTGTGAACCGTCTTGATCAGTTTGTACGCGCCGCCCTCGAGCACACTGAAATCGATCCTCACGCCTTCCGCAGGCTTGCCGTTGGCCGTGTCGAGCATGTGGGTGGTCAATCCCGGCGATCCCGCCGCCAGGGCGGCCTTGCTGCCAAACGCCGCGAGCGCCAACATGGCGGATCCCGTGCCCAGCAGACCCCTTCGATTTAGTAGCGTCATGACGTTGCTCCTCTGATTGGCCTCGCTTGCTGTCGGCAACGGGCTAGCCGATTAAAGTCTGCAAAAATCGCGCCATGCAGGCCGTTTTCCCCGCGCTTGGGGACCGCGTCGGCAAGATCCGGATCAATGTTTGCCCGGCTGATGGCCCGGCGCCGTGGATTGGTGCTCCGTGGAAGCGCGAACCTTCGCCAGGACAGAGTCACAATATTCGTCGCGGTGACGATTGAAGAGCTCCTGGTGGGCGCGGAACGCCGCCACCCTTCCCCGGATTTCTTCGCGAAGTTCACTGTGACGAACCGGAGACGGGCGCATGATCGCTGCGGTCTCGACAGGTCGTTCCACCTTGTCGGGTTCATTCAGCGGAATTGGTTCAACCCGGCCTGCAACCTCCGTCGTCTTCACTGCGACGGACTGAACAAATGCCATTGTTTGCGCGATCAGAAGGTCGCGCTCCTTTTTCCACTTCATTGTGCACCTCAGCCCGCACCCATTTCAGCAAAAACCTGCAGATCAATCAAGCGGCGTATTTTATGGCTATCGGCGAGGGTGATCGAATAGGGTGGCGATCCGGACCCGACGGCGGTCGCGCAGGCTGCCTGTGCTACTCCGGGTTGCGAAACCTTTATAGCATAGAAGCGTCGCATGATTCCATGGTTGCAGATCGATACCGCACGGGTGCCTGGCGCAGACATCGAACTTCGCCTGATGCGAAGAGGCGCCGAGTTCTCGATGATGCTGGGCCAGAACGAGTTGATGAACAGCCGCCTCAGCGGATCCGAGGAGGTGCTCGCCACGCTCGCCTGCAAGACAATCGAAGCGGTCAAGCGTCCACATTTATTGATCGGCGGATTGGGCATGGGGTTCACGCTCCGCGCCGCGCTTGCCGTGCTGGGATCCGACGCGCGGATCACGGTGGCCGAACTGGTGCCCGCCGTGATCGCGTGGGCGCAAGGTCCGATGGCTGACATTTTCGGCGATAGCCTTGCCGATCCTCGCGCAAGCATTCGCGCCGCTGACGTCGTCGATGTGATTCAATCTCATCGGTCGGCGTTCGACGCGATCCTGCTCGATGTCGACAACGGGCCGGAGGGTCTGATCCGCAAAGCCAACGATGCGCTCTACGATCTGAAAGGGCTGAAGACCATCCGCCGGGCCTTGCGGCCGGGCGGCGTGCTCGCGGTTTGGTCGTCGGGGCCGCATCCCTTGTTTTCCAAGCGGCTTCGCGACGCCGGCTTCGCTGTGAACGAGGTTGCCGTGCGCGCCACCGCAAGGCGCAGCGGTGCGCGCCATCTTATCTGGCTTGCAACGAGGTAAGATGCTGCGCGTGGGAGCTACGCCGAGGGTTTTGCCGTCGCGCCGGTGTGTTTCAAGAGCGCCGCCCCTTGCGAATGCTGGCACTATCACAAAATGCGTGATGCCTTGTTGCCCCAGTAACGGTCGCGCAACAGCCTCTTGTAGAGCTTGCCGGTTGGCAGCCGCGGCAGTTCGTTATCAAAATCGATCGATCGCGGCACCTTCTGGCGCGACAGCGACTGGCTGCAGAAAAGGATCAATTCCTCGGCGAGATCCGGCCCCGGCTGGATCCCGGGCATCGGTTGCACCACCGCTTTTACCTCCTCGCCAAGATCGGTGTTGGGGACGCCAAACACCGCGGCGTCCGCGATCTTGGGATGGGTAATCAGGAGGTTCTCGCATTCCTGCGGATAGATGTTGACGCCTCCCGAGATGATCATGAAGGTCGCGCGATCCGTCAGATGCAGAAAGCCGTCGCTGTCGACATAGCCGACATCGCCGACCGTGCTCATGCTGCCGTCCGGCGAACGGGCCTCGCGGGTCTTGTTCGGGTCATTAAAATATTCGAACGGCGTCGCGGTCCTGAACCAGACCGTGCCGGGCGTGCCGGCGGGGCTGGGCTTCATGTCCTCATCGAGAATGTGAAGTTCGCCAAGCAGGACCCGGCCCACGGTCCCTCGGTGGGCAAGCCACTCGGCGCTGTTGCAGGCGGTAAACCCGAGGCCTTCGGTGGCGCCGTAATATTCGTTGATGATCGGTCCCCACCATTTGATCATGTCGTCCTTCACCGCCGCGGGACAGGGGGCGGCAGCGTGAATCGCGATCTCGAGGGATGACAGGTCGTAGCGCTTTCGTGCCGCCTCCGGCAGCTTCAGCATGCGCGAGAACATCGTCGGCACCAACTGGCTATGGGTCACACCCCATTTCTCGACGAGTTCGAGATAGCGTTCCGGGTCGAAGTTCTCCATGATGATGACGGTGCCGCCCATCTTGATCGTGAGATTGACCGCAGCCTGGGGCGCCGAATGGTAGAGCGGCGCGGGTGACAGATAGATCATGCCCTCGCGGTACTGCCAAAGTTTTTGCAGGAAATCGAAAAGCGGCAGCTGCTGTCCCGGGGGCTGTTCAGGCAGTGGCCGCAAGATGCCCTTCGGCCGCCCGGTCGTGCCCGACGAATAGAGCATCGCGGTGCCGATATACTCGTCTTCTATCGGCTTCTTGGGCAATCCGCGCGTGGCTTCGTGCAGGCCGACAATGCGCTCGCTTTCGCTGGCGCCGTCCACCACGATGCAGAGTTCGACCTTGGGGCATTGCGCGAGCGCCTCGCGGGCAACCTCAAGCTTTGCACCGGAGGTGATGAGGATCCGGGATTCGCTATTGGCGACGATGTAGGCCAATTCGCTTCCCGTCAGGTATGAATTGACGCAGGTATAATACAGGCCGGCTCTCTCGCCCGCGCCGCAGGCCTCCAGATAGCGGCTATTGTTCTCCATGTAGATCGCGAAGTGGTCGAGCCGCTTCAGGCCGTGGTTGCGAAACAGGTGCGCCAGGCGGTTGCTGCGCGCCTCGAGTTCGGCGTAGCTCACGGCCTCGCCGGAATTCGCCATGATGAAGGCGGGCTGAAGGGGACGCAGATGAGCATGCTTGCCGGTATACATCTTTCCTCCAAACGATTTTAGGATGCAGGCAAAAGAAGAGCTTCGCGTATGGGTGCCGGGCGCTCGATCTTGCGCGGAATCTCCGACGTTGTTTTCCTGATCGCGTTCTTGATCGCGGAGGTCCCGCGGCTGAGCGTGTCGCTGACGATCAGAAATGCGCGGGCAGCGCCGAAACGGTCGATTTGCCCGACCACGGCGTCGGCGGCCCGGCGGCCGAAAACGACCTCCGCCATCGCGCCGAAAGCTGTGCGCCCCCCGTACACGGCGATTGTCCTCCCCGGACCCTTGGTTTTGTTCGTTAGAGGCAATCTAGCGGAGTAGCTGCAAGCTGGGGAGCCTCAAAATGCGTTCCGCCATGTTCGGCGCTCCAGCCGGGAGCGGGCCGGTTTGCTTTGACGCGAACGTAAGGTTGCACGCGCACGCAGATCCGACCGTGTGTCGGCGCCGTGCAATGTGCCTGTCACACAGCACCTTGAATGGAATTGCGCCGGAGGCTGCTCTTCAAACTTGCCGGCCAGTAAATTATTCCGGCGGTTCCGGCCGACGCAGATATTTTTTTGTTTGCTGGCCGCGCTGCGCAAGACAAATTTTGCTTGATCCCGACCGGTTCTTGAACAGACTGTCGGCTGATCTCATCTTGGTCCTGCCGCGGGTCCTGGTCACCTCGATCGATCGCGACAATAGTTCAGGGGAGAAGGCAGTGAGCGCGACTGAGAAATCGGGGCGTTTGGCTCGAATTGTCAATATTGGTTCGTTCTGCAGTCTCGGGCCGATCATCGTTCTGCTCGCGGTCAATTTGTCGGGCTGCGATGACAAGGCGGCGCCGCCGGTCGCGGCGGCTGCACCGCCCGTCACGGTTGCCCAGCCCACCAAACGCACCGTCACGGACTGGGACGAATTCACCGGACGGTTTGACGCGGTCGAAGAGGTTCAGGTTCGCGCCAGGGTCGGCGGGTTCGTCACCAACGTCGAATTCCGCGACGGCGCCTTCGTCAAGGCCGGCGACCTCTTATACATCATCGATCCGCGCCCCTTCGAAGCAGTTGCCGAGCAGGCCGATGGCCAGCTCGCGGATGCGCGCGCCAAGGCGGAACTTGCCAAGCGTGAACTCGACCGTGCGCTTACGCTGATTAAAACCCAGGACGTCGCGGACTCCACCGTCGACCAGCGCCGCCAGGCGCTGCAGGCGGCGAAGGCGGCGCAGACCCAGGCCGAAGGTCTGCTCAAGGCGGCCCAGCTCAATATCGAATTCAGCCATGTCGTCGCCCCGATCGGCGGCAGGGTCAGCCGGCATCTCGTCAGCGTCGGCAACCTCGTCCAGGGCAGCGAGGGCAGCTCAACGCTGCTGACGTCGATCGTTTCGCTCGACCCGATCTACGTTTATTTCGACATGGATGAGGCTACCTACCTCAAATACAACCGGCTGTTTTTCGAGGGCAAGCGCCCGAGTTCGCGCGACAACCCAAATCCGGTCCAGGTGACGTTGACCGGCGAAACCAAACCATCGCACGACGGCAAGGTGGATTTCCTCGACAACCGGCTGGATGTTTCGACCGGCACGCTGCGTGGACGAGCGGTAGTCCCGAACAAGGACTTTTCGATTCTGCCGGGGCAGTTTGGCAGGGTCCGCCTGATCGCAAGCGCGCCTTACGAGGCGCTGCTCGTGCAGGACACTGCCATTGCCACCGATCAATCGCGCAAGATCGTCTTCGTGGTCAAGGACGACGATACCGTGGAGGCGAAGCCGGTTGTCCTCGGACCGATCGACGAAGGCTTGCGCGTGGTCCGCGAAGGCCTGAAGCCGGACGACCGCGTGATCGTCGATGGTCTGCAGCGTGCGCGCGTTGGGGCGAAGGTGACCCCGCATGCCGCCAAGGCGGCCGCCCCTGCCGGTAGTAAGACATGAACCTCCGCCAGCTTTCCATCAACCGGCCGATTCTGGCGATGGTGCTGTCCATCGTGCTCCTGATCGTCGGTGCGATCGCCTACACCACGCTGCCGGTCGCGGAATATCCGCAAGTGGTGCCCCCGACCGTCGTGGTCACCACGCAATATCCCGGAGCTTCCGCGCAAACCGTTTCTGACACCGTTGCGGCGCCGATCGAGCAGCAAATCAACGGCGTCGAGGACATGCTCTACCTCTACAGCCAGGCGACCTCGAACGGCCAGCTCACGATCACGGTCACGTTCAAGCTCGGCACCGATCTCGACAAGGCCCAGGTGCTGGTTCAGAACCGGGTCGCGATTGCGCAACCGCAATTGCCTGACGAGGTGCAGCGAAACGGCGTCGTCACACGCAAGAACAGCCCGGACATCTTGATGGTGGTGTTCATGCTGTCGCCCGACGACAGCTTCGATCAGCTCTATATCAGCAACTACGCCCTGCTTCAGGTTCGCGACCAGCTGCTTCGGCTTGACGGTATCGGCGACATCCAGATCTTCGGCGCGCGCGATTACTCGATGCGCCTGTGGCTGGATCCCGACAAGATCGCGAATCTCGGATTGACGGCCGGCGACGTGCTGGCGGCGATCCGTGCGCAGAACCTGCAGATCGCCGGAGGCCAGCTCGCGGCGCCTCCGATCGCGGATCGCGCCTTCCAGCCCAATCTCACCTTCACCGGCCGGTTGAAGAATATCGAGCAATTCGAGGACATCCTCGTCAAAGCCGGCGCAGACGGACGCACCGTGCGGCTGCGTGACGTGGCCCGTATCGAATTGGGGGCGCTGGACTACACCACCAACAGTTTCCTGCTTCGGAAGACCGCGGTTGCGATGCTGGTGACCCAGCGCCCCGGCTCGAACGCGCTGGCTACCGCGAAGAACATTTCCGATGCCATGGTCAGGCTCAAGGCCAATTTCCCGAAAGGTCTCGACTACAATATCGGGTATAATCCGACCGAATTCATCGCGCAGTCCGTCAGCGAATTGATCAAGACGATCTACGAGGCGATGATCCTCGTGGTCATTGTCGTGCTGGTGTTCCTGCAGGGATGGCGCCCCGCCATCATCCCGATCGTGGCGATCCCGGTTTCCCTGGTCGGTACCTTTGCCGCGATGGCAGCGCTCGGTTTCGCGATCAACAATCTTACCCTGTTCGGCCTCGTGCTCGCGGTCGGCATTGTGGTCGATGACGCGATCGTGGTGGTCGAAAATGTCGAGCGCCATCTTCGCGACGGCATGAGCCGGCGGGATGCCGCGCTGCGCACCATGGAGGAAGTCGGTGGCGCGCTGGTTTCGATCGCGCTGGTGCTGTGCGCGGTGTTCGTGCCGACCGCGTTCCTCGGCGGAATTTCCGGGCAGTTTTTTCAGCAATTTGCCATCACCATCGCGGTGGCGACCGCGATCTCGTGCTTCTGCTCGCTGACATTGTCGCCGGCGCTGGCTTCGCAAATCCTGCAGCCCCACGAGGAGAAGCGGCCGCCGGCAAGCTGGAACTTGATCGGCCGCGGCTGGGAAAGATTCACCGACATTTTCAACCGCGGATTTGACTGGCTGTCCCATCGCTACGCCGGTGCCGCCAGCCTTGTCATCAAACACTCGGCGCTGATGCTTCTGATCTACGTGGCGTTGATCGGCAGCGCCGGCTGGTTGCTCGTCTCGACGCCGCAGGGGTTTATTCCGGCCCAGGACCGTGGCTACGTCATCGTCTCCGTGCAATTGCCGGGCGCGGCCTCGCTGGCGCGAACCACCGAGATCGTACGTGAGGTCGAAAGCATCGCACTCGACACGCCTGGCATCGTGCGCGTGGCGGCGTTCGCCGGACTGTCCGGCGCAACGCGCACCCAGGCCAGCAATTCGGCCGCGCTGTTTCCGGTGTTCGAAGAACCGGAGGTGCGTCTGAAAAAGGGCTTGTCGGCCGCGAAGATCACGGGCGAACTGCGCAAGCGGCTTTCCGCCCTTGAGGGCGCTTTCATTATCGTGATCCCGCCGCCCTCGATTCCCGGCATTGGTACCGGCGGCGGATTCACCATGCGGATCCAGGACCGGCAGGGCCGCGGTCCTGAATTGCTGGCGGCGGCAACCGACGAACTCGTCGCCGCGGCTCGCAAGGCGCCGGGGCTGACCTCGGTGTTTTCGCCATTCAGCGCCAATACGCCGCAGGTGTTCGTGGATATCGATCGCATCAAGGCACAGAAGCTCGGCGTACCGATCCAGAATGTGACGGACGCGATCGAGACCTATTTTGGCTCGGCCTATGTCAACGATTTCAATATTCTTGGCCGGACCTATCACGTCACCGCGCAGGCGGACCTGCCGTTTCGCAAGGAGACCGCCGATCTTGCCCGCTTGCGCACCCGCAACGCCGCCGGCGATATGGTGTTGTTGGGCAGCGTCGTGGATTTCCACAACACCGCCGGTCCGGATCGCGTGGCGCGCTACAATCTGTATCCGTCATCGGAACTTCAGGGCGATACGGCCCCCGGAACGAGTTCGGCGACGGCGATCGACATCATGAAGCGGCTGGCAGACCAGACCCTGCCCAGCGGCTTTTCGTACGATTGGACCGACCTGTCGTATCAGCAGGTCACCGGCGGCAATTCCGGCCTCTATGTGTTCCCGATCTGCGTGCTGTTCGTGTTTCTGGTGCTGGCGGCGCAATATGGCAGCTGGAGCCTGCCGTTCGCCGTGATCCTGATCGTGCCGATGTGCCTGCTGGCCGCGACCATCGGCGTGCGGATCATGGGACAGGACGTCAATATTCTCACTCAGATCGGCTTTGTGGTGCTGGTCGGACTGGCGGCGAAGAACGCCATCCTGATCGTCGAATTTGCCCGCGATATCGAGCTTGAGGGCCGCGACCGGCTGCAAGCTGTTATCGAAGCCTGCCGGCTGCGGTTGCGTCCGATTCTGATGACGTCGTTCGCGTTCATTCTCGGCGTGCTGCCGCTGGTCGTCTCGTCCGGTTCGGGATCGGAAATGCGTCAGGCGGTGGGGGTTGCCGTGTTCTTCGGCATGCTCGGGGTGACCCTGTTCGGGCTGGTCTTCACGCCGATCTTCTACATGCTGGTCCGCAACCTGGCGGACCGATCGCACCGGAAAACGCCGGCTCAAGCCGGATAGCAGGTGCCCATCGTCTAAAACAGTTCGCGACCCTACTTTCGGCTCATTCCTAAATAGATGGGCAGCGTTAAAGTTATAAAATATCATGATCAGAATCGGGATTTTGGGGGAGGCAAATATGAAATTGGGAATGTTGCCGGCTGCTGTTGCGGCATGCGGGCTGTTACTCGCGGTTCCGGCGTCGGCGCAGGGTGTCAAGATCGGCATTCTCAACGATCAGTCAGGGGTCTACGCGGACTATGGCGGCAAATATTCCCTCGAGGCGGCCAGGATGGCGATCGAGGATTTCGGCGACAGCGTGCTCGGCCAGAAGATCGAGATCGTCTCCGCCGACCACCAGAACAAGCCCGATCTTGCCACCAGCATCGCGCGGCGCTGGTATGAGGTCGAAGGCGTCGACATGATCACCGAACTGACGACGTCGTCGGTCGCGCTCGCCGTACAAGAGCTGTCCAAGGAAAAGAAGAAGATCGATATTGTCGTCGGCGCTGCGACCTCGCGCCTGACCGGCGATGCCTGCACGCCCTATGGCTTCCACTGGGCCTACGATACCCATGCGCTCGCCGTCGGCACCGGTGGCGCGCTGGTCAAGGCCGGCGGAGACACATGGTTCTTCATGACCGCCGATTACGCCTTCGGCTATGCGCTTGAAAAAGATACCAGCGAGATCGTCACGGCAAACGGCGGCAAGGTACTGGGTTCGGTCCGCATTCCCCTCAACTCGTCGGACTTCTCCTCGTTCCTGCTGCAGGCGCAGAGCTCGAAAGCGAAAATAATCGGATTAGCCAATGCCGGGCTGGACACCACCAACTCGATCAAGCAGGCGGCGGAATTCGGTATTGTTGCCGGCGGCCAGAAGCTGGCCGGACTGCTTCTGACACTCGCCGAAGTGCACGGCCTCGGGCTGCAGGCAGCGCAGGGTCTCGTGCTGACGGAAGGTTTCTACTGGGACCAGAACGACAAAACCCGCGCGTTCTCGGAGCGTTTCATGAAGCGAACCGGACGCATGCCTAATATGATCCAGGCCGGCACCTATTCGGCGACGCTGCAATATCTGAAGGCCGTGAAGGCGGCCGGCACCAAGGATTCCGATGCTGTTGCCAAGAAGCTGAAAGAGCTGCCGGTCGACGACATGTTTGCCCAGGGCGGCAAGGTGCTGCAGAACGGTCGGATGGTGCACGACCTCTATCTGTTCGAGGTCAAGAAACCATCCGAATCCAAGAAGCCATGGGATTACTACAAACAGCTTGCCGTCGTGCCGGGCGACAAGGCTTTCCCTTCTGCGAAAGACAGCGGCTGCCCGCTGACGCAGTGATCGCAAGCTCGCTATGTCCGGGACCCAGCGCAGCGTCACTCCGACCTGCGCCACAGAGCCAGCACAGTTAAGATGCAGAGGCAGAGCCCAAAGCAGCTTTAAATTCACCAGGGTGTTGCAATAGGGACACGCAGCGGGCATTAAATCACCTGCGGTGGCTCCCTATGTTGCAGATGCGAGCGCGCCGAGTCTACGGTCCGACCAACCAATTTGGGCGTCCGAGGAGAACCAATGAAGTCATCCAGCGGCTACACGGAATTTGTCGACAGGTGTCGGTTGTCTGGCCGATTGTGGCTGCGGTCGCTGCAAGTCCTTGCGGTTACGTTGCTGCTGCTGATGCTTCCGATCGGCTCAAGCGCGAATGCCGCGGTTCCCGCGTCGGGGGGCGGGGCCGGGACCCATGTCTATCTGCTGCGTGGTGTGCTCAATATCTTCTCCCTGGGGCTCGACGACATCGCCGCCAAACTGCAGGCGCAGGGCATCCCCGTCACCGTCGTCAATTATCTGTCCTGGTCATCCCTCGCCGACGAAGCCGCGGCAGAATACAGGAGTGGACGGGTGCGGACGATCGTTCTGGTCGGGCACTCCTCGGGTGCAACGGTCCTGCCGGACATGGTAGCGCGCCTCGACCAGCTCGGTGCTCCCGTCAAACTGGCGATAGGCCTGGATTCGGTGTTTCGCACCAGCCTGGCCGGCCGTGTCGGGCGTTATATCAATTTCTACATCGGCAACGGCAACGGCGAGCCCGTGGCCAGAACAAATCAGCTGCACGGATCACTGGAGAACGTCAACGTGCAGAATGTCCCGGGTGTCGGCCACATCACCATCGACAAGAACGAGATCATCCAGCGCAAGGTGATAAGCGCCATTGATGCCGTTGCGTTTAGCAGCCGGCCGAGAGAGGCGTCTGCGGCGCCGAAGCCAGAGACGAGCACAGCAAGGTAAATCCTGGATGCAGCCGGCAATGGCGCGACGTCGCGCCATTGCCGCTTGTGCGGGTTACAGGCGTGATATCAAAGCGCGCCACAATTCTACCAATTCGACGGCTGTAATGTACGCGTCGTGCATCGAATGGCGTACTCTCTGCTCCGAATGCGCCGAGGCCGGCGCCATGTGATGGGGCTACCAGCGTCTACAATGGTTCGCGGAGCGCATGATCAATCCGACGCGAGTTGCAACGGTCGTTCTTGGAGCGATGCTGTGGGCCCTGCTCTTCCATGGCGGCTTCGATCTGGCGGTAGCGGGTCCGGCCGCGGTATCGAGCGAGACCGCCGCGCTGCCACCCGCGCCTCAGCCAACGGCTGAGCTGCACGGGCGCGCCTACCTGTTCCGCGGTGCCATGGGTCCATTTTTCTCGCGCGGAATGGATTGGCTGACCGAGCGGATCGAACATGCAGGTATTCCGGCGAGTGTCTACGAGTTCACGATTTGCCGCATCATCGCCGCGCAAGCGATTCGTGACTACCGGGAGAATCCCGCCCCGATCATTCTGATCGGGCATTCAATGGGCGGGTTTTGCGTGCTGAAGTTCTCCGAAATCCTTGAGGCTGAAGGCATCCGGATAAGCCTGGCTGTCGCGATCGATCCAGCCCATGTCACACCCAGCGTTCCGCTCAATGTCGATCGCTTCATCAACGTCTTCCTGTCGAAAAGCGTTCTGGGCGGCGGTGACGTCAAGCCGCAGCCAGGATACCGGGGCCACTATGCGAGCTTCGACCTCTCGGAACATGATGAAGTTTCGCATATCAACATCGAAAAGATGGAAACGGTCCAAGTCCAGTTACTTGCCAAGATCGTGCAGCTCGCGACAACGTCGGTGAGGGTCGAAGACGAGCCTGTGCCGATTCGCTTTGTCGTTCCTGCCAAGGCCGCGATCGACCTCTGGGATAGCGGCATGCCGGTGTTCGCCCGTGCGGGGGATACGTTGCAGACGATCGCGGCCACCTACCATGTGCCGCTCTGGTCGGTCACCCAGATCAATAAGGGAGCGGAACGCACGCCGCTGGTGCCGGGCGAACGCGTCGTCGTTCCGCGCCATCTGGTGCCGCTGGTCGAGGTCTCGGGGCAGTCGCCACCCAAGCACTAATGCCGCAAGCCGCAGGCGCCATACGCGACGGCAAGATAAGTTGAACTCAGCGTTGCGGAAGGAACGGAATCAGCATTGGAACGCGGCGGCAGTACGGTCCGTAGGCGTCCGCGCCGAGCTCGGTCGTCAGAAAGCCTTCCTCCATGCGCGCCTTCTGCCAGAGGCCGATTGCGATCAACACCGTGCCGAGCAGCGCTGTCGCCGTCGCGACCGCGATGCCCGTCGCGATCATGGCGCCGATAAGCCCGGTATAGATCGGATGACGAACCAGTCCGTAAGGGCCGGTGTCAATCACCCGGTGGCCTTCCTTGCGCGTGATCGCGTTCGACCAGAAACGTCCGAGGTGGATTCGCGCCCACCAGGTGAACAGGCAGCCCGCTGCGGTCAGGGCCGCGAGCAGATATGTGCCCCCAGTGCCGACCTGCCATAGCGGTTTCTCTGCGAGAATCTCCGCCGTCCAGGGCGTCAGCAGGATGGCTCCCACGAGAATGGGGATGCGGTAGGCCCGTGAGTCCCAGGTCCGGACGTGCTTTTCGGTTCGACCGGAAAAGAATGAGCCGATGCCCCAGCTGATGAGCCATGCAACCCAGATCAGCGCCAGCAACTGCGTGGGCCACGTTGCGGTCCAGCCGCTCCAGACGAAGGCTAGAAACTGGTTCGGATCATGCATCATGGGCTGACTTATATTCCTGATTGGACGGTGCTGGCAAATGCGGCGAAAGCCGAGGAAGAGACCGGATTTACAACCCTTTGCCGCGGCCGCCGAGAAGATAGGCAATCGTCTCGCGCAACGTGGGTTCAATGGGGCGAGGCGCATAGCCAAGCTCGCGTTGCGATTTTTCGATCGATAGCTCCGTCGCCCGCAACGCGATCCGCACGCCCTCAGCCGTACCGGTCGGCGGACGGTGCGTCACATGATCGGATATGAATTCCAGCATTGCCGCGGACATTTCCGCCACTCGGCCGGGAACCGGAATCGAGACATAGCGGCGGCCGCTGATCGTCGACATCAGCTGCAGGATATTCTTCAGCGAGATACTCTCGCCGCCGAGAATGTAGCGATGCCCAATTTGCCCATGTTCCATCGCCAGGATCAGGCCCACGGCGACGTCGCGCACGTCGACCAGATTCACGATGAAATCAAGGTACAATTGGACGCGCCCGCTCAGAAAGTGTCGGAGCATGGCGGTCGGGGGCGTAAGGTTGTGATCGTGGGGTCCGATTGGCATCGTCGGCGTGCCGATGATCAGCGGAAATCCAGATGCCGCAGCCTGCGCGGCGCACTGCTCGGCGAGCATCTTGGAGCGGGTATAGAGACCTGGCATTTCCTGTGGCGGCAGCAGGCTGGACTCGCTGGCATCCTGCAGCGGCGATGGCCGGAAAAGAATGGATTCGGTCGAACAATGCAGGAAGCGCGCAATCCCGCGCTTGCGCGCAGCGGCGACGACGACTTCCGTGCCGTGGCAATTCACCGCATAGAAATCGCTCTTTCGAGGTATCCACATACCAGGAAGTCCGGCGAGGTGATAAACCTCGGCGACATCGTGGAGCGCCGCGTCCACCTGGTTCGGATCAAGGACCGAACCCGCGACATATTCGACGTCTGGAACCGCGCAGGTCGGTGGGCGAATATCCAGCACCCGGACCCGTCGACCGCCAGCAGCGAGCGCCGATACGAGGTGCTGTCCGATAAAACCGGTGCCGCCAGTGACAAGTACCCGGGTCATGAATGTGGCAGCGGCTCGACCTGATGTTCCTCAACATAGGGTGAAGGGCCGCGCGGCGATTGCGGCGGAACCTGACCGATAATCACCGCGAGGTCGTGCCTAAAACCAAATGCGATGAACAATTTCGCCATCACGAACATCGGCCCGAGCAGCAAGTGCGTTGGGTTATCCACCAGTGCCGGCTGTCGTTGTTCGAACACCCGATGCCCGACAACCTGAAAGCTGACGCCGGTAAAGATCAATATGGCCGTGATCGACCACACCGTGACGGGACTGGCATGGCTCACAATGGTCGCAGCGGCCGAAAGCAACACGGCAGCGGCGCCAAGAATCGCGGTGCCGAGGGCTGCGTCGAGCAACAACCAGTAGATCAGCACCGGCAAGACCATGATCGGCGCCATGGTGACGTATGCGCCCAGCGCGTAAAGGTGCCACAGGCTGAGGGGGAGAACCGCGGCGAGGAACAACGTGACAATACCAAACACATGCATCGCGCAATTCCAGGGATCGCGGTGATATTCCACGTAATCCGCAAGCTGGCGCTTGAAAAAGGCATTCATGCAAGGGGCTCGCTACAACCTTCGCGCGCGGGAAGCACTCCAAAGGACTGACGTCGTAATAGAACAGTGCGGATTTACCGCTGCACCCGGTACTTAAACTTGGGATCAGCCCGAAGTCAAATAACCGCCGCGGCGTCAAATTTCGCGATCGCCCGTGCCGCAACGCGCAGATTCGGCCCTCGAACGCAGCGACCCGCCCTCATGCATGAACAAGTCGCCACGCAATTGCGCCAATTGCGCCCAGCCAGAGCAGGATGGCGGCACCGGCCTGAATCCCAAAGCCCAGCCCGCGCTTGTTGGCGGCTTTTGAGTAACCGGTCATATAAAGAATGCGGCCGACGATCCAGACCAGGCCAAGGGCAGCCGCGATCACATCGCTGATGTAGATCGCAAACAGCCACAGCGCGGGCAGGAAGATCGGCAGCCACTCCAGCGTGTTCATCTGCACGCGAAAAACCCGCTCGAAGTCGGGATTGCCCGATATCGCCGGCGCCTTGATGCCGAACGCGGCGCGCGCCTTCGCGACCTGCGCGCCGGTCAGGAAATAAAACAGAATGGCCAGGCAGGTGACGAGCGCGGTGAAATGAAACATGACGAGAATTCCTCTCTCAGGAGCCAAGGCGATGGACTCAATAGCCGGTCATCTCCAGATATCCAACCCCGCCATGGCTGCCCGCAAAACCGATCGGCCCTTCCCAATAGGGAAAGCTCGTTCCCATCCAGCTGTTCGCATTCAGCGGCACACAGGAGATCGCGAGGTTCAGAGAGGGAATTGCAATATCCCAGGTGGTCGGGATTTTGCGCCCTTCGATCCCGGTCAAGGTCTTCGGCGTCATGGTGATATCGGCGGACGCGATTTGCCGGGTTTTGCCATCCGGCAAAATCCAGTTGCCGGAAGCGTAGTGATGGCCGTCGTTCTGACGCAGCCGGAACAGCATGAGCTTTTCGCCGGAGTTCAAGTGCAGCGACAACCAATCCCAACCGGTTTGACCTGAGGCGAGCGGCTGGCTGCTCCACTCGCGGTCCATCCAGGCTTGTCCGGTGACTTCGACCGGCCGGTCGTCGATGGTGATGCTGCCGGTCGCCCTGAAATAGGGCTGGCTGAAATAATACGAGGCCTGTCCCCGTTCGGATTTCCGGCTGTAGCCGGCCTCTCCCTGCAGCACCACTGCGTGATCGGCGTCGAGCCGTAGCGCGTAGGCGAAATCGGCGCCCGAAGCGCTAAGCTCAAGCGGCGCGAGCGTATTCTCGCGCATGCCATCGAGCCCGCGCATTTGCCATGAGTCGATCCAGGCGCGATATGGCGTTGCCTCGACGCCGGCCTGGCCGACCCCGCCGCGGGCGAAGGCTTCGCTGTAGCGGTGGGCGTCGGCGCGCGTGACGGCTGCGTGGCCCATCCATAGCTGCTGATTGGCCCACCCTTCCTGCTGTGGGCCAGGACGGGTGGTCTGACGGAACAAGGTCCATTGCGCGCCATAGGCTGTGCCGGCCGAATCCACGAGATTGGCGGTCAGGTACCACCACTCGATGCGATAGTCCGGATGCGGGCCATGATCGGCTGGAAAGGCAAAGGTCTTGCCCGGGACGACGGGCGCGAAACCTTCTCCGCTCATGCCAAGCCCGGCAAAGCCCTGTGCAAAGCCGGGCGTGCGGCTGACGGCGAGAACAAGCGCGCCGCCCGCGAAGCCGCGCCGCGATATTCGAAGCCTATCGTTCATCGGCGAAAACCTTGATCAAGGCTGCCGGTTGCATCCGCGCCAGCTTGAGAACGGGAATCATCGCGGCGACCAGCGAAGCCGCGATGGCCACGCCGAGAAGCTCGATCAATTGCAGTGGGAAGACGTGAAACGGCAGCCGCCAGCCGAACGCTTTTACATTCACCACGGCGATCAGGCACCACGCGACCAACAGGCCCAGCGGCAGCGCGAGCAGCGCCGTGATCAGCGCCACCGACATGGTCTTCAGGAGTTCAATGGCCGCAAGCTGCCGGCGCGTGATCCCGATCGCCCAGAGCGGCGCAAGCTGTGGCAGCCGGGAATTGCCGAGCGTGAGCAGGCTGGTCAGCAAGGCAATGCCGGCGACCCCAAGCGTGAAGGCATTCAGCGCCGCCGTCACCGCGAAGGTCCGGTTGAAGATCTGCGTCGATTCGGCCTTCAGCGTCGCTTGGTCCACGAGGTTTCGGCCATCCAGTCCGAATTTGTCAGCCAGCGCCGACATCAGCGCCGGAACCGCCGCTGGCGCGACGCGCAAGCCAAGTCGCGTCAGTGGGATATCGGGAAAACGCCGGATCAGCGCGGCAAAATTGACCGCGATCTGCCCCTTGGGATTGCCGTAATCCGCGTAGATGCCGACCACTTCGAGCGTCCAGTTTCCTCCGGGTGCGGGCACCTCGACCGCGTCGCCGATGGCAAGCTTCAGCCGTCGGGCCAGCTGCTCGCTGATCAGGCCGCTATCGCCCGCACGAAGCCTGGCCCAATGGTCTGCGGTCGATTGGAGCAGTGGCCAGTGATCGCGGTAGGTCGCGTGATCGGCGATGCCGAGAACTTCAACCGGCGCTCCATTGATCTGGGTTTCGGCTCGGCCGCCGGGCAGGATCGCCGCGACTTCGGGGCGTTCGCGAAGCCACGCTTTGATGGCTGTGGCCTGCGCATCGTCAGATGCATTGATGTAAACGTCCGCCGCCAACCGCCCGTCGAGCCAGGCGGTAAACGTTCGGCTGAAGGTTTCGACCATGGTGCCGACGCCGACATTGACCGAGAGCGCGAGCAGCAGCGCCATCAGCGCCAGCGACCATCCCGAAAGTTGCTGACGGCTGTCCGCCCAGAACCAGACCGCCAGCGCGCGTTTCGCACGCCGCTGGCCCTGAGCCAGCACCAGTTCCAGAACCGCAGGCAATCCCAGCGCCGCGGCGAGCAACAGCGCCGCGAGCAGCGCAAAACCTGAAACCAGGGAATCGCCGAGCCACAGAAAGCCGCCGGCGGCGCCGAGCACGGCGAGGGCAACCGTGCTCTGCAACACCAGCCATCTGTGCTGCGCCTGTTGCCATGCATAGGGCTGGGCCGCGGCCAGCACCGAGAGGCGGATCGCTTTCAAGAGGCTCGCGGTCGCAGCCAGCAGCGCACCGACGACGCTGATGGCGAGGCCGGCGATCCACCACTCCGGCTTGAGCGTCAGCTGACCGGGAATCTGCGCGCCATAAAGCCCGCGCAACGACGCTGCGACATCGGGCAGCAGCGCGGCTGCGATCAGGTAGCCGCAGACCAGCCCCACCAGGCCCGCCACCAGCGCCAGCGATATCAGTTCGACGACCAGCACCGTGTTCAGCATGCGCGCCGATACCCCGCAGGCGCGCAAGGTTCGCAACATCGGCAGACGTTGCTCGAACGCAAGGCCAATCGCGGAGTTGACGATGAACAGCCCGACGAAGAATGACAGCATGCCGAACGCCGTCAGGTTCAGGTGAAAACTGTCGGTGAGGCGTTCGAGATCGCTCTCCGCGTCCGGCGCTATCAGGTGGAGCTTGTCACCGGTGACATTCTCGAGCGGGACGCGGTGGCCTCCGGCCTTGCCGATCAGGAGGCGGGAGACTTGACCGGGCAGTTTGAGAAGCCGCTGCGCAATGCCGATATCGACCACCATGATGCCCGGCGCGAGTTGCGCCGCCACGCGAAGCGGCGGCAGCACGGCGCTGCCGCTCGCCGGGGGCGAGGCGCCTTCCGGCAGCCCGAGCTCGGAAAGCGTCTCGGGCGACACCAGGATTTCTCCCGGTGGTGTGACGAAGGATTGCAGGCCTGCTCTTCCAATCGCCGGCGCATTGCCGACTTCGGCCGGCAGCGTGACAGGCTCGATACCGAGAAGCCGGAATGACCTGCCGCCGATCTGGATGCGGCCCTCGAGTACCGGCGACACCGGCCATCCGGCGCGGCGCAGGTCGACGAAGAGTTGCTGCGGGAAGGTGGCGCCGCTACGGCCGACCAGGGCTGCCGTTCTGGCGCCGCCGAAAGTGGCGGCCGCGCGGTCGTAACTGCTGCGAGCCTGCTGGTTCAGTGCCTGTACGCCGCTCCACAGCGCGGTCGCCGAAATCAGGCCGATCAGCAAGGTGGCGAGCTGCATCGGATGCCGCCGCCAATGACTCAGGAGAACCGCGAGAATCCACAGGATGCGGTTCATGTGATCAGTCCCGCGCTGAGGTTGACGTGCCGGTCGAGCGTGGCGGCCAGCCGCGCCGAGTGGGTGACCATCAGAAAGCCGCAGCCGGTTCGAGCGACCAGATCGCGCGCGAGCGCGAGAACGTCATCTGCGGTCGCCTCGTCGAGGTTACCGGTGGGTTCGTCGGCAAGCAGTAGCAGCGGCTTGACCTCCAGCGCGCGGCCGATCGCGACCCGCTGCTGCTGGCCGCCGGATAATTGCTCGGGATAGCGGTCCAAGAGGCCGCCGAGGCCCAATCGTTCGACGAGCTCGGCATGCCAGGCCGCATCGTGGCAGCCGGCAATGCGAGACTGAAACACGAGGTTATCCCTCACATTGAGGCTCGGGATCAGGTTGAATTGCTGAAATACCAGACCGAGCCGGTCGCGCCGCATTGCCGCCAGGCCAGCTTCGCCGAGATCCGAGAGCGACGTGTCGGCGAGCCTGATTTCGCCGGCGTCGGCCCGATCGAGGCCCGCGATCAGGTGCAACAGCGTACTCTTGCCGCTGCCGGATTCGCCAGTCAGCGCGACGCGCTCGCCTGCCGCGACGCTCAGGTTCACCCCGCGCAGGACGGCGATTTGCTCGCCGGCGGAACGATAGGCCTTGGTCAGATTGCGAACGCTCAGCACGATCTGTTTGCCGGTTGTCATGCGAAGCGTGTCACCATGGAAGCCCTATGATCGTCGCGCAACGTACCAAGACCATACCGGAGATCGCGGTCTCAGACATGACGGCGACGCGATCGTCGTCCGGTTGCGGCTTCCGTCCGAAACTGCATCGGGCGGCGGCCTGAGAGCAAGCGGGATCCAGCCAAAATGCCTGGTTGCATTGCCTGATCGGGCTTGGGTAGCATTGGATCGGCCGATCCAACAGGGCCAGCAAGACAATAAACCGCGATGAGGGAACGATCATGACCACGCCACCGGCTCCCAAAGGTGCCTGGAGGATCACGTTTCTGCTGTTTCTCCTCATGCTGGTGAATTTCGCGGACAAGATCGTGGTCGGCCTCGCCGGCGTGCCGATCATGACCGAGCTGAAGCTCGAGCCCGAGCAGTTCGGCCTGCTTGGCTCCGCGTTCTTCTTCCTGTTTTCGATCGCCGCCATCGTGGTCGGGTTCCTGGTCAATCGCATCGCGACGCGCTGGGTGCTGCTTGTGCTGGCGGTCATATGGGCGCTGGCCCAGTTCCCCATGGTGGGTACGGTCAGTTTCTCGACGCTGCTGATCTGCCGCGTGATCCTCGGCGCCGGCGAGGGTCCGGCGGGTTCGGTGGCGGTGCATGCGATCTACAAATGGTTTCCCGATGAGAAGCGAACCTTGCCCACCGCGGTGCTGTCGCAGGGATCCGCCTTCGGCGTCATCCTCGCGGTTCCGGCGCTGAACTGGGTGATCGTCAATTACAGCTGGCACTATGCGTTCGGCGCGCTCGGCGTCGTCGGCCTGGTGTGGGTGGCGGCTTGGCTGATCCTGGGCGAGGAAGGCCCGCTGGTTGAAACTGCCGTGACGGCGGAGGCGGAGCCCCGCATTCCCTATGTTCAGCTGCTGACCTCGCGGACCTTCATTGGCTGCTGTGCCGCGACTTTCGGCGCCTATTGGGCGCTGTCGCTGGGGCTCACCTGGTTCACGCCCTTCATCGTCAAGGGGCTCGGCTTCTCGCAGCAGGACGCAGGGTGGATCTCGATTCTGCCGTGGGTGTTCGGTGCCGTTGTCGTGCTCCTCACCGGGTGGACGTCGCAGGTCCTGATGGCGCGCGGGGTTTCTACCCGCGGCGCGCGCGGGGTGCTTGGCGCGGTCCCCTTGATCGTCGGCGGATCAATCCTTGCCGTTATCCCGCATATCGAGGGCGCTGCGCTGCAGATCGCCTTGCTGGTGGCAGGGTCGGGGCTGTGCGGATCGATTTACGTGGTCTGTGCGCCCATGCTCGGGGAGTTTACGCCGGTGTCCCAGCGCGGCGCCGTGATCTCGATCTATGGAGCGATCTACACGCTTGCCGGCATCTTGGCCCCGGCGGTCATGGGCAGCGTGATCCAGCGTGCGTCAGGATTGCTCGACGGATACATGACCGGCTTTACCATCAACGCCGTCATTTTGATTGTGTCCGGCTTGCTCGGCCTGCTGCTGCTTTGGCCCGATAGCGAGCGTGCGCGTTTGACGGGGGATGCGCGGCAGCCGAAATTCGCCTGACCGTACCGCTCTGGACGGTCATCACGGGTGCATCATCCTCGCATCGGACGCCGCCGATCTCTCTTGCGGGCCTTGCTCGGTTGCGAGTGCGAGCAGGACCGTGAGGACCATGAACACGACCGAAGCACCGAACACCCAATGCGGCAGATTCTGGTCCATGATCCAGCCGAACAGCAGCGGGCTGATGATGCCGCCGATGTTGAAGCCGGTAGAGACGATGCCGAAGGCCCGCCCCGCCGCCCCGGCCGGCGCCGCGTTGCGAACCAGCATATCGCGCGAAGGGGCGATCACGCCTCCGAGGAATCCCGCCGACGCCATCGCCGCCGTCAGCAGCAGCAGCGGCAGACTCACCGTTGCGATCAAGAATACGATCGCAGCATTCACGGCAAAGCAGGCGGCGGCCACTTGCCCGTGACGCGTGGTGTGGTCGGCGAGAAATCCGCCCGCCAGCACGCCGATCGCGCTGGCGCCCAGAAACGCCGTCAGCGCGATATTGGCGGCCGGGAATGTCACGCCGTAGCCGCTCATCAGCGCAACGACGCCGAAATTGCCGATGCCGGCGTTGGACAGGCTGAGCAGCATGAAAAAGACCGTCAGCACGATCAAGGCGGGGGTGATGACGTTTTGCCGCGGCGCGTCTGTGCCGGCCACCTGGCGGTCCGCCGCGCTTGCATCGGGAATGCCGACGACCAGGAGAAACAGCGCGACAAGCGGTCCCACCGCGCTGGTGACAAGCAGCGCGCCATGGCCTCCCGTCGTTGCGACCAGCGCCGCCACGGTCGCGGGCGCCACCGCGCCGCCAACGTAACCGGCGAAGGTATGAATCGAAAAGGCTCGGCCCATGCGCGCCTCATTCATATGAGCGGACAGGATCGCATAATTGGCCGGATGATAAACGCTGTTGGCTAGTCCCAGCAGCACGGCGCTGGCGATCAGCCACGGATAGCTGAGATGCAGGCCGAGCATGATTAGGGCGAGGCCGCCCAGCGTCAGTCCCATCAGCAGGATCTTGCGGGCGCCGATATGATCGGCAAGGTAGCCGATCGGCGCCTGCGTCAGGCCGGATGTGACGGCGAACACGGTCAGCGCGAAGCCAAGTTCAATATAGCCGACGCCGAGTTGCTCCTTGAGAAAGGGGAACAGCATCGGCAGCACCAGCATATGAAAATGACTGACCCAATGGGCCGTCGAAATCGCCACCAGCGTGCGCAGTTGTTCGTCTGTCTTCGCTTGTTGCGGCGCGGCCAGAATGTCGGCCATCTCCGGTTCCTCTCTTTAATGGCGAAACTATCGGCTGTGTTGGTTATTTGTCCATGAATAGAGCTGCATGGCAGCCCTCAAAACGCAGCCGGAAGCGCGATGCCGGTCCAATTGTTCGCAAGTGCCGCGATGCGGGATTTTCAAAATATCAAAGCGGCTGGTCGTCTTCGCCGTAGCGATCGCGCTTTGGCGTGGCGATGTCGCCATCCTCGATGTCGTCATCCTCGGCGGTCGCAGGCGGCGATTTTCTCGACGACTTCTTGTATTTGCCGTCATCCTTGCCGGGAAGTTCGCGCTTTTTGCCTGTTCCGCCCATGGCACTCCCTTTGATCGGTCGGATCGGTGTCTCCGTCCAATCGTCCGGTCACGTTTGCGACATCAATCTCACCGCCTTTGAGGCGGTATATAGCCGCAACCGAACAATCTTTCCTGCCTTTTTCCGGCATTCAGCGTAAAGGGAGGCGCAGCCAGAGCATGATCCGGAACAGCGAGAACCGGTTTTTCGGAAGATCATGCTCAAGACAAACAGATGAGAGCATGGTCCGGTTTAATCGGATCATGATCCGGGAGCTACCGATGAAGAAGCCGAAAATCGAAGTGGAAGAACAGCAGCCACGCAAAATCATTCGCGCCGACAAAGCGCCGACCGAGGGCTATTCGCTTGTCGTGGACGGACACTTCAAATCCCACCACGATACGGTCGAGGCCGCCGAAGAAACCGGCATGGCTTTGAAGAATCAATTCCAGATGCTTCAGATTCAGGTTTACGACGCCGCGACCAAGACGCGATCGCTGATCCAATGGCCCGCGCCCGGCGCAGAGCACGACCCGAAGGTCGCCTGAGCCCGGGGGTAACCGGGGTTGCGTTGGGGGCAAATTTAGAGCGCTTGGCTGAAGGGCACTTGGCTGCAAAGAACTTGGCCGGATAGATCCGGTCAACCAGGAACGTTCAAGTGCGACGCCCGCCGCTTTGCTGTCCCGCCAGCCAATCAGACAGCGCCGGGCCCTTGTCTGCTGATTTCTTCGGCTTGGCGCGCGGCTTTTTCGGCGCCACGGCCGGAGGCTCGGCGGCCTCGCGCGCGAGCCGCAATGCCTTGAGCTTCGCCATGTTGTCGGTCACCGCCTTCAGCGCGGCGTCGCGCTCGGCCATGCCGGTCCTGGCTTCGCCCGCGGTGCGCGCGGCCTTGTTGAAACGCGCATCGGCGCGGTTGCGATCTTCTCTTGTCATTTAAGTTATTTTCTTCTTTTTGGGCTTGGCCTTGGCTTTGGGCTCCGGTGGTTTGTCGCGGTCTGCGGCTTCCCTCGCCAATCGCATCGCGCGCAGGTTCGCGGTCCGCTTTCGTATCGCGACGTCGGCGGCCGCGATCTCGGCCATGGCCTTGATGCCTTCGGCGTCCTGGGCAAGCTTTCGGTTCAATCTGATCTCTTTCAACTCGGCGGGGCTTTTCGGTTCGTCGTCCATCGGTTGCCTCAAGATTCACGGCGCGCATCATCGTGCGACGATCTCTGTCACAATCCTACCATGTCTTGGGCCACGGAAGGGGCAAATTTCGGCTGAATCCGCCCGGAACGGGGTCCGTTCCGGGCGGAATCTGCAATCGTGGTGAAGGACGCCGCCCCTTGCGTGGCCGGCATCAGACGGGCCGCGCAAGGCTCTAAACCGGGGGGTCCGATCAGAACGTCGCGCCAGCCTTCAGCAGGAAGGTGCGGCCCGGCAACGGATAGGCACTGAACGCACCCGGCGTGAACGCGCTCGCGATCGCGTAATCATAATACAGCACATTGAACACGTTATTCACGCTCAACGACCAGAAATATCTGTCATACGCGCCGCTCAGCTTGAAATCGGCCGTCGCGTTGGCCGGAATCACCGGCTGGGTGTTGGGCTGATCGTTATCCATGTGGCGGCTGCTCCAGTAGCGCACCGTTGCATCGGCCACGAGAAATTTTTGCCAGATATTCCAGCTGACGCCGGCATTGGCCGTGTAGTGCGATACCAGAGGAATATCATTGCCCGTGAAAGGGCCCTCGCGAAATATCGCGCGGGTATAGGCAAAACCGCCGCGCAGCAGCAGGGTGTCGCTGGCGCGGTATGTCGCGCTGGTCTCGGAGCCGTAACGGCGGGTTGGGTCCAGATTGTAGTCAATGAAATTCACCGGATCGAAGTGGATCTCGTTGGTGAGATCCATGTTGTAGATGCTCGACTGCATCTCGAACTTCCCGGCCTTGACCCGGAAGCCTGCCTCGATGTCGTTTGAGGTCTGGGTTTTCAGCATGAAGTTTCCAACATTGGCAGTGCCATCGGAGTTGAACAGCGGGCCGGACGCTACGCGCTCATCGACGTTCGGCGTGCGAAACGCGCTTGCGGCGCGTCCGAAGATCGTGAACACGTCATTAAAACGGTGCTCGATACCTACATGCAATGCGTGATTCGTTTCGACGCTATTGAGAGGCAGCGCTTGTGCGTCGCCAAAATATCCCGGTGCGTTTGGATCGAGAGTATCTCTCGCACCCACGCTCGTCTGCTGAATCCGGGCGCCATACGAAAAATCGGTGGCCGGAAGTATTCCGATAGTCTGTTGCCAATAGGAGGCAAGTGTTTTCTGAGACAGATCATAAACGTGAATTGGAGAAGTGCTTTGCAGCTCGCTGCGATTGGAGTGGAAGGTCGCATCGTAATAATCGATTCCGGTCAGGATGGTTGAGGGCAATCCGAACACCGGGTTTTTGATGCTTAGTCGGGGGGTCAGCGACCACGTCTGCAGTCTGGTGTCGACGTAGCTGGCGTTGAAGTCCTGCAACGGAACGTTGCCGAAGAAGCCCGCCTGCTGCCTTTTGTCCCGTACACCGCCGTCGACGATGAGTTCGGCGCCGTTCCACAACGTCTTGGTAAAGCCGGCGGTGGCGTTGGCACCCTGCTTGTTGCCAAAGTCGAACGGGGTGTCGGTGCCAGTGCGGTCGGTAGCGAGTTCATTGATGCCGGCGGATGGATTGACCCTTCTGCCGCCGGGGAATCCGAGCTGCTGATTGTCGCCGGAGACGTTGAAGAATGCCTTGAAGTCAGGCGTCGCATAGCGGATCTCGCCGAAGCCATTTTGTTGCGAGAGAGCGTTGTTGGTCCGATATCCGTCAGAGCTGATTCCATTTCCGAAGAAGGACGTTGACCAGGCTCCCTGGTTCGCCGTGGCGGAAACCGAGCCAAGGCGCTGATTGAATGACCCGACACCGGCTTCGGCGCGTATCGACATCGGCGCGCCGCCGGTGGTGGTCTTGGTGACAATATTGATGACGCCGCCGACGGCGTTGTCGCCATACAATACGGCGCCGCTGTTGCCTCTGGTGATTTCGATGCGTTCGATCGAATCGCGCGGGATGGTCGAAAGGTCGACGCCGGCCAGATCGACATCATTGAGTCTGCGGCCGTTGATTAGAATAAGCGTATTGGCTGTGGCGAAGGCGCCAAAGCCCCTCACGTCCACGTTGGTTTGTGCGCCGTTCACGCCGCCGTATAATGTGGTCAGTTGCACGCCGGGGGTCTGGGCAATGATCTCCTGCACCGTCTGGGCGGGCGAGCGCGCGATATCTTCTGCCGTGATCACAGTCGACGAAGCGCCGACGATGCCGTTGAATTGCCTGACGGCCGTCGTGTCGCCGGTTGGCGAGACGTTTGTGCTGGTTGCAGGAGACACATTCGGCACGACGCGGCGCGAGCTCGAATCCTGATCGGTTAAAGGTTTAGCCCGGGTCTGGCTCTCGTCACGCGGCGGGCTGATCTCAATGGGAGGCAGTTGGCCCGGCGATGCCTGCTGCGCGTTGGCGGCAGAAATACCCAGCGGGAGAACCGGCAGCAGGAAAGCTGACGCAAGCAGAAGCCTGCGACGCCGCGATGCGGCTTTGATGGTGGAAGACATGGTTGGACCTCGGTATGACGTCAGTGGCACGTCACAGCGAACCAAGTCCCACCATCGTGCTTGCGCACATCAGGTGAAGCTAATGCCTGTACTCCCCGACCGACATCTTCGCGTGTGACCACGGCTGACGGCAGGTCTCCTGGCTCGCGGGTCGTTACCCTTCGTCGCCTTCCCAGGACCGAGATTCCCAGTGGCATATGGCGAAGGATTCGCCGCTTACAGTTGCGGGGGCAGCCGCGGCATTGGAGAAATCTCTCCGCACCGCATTCCCTTTTGATCCCCAAAACAGGGAACCGTCGCGGCTATCTAGAATTGTGACGGGCGCCGAGTCAATGCCATCGTTCGGCCGCGCGCCGGCGCGCGTCGCGGGTACTCATTTTGTTCGCGGCCACGCTTGTGCCGAACCTTAATCATTGTATGAGCATTGGGCAGGGCGACGACGTCGCGGCCTGAGGACGATGGATGAGCATTCAGAACGTCATGGCGACGGTCGACGTTGCGGCGCGCCGGCGCGCCGGCATGACGGCAGCGCTCGTCGTTCTGGTCGTGCTGCTGCTGCTGGCCTCGCTCGGGATCGGTCCGGTGCGGCTGTCACCGCTGTCCGTGGTCGACGCCCTGTTCGGTGGCGGCAGCGACGTACAGCAGGTGATCGTCCGGGAAATCCGGCTGCCCCGCGCGATACTGGGATTTGCGATCGGCGCGATGCTCGGCCTTTCCGGCGCGGCGCTACAGGGGCTGCTGCGCAATCCGCTTGCTGCGCCCTCGCTGTTCGGCGCGCCGCAATCGGCCGCGTTCGGCGCGGTGCTGATCATCGCGCTCGGCCTGGCCGATGTCAGGTCCTATGCGCTTCCGGTTGCGGCGATCATCGCCGCCTTTGCCTCGGTTTTCGTGCTGCTGGCGATCGCAGGCCGCAACGCCGGCCTGCTGATTCTCATCCTGGCGGGCCTTGCGATATCGAGTCTTGCGGGCGCCGCGACCGCGCTGGTGATGAATCTGTCGAGCAATCCGTTCGTTGTGCTTGAAATTGCGTTCTGGCTGCTCGGTTCGCTGGACGACCGCAGTTTTCGCCATGTCATGCTGGCGCTGCCGTTCATTGCCGCCGGCGCGGTCATTCTGTTGAGCCAGCGCAACGCCTTCCGCGCGCTCAGTCTCGGGGAAGAGACGGCGCAAAGCCTTGGCGTCGATGTCGGCCGGATGCGGCTTTTGGTGATTTCGGGCGTCGCGCTTGGCGTCGGCGGCGCGGTCGCTGTATCCGGCACGATCGGCTTCATCGGCCTGGTCGCGCCGCATCTGATGCGGCCGCTGATCGGACACGATCCGGCGCGGCTGCTGATTCCGAGCGCGCTCACCGGCAGCGCGCTGCTGCTGGCAGCCGATATCGCCGTGCGGATCATTCCGTCAACCAGCGATATCAAGGTCGGCGTGTTGACCTCGATCATCGGCGTGCCGTTCTTCCTCTATCTCATCATGCGCGAACGGCGTGCACTCGGCGGAGGCGTCGCATGACGGCATCAGCCTTCCTCACCGCGCAGGGCCTCGGCGTGACGCTGGCCGGCCGTGCCGTGCTGCATGACGTCTCGCTCGCGCTGTCGTCGGGACATCTGGTCGCGCTGGTCGGGCCAAATGGTGCCGGAAAGACGACGCTGCTGCGCGCACTGGCAGGGCTTGTGCCTTCGACGGGCGCGATCCATGTCGGGGGCGACGCCCTGTTGGCGTTGCCGTTGCGCGCGCGCGCGCGGCGATTTGCCTATCTGCCGCAGGGCCACCTCGTCCACTGGCCGCTGCCGGCGCGGGATATTGTGGCGCTCGGCCGCTATCCACATGGCGCGACCGATCCCGCGCGGCTGACATTGAAAGATGCCGAGTCGGTGCTGCGGGCGATGCAGGCGGCCGATGTCGTCGACCTCGGCGATCGCCGCGTCACGGAATTGTCCGGTGGTGAGCGCAGCCGCGTGGCGCTGGCGCGTGTTTTCGCGGTCGAAGCGCCGGTGATCTTGGCGGATGAGCCGACATCCTCGCTCGACCCGCGCCACCAGATCGATGTCATGCAAACCCTGCGCGCTGCCGCCGACCAAGGCACGTTGGTGATCGTGGTGACCCACGATCTCGGGCTCGCCGCGCGGTTTGCGGACATGATCCTGGTGCTTTCGGACGGCCGCCTGGTGTCGCAAGGCGCTGCCTCCGAGGCGCTATCGGAGCAGGTGATGGCGGACGTGTTCCGGATCAGCGCCTACCGTGCGGAATATCAGCGCGAGGTCGTGATCGTGCCATGGGCGGAAATCTAGCAGGAACATGTTCATGCGCCTCGGAAATTTGTCACGATCGACCGTTGCAGTCTTGGCGATGCTTGGCGCCATATCGTCCGGGCCGGCACGGGCAGACAGCCTGCCGCGCATCGCATCTATGAATGTTTGTACGGACCAATTGCTGATCACGCTGGCAGATCCGGAGCAGATCCTCGGGCTCAGCCGCTACGCGCGCGAACGATTTGAATCTTTCGCGGCCGATGCTGCCGGCCGATATCGGATTCTTTCGGGCGGCGCGGAAGACATCCTGGTGCTCAGGCCGGATATCGTGGTGGCGAGCCTGTTCGACAAGCGATCGACGCGGGAGCTTTTGAAGGAGAAGGGACTTCATCTCGCTGAATTCTCCGTGCCCCGCAATCTTGACGAGGTGAGAGCCCAGATCCGCGAGATGGGTAACGTGGTCGGCCATCCCGATCGCGCGCGCTTGGAAGTCGCCCGGCTCGACGATGCGATCGTGCGGGCGCGTCAGGCCGTAGTCGGCAGGCACTACCGCGTGCTGCCCTTGTCCCGGCGCGGCTGGGTCTCCGGCAACGACAGCCTGCTGAGCTCATTGCTGGCCGAGACCGGACTTTTCAACGCGGCGGCCGATCTCGGGATCATCTCCGGCGGTTTTGCCTCGCTCGAAGCCGTCGTGAACCTGAAGCCCGATTTGATTGTGGTGTCGGAGGCCGGCGACCGCGCCGAGGATGATGGCCGCGCCTTCCTGTTGCACCCGGCGCTGGAGCGCTTCTATCCGCCATCAAAGCGCATCGTCATTCCCGACCGGTTGACGGTGTGCGGCGGGGTCATGCTCGCCGACGCGCTGGACGTGCTGGTCGAGGAGCTGAAGCGGGTTGAGCAGTAGAGGAAGACGCCTCACCCTGAGGAGCGGTCCAAAGGACCGCGTCTCGAAGGGCCGCGGGCTTTCGTCCTTCGAGACGCTTGCTGCGCAAGCTCCTCAGGACGAGGGAGTTCACCCCGTCAGCACCGGTCCGCCGGCTTTCTTCCAGGCGTCGATGCCGCCGGCGATATGCGCGGTGTTGGCGAGGCCCGCTTCGCTGGCGGCAGCCACAGCCATCGCCGAGCGCTCGCCGAAAGCGCAGAAGAACACGACGCGCCGTCCGGTCGCCGCCGCGACTTCGCGCAGCATCCCGCCGGGCTGCAGGCTTTCGCCGATAGCGGGATAGGGCGCGTGCAGCGCGCCCGGCAGCGTGCCGTGCTTGGCGCGCTCGCTGTTTTCCCTGAGGTCGACCAGCAGAATATCGGGGCGGCCCAGGCTGTCGATCGCCTCTCGGGCCGTGAACGACTGGCCCTGTTTGGCGAGATTTTCCTGATGCAGGCCGACATGCATGTTGGCCGGCACCGCGACATCCATCATCTTGGGGTTTGGCAGCTTCAGATTGCCCATCAGCTCGACATATTCGTCGACCGAGCGCACCTGCAGCCGAGGATTGAATCGCTTTTCCTCGCCGATGGTGGAGACGGTGTCGCCCTTGTAGTCATGGGCGGGAAACACCATGGTCTCATCGGGCAGCTTCAACAGCCGATTGAAGATGGAATCATATTGCGCCCGCGCGCTGCCGTTCTGGAAATCGGTGCGGCCGGTGCCGCGGATCAGAAGCGTGTCGCCGGTGAAGACCCGATCGCCCATCAGGTAGCTGTAGGAATCATCGGTATGGCCCGGCGTGTACATCACGTCGAGGGTGATGCCCTCGATCGTCACCTTGTCGCCGTCGGCGACCCGCATCGCCACCACGTCGGCCTTGGTCTGCTCACCCATGATGGTGACGCAGTGGGTGCGGTCGCGCAGTTCGCCGAGCCCGGTGACATGGTCGGCGTGCAGATGCGTATCGACGGCCTTCACCAGTTTGAGGTCGAGCTCGCGCAGCAGCTGGCAGTAGCGATCGACCTTCTCCAGCACCGGATCGAGGATCAGCGCTTCGCCGCCGGCCCGGCTGGCCAGGATATAGCTGTAGGTTCCCGATACGCTGTCGAACAGCTGACGAAAAATCATGACTGGCAGGTCCGCGATTTGATTCCCGATACTATCACGCCAGTCCGCTGCGCAAAGCGCCGGTCAACAGGACACAGCGGCGCACGGCCTCCCGTCTTCTGCATTGCGAAAAGGGCCTCATCCGCCTCCCGCGATCCCGGGATTGCCATCGACGCCCCTTAAGCTGACGCCGGCACTGCGCGCATCCGGCGGCTTGCCGGAGCCAAGATATCTGGCAAAGACGTCCCACACCGGCATTCCCGGCTGCTCGACGACCGAGGCCCAACTCGCCACCTTGTAGTTCCTGCCGGCCTCGATCGACCGGCCGCTATCGAGCTTGAGGTCGGAAATCCGGTGGCCGATATTTTCCGCCGGCGTGCAGCTATAGGTGAAGCCGCCGACCCGGACCATATCGCCGCCCTGCTGATAATAGGGGTCGGGATTGAACAGGTTGTCGCAGACGTCTTCGAGGGCATCCTTGATCTGGCTGCCGGTCATGCTTTGGAGGTAGGTTTCGGGATAGCTGATCGCGGTCTCGGACAGTAGGTCTTCCGTCGTCAGTGGCTGTCCCGGCAGAACGCACGAGCCCCAGCGGAAGCCCGGCGACAACGCAATCTCGGCATTCAATT
This sequence comes from Bradyrhizobium sp., assembly GCF_004799445.1. Taxonomy (GTDB): domain Bacteria; phylum Pseudomonadota; class Alphaproteobacteria; order Rhizobiales; family Xanthobacteraceae; genus Bradyrhizobium. Next base: position 75,405 of record NZ_SSNA01000071.1, read on the forward strand.
CCGTGCGCAATGCCTCGCAGATCAATTGATCCACGGAGCCAAAGAAATTGCCGCGGCGATAGAGCAGGCGATCGGCGGTCGCGATCTTCCCGGCATAGGCCGAAGCGTGCGGCGCGCGCATCGTTTCAATCAGCGCCGCCATCGCCGCATCGGGCTTCAGCAATTCCGAGAATACCGGCAGCAGCCGGTATCTGACATCGCTGACCCGGCCTCTGGCGAGCTCGAGATCGAGCACGCCGAGGAATTTTCCGTTCGAGCCGGCATTGGTGACGAGCGTGGTGCCCCCTGCATTGGTCACGGGAATCGGTTGCGGAACGGCGTCGTGGGTATGGCCGCCGAGAATGACGTCGATGCCGCGCACCCGGCCGGCGAGTTTGAGATCGACGTCCATGCCGTTGTGCGACAACAGCACCACGGCGTCGACCTTGTCGCCGCCTCGCAGCGCATCGACCAGTCTTTGCAATTCCTCGTCGCGGATACCGAAGGTCCAGTTCGGGGTAAACCGCTTTGGATGCGCGATCGGAACATAGGGAAAGGCCTGCCCGATCACCGCGATGCGGTAGCCGCCGATCTCCCTGATCATGGCCGGCTTGAATACCCGTCCTGACGCGCGATCAAACGCCTTGGCGTCATTGAATGCGGCTTCCTCGGTCAGATAGACGTTCTGCGCCAGAAATTCGCCCTTGAACCGTTCGAGGTTGCGGCGCAGGGCGTCTTCGCCATAGGTGAACTCCCAGTGACCCGTCATCGCCTCGATGCCGAGCAGGTTCGCGGCCTCGACCATCCCGGCGCCCCGCGTGGCGTTGGCAAGCCCCGTGCCCTGCCACAAATCGCCGCCGTCGAGCAGCAGGGAACGTCCTGCGCCGGCATCGCTGCGCAAGCGCTCGATCAGCGTTTTCAGATGCGCAAATCCACCGAGCTTGCCGAAGCGAACCGCGGATTTCTCGAAGTCGAGGGACGTGAAAGCATAGGCGTCGGCGCTATCAGGCTCGATGCCAAATCGATCGAGAAAGGCGCGCCCGACCAGATGCGGCGGCCGTCCCTGCATGGCGCCAAAACCCAGATTGACGCTCGGTTCACGAAAATATCCCGGCAAGAGCTGCGCATGCGTGTCGGTGATATGCAGGATGCGCGCATTGCCGAAGCGTTCGATGTCGTAGACGCCGGCATTGTCGGCGCTGCGCGCGACAGGCGGCATTCCGCCGGAGAGCGCGGCCGTGCCTGCCAGTTTGAGAAAATCCCGGCGGCGGATTGTCATGCGAGGTCTGTGCGCCATTCGTCTCTTTGTTTGCGCATGATCTTTTCGGAAAGCCGGTTCCCACGTTTCCGGATCATGCGACAGGTTCAGCGTATTTCGAGAGCTTTCCAGGCTTCTTTCTCGCTTGTCGCCTGGAAAATCGATGCCTTGGCCAGCGCCTCGGCTTCCTTCGCCGACGCCAACGCCTGGTCGAAGTCGCCCTTATCGGCGGCCTTTTTGGCGTCGGCCAGAGCCGATGCCGTCACCGTCCATTGATTGCGCAAGTGGCCTGCTTCCTGTTCGGCGGCTTCGGCCGCGGCATAGGCAGCCCTGAAATCGGCCTCGGCGCCCGCGGCGGGCGCCGAGGCCGGGCCGGCGATCAATAACAGGGGAATCAGCGAGAAAATGGACATCCGCATCGGCGCTCTGGTTTTTGTCATGGTCATGGCCGAGCGCCTGGACCGGAAATCGGCAATCCGTTGCTGACGTAGGACAGATAATATTCGAGATCGCGGTATTCTTCATCCTGCGGATCGAGCGGGACGCCGCGAATTTGGCTGTTGCAGGTGGTGAAACGCCGGCTGATCGTGCCCATCCCACCCCATTCGGAACGGTAGATCGGCATCGCATTCAGGATGCCGAGCGCGGGTGCCAGCACTTCGGCGCGCATTCGCTCGCCGGGGTTCTGCACGTGGCAGGTGGCGCAGGAGAAATTGAGCTGGCCGCGCCTGGCATAGAAATAGCGCTTGCCGTTCTGGTAGGCCTCGAGCGCGCGCGGATCGTCGGGAATCCTGATATCAAACGGCTTGCCGCGGGACGTGAAGGCCATATAGGCGGTCAGCGCGGCCATTTCGTCCTCGACATAGGAGAGGGCCGGCTCGCCGTTGGCCTCGCGGCACCGGTTCAGCGCCAGTTCAAGCGTGACCACCTTGCCTTCCTTGTTGTCGAAATAGGGATAGTTTTGCCGGATGCCGATGCCCTGATTGGGAAAGCAATCGGCGTAGCCCTTGCCGTTGCCAAAAGGCATGGCGAACATCTCCTTGCCCATTTCGAGGGAGAATTCGTAAGGTGGGAATTGCTCCTTTTCTTCCCATTGCCGGTGCATGTCCTGGTTCAGCGCGTAGGGCCCGTTGACGAATTCCTCGAGTTTCACGTTGGGGAATTTCCTGACGAAGTAATTCCTGAAGGCTTTGGCGTCGGCCGCCGGGTCAGGCGTGTCGGCGGCGCCGGCTGGCGGCACGGAAAGCGCCAGTGCTCCGAGAGCAGCCAAGGCTAAGCGTAGCGGCGTCAAAACAAGAACCATTATTGAATCTTCACAATGGTGGTATCGGTCTCGCCCTTGTTGTCGATCCAGCTGACCTTCAGATCGTCGCCCTTGTTGCCGCCCTTGAAACTGAACTTGACGTAGGGGTCCTTGGAGACCGCCGTACCCCAATCGGCGACGAACACCTTCCGGCCGTCATATTCGAAGCTCAATTCCTGAATGAAATGCGCCGGGATGAACTCACCCTTGGCATCCTTGACGAAGCCGGAATCCATCGGGTGCTGGATCAAGGTCTGGACTTCGGTGGTCTCGCCGCCTGCTATCGCGCGCACGCGAATGCTCGATGCCATCGGGATTCTCCTTCACTCAAATCATGCGCTTTAGCCGCCGCAGCCGCCCACGGTCACTTTGACTTCCTTGGTGGCGCTATAAAGCTTGCCGCCGGCTTCCACGATCACGGTCACATTGGTGGTCTTCGCCATTTTGAGGCGATTGGCCACGTTCGGCATCGTGCCTGGCGGAATCCTGTAATAGGCCGCCAGCACGTTCGGATTTTCCGGAACCACAAAGGCAATCGAGGTCACCTCGGTGAGTGTCGTGCTGACGGATATCGGGACCACCGCGCCGTTCTCGGCGATTTCCGGCGCGTCGAGCTTGACCTTGTCGGAGGGTTCGGCGGTCCTGCCATAGAGCAATTTGATCGCCTCTTTCTCATCCTTTTGCCTGAATGCGTCCTCCGGATATCTGTCATTGGCCGCAGCGATGGCCTTGGTGCGGCTTAATGAGACAATGCCGAGGCTTGCC
>NZ_SSNA01000072.1 GCF_004799445.1 Bradyrhizobium sp.
TCTCGGGCACCCCGACCGACGGCGACTACGGTAACAACCCGATCACGGTCACCGCCACCGATGCCCATGGCAAGGCGATCAGCGAGAGTTTCAATCTCGCCGTCGGCGACAACGGCCCGACCGCTACCGCCGTCGCAAACCAGAGCGCCAACGAAGGCCAGGCCTACTCGCTCAATGTCTCCAGTCACTTCGCGGCCCCCGCCGCCGGCGATGCTCTGACCTTCTCGGCCAAGCTACCGACCGGCCTCAGCATCAACGCCCATACCGGCGTCATCTCGGGCACCCCGACCGACGGCGACTTCGGCAACGACCCGATCACGGTCACGGCGACCGACGCCCACGGCAAGGCGATCAGCGAGAGTTTCAATCTCGCCGTCGGCGACAGCGGCCCGACCGCCACCCCCATCGCAAACCAGAGCGCCCTCGAAGGCCAAAGCTTCTCACTCAATGTCTCCAGTCACTTCGCGGCCCCCGCTGCCGGCGATGCCCTGACCTTCTCGGCCGCGCTGCCAACCGGCCTCAGTATCGATGCCCATACCGGGGTCATCTCGGGCACGCCGACCGACAGCGACTTCGGCACTAACACGGTCACGGTGACGGCCACCGACGCGCACGGCAAAGTGATCAGCGAGAGCTTCCATCTCGCCGTCGGCGACAGCGGCCCGACCGCCACCCCCATCGCAAACCAGAGCGCCCTCGAAGGCCAAAGCTTCTCATTCAATGTCTCCAGTCACTTCGCGGCCCCCGCTGCCGGCGACGCCCTGACCTTCTCGGCCAAGCTGCCGGCCGGCCTCAGCATCGATGCCCATACCGGCGTCATCTCGGGGACCCCGACCGATAGCGACTTCGGCAACGACCCGGTTACGGTCACGGCCACCGACGCCCATGGCAAAGCGATCAGCGAGAGCTTTCACCTCCAGGTCGGCGACAGCGGCCCGACCGCCACCGCCATTGCAAACCAGAGCGCCCTCGAAGGCCAAAGCTTCTCACTCAATGTCTCCAGTCACTTCGCGGCCCCCGCCGCCAGCGATCCACTGACCTTCTCGGCCAAGCTGCCGACCGGCCTTAGCATTAACGCCCATACCGGCGTTATCTCGGGAACCCCGACCGACAGCGACTTCGGCAACAACCCGGTTACGGTGACCGCCACCGACGCCCATGGCAAGGCGATCAGCGAGAGCTTCAACCTCGCCGTCGACGACAGCGGCCCGACGGCCACTCCGATCGCAAGCCAGAGCGCCCTTGAAGGCCACGCCTTCTCGCTGAATGTCTCAAGCCACTTCAAAGCGCCGGCGGCCGGCGACACGCTAACCTTCTCAGGATCATTGCCGGCCGGCCTCAGCATCGACGCCCATACCGGCGTCATTACCGGCGTGCCGACCGACAGTGACTTCGGCAGCAACACGGTCGCGGTCACCGCGACCGACGCCCATGGCAAGGCAATCAGCGAGAGTTTCCAACTCCAGGTCGGCGACAGCGGTCCGACCGCTACCGCCATCGCAAACCAGAGCGCCTTTGAAGGCCACACTTTCTCGCTCAATGTCTCAAGCCACTTCCAAGCCCCCGCCGCCGGCGATGCCCTGACCTTCTCGGCCAAGCTGCCGACCGGCCTCAGCATCGATACCCATACGGGCGTCATCTCGGGCACCCCGACGGACAGCGACTTCGGCAACAACTCGGTCACGGTGACGGCGACCGACGCCCACGGCAAGGCGATCAGCGAGAGCTTCCATCTTTCCGTCGGTGACAGCGGCCCGACGGCCACCGCCATCTCAGACCAAAGCGCCTATGAGGGCCACAGTTTCTCGCTCGATGTCTCCAGCCACTTCGCCGCGCCTGCTGCGGGCGATGCCCTGACCTTTTCGGCCAAGCTGCCCACCGGTCTCAGCATCGACGCCCACTCTGGCACCATCTCAGGCACCCCGACCGACAGCGACTTCGGCAACCAAACGGTCACGGTGACGGCGACCGATACCCATGGCAAGGCAATCAGCGAGAGCTTCCATCTCCAGGTCGGCGACAGCGGTCCGACGGCAACCGCCATCGCGGACCAGAGCGCTAATGAAGGCCAGGCTTTCTCGCTCAACGTCGCAAGCCACTTCGCCGCACCAGCCGCCGGCGATGCCCTGACCTTCTCAGCCTCCTTGCCGGCCGGCCTCAGCATCAATGCCCATACCGGCGTCATCTCGGGGACCCCGACTGACGGCGACTACACCAGCAATGCGCATGCGTTCAACTTCAATTTTACGTCGTTCGACGGCACCTTTACGGTTACGGGACAGCTCAATACCGCCAACGCGCTTGATGCCGCGGGAGGATATGACGTCACTGGAATTGCAGGATCTGTCGTTGGGCCGAACGGTGGGACGATAAGCAGTCTGATAAACAATCCCAACCCTTCAGCCGAATCAATAAGTCCGGACGGCGTATTCATTTACGACAACGTGTTACTGGCAAACAGCAGCCCGTCACTCGACTACGGCGGCGTCCTCTTCAATTCCAATGGCCTTGAATACAATATATTTTACCAAAACGGCAATTATCAACTCATCGAGACCCTCAGTCCTCACGGGACTGCGTATGCGGGACAAGACGGTTCGTTCACAATCTCCGCTATTCCTGCAAGCGACCCAATCACTGTGACGGCAACCGATGCCCACGGTCAGTCGATCAGCCAGAGCTTCCATCTCGCCGTCGGCGACAGCGGTCCGACCGCCACGACCATCGCAGACCAGAGCGCCTACGAAGGACAGAACTTCTCGCTTGATGTCTCGAGCCACTTCGCCGCTCCTGCAGCCGGCGATACGCTAACGTTCTCGGCCGCATTGCCAACCGGGCTGAGCATCGATGCCCATACCGGCATCATCTCGGGCGCCCCGGCCGTCAGCGATGTGGGAAACACCCCAATCACGGTGACCGCGACCGACGCGCACGGCCAGGCGATCAGCGAGCACCTTAATCTGGCGGTCGCCGACCACAACGACACATTTTTCATCGCTTCCCACAGCGGGAATATTGCGATCACAGGCAGCAACAATTGGACCGACGCTGTCGATCTTCACAATATTGGACAGAATGCGAGTTTCAATCTGACGGAATTCGCGTCGGACGGCCACGTAGTCCAAAGCTGGACGGGACTAGTGGTTGACGGATCACCGCAGTCTGATCACAACATCACGCTTGCGCAAGGCGACCATGCGCAGATCACCGTCAATCATATCGACGGCAGCGCGAGCGACCATATTGCGCTTCAACATATTGATCACATCAAATACTGATCTTGAAAAAGCTCACGTTCCGGCGAGCCATTTAGGCGAGCAGCCTGGATCTACGATAAATTATGTTGCGGTGTCAGATGAACGCAACGCCCATTTTGTTGCCGTGGCGCCAAATTACCCTGCATTTTCTGACGAGCTTTTCGGAAACGATCACCAGCGTCAGGTGCTCCGGCATTTCTGCTGTTTCCGCATTCAACAGCGCGCCGTCGTCGGAAAGATTGCGAACGGTACAAGCCGTGCCGAGACCTTTTGCCTGAATGACCCCGTCCTTAAAGACGCGGCGTCTTGGGGCCCGCCTGTTGTCGTCCACCGCATGCCTCCTCGATTTCGGAGCAGAAGCATACCAAGCAAATTTTACGAGTGTCCTAATTTTGGCTTCTATGCCAAGCGTGCCGCTGCCGCTTCGCATCCGCGAGAACCCCGGGTAACGCGCTGATGTGTAGCGCCCCTTCGTGACAAAGCAGCGGATATGCCGGCGCAATATAAGCACAACGAGTAAGAAGTGCCGCCTCACTGACTATGTAATTGCGGCAGACGACGTTCTCCGGAATCGGCCCCCGCAGCAAGCTTGCGCGACTGATAGGTCTTCAGAACACTTCGGGACGTTTCGATATTCAGGCCGGCAAATTCTCGTTTCATTTCATCCAGGTCGTGTGAAACGATACGGTGGTCCGGCGCGCCGAGAAACAGCAGCGACATCGTGGTCTCCCAGGAGAACCCGAGAGCTTTGGTCAAAATCAGAAGCGTTTCCTTGCTCTTGTCAATTAACGCCCGTTCAACCACATCGACGGGCAAGGAGCACAACAATGACAATCCCGCCGTGACTTCCTCGAACTTGTGGGATTGCGCATATTCGAAGATCTTGTTCTCATTCAAATCGCCGACATATCTCTCTCTTGCCACGCTCCTCTTTGCATCGAAATAGCTTTTCGACGCGGGGCCGAATCTCGCATGCAGTGCGCCCGTGACGTCTGTCACCATGGTTTGCATCTGGCTTGCCTCAGCTGTGTGCTCATCTTCGAGCTTCTTTTTAACGTTGTGAGCTGCCTTGGCGATTAGCTGTTGGAAGAGATGCCTGGGGATGTCCTTGCGGCGGCCGAGTTGCTCGACAAGTATCGAATCGCTCTCGGAGCGCTTGATTATCTGCAAAATGCCAAGGTCCGAAAAGCGGGCGCCGTCGTTTTTTGCAACCGAGCGTACAACCTCCTGGTTCCCTCGTGTCACAAGCACATCCGTAACGTCCTCGCTGATGGACTTTCGCTGAGAAATTGCCAGCAGATGTAGCTGACTTTTGGACCTGGCATTTGCAACCAAGGCGCTGCAATCGAGACGCTCAGACCGACGAAGTACGGGGCCTGCAACATCGATCGAATCGTCGAAGGCAAGTTTGTTGATGATACGGGTAGGAGCATTGTCGATTCGAGCCAGTCGTTTCGCGAGTTGGGCGCGTGCCGCAACGGCGATATCCCGCTCCAGCAGCCCTATTACCTCTCCAAACATCCAGATCTCGTCATCGGTATAGCGGCCGGCTATCAATATATCGGTCGCATACCACAACGCCCGCTCGCGGCTCTCTGCCGATCCTCGCGACACTGCAACTTCTAGTTCATGCAGAAATGACATTGCTTAAATCGTTTGCCAGAAATTCTAAGCGATGCGTTTCCCATCATTCAAGGCGGGCGCACCAGGGAAATAGGTAACAGTGCGGTAATCAAAAACTTGAGTTTTGGGACCAACGATCAGTTTGGCCACACAATAAAACTTGCCTAATGGTCGAACGCGAGCCAACTGCCGGGGCTGCATCACGTGCACCTCCTGTGACCTATCGACAAATAGACAGACTATGCTCGATTTCTTAATAGACTTTTCCGGTGGGGTGATCGAAGTCCTCCGAGGGCTTCCAAACGGTGATAGGCGGTAACCTGTGGCCGCTGAAATTGAACGATCAACCTCAGCTCGATCGCGAGAGAGCACGGATGGTGCTACAGCACCGTCGGGAGAAGCCTGTCGAAGCGATCGCATCTGCCGCGATGCGTCGGTGTCGTCGATCCGAACCAAGAACCGATGCATGGGTGAACCTTACGAGCCTTGGCGGTCCCGTGCGCGGCAACCGTTTATCTAGAACACCTTGCCACATTGGCTAACGGGCCACTTATCTTGCCCGTGCGAGAAGCCGTCGCCGCGTTCTCAGCTCGGCGGCGGCTTTTGCTGCGCCTCCGCTTGAGAATATCCGCGGGCGCTTACGAGCGCCAAAGAGTAGCCAATGTCCGCTTTGCCCGAGCGCCCCGAAGCGGACATTCGCCGATCAGAATCTAATGGAAGAAGCGGGCGATTGGCCCAGCCATCCGCGGATAAGATCTAACGCCGTCACAACGATATCGATGCTGGACCCACCCCGACCTTCAACTGCGCTGATAGCAGTCGGCTTGGCGACCTGGCTCATGAATTGCGGCCCGCTTCGCAATCGGAGATGGCCACCGTCGCACTCGAACTCATCAGATCTAAGCCCTTTACCTTGGCTAATCGACTCTCTTAACTGTCCTTTTGAGGAAGCAATTCGTAGACGCCTGCTGTGTGCCAACCCGCAAGCCGATAGCAGGTTGAGCGCCGTAGCCTAGATTTTGTCGAAACGGCCACGCTACTTGATGGCCACTATTTCCTGGCTCCGAGATCAGATGTTATGGAACGCCGATGTTAGCTTGGCCCTCGACAGCGGACATTCAGCCCGACGGTCGTTAGGTCCGCTTTGTGCCAATAAGCGACATGGAGTGGTCGCATCTATAATGAAAGAGGCCGCCAACTAAGGCGGCCTCGCGCATTCAGCATCAATTGGTGGGTTACAGGAAGAGGACCGGGGACGCCTTGTCGACGTGCTTGGTTATGGAAAACGAATTGAACGTAACTTTTCCGGCAGCGCCGCCTACCACCGTCGACAGTTCGGCCTCGCTCAACTCTCCCGAGGGGACGGAAGCAGTTTTGCAATTGGCGGGCGTTTCGACGAAATCGGTCATTGTTTACCTCCTGTTGTTCGACGGCCGGGACCATCAAGTTGTCTATGCGGAGGAGACTAGGCGCGGGATGGATGGCCTACCGTGATCCAGGTCACGCTTCAAACTAGGCCACTCCCAAAATCAAATTGGGCCACTGAGGGTTAAAACAGGCCAGTACCCGGCGCGCCATGGGAACGTGTCGTGATCTTGGACCAATTCAGGAACATAGGTGTCAGACTGTCGGAAGTCCGCTTCGGGTCAAACTGAGACCCTGACGACGACGGGGACACTCGTGAATGGTGGGACCACGCTGATCTATCTGGCTAGAAAGCGCGACTGCGACGGCTGCAAACTCAGAGCGCAGTGCTGTCCGAAGGTCCCCTTCCGCAAGGTTCCGCGCGATCAGCACGAAGCCGCTCGGGATATTGCGCGTTCCCTCGCAGGGACCGAGGCGTTCGAGCAATCAAGGCTGGAGCGCAAGAAGATCGAGATGCGGTTCGCGCACCTGAAGCGCATCCTGAGACTCGGTCGACTTCGACTGCGTGGTCCACGAGGCGCCCAGGATGAGTTTGTTCTGGCCGCTATCGCCCAGAACCTGCGACGTCTAGCATCGTTGGTCGCCCGGCCACCGCCATCTGCGATTCAGTGCATTGCGTAGCGTGAGAGTTGCGTAGAGAGCGTCAAGACCGGCAGATCAAAGCCGGTCGCCCTCAGCCGAATGACTGACGAGCATCCATTAGGTGCAACCGACTTTTTCAACAAAATCGGCCATATCCGGACTCTTGCACCGCAACACGACACGTACTCAGCCGATCACTCTATCGGTGCGCGCGAGCGCCATCGGAGTGTCGAACCTTGCTATTCGATTCGAATTGCGCGGCGCTTCATTCGGCTAACTTTGTGAACGACATCACATATCCGACCGGCGATCGAATGTAATTTGGGTGAATGGGCTGAATTCGATCGACAACGCTAACGTACCGGGTGCACCAACGGCACCCTCGGCGGTCCGTCCATAATGGAGAGGGACATGGTCGATGCATCGGTAGCAAAGCGACTCGTCCAGGTCATCATCGACAATCTGCCGGAGCCAGTCCCCGGGAGGAGGCCGGTTCACACCATCGGCATGGGCGTGAAGGGCAAGTTCGTGGCGTCGGACGTGGCGCGCACCTATTGCATCGCAGAGCACTTCAACGGACAGCCCGTCGACGTGTCGGTGAGATTCTCCAACGGATTGGGGGGGCTGGAGCAACATGATGGATGGTCCGATGTTCGGGGAATGGCGACGCGCTTCCACCTTTCGGACGGTAGGGGAAGCGATCTGATCGCCACGACGCTCGGCGAATTCTTTGTCCGCAATGTCGAGGACTTTTTCGAGTTCGCCGAGGTCGCGAAGCTCGAGCGGTATCGAAGACGACGCTGGTGGCTGAAGCTTTGGGACATTGTGCGGCTTAAGGTGCCCCCTCGCAATCCGCACCCGAACGAAACCAGGAATGTCGATGCGGGGGCGCTCTGTTATGCCAATCGGCACCGCTTCGCCCAGCTAGGAGTATTCCAGGTCGGACTGATCGGCGCACCGGAGAGCTATGCCCGCGCGAGCTATCACGCCGTCCACACCTTCTGGGTGACGGGTCCCGATGGAACTCGCCGTCCCGTTCGCTTTTCCTGGCAGGCGGTCGCAGGCGTTCGCAACACCGATTCCAAGACCGTGCCGCGCGACAAATATCTGTTCGAGGAGCTTAAAAACCGCCTGCGGTGGTGGCCGGCCCGATTCATGCTGATGATGACAATCGGCGAAGCGGGCGATGCGCTCGACGATCCCACAAAGCCCTGGCCGGGGACGCGAATCCGGGTCGCCATGGGTACCCTTACGCTCACCGAGGTCCCCGAGGATCAGGAAGCGGCTGGCGAACGCATCAGTTTCAATCCCTGCCGTCTCGCGCCCGGCATCGAAGTCTCCGGGGATCCCATCCTCGAGGCCCGCCTGGGCGCCTATGAAGTCTCGCGTGAAATGCGCGGCGGGTGTCCCTTCAGGTGGAGGTAAGTCGATGCCAACGGACGAAGGTTTGCTCGATCGTTTTGTGGACTGGTTGCCCAAGAACCTCGTGTTCAAGTGCGTGGCGTCATGGACACTGGTGCCGCTCTGGGCGCGGTTGACGCCGGTGAAGCCTCTGCCCGGTGGTCCCCACCCGTCGTTCCAGCACGGTGACAACGTCCAGTGCATGATGAATCTGATCATGCCGCTCAAGATCAAGTCGCCGATCGGAAGAGCGGAAGCCGCGCTGGCAATCGCGCAAAACAAGGATGCGATCTATGCCGGCTTGAACAATGTCGGCACGGTGCACTTCGCGCGCTTTGTCATCGTCGGCGACAATATTTGCATGTTCTCCGTCTATGACGGGGATTTCACCAACTACATTCGTGACTTTATCGCCACGATCGGCAGCGTGTTCAACGCCGTGGTCGACCTCGTCGAAGGAGGAGATGACGTGATCCCTTGCGAGGAGAATGTCGAGGCGTTCATCCAATGGATACACGAGCGCGACCTGTACCAGGTGCCGGACACCGCCACCGAGTTTTTGAGAGACCAGGAAGCCTTGAATGGAGACAGGGCCGTATCACCCGTCAATGACGATCTGACCCTGCTTCCGCGCAAAATGGTCCTGCAGCTTCGCGCCAACGCGAACGTATCGCTCGGCAGCGGCTACCGGGCCTATCCCGGATTTTCGGTGGCTCAGGTTCGCAAACAACTGGGGATAGGCTGGTGAGTATCATGTTCGACCTCGCTGATCTGCAGGGCAACATCTTGCGTGGCTATCGCAAGCCGCACGTGCGGTACCTCATTCTTGAAGTCGCCGATCGCAGCGCCGCCCGGCGCTGGCTCGCCGCCTCCATATCCGGCCGCGACCACGGCGTTCCGCAGATAACGACAGGGAATTGGGGGGCAGCCAAGCCGGACACCTGTTTCAACATTGGCCTGACCTACGAGGGACTGCGCGCCCTCGGCACGCCGAGTTCTTCGCTTGAAATGTTCCCCAACGAATTCATCGAGGGCATGACCGCCCGCGCCTTGAAGCTCGGGGATGTCGGGCCGAGCGCGCCGGAAACCTGGCCATCACCCTTCGATGAGCCCAGGCGGATCCATCTCATCGCAACGATCTACGCGGGAAATGTCAGGCAACTGGACGAAGTCCAGCAGCGCGCCCTCGACCGAAACGCCCTGACGCTGCTCGGTACACGCGAGGGCTACAATTTCCGAGACGACTTCGTTCACTTCGGTTATCGCGACAACATCATGCAACCAAGATTCGAGGGAGTTCACGACCCACAGGGCCATGCTGACGGACAACCCAGGGCCCCGCTCGGCACCGTGTTGCTGGGACATCCGACCAATTTGGAAGGCCTGAAATGGCGGGTTCCTCAACCCGCGGCGTTGGGACGCAACGGCACGTTCAACGCCTTCCGCGTGCTGAAGCAGGATGTGGTCGGATTCGAGGAGTATCTCGATCAGGCAGCATCCGATTTGCTCAAGCACCCGCAAGTCGACGAGTTGCTGCCGCAAGGCGCTGAAGCGAAAATCGGCCAAGTCCTGTCAATCGAGGGCCTGTCAATCGAAGGCCTGTCGCGTCATGGTGCCTTGCGCGAGGTCGTCGCCGCCAACCTGTGCGGCCGATGGCGCGATGGCACGCCGCTGGCACTGTCGGCGGATGCACCTGATCCCAACGTGAATAAAGCGAATTTTGACTATGTTGATGGGTCCCGCTGCCCCTATGGAGCCCATATCCGCCGGGGCAATCCGCGGGGCGGGCAGATCGTGCAACGCGTAGCGAATAACAGCCGGCGCCTTGTTCGGCGCGGCATGCCCTATGGACCAGCCTATGATCCGGCGAAGCGTGATCGGGATAAGCCCGAGCCGGAACGGGGCCTGCTTGGCAACTTCATTGGTGCCAGCCTCGGCGCCCAGTTCGAGGCCATGTCCTGCGACTGGCTGAATCTTGGTCTTCAGGATCCGCGCATCACCGGCTCCAACGATCCGATCGTAGGCGCCAACGGTACCGGCACGACCTGGTTCGACTTGCCGCTTAAATCCGGCCGCACGATCCGGCTGCGGGAATTGCCGCAATTTGTCTCGACGCGGGGCGGCGCCTATACGTTCCTGCCGAGCCTCTCGGCGATCCGCTTTTTGGGATCGCTGTGATGTGAGTCGACCAAACAGGCCGAGGGTCATTCGGGGGCCCTTGTAAGGCATGATTCACTAGTTCAACACTCTTACCAGATCATCAGCCTCGCGCAGATCGCGGGAAGTTTCCGCGGATGCAAATTTCGCCCGGGTCGATATCAGCAGGTCTCGTGCTTCGGCGCGTCCGGATGCGCTCTCGCCGGCGCTGACGAGGCGCGCGATGCTGATCGCCGTGCGCAATTCCCAACCGACCGCCCCGAGCTTCCTGGCAGAGGCAAGCGAGCGTTTGAACAAGCGCATGGCAGCCCTGTCGTCTCGCAATGGTTCGCTACACAGCAGCGAGCCGTGGATCCGATAAATCTCGGGAGCAGCCCAACGCTCGCCGGTTTGCTTTACCAGAGCCCCAGCCGAAGCAGCGAAGCTTCGAGCCCTTTCTATCTGCCCGATCCGTCCGAATTCTGTGGCGAGCAGAATTCGATAGAGGGGCATCTGAATGCACCGATTCTCGGCGGGTAGCTTGTCGAGCAAGCCGCATAATTGTTCGAGCACTTCCGGCGCGGGGCCTCGTGCCGCCAACGCAGCGGTTGCCCACAATGGGCCGATGACCCGGTACATCGGATAGCCATACTCATCAGCGACCTTCAGACCGCGCTTTACACTGGCAAGGTTGGCCGCAAGATCGCCCTCGTACCAGTAATCGGAGACGCCAAGAATGGAGGCAAAAGCCAGCATGAACGGATGCCCGATCTCGTTCGCGAGCTGCCGCGCTGTCACGCAGCACTCTCTGGCCCGGCCTGGCCGGCCCAACAACCATTCGATGTGTCCGGAATAGACGAGCGATACGATCAATGGATCATGCTGATAAATCTGGACCAGCTTGCCGTGCTCACGCGGATTGTAGCGAGCGCTGACCAGAGCCGCGAGCTCACTCGCCTGCTCCAGACGACCGAGAAAGAAATTGGCGATTACGGCAGCGGTGTAGGCCATGAGGGCAGCCTCGTCGTCGCGCCACTCTTCCGCCCGCCGGACGAAATCCTGCGCGTGTTCGAGGCCCTTGGCGAGCTGGCAGTCGACCAGCTTGGCTATGGTGCTTCCCCACAGCACCGTCGACTTCTCGCGAATGGTGCCATGGCTCGCGCAAAGCTTGAGTGCGCGACTGTAGGGGCCATAGACGTTCGGATCGGACCATCCGGCGTTGGCGGTGTACGCCATCGCCAAATTGGATTGCAGTGCGATTTCAGTTTCGAAGCGCCGTGGTGACGCCGGCATCTTGGGTATCAGCGAGAGGCCTTCGCGAAGATGAGCCACGGCTTCCTTGGTGGCAGAGCGGCGGAGCGCGGCTTTGCCCGCCTGAAGCCAGGCCTCGATCGCTTCCGGAATGTTGCCTGCGCGTGCATAATGATAGCCTAACACCGCCGGCTGGCTACTTTCTCCAATGGCGGCTTCCTGGAGCAGCCACGATGCGACGCGGGCGTGGAGCTCACGCCTTTCCTCCTTGAGCAACGAGGAGTAGGCGACTTCCTGTATCATCGCGTGCTTGAACGTGAAGACCGTGCCTTGAGACTCCTCGCTACGATACACAATCCCGGCCCTCTCCAGCGCCCGCAACGAGTCTTTTAGCGCTTGGCCCTTATCTGGAAGCACGCTGAAAATGCCTTCATAGATGAAGCGCCTTCCGAAAACAGAGGCGATCTGGGCGACGCGCTTGGCAGGACCGAGACGATCAAGGCGCTCCATCAGTGAATCTTGAATACTTGCCGGCACCAGATCCGGCAACTTCCCGCTCGGCACAGGGCTCTCAGCGGCCAGCGGGACCGCACCGGAATCGACGATGGCCCGCGTAAACTCCTCGACAAAGAGTGGCACGCCGTCGGTTCGTTCGACGATCTGGCTGGTAATCCGGCGCGGCACGAAATCGCTGCCCGCGATGGCTGCGACCATCTGCTCGCATTCATGCACTGCCAGCTTTTGCAGGGCAATTCGTCGAATTGCCGGGCCTGACAACCAGTCGGCCCTGTAATCATCGCGATGCGTGATCAGGGCCATAATCCGCTCGCCAGCACAGTTAGCTACCACGCGTACCAGCAGTTCGATGGTGGTCGGGTCCATCCATTGGACGTCCTCGACGATTACGAGGATCGGCCGCTTGCGCGAGGCAGCGACAAGAACATCGACGAGCACCTGAAAGCCACGCTCGCGCTCCGAAGGAGATCCGAAATCCGCGGGCTCGTATCCCGAGCATGCGGGTATCGACAGCACCGCTCCGTAGTAGCGAAGCGCCTGCTCGACATCGGTGGCGGCTCTTGCCAAAAGCGAACGCAATTTTGCCAATGCGAGTTCCGCGTCGTCGGTCTCCTGGATGCCGGTCGCGCGCATGAGCCGCTCGATTTCCGGGGCAAGCGGCGTGTTGACGTGGAACGGCGAACACTGCAACGACAGAACATCACGTGGAGACGCATCAAGGGAATTGCGGAACTGGCGGATCAAACGTGACTTGCCGATGCCGGGTTCACCGGAAATAACGCCAACCTGCCCCGAGCCGGCGAGACTCTGCTGCCACATCTCGGCAAGCAACGCACTTTCGCTGGTTCGGTTTATCATTGGGCCGAGAGGCGACCTCCGGGCTCGGTCGAACCTGCTTTCGCTGGACGCAAGCGCCTCTGCACGCCAGGCCTCGACCGGCTCCTCCACGCCCTTGAGAGATTGCCGGCCAAGCGGCGCATAGCTGAACGTTCCGCGGGTCAGCTCGTGAGTGCTCGAGCCGACCACGACACCGTTCTCACTGGCGAGTCCTTGCAGGCGGGCAGCGACATGTGCCGAGCTGCCGAACACTTCCCGTCGATCGGGGGGCTCGCCGGGCACGCTGCCGACGACGACCACCCCGGTATTTACCCCGATGCGCACGCCCAGGCGAACGAAGCTACCGTCCGACAGCAGAAACTGGTGTTCCTTGATCGCCGCGGAAATCGCCAGAGAGGCGCGGACCGCGCGTTCAGGATCATTTTCATGGGCTTGCGGGACGCCAAAAAATGCGAGCAACCCGTCACCAATCAATCTGGCGATATGACCGCCGTAGTGGCGAATCTGCTCGTCGCAGATATCGCGGTAAGTTTTGATAACCGCGAAGAACTCCTCGGGATCGATCCGCTCACTCAGGGGTGTCGAGCCGACGATGTCGATAAATGCCACGGTGAGCTGCCGGCGTTCGGCATGCAGAGCTTCATTCTCGACATTCGACGGCGCCTGCGTCCGCTGAAGTCCGCCCGAACGATCGCGCTTCGGCTGGCTGCTCATGACCCACCATGTTCAGTTTCCGCCGTACTGCCGCGAGGCAAGATAGACGGCGAGCCGCATCCGGTTGACGTTGCCGAGCGGCCTGTGCTCGGGCAGAGAGTTCCAGGGATTAAATACCATGTGCTCGCAGTCGTACAGCGCAATCTGCGTCAAAAAACTCTGCCTCGGAATGGCAATGCTTCCCAGCCGCACTATTCTCTCTTGAGGACGGGTCCACCGCCGCGAAGCGTCCTCGACGTCATCCGACGTGGCGGCGTGCCGTACCCGTATGGAGAAATCGAACACGACGTCATCGCCGCTTTGATGCGCACGCGGGTCCAGATCCCTCACAAGCGCTTCCTGGAGAAAGCTTTTCGATGGGCCCAAAACGCAAACGCCCACCATCTGGTGTCCTCATTTTGACCACCGGGAGGACCGACCAAATAGCGCACGACCTTATGCTCGCCGATCTTCGGCTCTGGGTCAAACGCGTCGGTTTGACGATGCGCCGATCTCTTCCGGTCTTCCCCGGTTGAGCCGGCGCCCTATGAACGGACATCGGCAGCATCGGTCGGAATGTCTCAAACGTGCCAAAAGCGGTCATACGGAAAGTCCAGCAAGGAAGGCCCCCGGATGGGAATGGCGCGAAGAAAGTCCTTAGCTGATGGTGTGACGGTGCGATTTTTTAGCTTTTGTTTAGTTGTCTCTGCGCTGCGATGTGTTAGTACGCGGCCTCATCAAACAAGGAGCTAACAAGTTGAAAGTTACGAAGCCAAAGAAGAACGGCAAAGCAGTGCGTCGCGAATGGACGAAGGCTGACGTCAAGGAACTCAAGGCACATTCTAAGGCGAGAACAGCGGTCACCAAAATATCGAAAGAGACAAAGCGCACGATTGGTGCGCTGCGCCAGAAGGCGCTCCATCTCGGGATTGGACTCGGGCATCAGCGGTAAACGCTAAGCACGGCGCGGCAGAAAGACGAAAACTGCCGCGCGTCAATTTAAGTTAGTCCCCCAGCCCTGTGGACGGCATCTTAGCGGCTCAACCAAGTCAATGTTTCAGTTGGGTCAAAGGCGTCGCCTTGACCGTGCCTCGGTCATTTCCGGTCTATCCCGATAAGCAGACGTTCTCAGTGTCCATCGGCATGTCCCAAACGTGCCATTGAGCGACATTCTGGTGGAGAAGTCCTCAGGGACGCCGTCATAAGCGCCCTCTAACCTAAAATGCCGGAAGTGGGCCTGCGAAACGCTCGGTTCCGTATTTAGAAACGGTTAAGTCCTCTCCGGCATATTGGGCCTTGAAGGGGCTAATCGGCACGGCGGTGGCCATGCACCTTCTGGATGTCACGTCCAACGGTTCTCGAATAGAACCAGTAAACTCGGAACGACGAGCGCGACCATGCAGACTCACAAGGGCTTTTCCCTCTTGAGTGGAGGACGCGCATTCAATGAAACGGGACGGATGGAAATCCCTTCTTCTTCTGGAATGGGATCGTTGGCTTCAGACTCAGCCTAAAGACCCACCAGCGCCAACTGCAAAAGAGACATTAAGGTTCTTTTGCGAGCTTCAGGATAGGCGGTCTCCTCTTTTGGATTTCCGACCAAGGCGGCGCGATAGGTGGCGATTCATCCATGAATTGCTGCTGAATGAGGGGCGCGTCTCCGATTGACGCCAACTGCGCATAGTCATCTCCATACATCAAAAATGCACACCATGCTCGATCAGCATAATTGTCACCAGCACCACCGAGAAGGCGAATACCCAGCCTGCGAGGTAGGCGTTGTACTGCGACGCTGATAAGATGATTTTCGCCTGCGCGACATCGCCACCTCCATCGTGCCCCCGAGAGTTGGTCGCGGCAAAGGCTGGCGGATTCGCGGCGACTTGTGCCCCAAAAAAGGCCGCAGCGGGGAAAAGCTGAGGCCAACGAGTAGGCGCCTTGCGCGATAATGCAAACGATTCGAAAGGTGCTGCTACTTAGTTCAAAGCAGTCGAATGTCCGCTCCGGGTCAAAAGCGCCGCTTCGCCCATCGACCGTTCACTTCCGATCCACCCCAACAAGCAGACATTCTCGGCGTGTGTCGGCATGTCTCAAGCGTGCCAAAATCGGAAGTCGCCTCTACATTCGGCAGACCCTCCCCGATTCGGCCAGAAATGTCGGACCAGGTGAGAATAGACGGGGTTATGCCGCAACGACCCGATTACGACCGGCATCTTTTGCCCGGTAAAGCGCAGCGTCGACCCGGGCCAGAATGTCCTCGGCGAAATCAGCCGGACGTAGGGAGCAAACCCCGGCCGACATGGTCAGATTTAGATCCCCGGAGATTGCGGTCCAGTCCACTTCCGAAATGATCGAGCGAAGCCGGTCGACTATCCGCACCGCCTGGTCACTCGCGGTATTGGGCAGGATCAGAAGAAATTCTTCGCCGCCGTAACGGCCCAACTTGTCGATAGCTCTGATATTGGCGAATACGCTGATTGCAAACGTACGCAGCGCCTCGTCGCCGGCCGGATGGCCGCACCGATCATTGATCATCTTGAAATAATCCAGATCGATGATGGCGACAGAGCAAGGGATATTGCTGCGCTGCGCGCGGGTCATTTCCTCATGCAGGGATTTCATGATGTAACGCCTGTTCAGCAGGCCGGTCAATTCATCCAGCTGCGCAAGTTCCTCGATCCGTCGATTGGCAGCCTTGAGCTCGACCGTGCGCCGATGGAGCGTTCTTCGCATCGAGTTTCCAAAAAGCCCGATATACGCACACTGTCCAAGCGTCGCGACGAACGAAAGCGCTCCGGCAAACCATTCAGGCGTCGTCTGCATCGGTAAGGCGATCGGGACTTTTAGGAAGAAGAATATCGTGACGACCCCGAAACCCGTAAACGCCCATAGGATGGCCGCTTCGCGGGAGGTCATTCGCAGCGCCGCAAACCCGAAAATCACAAAAACCACGGTGAGAAACAAAAACCCGATTTCGGGAGCCGCCAGCAAGAATGCAAGCTGCATCGTGATGTTTGTGACAGCCTGAAAGCTGGTCAGAAAATGGTCGTCGAACCTGTCGCCGAAATTCACTTCCGACAGCACGGCAAACAATGCCGTCAGACCGATGCCGCCGAGAAAAAACATCGAAGGGATGACGAATGAAACCTTTCCCGCATACGCGTAGATTAAGACAATGATATCGCCGACCGCGTAGCTCGCAGCCTGGAGCAGGAGCATCTGCCGGCGTTGCTTGAGACGCCGCTGAGCCTCGACCGCCGATATCGTTGACCTTGCATTCGCCGTGTAATCAATGGCGTCCGAGACTGTGCTGACCATAGCGCCGTCCAGCCTTTTCACGTCACAAGCGCCACGTTACGGAACGCCCTGACGAGCGATTGCTCCAGTTTTCCATCCATCCCGCACAGAATCTTGTAGGCGCTTTGGCCGGACATTGCCGGCCTGTACGCCCGCAACTCAACGAGCGCGGCGAAGATGTCGGCGATCGTGAGCAATCTTACGAGGTCGGAGATCTGCGGCGCCATCAGCCCGTCGGGGTAACCGGAACCGTCGAGATATTCGTGGTGGTGCCTTACCCCGTCAAGAACTTCCGGACTAACGCCTGTCAAATCCTTCAGCAGTTCATATCCGATCACCGGATGGCGTCTCATGATCTCCTCTTCACCTGGATCAAGGCGTCCTGGCTTGTCAAGAATCGACAAGGGAATACGCGCCTTCCCGATGTCATGGAGGGTTGCCGATATTCCAAGCCGCTTCACGTCCACACTGGCGAACCGCAAATCCAACGCGAAGCCGACCGCCACTCCTGTCACCAGCAAGCAATGCTGGAACGTTCCTTCATGATAGCGGCGAACGTCGTCCAGCCAGGCGCCAAGCCCGTTTTGCGCGATGCCGTTGATGATTTGTGTTGTGGCGTTATCGGCATCCGAAAGGTCGATCGGTTTGCCGTTCCGTATCGCCACAAACATGGACGCGAAGGCCGCCGCGCTAGCTGCGATCTCGGGTGAGGCAACGGCAGAGTCGGTTTGTGTTTCCTTCTCCGCGACTTCGATCTGCGCCAGTTTGAGTATGATTTCTCTTGGACGAGAAACCACGGCGGTCGCTCCGAGCGCAAATGCCTGCGCAACCATGTGGTGAAGGTGACTCTGAACGACAAACAGTTTTTCAGGAATACAGCTCAGGTCCCGCAAAACAAGCTTGATCTGCTCGACACGAGCCGCCTTACGCAGGTCGGCGTCAACCATTAGCACGCTGTTTGGATTGAAGTGCGTGTCACCACTTCCCAACAGCTGAGGAGCAACGTGATACTGCGGTTCCAGCATAGCGCGGATGGCCGGTATCTTCGTAGGTTCATCGGTGACGAAATGAACAAGCATTTCAAAAGCCAGGCGACTAAAAAAGCATGTCGCAATCTCAATGACTGACCATTGTAGGCGAACCGCCCTAACCAAGGGCTAAGCGCGCGGTACGTAGTTTAACTGAGAACAGCGCGGGTCAAAATGCTGACAAACATCGGAACCGATGGAAAACAAACCCAGAAACGAGATTTCTGGTCCAAGAGACGGCGCTTAAGCTCCTATACCGCCGACGTGCAGTGCGGCGCCAGCGGGTCCCGCTCGGATTCGTCGCTGGTGCTCTCCGCCGCGCAGTTGTTGACCGGCGAGAGCAGCCAGCTCAGGGCAGAGGTGAGCAAGTTCCTGAAATCAGTGCGCGCTACCTGAGAACACACGCCAATGATCTTCAAGGTCATGTCTGCGTTGGGTCAAAGTGAGACCTCAACTAGCGAATGATCGATGTCTGTTTGCCCTTCAACAGCAGACCTTGATCAGGGCAACGGCTTGGTCAGCTTCGTGCCAATTTCGGAAGTGGCCAGGGTCGCCGTGTGGTGGGTTGCTATGCCGCGACGTTCTTCTTCGTGACGACTGTGATGACCCAGCGCGCTGGTACACTAGACGCAACCTCCTTCACCGAGCGGATCAGTCCCGTGACCAACGAGCCCTCGATCGTCAACGTAGCTCTTTCGTTCCGATATTGGGCGTACCGGCAACGACGCGCCAGGATTTGATCAGTTGTTTCGAACGTTTTCATCCGTCACCGTTGGTCGCGGTACGCGATACGGCCCCGCGACGAACGTAGGATATCAGCGAAACGTTAACAAAAATGTGCCGCCATTGACATCGCCCTTGCGAAGCGCGGCCCCCGCTGCATATGCAGGATCGCCGCCACCGGCTCTTAAGCCGCGCGCGCAGTTTCTTGACCTTGCCTACCTCTAACTCGAATCGGTTGCTTTCGTCCGATAGCGACTGTGCTGGAGACAGCACCTGCCACGAGGCCGAGCCGGTTTCGCCGGCCCAGATCGACAATGCGATATCAAACCTGCTGCGGTGCCTTGCGCCGCCTGCTGCACGTTGCGGTCGCAGAGGTACGAATGGATAAAAAGCACCGTTGTGAGTGCACGCTTCACTTCCGGTCTACAGAAATTTCTCAGCAGAGATTTTCAGCGGCGGCAGCAGGCATTGCAAAGGGTGACGATCACGCCGCGCGAACGCTGTCCAGGAATTTCTCGACCTCGTCCCTCAGATGGATACTCACCTCGGACAGCGCCTGGGCCGATCTCAGCATCTGACCCGACGTCGTCTCGGTCTGTCCGGCACCGCGCGCGACGCGCTCGATGTTTTCGGCAACATCGAGGGTGCCGCCGGCGGCAGCCTGGACCCCCTGCGCGATGCTTTGGGTCGCGGTGCCCTGCTCCTCGACAGCCGAGGAAATCGAGGTAGTGATCTCGCTGATGCGCTCGATCGTCAGGCCGATGGCCTTGATCGCATCCACGGACTCGCCGGTGGCGCGCTGCATGTTGACGATGTGCGAGCTGATCTCGTCGGTGGCCTTTGCGGTCTGGCCCGCCAGGTTCTTGACCTCTTGAGCGACCACCGCAAAACCGCGGCCAGCTTCGCCGGCGCGGGCGGCCTCGATGGTGGCGTTGAGCGCGAGGAGATTGGTCTGTTCCGCAATGGACGTGATCAGCTTAACCATTTTGCCTTGAAACGTACTCTTCAACTACTGCATCCTCTCTGCGCACCACGTAATATGGTTCGCTTTCTGGTCGATAAGCATCAAACAGTACAGTATTCGGTTTGCTTATCTGCCGGAGCGCAAGCTTTTTGGTTTCCTGCCCCTTCGAATCGTTTGAATCAGCACTAACTAAATCAAGCGAAAGAGTTTCAATCAGAAAGTTCCGCAACAAAAGGAATGACGTGCTTTTTGGGGATTGTGGCTTGACAATGCTCTGGTGATCCTCGTCTGCAATGTATTCGATCTTATCGCCCGTATTATTGATGTATGGCACGACGGTGTCTTGTCCTCCAAAGACGGCCAATATCTTCAAGGCATTCTTGCAATCTAGGTGTCTCCAGTCCTCTCGGATTGCTTCCAAAAGATCCGACTCTTTCCGAAGTTGTTTTAGGTTGCGATGCTGAAAGGAGATTAGATCTCCCCACTTCGCTAATTGAGCGCCCTCCGTCGGCACCGCAAACAGGGCTAGGCCCTTTATTCGCAGCTTTAGCCGCTCTTTAAGTTCGTCAACTATATATTTCTGGGCAACAATCCCACCCATGCTGTGAGCGACAACGATCACATCGGAATAATTCGCAAAACGCGCACCGAGCTCGGTTCGCATAGCCCTACTTAGATCCTGAATTCGGATAGACTGTTTGGACCACGGGAACCGAACAGTGTTGGAAGGATACCGGTAAAATTCAAAATCGAACCTTCCCTTGAGAGCCAAATCACTCTGAAGAAGCGCCGGGAATTGGCCCCATGTTGTGCTATCAGCACCGAGCCCATGAATGAACAGCAAGAGAACTTTTTCGGGCATCCTGCTCTAGGCCGTTCCTGTCAAAATAATGCCACGTCATAACCGGCACCCCGGTGGAATCGAGGTGCAGCATGCTGTTTCTATCACAGGATGCGTCCGTGTTGCGCCCAGTTTCTTGGTTGTGTGCACTGCCACAATTGGCGTGCTCGCTGAGCATTCAATACGTGCCGGCGCGGATCGGATTGCTAACTCGGGTGCCTGACGCAGGCTAAAGAGCGAACGGATCAGCCAGTGGCTTTTTGTATTTAATTCCAACTTTTTGCGTATGAAGGAGTCCCACCGGTTCGCCCTTTCATCGCGCTATAGATTGGACCACCCCCACCCCCTAAGCGACGTTAGAGGTACGACCATTGGCGGCAGGTAAAGCAGCACGGTCGGCAGGTGATAATTGCCGTGCACGACCGGCAGCTTTTCGAATATCTCGCGCTTGAGTTAAGTCCAGCCTTCAATGGGGATCGACTAGTAACGATCGAGCTAGGTCGAAATTCCAACGGCATGACGACGGCCCCTTGGAGCCTTACAGCGTTCGAGCCCGACAAAGCGATCGTCGCCTGAGAGTCGAGTGGAACGCCGAAGGCAGGATTTAAACAGTCCTGCTGCCTCTCGCATGTCCGATAGGGATTCGAACCGTTTTGGCGGGCGCGTCTGGAAATGCTTTAGATGGTGAGCTTTCAGAACCGTACTAAATCGTCGTAGTACGAAGCTTTGGAGAAAAACCGCGTCTCCAAGCTTTGATCTCCGAAATCGGCGCATCTCTGGTACGGCGTCGATTGGGTAAAAGGCTCGTTTTAAAGACCGTTTTTGAAGCTTTAGTGGCATTTGAGACAGATAGGGAGGGCGGCAGTGGCGGAGGGAGAGGAACTGGGGTCGAACCTTCTCCACGTAGCCCAGAGTAGTCCAGGGGATCCAGGCGGGTCCGGTTCCCTGAAATTGGGACGGCGGTCGGAAATCCCCGGCCAGACCGGGAGATGGCTGTACGTGACGGTCCCACAGCCTGCCGCGCGGCCGGCTGGCCAGCCCAACCCGGTAACCCCGATGGAGTACGGCCGCGGGGGCCTCGACCGCATCAGCGAGCCTGGCACCGGGTTAGGCACCTGGATCAGGCCCGATAATAGCCGCCAGCTCAAAGACCTTTCGCCTGAGGTCCTCCACCTTCGGGGCCAAAAGCAAATCCTGCCGATCCGCCATCGACAGGATGGCATTTAGCACCTGGTCTGAATGCTGAACCAACACGACGAGGTGTCGGCCGCAGGGCGCGTATCGTCCTAAAATCCAATTTTTGACAGTGCGCTCACACGCACCTGTCCAGCCCGCAACCAACTTTGCGCGAGAGTTTCGATCCTTCAGCTCCGACTTCAATGCTGATGCAATTTTCATCGCGAACGCATGATCGTCAAGGCTGAAATCCGAACCTCCACCTCCGCCACGTTTTGGAAAGGACTTTCCCTTTTTAGGAAAGGACTTGCCCTTTTTTGGACGCGACATTCCACGCTCCTGTCCCATACGATCAGGCGGGTAACTCGGGACCGCCTTTGGGAGAGGCCGGCAGTATCGCCGTCGGAATTGGGTGCTGATTGACAAGGCAAATAAAAAGCATCGGAAAAAGCTCAAATCGAGCAGAAGGGCCTTCTCCAGCAGCCGCTTATGTTCGGATGTCGACCGATCACCAGAAATACTCCACCGAAAATCAACTCGACACGATCCGCCGGTATGCTGAGCAACGCGGCTACACGATTGTGCGGATCTTTGAAGATTCCGGTCGTAGCGGTTTAAGAATGGACGGCCGTGCGGGACTTAAATCCCTCATGCAGGAAGTGCAATCCGGCAGTGCCAACTTCCAAGCCATCTTGGTCTATGACGTGAGCCGTTGGGGGCGATTTCAGGACGCCGACGAAGGTGCATATCACGAGCACGTTTGCTCTCGGGCGGGGATCCGCGTTCACTATTGTGGCGAACAGTTTGACAATGACGGCAGCATGGGGTCGATCCTCCTCAAAAACGTCAAACGGGTCATGGCTGGCGAATACAGCCGCGAGCTTTCGGTCAAGGTATTTGCAGGGCAATGCCGTCTCATCGAGCACGGCTTTCGCCAGGGTGGCCCTGCCGGATTTGGCCTACGACGCCTCCTAATTGACGAGGGTCGGAACCCCAAGGGTGAGCTCGGACGTGGCGACCGAAAGAGCCTCCAGACCGACCGCGTCGTCCTTACCCCTGGTCCGCTGGAAGAAATCGAACACGTTCACAGCATCTATTCGATGTTCGTCGAGGAGGCCAAATCCGAGCGCGAAATTGCGTTAGAACTTAATCGACGTGGGATACTGAGCGATCTCGGCCGCCCCTGGACTCGTGCATCAATCCATCAAATTTTGACGAACGAAAAGTACATCGGCAACAACATATTCAATCGTGTCTCGTACAAATTGAAGCAGCGTCGTGTTGTCAATCGGCGCGACACCTGGGTTCGAGCCGATGGTGTCTTCCCTTCAATTGTAGATCGAGCTCTCTTTGAACGCGCCAGAGCCATCATCGACCAGCGCGGCAACCATTATTCCGACGAAGAGTTACTATCCCTGCTGCAGACCGTCCTTGAACAAGAGGGATCGTTGTCCGGTCTCATTATCGATGAGCGCGACGGCATGCCCTCATCAAGTTTATACCGACACCGCTTCGGCAGCCTTGTGAGGGCCTACAGCCTAATCGGCTACGAACCCGACCGCGATTACAGATATATCGAAATCAACCGGCACATACGCGAGGCCTTCCCTGGATTGTTGGCCGAGGTCGTAGCGGGTCTAGAAAGCGCGGGGGCAACCGTCGTGTGCGACCCTGTGAGCCACCTGCTTTCGATAAATGGCGAATTTACCGCATCCATCGTCCTGGCGCGGTCCTTTGAAACCCAGGCTGGTGCGCTTCGATGGCAAATTCGATTTGACACCGGCCTTGCGCCCGACGTCACGGTTGCCGTCCGGTTGGACCGCTCGAACGAGCGGCCTCTCGATTTTTATATCCTTCCGAGCATCGACATGAATGCCAGCCGGATACGGATGGCGGAAAACAATGCGCTTTCGCTGGATGCTTACCGATTCGAATCGCTCAGTTTTCTCTATTCAATGGCAGCCCAAACCTCATTCCGGGAGGCAGCATGAGCAAATCTAAAGCGAAAGGTCCGAAACGGGTAAAGACCATCCCAATCGACCAAATACGGTTTCTAAATCCTCGGGTGCGAAATCGCCGGAACTTTCAAGAGATCGTCCAAAGCATCGCCAACGTCGGGCTGAAGCGTCCAATCACAGTCAGCCCGCGAAAGAGCGATGCAGACTCGGCAAGCTATGACCTTGTATGTGGCCAAGGTCGAATCGAGGCCTTCATTCAGCTCGGTCAGACAGAGATCCCAGCCATTATCATTGAGGCCGAGGAGAGCGATTGCCTGGTTATGAGCCTGGTTGAAAACTGTGCAAGACGCCAGCACAAAGCTGTCGACCTGCTGCAAGACATCGCAACTCTGCGCGGCCGCGGCTATGGCGATCGCGAGATCGCAGCAAAAATCGGAGTTAGCAGCGATTATATTCGTATGATAAGCACGCTCCTTGAAAATGGTGAGGAGCGATTGGTTGCGGCAGTCGAAGCAGGCATTCTACCGCTCAACATGGCTATCGAGATCGCAAAGTCGAGCGACGAGGACGTTCAGCAAGCATTGGCGCAAGCCTATACGGAAAAGAAGTTGCGCGGAAAGAAGCTGGTTGCGGTCAGGCGACTGATTGAGCGTCGACGGCGCAGCGGCAAGCAGATGCACGACAGTAGGTTTGGTCGACAAGGCTCGAAGCGACCGCTCACCGGAGAATCGATCATACGCGTCTATCGACAAGAGGCGGATCGCCAAAAGCTGCTTGTGAAAAAAGCTGAGGTCACTCAAAGCCGTCTGCTCTTCATCGTCGAAGCGCTCCGCGAGCTCCGTGATGACGAGAATTTTGCGAATTTGCTAAAAGTGGAGAGTCTGGACTTAATGCCAGCGTTTCTCGAGCAGAGAATAGCTGCAGGGGCGACAGTATGAGTAATCGTTCGGATCCAGCCGCGCGGGATACGGTGGTTCAGGCGTTTGATTCAGACTGTATCGTGCTGCCCATCGAGTCGATCTTGCCCGTTAAAGCGATGGAGAAGACCGTTAAATCCAGCCACAAGTACCGCCAAATCGCAGCGTCTATTCGCGAGATCGGACTGGTCGAACCACCAGTCGTTATTCGAGATGCCCGGGATGCCAATTTGTACCTCTTGCTTGACGGCCATCTCCGGATCGAAGCGCTCCGAGACCTAGGTCAAGTTGAGGTCGAATGCTTGGTCTCCAGCGACGACGAGGCCTTTACCTACAACAAGCGTATTAGCCGATTGTCTCCGGTCCAGGAGCAACGAATGATCGCCAAAGCGATTGAAAGAAACGTCTCGAAAGAAAAGATCGCTAGGGCGCTAAATATTAACGTTCGGAGTTTGTCGCGTAAAGTCCAGCTGTTGGATGGGATCTGCTCTGAAGCGATTGGCTTGCTGAAGGACAAATTCTGCCCCATGGCAGTGTTTGACGTCCTTCGAAAAATGAGCCCTCTGCGTCAAGTCGAGGCGGCCGAACTTCTGATAAATGCGAACAATTTCTCGGTCAGCTATGCTTCCGCGATATTGGCGGGCACACCCCAGGCACAATTAGCCTCCGTCCAGACGCCGAAGCGATTGAAGGGCATGACGGCCGAAGCAATTGCCCGCATGGAGCGCGAACTGTCACGTTTGCAGGAAGCCATATCTTCTATCCAGGATTCGTATGGACAGGACCACCTCCACCTAACCGTGGTGAAAGGTTATCTTCGGAAGCTGATTACCAATGATCGCGTCGCGCGTTACCTTGCACAACATCAGCCGGAGCTATTGATCGAGTTTCAGAAGATCGCTGAGATGACGTCAACGCTTCCAAGCGAGGCGGCATAAGACCCTAGGGGACCCGGACCCAAAAGCGCGGGGACCGCAGGAGAAGCCGCACGCTGGGGCGGATCAATTGCGGCGATGGGGATGGCGGCGAACCCGTCTGGAGCCCATCAGGCCGGTCGAGTTTTCACCGGCCGAATAGATTGAGGTGGCGTGTCAGCGTGCGACGTCGGCGCACGCTGACACCAGCGGCTCGGTTTACTCGAAATCAGTCAGCGCTTATTTGCGTCACCTTTGGATCGGGTTGGCCTTCCCATCTGTATTCGAGGTGCGCACCGGTTCGAACGTTATTAACGAGAGCGGGCCGGAAGAAAACGACACAGTCATTCCCCGGATTGCGGACGCTGCGGTACCACAAACCATTCGATCCACTCTCCAAAAGCGTGGCGCCGAGCTGTTGGCCTGCGACGTAGCTGTTTGGGTCGTGGCAGGCGTCGAACTCTGGGCTCGCTCGAACGTCATGGAATTCGGTTTCGAAATCCGCGAGGTACTGACGCATCTGAACTGTGGTTTCAAGGATGCCGCTTTCGGCAATCTCTTTGGTCCTGTGAAATACGCTTTCTTTGATCGCGGTCTCAATTGAGAGGGCAGCGTACCAGGCACCGCGGTCGCTGCTGCTAAACCGACCGCCGGTCTCATTTGGATGACAGTACGCCGCCATGATCGCAGTCGCATTGGCGCGTCCCAATACCCATTCCCCTGCTTGAAGAATACTGAGCACGCCAAGCTCCGCCGATATTCGATCGTTGGTCCAGCCTTCGAGCTCCGCAACCGCCTCAAAATCTTCGAGCGCCGCGATAAGATCGAGAATCCCGGTTGGCGGATAGCGGCTTGGGATGAGGCGATGCGTATCCTTTAGGCGCGCCGCGACAATCGGCGGGCTCAATTCCAGCCACCTCGCCGTGCATCGAGAAGCCGCCGAACCCGATAAAGACCGTCCATCCCGCCTTCTGTCGTCATCCATTCGATCGGCGGGCGACCGCCAAATATCGGATTGGAATTCGGCAGCCTCATCCACCGGTCAGCGAAGTCGGGATAAAGAATATGAAGTGCTTTGAACATGCCGATCAGCAGCGAGATACGGGTGAGGACGTCGTAGGAGAGTGTTCCGACATTGCCGTTGCGATAGTTATGATAGGTCGATTCGCTCGGCCAACCCAGCAGTGCCCGGCGCTCCCCGACGGACAACTTCCAACGGTCGGCAAGATTGAAGAAGGTGCGCATTGCCGGCCCCGACATCCGCTTGCGGACCTCGGGGTCAGAACGCCGATCCAAAGCGATCGGCTCGGCGGCGGTAAGGACCTTTTCCGGGATGGTCATGTCTAACTCCAGATATGGAGTATATACTGCATATCTGGAGATAACTCAAGGGTGGCGAAGTGGATCCCACTGAATCAGCAAGTTTTTTGGGGTTTTTGGTCCAATAAGATGACTAACGAAGTGCAGGCTAGGTCCCGCCAAAGGCGTAACATCCCCAAATCACGCCCAAAATCCGCTTGAGCAGCGTTATGACAGCTACCGACCATGATCTCGCGGCAATGGTTCAAACTCTCGAACAATCGGGAGAGTATCGGGTCCTCCGACGACTGCCCTTTCGACAGCATTTTTCGACGCCGACAGAGCTCACCAAAGTCGGAATTTTATTCGACGTGGAAACAACCGGATTAGATACCGCCTCGGACGAGGTGGTT
>NZ_SSNA01000073.1 GCF_004799445.1 Bradyrhizobium sp.
GTCGTGCAGATCCGTCAGGACTTCAACAAGAACCTGATCAACGTGCTGCAGACCGGTTCGTCCAACCTGACCCTGGCCGACACCAACCAGGAAGCGGCCAACAGCCAGGCGCTGTCGACCCGCCAGTCGATCGCGGTCTCCGCGCTCGCGCTCGCCAACCAGTCGCAGCAGAGCGTGCTTCAGCTCCTGCGCTGATTTTTCGAAAGACTATCAAGCAAGGCGGCGGGGGAAACCCCGCCGCTTTTTCGTTTGGGGAACCGCGATCAAGCGTGGCCCCGTGCCGACCTTGCAGGCGAGCCTCGAGTAACGAAGCGTTAACCAAACAACTTAAACCGGCGTTAACCATAATTTAAAGGAAGCTCGGTAGAACCTCCGGAGGTAAAAACCACGGAAGGCTTGTCACATGTCCGGTATTGTTCTTTCGGCAGCGGTTCGCCAGAACCTGCTCTCGCTGCAAAATACGGCGGAGCTTCTCTCCAGCACCCAGAATCGTCTGGCCAGCGGCAAAAAGGTCAACACCGCGCTCGACAATCCGACCAATTTCTTCACCGCGCAGGGCCTCGATAACCGCGCCAGCGACATCAACAATCTGCTCGACGGCATCGGCAACGGCGTGCAGGTCTTGCAGGCTGCCAACACCGGCCTGACCTCGCTGCAGCAGCTGGTCGATACCGCCAAGTCGATCGCCAACCAGGTGCTGCAGACGACCACGGGCTATACGCAGAAGTCGACGGCTACTACTGCGGCAGCCCTGCCTGTCGGCTCGACCTCGGCCAATCTGGTTGACGGCGCCGCTATCAAGAGCGGCGAGACTCTCACCATCGCCGCTACCGGTGGCGGCACGGCGACCAGCTTCACCTTCGGCGCCACCACATCCCTCGCTCAGCTGAACACCGCTTTGGCGGCCAACAACCTCACCGCCAGCCTCGACAGCTCCAACGATCTCGTCCTCACCACCACCAACGACGTGGCTTCGTCCACGATCGGTGCGATTACCCTTGGGGCTGCCGGTACCGCGACGTTCGCAGCTCCTGTCGCGCCGACCCCCGATCCGAACTCACAGGCGACGCGTGCCAGCCTGGTAACCCAGTACAACAATATCATCACGCAGATCACGACGACGTCGCAGGACGCTTCGTTCAACGGCATCAACCTGCTGAATGGCGACGATCTGAAGCTGACCTTCAACGAAACCGGCAAGTCCACACTTACCGTCTCCGGCGTCACTTATGATGCGGCCGGCCTCGGCCTTTCTACGCTGACCCCGGGTACCGATTTCCGGGACAACAGCTCGGCCAACGCGGTGATTGCCAAGGTGACCGCCGCTTCAGACCAGTTGCGGTCGGAAGCCTCGGCGCTCGGTTCCAACCTGTCGATCGTGCAGATCCGCCAGAACTTCGCCAAGAACCTGATCAACGTGTTGCAGACCGGCTCGGCCAACCTGACGCTGGCGGACACCAACGAGGAAGCGGCCAACAGCCAGGCCCTGTCGACACGCCAGTCGATCGCGGTGTCCGCGCTGGCCCTGTCCAACCAGTCCCAGCAGAGCGTGCTGCAACTGCTGCGCTAAGCCCACCAGCAAGAGAAGAAATAAGGCGGCGGGGGAAACCTCGCCGTTTTTTTGGGCTCCGCAGCGCTGTGTCGGCCAATAATGAGCGAGGTTTGCCATTATCCGGACAAATAGGGAAACCCCCGCTAACCCTATTTTAAAGGCCACCACGTACAAAAGTTGGGCAGCTCCACGCCTGCGTACCCCGCGTAAGAGTTCCTTCGAGGTTATAGATGTCTCATGCCGCTAATGCCTATGCTCGCACTTCGCAAACGACGGCAACTCCCAGGGAAATCGAGGCGCAGGCGCTGCTGAAGGCGGCAAAACAGTTGCGGGACGTCCAGACGAACTGGGCCGGTCCTGACAAAAACATGCACAAAGCGTTGCTCTTCAACCGCCGGCTGTGGTCGATCTTCATGAGCGCTGCCGAGTCCAACGACAATCCGCAGTCGATCGAGGTTCGTCGGAACATCGCCAATATCGGCGTGTTCGTCATGAAGCAGACGGTCGAGATGCAGATGGATCCGCATCCGTCAAAGCTGAAATCGCTGATCGAAATCAATTGCAATATCGCGGCCGGCCTGGCGGGTCAGGCCTGAAGCTTGCGCCATTGGCGCGCTGCTCGGGGCTGTGACCTCAGGCCTTGCGATCGGTGGCGAGAAGGCGCGTGGGCGCGTCCTTGGTCAGGTCGAGGGTGTGAAAATAGGCGCGGCGCCGCAGCACCGCTTCGTCCGGGAATTGCTGCACCACCTGATCGGTCCTGCCGTCGACGACCTGAAAGACGACCGACGCCGCGGCGCTGTCGAAGAACGCCTGACGCGACACGAAATCGCTTGAGCCCTGCGAATCGTTGCGGACGCCTGTGCTGGCGTCGGGGACCGTGACGCTTTGGCTTGGCGGCAGTTGCGTCGCGACGGCGTTATTGGCCGCAATGCTCACCGGCGGCACAATAAGCGTGGCAACCGACGCCCCCACCGGCTTGATGCTGAAATCCGTACTCATGGCAGCCTCCTGGCTTCCCTCGAGACAAATCCCAACCCCTCTCCGTCGGCAATTATGAATTACACATCTCAACGCTCTATTAGGGAACGCGCTGAACATTCCGCTGAGATGGGCGCGAAAATTTGGTTAAAAATGTTCATATCGCAGCAAGCGCCACGGAAGCCGGTAGCCGCATGATCCGGAAAAGTGGGCAGCGATGTTCCCTCGCGACAAACGCGAACGCGTTTGCGCGGAGATCACGCTCAAGCAGGAGATGAGAACACGATCCGATTCAATCTGATCGGATCATGATCTAGCACCGCACCGCCGAGGTTGCACTGCCGTGACAAATTTCGTCAGCGCCCGGCGCATTTCGTCAACGACGGAATGCCATTCACGTGTCTGGCTCTGTCTGAAAAGGCGAGCCGTTGGATACCAGGGCGAGTCTTCACGATCGAGTAGCCAGCGCCAATCAGGAACGTACGGCAGAAAAATCCAGACCGGACGAGCAAGGGCCCCGGCGAGGTGGGCGACGCTGGTGTCGACCGAGATCACAAGGTCGAGATGTTCGATCAATGCCGCTGTGTCAACAAAGCTTTGAAGTTCGGGTCCAAGGTGAAGAATATCGCTTCTTTCCCGAAGAACGACTTCATCGCTGGAACGAATGTCTTTCTGAAGACTGACGAACTGCGCTTCAACGTCGAGCAGCGGAAGCAGGGATCTTAGCGGCACAGACCGGTTGCGATCGTTATTGTGGACTGGATTTCCTGACCAAACGAGCCCTATCCGCGGCAGGTGTGAATCAAGCCGCGCTCCCCAGTCGGTGGCATGTGCGCCGACTGAAATATAAGGCACCGCTGAGGGAATCGTGTCGAGTGTCGTGTCAAAGGCGAGCGGCAGACTGGTCAAGGGGCAATGGAAGTCGAAGTCAGGGGGCGTCTCTCCCTTGGAGATACAGTGCGAGACGCCGGTTAGTCCGGAAAGAAGTTCTTTCAGCGGCCCGTCGATTTCCAAAACAACGCGGGCGCCACGCGCCGCCATAAGCGGAACGTATCGGCAAAACTGAAGTGCGTCACCGAGACCCTGCTCATTGTGAAGCAGCAGAACCTTGCCATCAATTGGCTCAGCGCCAATCCACAGCGGCTGCTTAAAGTGCCAATGTTTGACCTGAAACGATCTCATCTTCCATCGCCACTCATATTCGACCCAGCCGGTCTTGAGGTCGCCGGCGCGAAGGCGATTAACGGCGCTGTTCCAGTGTGAATCGGCATGGTGGGGCTGCAACGCCAGGGCGTCTTCGTAGCTCGACAATGCTTCGCGATATCGGCCCATTTCATCCAGGCAATTTCCGCGATTGCTGTGGGCCTCAACGTAGTCAGGTTTGAGCGCGATCGCACGATCATAGTTCGCGAGCGCTTCATCGAGGCGCCCGAGATCCTTCAATGCGTTACCCTTGTTGTTGAATATTTCCACCATCTCGGGGGTGATTGAAAGCGCGCGATCAAGGATCGTCAGGGCCTCTTCATATCGCCTCAGCAAAATGAGGGCGATGCCGCAGTTGTTGAGGGTGGCGACAGAATTGGGGTCGAGCGCGATCGCCTTGCGAAAATCCGTCAAGGCCTCGTCGGCTCGCCACATATCAAGCAGCGTTCGGCCGCGGTCATTCAGGGCATCGAAGTGATCGGGGTAAATCGCTAGCGCCTTGCCGAAGCTAATACAGGCCTCTTCGAGTCTCATCAGGTGTCGGAAGCAGACCCCGCTTTTGTAAAATGCATCTGCCTGGCTTAGATTTTTTGTCTCGATTTGAGGAGGGTTGATTTTCAACGCGTGATCATAGGCAAGAAGCGCTTCCTCGAAACGTTCCTGCCTCTGCAGGACATAGCCAAGTTTGATCCATGTAGCGGCGGAGTCTGGCTTTAGTGAAAGCGCCAGATCGAAACTCTTGAGCGCTTCCTCAAATCTGTCCTGGCGTCGCAGCACCGTTCCAAGATTTGAAAAGTAATCTGCGTTATTCGGGTTTTTCCTGATAGCCTGAGCGAAATACTCTATCGCTTGATCGCATCGGTTCGTCTCGGCGGAGATCAGTCCGAGCAAATGCAACGATTCCGCATGATCGGGATCGTCCGCCAGGATTTCACGACAGCATTGTTCGGCTTCGGAAAACTGCCCCGACTGCAGGTGTCGCAGCCCGAATTCGAGGAGGATCGCAGGCGATCGGTCTGACGACTTGCCGGCCTCTGCGGCGGTGCGGCGCTGTTGACGCTTCATCGTGGTTTGCTTGCTCCAGAATCGCCGCCGGACGTCCGGCCAGGCCGCGGATCTATGAGTTCACGGGCCGTCAGAGCGAGCGGCTGAGCGCGAGCGGCGTCATGTGCCGCGGCCCCGGCGTCACGCGCTGCCCGGCCGATGAGTAGGTGTTGGGAATATTGCGGCGCTGAATTTCGGTGTTGACGCCGCGCACGATGCTTTCGGATACTGCGTGCGCTGTTGCGAGCACGGTGAGGTTGATTTGCAGCATGGCGCGAAACACGTCATGATGACGATGCAGCGTGGTCAGAAGCTCCGGCGCCGCTTGGGCCAGGTATTTCTGGCTGGCTTTGAGATGCGCGACCGCGTGAACATAGTGGCGAGACAACTCCGCCTTCTTCGGCTCGAAAGCCATCGCCTCGCGAATTTTGCCGGCGCGAACCAGCTCGGTTTCCCGCTCGATGACGCCGAGCAGGGCGCTCATGACATCCATCAGGGTCTCGGCAAGCTTGCGCGCCTCGGCGGGCGTCGATGCGATCAGCTTCGGCGCGGCCGCCGGCTGTCGTTGCGGATGCTGGCTCATGCCTGTTTTCCCTGGGTGGTCTGGCCGCCGCGGCTGGCCTGCTGCAGAATCAGCGTGCGATACACGTCGTTCGAGATTCCGACGCCGCCGGCTTTCGCGAACGACTTCGAATATTGTTCGGTCAGCATCGAGCGCCACACGCCGGTGCCGGTTGTACTGCCGAACGGGCCTTCACCCTTGAGGCCGCTGGTCATCTGCGAGAACATCGAATTGAGAAACATCGCCTCGAAATCCTGTGCCGATGCCTTGGCCTTGGCCTGTGCCTGCGGCGAGACCTTGGTCAGGGCCGCGGCGAGGTCGTAGTCCGGCCGGCCGTTGATGGAGGGGATCGGCGCCTTGGCAAGCGCGCCGCTGTGGATATTGCTGGCCAGACCTGATTGCATCACATCACCTCGATATCGGCTTCGATCGCGCCCGCAGCCTTGATCGCCTGCAGAATGCCGATCAGGTCGCGCGGGCCGATGCCGAGCCCGTTGAGCCCGTCGACAAGCTGCTGCAGCGATACGCCGTCCTTGACCAGCGCGAATTTCTTGCCGTCTTCGGAAACCGAAACCCTGGAGCGTGGTGTCACCACGGTTCGTCCGCGGGACAGCGGATTGGGCTGACTTACCTGCGGGCTCTCGGAGATCGAAACGGTGAGGTTGCCTTGCGCGACGGCGACGGTGGCGACGCGGACGTCGCGGCCCATCACGATGATGCCGGAACGCTCGTCGATGATGATCTTGGCGGCGAGGTCCGGCTCGACCTGCAATTGCTCGATCTCGGTCAGGAAGGCGACGACGTTGCCCTTGAATTCCGGTGGAATGGTAAGCTGCACGGTCGAGGGATCGATCGGTTCTGCGGTCTTGGTGCCGAGAAAGTCGTTGATCGCGGCGGCGACGCGCTTTGCGGTGGTGAAGTCGGCATTGCGCAAAGCCAGCCGCACATTCGGAAGGCGGTTGAGCGCGAACTCGATCTCGCGTTCGATGATGGCGCCATTGGCGATGCGGCCGACGGTCGGCACGCCGCGGGTGATGCTGGCGGCGGCGCCTTCGGCCTGGAACCCGCCGATCGCGACCGAGCCCTGCGCCACCGCGTAGACGTTGCCGTCGGCGCCGAGCAGCGGGGTCACGAGCAGGGTGCCGCCTTGCAGATTCTTCGAATCGCCCAGCGCCGAAACCGTGACGTCCATGCGGGTGCCCTGGGTGCCGAACGGGGGCAGGTTGCCGGTGACCATCACGGCGGCGACATTGCCGGTGCGGATGGTGGCGCCGCGGATGTTGACGCCCATACGCTCGAGCATCGCCTGCAGCGATTGCTTGGTGAAGGGAATGTTGTTGAGGGTGTCGCCGGTGCCGTTGAGGCCGACCACGAGACCGTAGCCGATCAGCTGGTTCTGGCGCACGCCTTCGATATTGGCGAGATCCTTGATCCGCGACGTTGCGCCCGCAGGAACAGCGGATAGCGCCAGCGCCACCAGCGCGGCACAGGCCAGCTGAAACACGTTTCCCGGATGGACGCTTGGCATCCTCTGCTCCCCGCTGAGGTCTTGGCTGGATCCGCGCATCACTCCCATGACCGCGATCCGCCATTAACTATGCGAGCGCCGTGCCATGTCCTTTCTGGAAATTAACTGATTGATATTGCTTATTAAATTGTTTTTGCAGGCGCTCCTGAGGGCCTCGCCGGCGCGGCGAAACTGCCTCCCGGCGGCAGATTTTGCCGGGTCCTTTACGTTGCATTAACCATCAAGGGCGATGCTGCGGATGACACTCGCGGGAACTGACGATGCGCATCTACGGACCGAACGGCACCACTCTCGGGTCTCAGCCGAGCAACGTCCGGCGTACCAGCTCGAGCGGCTTTGCGCTGCCCGACGCGGCATCGACCCCGGACGCGCGCGCGGCCGTGGCTCCCAAGGCCGCGGCGGGCATCGATGCGCTGCTGGCCATGCAGGGCGTTGAGGATCCGGTCGAGCGGCGCAAGCGTTCAGTGCAACGCGGCAAAGGCGCGCTCGATGTGCTGGATGAGCTCAAGATCGGCCTGTTATCGGGCAATTTCGACGTTTCCACGGTCAGCCGGCTGCGCGCCGCTGCCGCCAGCCTGAAATCCTCTTCAGGCGACCCGGGCCTCGATGCGGTCTTGTCCGAGATCGAGTTGAGGGTCGAAGTCGAACTGGCCAAGGCTGGCCAGTTCTGAGGCTCGGACCAATTCTCCGGCCACCGAACGGCGCGGGACCGGCCGGGTTTGACCCGCCGCCGACGGCAGCTGGCCGTTGCGTTCGCGGACGAAATCGAGCGTCCGGCCGATATCCACAGGCGTTTTACGGGTCGGCGATTCGCCGGGCAGGCCCGTCGCCGGGGCGCCGGGGTTGCCTCCGCAAGACCTTGGGGGCTTTCGTCTTTCCGGAGGGCGATATTGTCTGTCACAACATGCCGCTATATAAGGCGCGCGCGGGCTGACCCTTTTCTGCCCGCCTTGCACGCATAGATGGGCTGGCCTTGGAAAAGTTGAAGAATTATCGACCCTCCGAAAAAGAGCCTTTTATGAACGATCGCCAGCGCGACTATTTTCGCGCCAAGCTGCTGGCGTGGAAGGACGAGATTTTGCGGGAATCGCGAATCACGTTGCAGACGCTTCAGGAGGAGAACGTCAATCATCCCGACCTGGCCGACCGCGCATCGTCGGAGACCGACCGCGCGATCGAGCTGCGCGCCCGCGACCGGCAGCGCAAGCTGATCTCCAAGATCGATGCCG
Organism: Bradyrhizobium sp.; assembly: GCF_004799445.1. Lineage (GTDB taxonomy): Bacteria > Pseudomonadota > Alphaproteobacteria > Rhizobiales > Xanthobacteraceae > Bradyrhizobium. The sequence continues at coordinate 8,097 of NZ_SSNA01000073.1, forward strand.
CGCTGCAGCGCATCGAAGATAACACCTATGGCTATTGCGAGGAGACCGGCGAGCCGATCTCGCTGAAGCGGCTGGAGGCTCGCCCGATCGCAACCCTTTCGGTGGAGGCGCAGGAGCGCCACGAGAAGCGCGAGAAGGTCTATCGCGACGAGTAGGGCAAATTAGCTCGTGATCCGAATCGGATCACGATCCAGTCTGATATTTTGGATTAAGCATGACCTCCACGCAAACGCTTTGCGTTTGTCGCGAGGGAAAAACCGTTTCCCAGTTTTCCAGATCATGCTTTAGCCGCCGCGCGGCGTCGACTGGAGCGCAGCCGCAAGACCTTTGGGATCATCGGTGCCGATGCGGCGGATATCGCCGGATTTCAGCTGAAGCTCAACGGCGTCGAGGCCGGACACATTGTAAAGTCGGAATCCCGGCCGCATCCGGATGCCAAATCCGCTCCGCCAATGGTTACGCACGACCGCGACCTTTCGGATTTCGTCGCGCGCAAGCCGATAGGTCCAGAACCCCGGACCGAAATACCAGCGCAGCTCGGTGTCGTCGACTTCGACGGTCAGCGAGTGGAAGACCGCGGCAATGGGGAGGAGGGTGATCAGCATGAGGATCACCGGCATCGGTCCCGTGCGCCAGATATTTGCAGCGCCGAGCGCGCCGATCGCCACGCAGACCGCGAGGATAAAGTATCCGGGCTGCGTGTGACGGTAGGATATAGCCCATTCCTCCGGCCGTCTTCGCTGCATGTGATAATGCAGCGAAGCGAGCGATCTCCTTGGAGACGCTATCAGACTTCCTTCACGCCTCAGTCAGCCAGCGGGTCGGGACGCATCTGCACCTTGAAGACTTTTGGCAGAGAGTCCTTGCCGCCTTCGCTATGGAAGTAGGCGCGCGTGCCTGATGTCGTCCACAGCGCACGGCCCTTCCAGCCGCCATTCGGATCGTCGATCCGGCCATCGGCGTTCTTGGAGAAGAAGCCGAGCGGGTAGGGGATCCGAATATCGACGAACTTGCCGTCGACCAAAGCGAGGAGAGACTCGCTGCCATTGGCCATGGCGATCGGCACGTCCTTTCCGAGTCCAAGCGTGTTGTAGACGTCGACCCAGATATAATAGCCGTGGTTGGCGCTGCCCTTGTCGTCGATCCCCTTGAACTGGGGTCCGGGCATCCGGTACAGAGTCCAGCCTTCGAAGCACTGCTTGCCGGTCGCCGCATTCGGCCCCGAGAGCGGTTCCTTGCACTTGGAGCGATCAAAGCTCGCCAAATGTCCGCTCGAGAGCACCGTCCAGGCCACGCCGTTCGAATCAACGTCCACGCCGCGCGAACCAAACGTACCCTCAGGCGACTGGAAAATTTCGGAGACGGCGGTCTTCGTCGGGTCGCTTCCCGGGATCATCCGGATCAGCAGGGCCGGTTGCGCAATGCGCGAGAAACCCGGTCCCATCGCCTGACCCCAGATCACGTCGCCCTTCGGGCTCGGCATGACGCCGTAGAACGCGGCCTTCACCCATTTGTCCTTGGCGGGATCGGTCGGTTGATCGGCGTTGACGAAGGCCTCGCGCTTGCCGGTGCCGCTGACGTTCACCACCGTCGGCGTCCAGCCCTGCGACTTCATCGCGTCGCTGGTCGCTTCGAATTGCTTGACGTTGAGCCACCCGACCACGCCGCTGTAGGGCTGCCCCTGGCTGAACCAAAGCGTGCCCTTATTGTCGAAGACCAGATGATGCGTGTTGAAGCAGGTATCGATCAGCGTCCACTTTTCCGTCTTGGGATCGTAGAAGGAAGTTTGCCGGGCCGATTCCTTCAGCGGCGCCACCTGGGCTGACGGCAGATCCGATCCTTCCTTGCAGCTAGCGGGGTTCGGCGCCCGGCGAAGCCTCGCCGTGAACCAGACCCGGCCTTTCTCGTCCATCATCGGATTGTGGATGCTGGTGTGGCCATCCCAGATCGGCTTATCTCCCCAGAACACCGACGGAGCCATCGGGTCATCCGCGGCGCTCGGTGTCTGCGGGTCGATAAAGGGATGCTTGATGAGCTTTGTGGTATTGTGAACGGGATCAAGCACCGGCACGAAATCCGAGCTTTCTTCCGGCGACCCATAGATCAGTCCGTTGGCATTCACCGTCGGGTTGCGCTTGTCGGTCGAAACCTCATCATGCAGATAGATGCCGGGCTTGCCCCATTCCCATGACGTGATCACGACGTTGCGCTCGACGCCCTTCGGGCGCTCCGGCTTGTCGAAGGGAATTTCGCCCTTTGCGACCCGATCGGTCCAGTCCGCGAACATCTTGTAGGCGCGGTTCGGCCCAAGGCGGCCCAGGGTCAGCGCCATGTTGTTCATGGCCTGGCCGGATTGGACGCGGCGTTCCCACATGTCTTCTGAGTTCTTGAACTCGCCGAGTTCGGCCACGTGGGGCGAGCGAATATTCTGGCTGCCGAGCGCGTGACACGACTGGCAGGAGTTCTTGATGCTGTCGATCCAGGTGGCCTGTGAATCCATGCCGGCCGGAATGCCGTTCGGGTTCTTGTCCGAGCCGGGAAACTCGCTGGCGGCGGGAATCTTGAGCATCGAATACCAGTACATGCCCGGATAATATTCCGCGGCCGCCGCCGCACTCGGCGCGGGCTTTGCCGTGAGATCGATGGTCTTGCCGGGGACGACGTCCTGCTTGTCGGAATCGACCAATCCGTAGCCGCGCGACCAGATCTTGTATTTTGCCGCGGGCAGCTGCGGAATCACGAACTGGCCCTGATCATTGGTGACGACCATTTTGGCGTATTTGGTCGGAAGATCGGTGGTTTCAGCGATCACCCAGACGCCGGCCTCAGGCCCGTGGGCGCCGGTGACCTTGCCAGCGATAGCGTCGGCGGCCAGTGCCGCCTTCTGCTGGGCATGGATGGGACCAGAGAAACCCATCACGAAAGAGGCAATCACGAGCGCGCCGAAACCGGCGCGCCGATGGCGATGAAAGGTCATGCTTTTCGCTCCCGTCGACTGCGGAACTTTGGTGTTCCAGCGCTTTGCGACAATGTGAAATGACGTCTTGTAGTCTCAAATAGCATCCGATGAATGCGGCTTGCTGTCAACGTGGCTTCCAGCGCCTGGGGGGTGCTATCGCCCCCTCGATGTGGCTGCTCCCACCACTATTTTTTTGGCTCCAGCAGACAATCAACCTCGACCGGTGCGTCTGCTGCGCTTGACATCCGGCGTCGAGAAACGTCGATCGTTTGGTAGCCTTCCTTCGCGCAGGAAACAGTGATGCTGTCGGGCAAGACGTCCTTGCCGAAATTCGGATGCAGCTTGAAGCGGCCTTCGATATTGGTTTGCACCATGATCCGCCGCGCCCCCAGCTCGGCTTTCACCTGCACGTGTTCAATTGACCGCAGACTTCCCACCTCCTTGGCCTCGCCGAAGAACGACAGGCCGGGTTCTTCGTCACGTTCTGACAATGCTTCTCCCGCGTTGGATTTCCCGGATGCAAGGACGATCGCCGCGAAGGCGACGAGGATGACGAACGGGATAGCGGAATTCCATCGCAACATATCAATTCCATTATCGCGAGAACTCGCGACCCTACTGATGTCGGCGGTTCAACGCACAAAGAAGCCGCGGAAAAGGTAGACGAAGATGAGCATGACCACGAGCGGAACCAACCAGCCGAGCCAGAGCTGCGCTGGCCAGCGGCGCACCACTGGCCAGCTTAACAAACTTGCGGCGGTCGCACCAAATGTCGAAGTGACGAGCCAGCCATACCAATACATCGGTGGGCCGTTTCTGGCCGGCTCGCCGAGCCAGCCCCACTCTCCAGTTTTCGGATGGTAGGTGAACAGCGCCCAGTTGTATTGAACGGCAAGCACATAAATCACGGCGAATGCCGCAGCAAAGATCGGGAAGACCTTGTCCGTGTTCATAGCCCGAACAAGCCCCGGATGTTGTTGAGCACGTGACCCACGAGAAAGCCGTACCAAACAATGAAAGCAAGCATCAACGTCACGGCGATTCGCGCGAACGTTGCGCCGGCCTCCGGCGGCCGACGCCACAATAGCCAATAAAACGGCAGCATCCCGAGACCGACGGCAATGAACTGCTCCTTGAGCTCAAAGGAGCCGACCGCCGAATTCAGGCGCGCATTTTCGAGATAGGTCCGCACCGAGACCCGGTAAAGAGGGTAGATGATGCTGCCGAGAGTTGCGGTGGCAATGAACAGCGCGATGTTGGCGTTGGTGTAGAGCGAACCGGAGACGGCGCGGAACGAGCGGATGACCCCTGTCCCGCTTCGTGACGGCCAAGCGACAGACGCCGCCTGATGCGTGATGCCGCCGAGCAGCACGACGGCGAGAAGGCCGTGCAAGATAACCAGAAACGTCGCCATATTCGCCCCTTCATGCCCCGGCGGCGATAGAGACCATGAACCCGCCGCAACATGCAAGGGGCTGCGATCTAGTGGTTACGCTCGGGATCGAGAGCAGAGAAGGGACCCGCCGCGTAGACGATCTTGCCGCCGACCATCGTTAAGAACGATTCAATTTGTGCGATGCGAGGAACCGGCACGGTGAAATAGTCGTCACTCAGAACAGCAAGATCCGCGAGCATGCCGGCAACGAGCCGGCCACGCCGATTTTCATCATGCGAAAACCAGGCGCTGCCTTCGGTGTAGATGCGAAGCGCCTGTTCGCGGCTTGGAATCTCTTCCGGCCCGCGCGTAGCGATGCCATCGACCGTCCGGCCGTCGAGTATCCAGCGCAAGGATACGAAGGGATCTGGGATCATCACCCGGTTGGCGTCGGTGCCACCACCAAGCGGGAGCGAGAGCGAGAGCTTGAGCGCCGAGACGATGGGCGGCGTTCGGCGCATCTGCGCGGTACCGCGCTCGGCGATGTAGGAGGGAGCGGCAAAATAGAGCCCATCCTGTATCAACCATCCGACGCCGAGCGCCTTCATGCGTTGCAAGGAAGCATCGGAAGCGTCATGCAGGTGCGCAATGGACCAGCGCAATTTTGCGATCGGCACTTCGCGGTTCACCCGTTCGAGGACATCGAGCAGATGATGGACCGAGCGATCATTGTTCCAGTGCACGGTCAGCGTCATCCCCTGGGTGGCGGCCCATAGCGCTACCCGATAAAACTCCTGCTTGTCGGCATCATCGGGAGTTTCGTTGTTATACATGCCCCAAGTGACGCATTCGCCGATCCCGTTGAAGCGCAAGAGATCGTCGCCGGTGCCCATCGGCAGGAATCGTGTGGAGGCCTGAAAGTCCTCCAGCTCTGCTCCGGGGCGCGGCGCGAATATGCTGTAGACGACGCGCAACGGTAGCGCGTGCTCGCGCCATAGCCGGAACAATGCCGCATAATCCTCCGGCGCAAGGTTGTGACCGCCCGGGTCGATCACGCCGGTGAGTCCGAACCGGCTCGATGCACGCAGGAAATGACGCGTGCCATCGATCGCTTCTTCCAATCGAGGCTTGGGCAAGCGCGAATAGAGTGAGGTAATCGCGGCGCCTCCCCCGACGATCCAGCCAGTCGCTTTGCCATCGCCGTCGCGCTCAAACTTAGTCGCGGGTGGCAAATCCGCCTCGGATCTGATGCCAAGCATTTCGCGGCCCACAGCATCGATCAGCACGTAGCCGTAGAAAAGCTGGAGGTAAACCGGGTGGCCGGACGCCACAGTCGCAATCTCGGCCTCCGTCGGCCTTCGAGTCTCGGTGAACTGGCGCGGTGTCCAGCCGCCGGCGACGATCAGCCATGCGCCGGGCTTGGCGTGAAGCGCGGCCGACCGCAGACGTTCCAGCGCCTCGGCAATGCTCGCGGCGCCGTCCCAGTGCACCTCGCTCGCATAACGGAAGCCGGCGCGAATTGAATGAATATGCGAATCGATCAGGCCCGGAATCACGGTGCGCCCACCCAGATCGATGATTTTCGTGGTGGCGCCCGCGAGCTTTCGCACCTCTTCCGTGCTGCCGGTCGCGGTAATCCGATCAGCCTCGATGGCGAGCGCCTGGCTGATCGATGAAGTCCCGTCCAGGGTTACAATCCTGCCATTGACAAGCAGGATGTCGGCGGGGCTCGCCCACAGCGACGCCGGTGCGCAGAGGCCGAGTGCCACCACGACGAGAACACCCGGGATGCGGCGCAGGCCCTTGCTGAAAATCATCCGGCAGAATCCGAATCGAGCCTGTGGTGTCAGGCCCCTGACGTGCCAATGCGAATAAGCATGATGGTGACACGCGGCACCTGTCACGCCGCCTCGGCAAGTTCCGCTCCAACCCAAGTTTTTCGGAAAGGTCGCCGAGCGGCCTGATCCGACTTCGAAAAGCCATGGAAATCTTCGGAAACAAAAAAGCCCTGATAATTCCGGTATTTTGAATAAGCCTGCGATCACCCTTTGACAATCCCCGGGGGAACGCGATCCGGCGACGAAGGCGCGGGGGCCAGCACACTCTTTCCGATTTGTAACTTCCCTTGCTGAAGCGCTGTGCCAACGTGAACGGCGCCGATCAAACGCCAGAGCGGAACATGATCGATCATGAGCGCGAAAGTTCTGCGGAATTTTAGCGGTCGGACGGCAATTCGATCGCCGCGCAGTTTCGGCTGCGCGACAGCATGCAGTCCTCCTGACGCGAGATGTCGACCAGCTTGTTCAGGAAGAGATAGCCGAGCACGAGCGCGATCGCGAGCGCCGCGAGGAATACCGCCAGCATGGCATCGGAGACCGGTCGCAAGTTCGGATCGCTGCCGTGATCCGGCGGCTCGCCCGATGGCGCCGCCCCCCCGCTCTTACCCCTTGTCGACATTGCCTTCAGCCTTTTACCACGATGGCCGAACGCTATAGCAGACGTCGCTGGCTTCTGCCGGCGAATCCCGTCCCATAGGTTTTGCGCCCGCTGCTGCAGGAACGCGTGGCAACACCGCGAATCGCAAAAATAGTCGCGGCCTCCGCCAGGGGAGCTGACGGAGGCCGCGTTAGACATCTCACCGCGCCTAGGTTCGCGATGCGATGTGGGAGCTCGATTTTAATTCGGCATCAACTGAGTCTGAAAATGCCAAAATCCTGAATGATGCGCTGGCTAGAACGGCAGCAGCACGTCCATCACCTGTTGGCCATAACGCGGCTCCTGAACGTCGGTAATCTGGCCGTGGCCGCCATAGGCGATGCGCGCCTGCGCGATCTTGCTTGAATCGATGGTGTTGTCGCTCTGGATGTCTTCCGGCCGCACGATGCCGGCGACGATCAGCTCGCGCTTCTCGAAATTGACACGGACCTCCTGCTTGCCTTCGACCACGAGATTGCCGTTCGGCAGCAGCTGCGTGACGACGGCGGCGATGTTGGTCTGCAGGGTTTCCTGCCGCTGTATCGAGCCCTTGCCGTCGCTCGAGGAGTTGGCATCCGCGGTCAGGAGGCGGCCGGGGAGGGCTGTCTTTCCGGTCAAGAGGTTGCTGCCGAGGAAGGCGGTAATGCCGGAGTCTTCGGTAACGATGCGGCTGCGCTGGGTCTCGTTGGCGAAATTGGCCTGATCGGTGATGTTGACGGTGACGGTCAGGAGATCGCCGATCTGATGCGCGCGCTGGTCCTTGAAGAATGACCGCGAGCCGTTTCGCCACAGCGAGTTGGCGTTGTAGGAGACGGTTTCCGGTTTCGGCATCGGCATCTGCACCGGCTTGTAGCCGGGCTTGGTCGTGGGATTCTCGATCTCCGACAGTTTCGGCTGTTCACCGATCTGGGAAAGGCGATCGATCGACGAACAGCCGCTCGCGATGCTGACGATGGTCAACAAGGTGCCGGTGAGCGCGATACGATTGATACTGGAAGTCAACATTGAACTTTACTCGGCTTTTGGAGACATCTGCGCATGATTGCTGGCGGCGACCGAAACCGGTTCAGCTTGTTCGGCTGATCCGACTGTCGAAGAGGATGATTCCGTGGCGGCGGGAAGTCGGGGTGTTGCGACCGAGATCGCGACCTGCCTGCGGCCGATAACGACGCCGGACACCGTACGCTGCGATTGCAGATTGAGAACGTTGACCACGTCGCCCTCGGTGCCGCCCTCCAGTGCCTTGCCGCGAATGGTGAGATAGAGACCGGTGGATTCGTAGATCAGGGTGATATTCTCGTCGCGCTGCACCAGATCCGGCTTGGCGAGATCGGCGACCTTCAGCACCTGGCCGGCGCGAAGCTGCTTTCGCATCTGCATTCCGACGGCGCGGTTGCGGACCGCGACGTCGCCGCCCACTTCGCCCTTGGGACGCCGCTCGGTGATCACGTCGGAGGATTTCAGGATTTCATTGCGTTCGACGCCGCGCGCCAGCACGGCTGCCTCCACGGTTTCGATCGCGATGCCGGTAATCCGCAGCTTGGTCCGCGCGCTGTTGGTCTCGTTGCTGATTTCAAAGCTGACGTCGAAGCGGCCGCTGCGCGGCTCGTAGCGGACCGAGACCGGCTGCAGGGCGCCGGTGTTCCACGCCTCCAGCCGGACATCCTGGACGTCGCGGTCGAAGGTCAGGCTGAGGTTGGCGGCGTCGCCGAGGCCATTGCGATGCTCGAGCGCATGGGCGACCTGGGCTTCGATCTCCTTGCCCTCGAGGGTGCGGGACAGCCGGGTCACCGAGACCGCCTTGATATCCCTTGTTTCAACGCCGATCACCTGATGCGCCTGCAGCGTGGCGATCAACTGCGCGGTCGGCAGCGAGCCGGTGGTGCCGAGATCCGGCGCGCGATAGATCGCGATCTGCGCTGACGTGCCGGCGTTGTCGATCACGTCCCCGATCCGCACCACGTCACTTTCGACGGTGACGTTGGCGCGAAGCACCGGTGCCGCGATGGTGTCGTCGCTGGCCTGCGCGAATGCCGTGACGGGCATGGCGGCGAGCAGCGCGGCGAGGAGAAGCGAACGGGCGGTCATCATCAGCTCCCTCAGCGGAACAGCGCGGTGGTGGATTGCATCATCTGGTCCGCGGCGGTGATCACCTTCGCGTTCATTTCGTAGGCACGCTGCGCGGCGATCAGGTCGGACATTTCCGAGACGACGTCGACATTGGCCTGTTCGAGGCTGCCTTGCGTGATGGCTCCGAAGCCCAGCAGGTTGGCGAGACCGTCCTGCGGCGCGCCGGACGCCGGCGTATCGGTGAAGAGGTTGTTTCCGACCGGCTGCAGGCCGGCCTTGTTGATGAATCGCGTCAGGCCGATCTGGCCGATGATCGTGGAGGTCGCCGTAGCTCCCGGCAACGTCACCGAGACCTGGCCCTGGGCATTGACCGCCAGGCCCGAAGCATTTTGCGGTATCGTAATCGTGGGCTGTACTGGATTTCCCTGAGCGTTGACGATGCGCCCGGTGTTGTCCATCTGGAAGGTACCGTCCCTGGTATATTGGAAGGTGCCGTCCGGCATCAGGATCTTGAAGAAACCCTCGCCGGTGATCGCGAGATCGAGATCGTTGCCGGTCTGCGAAAGCGTTCCCTGGGTCATCGATCGCGGCGTGCCGACGGTCTGGACGCCGCCGCCGATATCGATGCCCACCGGCAGGATGGTGCCCTGCTCCGAGGACTGCGCGCCGATCCGGCGGACATGCTGGTAGATCAGATCCTGGAACGAGGCGGTTTGTTTCTTGTAGCCTGTGGTGCGCAGGTTCGCGATGTTGTTGGAGATGACCTGGACGTTGAGTTCCTGGGCCGCCATTCCAGTCGCAGCGGTATGAAGGGCTTGCATGGATAGTCTCCTGGATGGCCGTTATGCCGGGACGTCGGCGAGTTGCTGGATTGCGTTTTTGTGCAGGTCACTCTGCTGCTGCAGCAGCGTCGCGATTTGCGTATAGGCGCGCGAGACCTCGATCATGCGGCTCATCTCCGCAACGGCGTTGACGTTGGACTTCTCGATGAAACCCTGGCGGACCGTCGATTTGATGTCGGGCTGCGCCGAGCCTTCTCCGGCGGTGTAGAGGTTCAAGCCCTCCTTCAGCAGCTTCTGCGCGTCGGGGAAGCTGACCAGGCGCAGCTTGCCGCGGATCGAATCCGTCCTGCCATTGCCTTCCACCACGGTGATGGTGCCGTCGGGCGTAACATTGATGTCATGGTCGGTCGGCTGAAAGACGATGGGGCCGCCGGTGCCGAGCACTGGATTGCCCGCGACCGTCACGAGCTGGCCCACGTTGTTGAGCTGCATGCCGCCGTCCCGGGTATAGCGCTCGCCGGCGGGCGTCTGCACCACCAGAAAGGCGGAGCCGTCGATCGCAACATCCAGCGGATTTTTTGTCTGCTCAACGGCGCCTTGCGAGAAATCGCGGAAGGTACCGCGGTCCTGGACGAAGCTAACGCGGCGGTCGCTTCCCACGAAGTTGTCTTCGTGCGCGCCCGACGTCAGATGTTCCTCGAACAGCGAATTGTCGGCCTTGTAACCCGCCGTGTTGACGTTGGCGACGTTGTTGGCGATCACGTCCAACTGTCGTTCCAGTATCGTTTGCCGCGAAAGTCCGATCAGAAGCGCGTTCTGCATCGTTGGTTCTCCCCTGAGCGATCCGCGCCCAAACCCTCCCAGGCTGGTTGCGGATCCTGCGAACCGCCAAGGCTCTCCCAAGCCGCGGTTCGCACAGCACAGAGCGAAAGCCGTGCCAGCCTGGAAACGACAAATTTTACAATTGCTTACGGAATTTGGAGGGCTGCCGCCCGGGCGGCAATAAGGTCTTGTTGACCATGTTTGCCCGGCAACTTTTTCCTAGTTGAGGGGCAAAAGAAAGGTTCCATTAACCATTATTACCTTAGCGTCCGGATTGAGAGCGCAGTGCTGGCGGCATCTGTATCGCGTCATGAGGCCGCCTGCCGGCATCGAGTTAACTTCCAAACCGGACCGGGCGGGCGATGGCAGACAACGATCAGGCAGAAGGCGCCGCAGACGTTGCGGAAGTCAGCGCGCCCAAGGGCAAGCTCAAACTGATCATCGCCGCGGTCCTCGTGCTGACCGTCGCCGGCGGCGCGGCGACCTGGTTCTTTTTCTTGCGCAATCATGGCGAAGAAACGCACGCGGAGGCGCCGCCGCCGAAACCGCCGGTTTACGTCGAAGTGCCGGAACTGCTGGTCAATCTGGTCGGGATGCCCGGCGAGCGGGTGCAGTATCTCAAGGTCAAGGTGGTGCTCGAGGTCAAGGAAGAAAAACAGGTCGAAGCCATCAAGCCGACGCTGCCGCGCGTCACCGACATTTTTCAAACCTATATGCGCGAGCTGCGATCGAGCGATCTCAACGGATCGGCGGGCCTGTTTCGCCTGAAGGAGGAAATGACCCGGCGCGTCAATGCTGCGGTTTCGCCAAATCAGGTCAGCGCTGTGCTGTTCAAGGAAATCGTCATTCAGTGACGAGACGGATTTAGAATCATGGCGGGCAACGCTCTAGACGACCAGGACGCAATTGCCGCCCAATGGGAAGCCTCGCTGGATTCCGAGGATCCGGCGGAAGCCGCGGCGGCTGCTGCGGCCAACGAACTCTCCGGCACCATGGCGCTGCAATGGGCCGCCATGGTCGAAGACGGCAGCCGCGATTTCGGCGGCGGCAAGAACGGCGGCGAGCGGGTTCTGTCGCAGGAGGAAATCGACAACCTGCTCGGCTTCAATGTCGGTGAAGTCAACCTCGACGACAATTCCGGCATACGTGCGATCATCGATTCGGCGATGGTTTCCTACGAGCGTCTGCCGATGCTCGAAATCGTTTTCGACCGGCTGGTGCGGCTGATGACCACCAGTCTGCGCAACTTCACCTCCGATAACGTCGAAGTCTCGCTCGACCGCATCACCTCGGTGCGGTTCGGCGACTACATGAATTCGATCCCGTTGCCCGCGGTGCTCTGCGTGTTCAAGGCCGAGGAGTGGGAAAATTTCGGCCTCGCGACGGTGGATTCGAGCCTGATCTATTCGATGATCGACGTTCTCCTCGGCGGTCGCCGCGGGCAAACCTCGCTGCGCATCGAGGGCCGCCCCTACACGACCATCGAAACCAATCTGGTGAAGCGGCTGGTCGAAGTGGTGATGGCCGACGCCGAGCAGGCCTTCCGGCCGCTGTCGCCCGTGACCTTCAGCATCGACCGGCTGGAAACCAATCCGCGTTTCGCGGCCATCAGCCGGCCGGCCAATGCCGCCATTCTGGTGCGGCTGCATATCGACATGGAGGATCGCGGCGGCAATATCGAATTGCTGCTGCCCTATGCGACCATCGAGCCGATCCGCCCGGTGCTGATGCAGATGTTCATGGGCGAGAAATTCGGCCGTGATCCGATCTGGGAGGGTCATTTCGCAACCGAGGTCGCGCAAGCGCAGATTTCCGTCGAGGCCGTTCTCTACGAAGCCGATATCCCGCTCAAGCAATTGATGAAGCTGAAGGTCGGCGACACCCTGCCGCTCGAGATGCAGGCCGACGCGCTGGTGGCGGTGCGTTGCGGCAGCGTGATCCTGACCGAAGGGCGGATGGGCAGGGTCGGCGACCGCGTCGCCATCCGCGTCACCAAGCAGCTGCGCAAGCCGAATACCACCTTCGCGATGTTCGAGAAGGCCGACGAGCAAACCAAGTTGATGGAGGCCCAATGAGTCATTTATTTGGAATTGCGATCGAGAGTCTTGTGGCGATTTTGCTCATGCTCACGATAGGTTATTGCATGCTGTTGAATAGTCGGTTGAAGCGGCTGAAGGCCGATGAACATTCGCTGAAGGCGACGATCGGAGAGCTGATCACGGCGACCGAGATCGCCGAGCGTGCGATCGGCGGCCTCAAACACACCGTGCGCGACGTCAACGAGAATCTCGGCAACCAGCTGACGTCGGCGAGCCAGATGTCGATGCAGCTGAAGAAGCAACTGGCGGAAGGCGACAACGTGCTTCGGCGGCTGTCCAAGATCGCGATCGCCGCGCGGCCGGCGCCGGAGCCGGAACCCGCGCCCCCCAGGATATCGCCGGCCCAGGCCATCGCCGCGGCGGCCCAGGCGTTTTCCGACCGCAAAAGGTCTGATGGCCTCGCCGCATGAAATCGTTCCGTGACATCCGCGTGATTCCCGTGGTCCTGACTGCGATCTTCGGCCTTGCCGTCCTCAAGGTCGCCGGGCTGGTGATCGATGGCGGCTATGTATTCGACTATCGACCGCAACCGACCAAGCAATCCTGGGCGCAGGACGTCTTCAACTATCCCGGCGGCAACAAGATCGACCGCGCCGATATCACGGGTTCGGTCGAGAAGCCCAAGGAGGAGGAAGGCGCCAAACCTGCCGCCGCCCCCGACGTGGCGAAGGCGGAGGGCGTCACGCATCCCGAGCAGGGCCAGTCGGTGTCGCCGTCCGAGCGTGCGATCCTCGAGCGGCTGCAGTCGCGGCGACAGGAACTCGAAGCCCGCGCGCGCGAAATCGATATTCGCGAGAGCCTGCTGAAGGCTGCCGAAAAGCGGGTCGAGGGGCGTGTCGAGGAGTTGAAGGCGGTCGAATCGCGGATCACGACGGCGACCCAGCAGAAGAGCGAAGCCGATACCGCGCGCTTCAAGGGCATCATTACCATGTACGAGGGCATGAAGCCGAAGGACGCCGCCAAGGTGTTCGACCGCCTCGAAATGACCGTGCTGTTCGAAATCGCTTCGCAGATCGCGCCGCGGAAGATGGCCGATATTCTCGGTCTGATGACGACGGAAGCGGCCGAGCGGCTCACCGTCGAAATGGCGCGCCGCGCCGGGACGGACAAATCCGCCTCGACGGCCGATCTTCCCAAAATCGAGGGCAAAGTGCTGCCGCAAAAGCTCAATTAGCGGGGATATTTAACAAGTCCTTAAATCGCCAATTCTAGATTTGAATGCGCGCGGCGCGTGTGCGGGCGTTCCGCCGGCGACCGGATCGTGGAACTGAAAGACTAGGCTGGAATGGCGCGGACGGCTGCCGCAGGATCTTGGTCGCGAGTTCGCGCTTGTGCGCGGACGGCCCGGCGTTGCCTCGGCCGGCCCTCCTGGCTGGCGGCAGGTCTCGTCCTGATCGGTCTGATGAGTCCGGGCGTCTGCCGGGCGGATCTGGTCAAGGGTGAGGCGACGTTTTCCGCAGCGGACGGCTATGCGCGGATGGTTCTCAAATTCACCGAGGATGTCGAGGCTGAAGTGACCACAGCCGGCACGATTATCGTGATCCGGTTCAAGCGCCCGGTGGACCTTCCGATCGATCAATTGTCCGACGCGGTTCCCGACTATGTCGGATCGGCGCGACGCGATCCGGATGGCTCGGCGATCCGGCTGTCGTTGGCGCGCCGGGTGACCATCAACACCATGACCGCCGGCGAAAGGGTGTTCATCGATTTCTTGCCGGACTCATGGAACGGTGCGCCTCCCGGGCTTCCCCCCGAGGTGGTTCGCGAACTGGCGGAGCGCGCGCGGGTCGCCGAGCGCGAATTGCGCCAGCAGCGGGCATTGACGGAGGCGAAGAAGCGTCCGCCGATCCGGGTCCGCGCGTCGGTTCTGCCGACCTTCGTGCGTTTTGTTTTCGAAGTGCCTGACGGCGTCGGTGTCTCTTCGGTACTGAACGAACAGAAACTCAGGCTGATGTTCAGCGCCGTGCTGGTGTTTGATCTGGCGGATGCCAAGCTGGCGGCGCCTTCCAACATCGGGTCGATCAATCAGAAGGTCGAAGGCGAAACTTCCGTGGTGGAAATCACCATGGTCGGCGATGTCGACGTGCACTCCTTCCGCGAGGAGAAGAATTACGTCATCGATGTCGCGTTCCAGCAAGCCGAGAAGGCATCGGCGCTGCCGTCGATGTCGGATGCCTCGCGCGCTCCGGCGCCCGCCGTGTCGGCTGCTCCCGCCACGTCGGCTGCGCCGGTCGCACGTGCCGCGCCGGCCGTGCCCGACAAGGCCGCTGCCATGGCCGCCGCCCCGCGGCAGCCCGGTGAGATCGCGCCGCCGACGTCGGAGACGCTCGCCCGGCAAGCCAATATCGAGATCAATCCCGAACGGGCGCCGCAGATGCCGCCCGCGCCCGAAGCCCAAACGCCTGCGCCCGAAGTCCAAACGCCGCCGCCACCGTCAAAGGAGCCGCCGGCTGCCGCAGCCGAGGTCCCGCTAAAAGTGCAGGTCGCCGCGCCCGCGCCGCCGCCGTCGCCGCCGGAAATCAAGTCCGGCGACGGCGCGGCCAGCGTTAGCGCCAGTCGCGACAGCAACGGCCTGCGCCTGAGCTTTTCATTTTCGGCCGCCACGCCCGCGGCGTTGTTCCGCCGCGCCGATACCGTGTGGCTGCTGTTCGATTCCAAAAAGCCGATCGACGTCGAGCCGATCCGCAGCCAGGGCGGCGCCATCATCGCTGACGTCAGCGTGATGCCACTGGAAAAGGGACAGGCGGTCCGCATTCGTCTCAACCGCCCGCAAATGCCGTCGCTAACCGGCGATGAAAAGCCGGGCGGCGCAAACTGGACGCTCACATTCGCCGATACGATGCAGACGCCGACGCAACCGCTTGTAGCGATCCGAAACATCGCCGATCGCGCGCATGCCAATGTCGCGGTGCCGTTGTCCAAAGCCGGCGTGCTGCATCGGCTTGTCGATCCGGACGCGGGCGATACCCTCATGGTGGTCACGGCGATGGCGCCGGTTCGCGGCTTCATCAAGCGGCAGGATTATGTCGAGATGTCGCTGCTGGAGTCGATCCACGGCGTGGTGATTCATCCGAACTCCGATGATGTCACGGCCGAGATCGGTTCCGACAAGATCGTCGTGGGCAGGCCGGGGGGCCTGACGCTGTCATCGGCCGATACCGGGGCGGAGCGGGCGCCGACGGCGGTCCGGCCGATTTTCGACGTCGACGAGTGGCGCAGGAATCAAGAGGCAAATTTTGTCACGCGAGAGGATGCGCTGGTCGACGCGGCCGCCGCCGGGGAGGCCGATCAGCGCACGCCGGCCCGCATCGATCTTGCCCGTTTCTACCTCGCGCGCGGCATGTACCCGGAAGCCAAAGGTGTTCTCGATCTCGTACTCGCCGACGCCAAGCCGGGTTCCGAAGACCCGGTTGCCCTGATCGTGCACTCGGTGGCGAGCGCGCTGATGGGGCGCCCGGCGCGCGCGCTGAAGGACCTCGCCAGCCCGGCGATCGGATCCAACTTTGATACGCAGCTTTGGAAGGCGCTGGCCTACGCGCGTACCGGAAAATGGGCGGAAGCGCGCGAGAAATTCAAGAACGTCGAGTTCGCCATCACCGCGCTGCCGATCGACCTGCAGCGCGTTGTGACCGTCGATGCAATGCGTGCATCGCTCGAAGTCAGGGACTATCCGGGCGCCGCAAAACGCGCCAGCGAGCTGGAAGTTACCGGTCTGCCGGCGGAACTGAAGGCAGCGGTTTCGGTGCTGCGCGGCAGGCTCGCCGAGGCGCTCGGCCACGACAAGGATGCGCTGGATCAATACAGGATCGCGGTGGAATCCCCGGACCGCGCCGCCGCCGCCGAGGCCAAGCTGCTTGAAATTGAGCTAAGGCAGAAACGCGACGAAATCAGCCCGGCCGACGCCTTGCGCGAACTTGAGACGCTCGCGGTGACCTGGCGCGGCGACACCATCGAGGTGCGGACGCTGGAAATGCTGGCACGCATCTATGCCGATAGCGGACGCTATGGCGAATCGCTCGAGGCGGTGAAGATCGCCAACAAGCTGCAGCCCAATTCGGAATTCGCGCGGCAGGGTCAGGACGCGGCCGCGGCGCTGTTCGTCCAGCTCTTTCTCGGCCAGAAGGGCGACGACCTTCCGCCCATCGACGCGCTCGGGCTGTTCTACGAACATCGCGAATTGACGCCGATCGGACGGCGCGGCGACGAAATGATCCGCCGCCTCGCCGACCGGCTGGTCGCGGTCGATCTGCTCGACCAGGCCAGCGAACTGCTGCAGTATCAGATTGACAAGCGGCTGGAAGGCGCGGCGCGCGCCCAGGTGGCGGCGCGTCTGGCGATGGTCTACCTGACCAATCGCAAGCCGGATCGCGCCATCGCGGCACTTCGCACTACCCGCATCGCGGACCTCTCCGGCGAACTGCGCCAGCAACGGCTGTTGCTGGAGGCGCGCGCGCAAAGTGATGTCGGGCGTCACGACCTCGCGCTCGACATCATCTCGAACATCAGCGGCCGCGAAGCGATCCGGTTGCGCTCCGATATCTACTGGGCGTCGCGGCATTGGCGCGAGTCGTCCGAGCAGATCGAATTGTACTACGCCGATCGCTGGCGCGACTTCAAACCGCTAAGTCCGACGGAGAAGGGCGATGTGATCCGCGCGGTCATCGGATATGCGCTGGCCGAGGATGCCATCGGTCTGGCGCGCTTCCGCGAAAAATATGCGCCGCTGATGAGCGGCGATACCGACCGCGGCGCTTTCGAGACCGCGAGCAAGCCGGTGGCCACCAGCAGCGCCGAATTCGCCAAGATCGCCAGGATGGCGGCAAGCGTCGATACGCTTGACGGCTTCCTGCGCGAAATGAAAACCCGGTTCCCTGACGCGACCGCGCGCGTGACGATACCGCCGGAAACCTCGAAGGCCGATCCGCTGCCGACCGGTTCGCTGCCGGCGATCGTCGGATTAAAGCGGGTGGGCGCGGCAAAGTAGCCGCGGCATGTCGGCGTCATCCCCTCGACAGCGGCTTGCCGAGGCGGCAATTTGCGCCGATAGATCGCGCAGAGGAAGCCGCCGCCATGAGCAAACCCGCCAGGACCGAAGCCGAACTCGTTGCGATGGCAAGGGCTGAGCTGAAAGTTCACGCCGAATGCCCGGACGGAATCGAGATTTCAGTGATCCGGACCGCAGAAGGTTGGGAATTCCGCACGGTGGCCGACGAGGCGACGGTTGCCAAACCAGGCTACCCCGAATGCGTGGCGCTGATCGTCCAGATCGGCGACCACCTCGGCAGGCAGTTCGACGTCAAAGGCTGAGAACGAAGCAATGTGCGGGTTGCCGGTAAGGGGCTCTTAAACAAACCCACTTACTGTTGCGGCCAAACGCACGCTTGACCCGCCGTGAATACCGGTCACGAGCAACTTCGTGGACTTCACGATCGGCTGACGCGTGAGCGCGCCATTCTAGAAACGCTCCGGCCCCAGCCCATGATGAATTCCGCCCACAATCCCAATCGCAGCCTGGTTCGCATCTTCGGCATCGCGCTGAGCGGCTTGTTGCTGGTCTATTCGATGATCGCGGTCTACGGCCTTTTCGAGCTGGAGAATATCAGTGCCGCGGAACATTCCATCGGCATGGTCCGGATCGCGCTGGGTCCGCTGGCGCTGTTGGTCCTGTTCCGCTGGGGCTGGCGCGCCGATCCGCTCGATCGCCAGGTCAGGCGCATGGGCGCGACGTTCGAAGCGGGTTACGCGAATTTAAGCACCAAGACCAGGATCAGGTCGATCGTTCTGGTCACGATGCTCAGCCTGTTGCTGGAGCTGGTGCTGATCCGCTGGCTGGCGTCGGTATTTCCGGTTTTTTCGTTCTACAAGAATTTCACGATGCTGGCCTGCTTCCTGGGTCTCGGCGCGGGCTACGCGGTGGCGCAACGGCAGCCCTGCACGCCGGCGCTGGTATTGCCGATGCTCGCGCTGTTTGTCGGGGTCATCACGCTTCTGCGATACGATACCGGCATCGCGTATCTGATATTCTCGATCGGCTGGCTGAGCGCGTTCGACCTGCCGGTCTACTTTCTGCTCGGGGCGAGCTTCATCGCCTGCGCATGCATTTGCTATCCGGTGGGTCAGCTGTGCGGAAAGTTGCTGCACAGCTCGAATTCGTTGAATGCCTACGGCCTCAACCTGATCGGCAGCGGGCTCGGCGTCATCGCCCTGTTTGTGATGAGCCTCTACTGGCTGCCGCCGGTGATCTGGTTCGCGGTGACCGGCGGGATCATATTGCTGTTTGTTCTGTCGCGTGACGACTTCCTGCCGCTCGGGATCGCGAGCTTCTGCGTTCTGCTGGGCATCCTGGCCTGGCCGGTGCAACCGGAGACGCAGCGCATCTATTCGCCGTACCAGTTGCTGGAGCGGGGAGCCAAGCCTGACGGCCTGATGCAGATCCTGTCGGGGGGCAGCTACTACCAGAAGGTCTATAACTTCGCGGAAGACAGGCGCGGCCATGAAACCGACGCCGATCGCTATGTGCGCACCTATTACGAGTTTCCCTACAATTTCAAGAAGGCGCCGCAACGCGTGGCCATCGTCGGCTCCGGCAGCGGCAACGACGTGGCGACCGCGTTGCGGATGGGCGCTGCCCATGTCGATGCCATTGAAATCGATCCCGCGATCGCATTCCTTGGCACCAAATATCATCCCGAGCGTCCATACGACGACCCCCGCGTCAACCTGTCGATCAACGACGCGCGGAATTTCTTTCGCACCGCCCAGCAGCAATATGACCTGATCATCTACGGCGTTCTGGATTCGCATACCGCGCTCAGCCACGCCTCCAACCTGCGCGTCGATTCCTATGTCTATACGCGCGAAGGTTTCGCCGAGGCCTTCCGGCTGCTCAAGCCGGACGGCGTCCTCGCGGTCTCGTTTACCCTGGTCAACGACGCGCTGGGATTCAAGCTGTCGAAGATCCTTGGCGAGCAGCCCGGCGCCGGAAAGCCGTTGGCGGTGCGGGTGCTGTATGATTCATCGAGAACGACGGCCTTTATCGTCAAGAAGGGCCAGGACGTGACGATGCCGGATCCGGGCGCCTTCGCCTCCATCGGCTTTACCAACGTTTCCGACTATTTCGCGCAGCCCTATCCGGAATCCTCCATCCCGACCGACGATTGGCCGTTCTTCTACATGGTCGAGCGCGCCTATCCCGTCACCTACATGATCGCGCTCGCGATGATTCTGCTGCTGAGCTACGTATTCGTGCGCAAGACCATCGGCTTTTCCGATCCGATCGACCGCAGCTACCTGCCGTTCTTCTTTCTTGGCTCCGGCTTCATGCTGGTGGAGACCAAGGCCATCACCGAACTTGGCCTGCATCTCGGTGGGACCTGGCTCGTGATCGCGGCCGCCATCATGCTGGTGCTGGTGATGGCGTACCTCGCCAACCTGCTCGTGACGCGGACCGGGCTGAGGCTGGCGGGGCCTGCCTATCTCGGATTGTTCGTCAGCCTGCTGGTGGGATACGGCCTTGCGATCAGCCACGGCCAGTGGCTGTTCGGTTCGCCGGCGATGCAGCTGGCGGCAAGCTGCTTTGTGTTGACGATCCCGCTGTTCTTTGCCGGCATCATCTTCTCCAGCCTGATAGGCGAATCGGAAATCAACATCTCCACGGCGTTTGCCTACAATCTGATGGGCGCGTTGTTCGGAGGCGTGATGGAATACAACTCGATGTATTTCGGGTTTGCCTTCCTCTATCTGCTGGCGATGGGATTTTACGGCATGGCCTGGACCTTCTCCTTGAAGGCCAGGCCACTGCTTCAACCAGCGCAGTGAGCCGCGCCGCCTCCCGCGTCGCCGCCGCCTGAAAGCTGACTTCCGAAAAATCCGCTATCGGCCCGGACCGGTCGAGGAGGTGGCGTTGCTAGCCGCCGCCGCTGTAGCTTTGCACCAGGCTGCCGGCGACCAGCGACCAGCCGTCGACCAGCACGAAGAAGATCAGCTTGAACGGCAGCGACACCACCACCGGCGGCAGCATCATCATGCCCATCGACATCAGCACCGAGGCGACCACGAGGTCGATGATCAGGAACGGCAGGAACAGAAGAAAGCCGATCTCGAAGGCGCGCTTCAGCTCCGAGATCATGAACGCCGGCATCAGAATCCGCAGCGACATGTCTTCCGGCGTCGCCGGCGGCGGCTCGCCCGACATATCCATGAACAGCTTCAGGTCCTTTTCGCGCACATTCTTCTGCATGAAGCCGCGCAGCGGCACCGACGCACGCTGCAGCGCGTCCTCGACGCTGATCTGGTTGGCGACCAGCGGCTTGATGCCGTCGTCGTAGGACTTCTGCAGCACCGGGCCCATCACGAACGCGGTCAGGAACATCGCCAGCGCGATGATCACGGAGTTCGGCGGGGCGGTCGCGGTGCCAAGCGCGGTGCGCAGCAGCGACAGCACGACCACGATCCGGGTGAACGACGTCATCATGATCAGGATCGACGGCGCCACCGACAGCACCGTCAGCAGTGCAATCATCTGGATCGCGCGCTCGGTGACGCCGCCATTGCCCTGGCCGAGATTGATGCTGATGTCTTGCGCCAGCGCAGGGGCGGCCAGCGATCCGGCGGCTATCAGTGTGGCAAAAAATAAAACTCTACGCGGGAAAGCCGGCGGCCTCACGAAGGGTTCTTTGGACGGCCCAGCAATGACGCCATCTCGTCTTCCAGATTCTCGAACCCGCTTTTCACCGGGGGCTCCGTGACCGGCGGGGCGATCGGAGGCTCGCTGCGGGAGGCCGCGCGGGCAGGGGGCGGTTCGGGCGCCACCGGCGGCGCCACCGTGTCGCCGGCGGGCCGGCGAAGCGCGGCCTCGAGCCGTTGCGCCATCTCGGCGAGATTTTGGTCGGCTGACGCCGCCGCCGGAGCCGGCGGGGGCGGCGGAGGTGGCGGCGCGACGATGCGCTCCGGCGCGCGGACCGGTGGCGGTTTCGGCGCTTCGCTCGGGCGCGCCGGGCGAGGCATCAAGGGCTCGTTGCGCGATGTCACCCGCGACGGCATCGGCTCGCCGCGCAGTTCCGGTCGGGGCTCCGGACGGCCGCTCAACGGCTCGGGCGTAAATCCGGCCGAAAATCCGGCCAGGGGGTCGGTGCGATCGCCGCGGCGTTCCGGCGCCGGTCGGCGCGCTTCGTCGGCAAAGGAGGGCCGCATCGGGCGCGGCGGCGGCTCGGGCATTTGCGGTTCGGCATGATCGAAGGTGTCGGACCGCGGGCTGTCGGCATCGCTCCAGTTGGCGGCGTCGGGCAGCGGCACGATACGGGCCTGCGGCTCGGGGCCGCCGACGGCTGGCCGCGGCTGCATCTGATCCCGTCCGGGGATAGCGCGCACGATGTTGGGTTCCACGACGATATCGGTCGGGCCGCCGATCATCAGCAGGTGTTCGACGTTGTCGCGCCGCACCAGCACGAGCCGTCGGCGCCCGTCCACGGCGGCGGCGTCGATCACCGCCAGCCGGGGCATCCGGCTGCGATTGGGATTGGCGCCCAGCCGGTTGCCAGCGAATCGGCGCACCAGCCAAGCCGCGGCCCCGATCAGCGCCAAAACCGCCACAAACGCGAAGAAAAATGTAAGTGCCTGCATGCTTTGTCCCCGGCAACTAGCGTTTTCTTCAAGTCTCTTTCGTCGAACGCGGATCGGAAGCGACACGCCGAACGGCAAACGAAGCCTGATTCTGGCCCAAACTCTTAATTCCCCGCGGCAGGAACTGCCGCCCCGTATCCTAATAACCCATGAATCGGCTGGGCCAAAACGACTTCTCGCGGTCCCAACTGCAATGATTTCGTTGGTTAACGCAGCATTCGTGGCGAAAATACGCTCGGCTTGATTCTCGAACCGGGACGCGACGCCATCGGCCGCCACGACCATTAACCGGCTGTTAACCATACAGGCGGCAAATTCTGCCCACCTCAGGCGGCGCTCGTGCCGCGGAGGCGGGGGAGAGCGGCGCGATGTCCATCAACGATCTTCCGGCCCTGTCGGTGCTGCGCACCAAGATGCAGTGGCACCAGGAACGCCAGCGCATCCTCTCCGAAAACGTCTCCAATTCCGACAGCCCGAATTTCAAGCCGCGCGACCTGGTCGAACCGAAATTCGACACCACGGGCGCCACCGCCGCGGGATCGGCGGGATCGCTGGCGATGCAGCGCACCAGCAGCGGCCATATTTCCGCATTGGGCGCCGGACAAAGCTTCGCGGAGAACCGCAGAACAGGATTCGAGACCAGGCCCGCCGGCAATGCCGTCAACCTGGAAGACGAGATGCTGAAGGTCTCCGCCAACCAGATGGACTACGCGGCGGTGACCTCGCTCTACAGCAAGAGCCTGCATCTTCTGAAGGTGGCTATCGGCAAGGCATGACCCGGCTCGATCAAACGGCCGGATAGCGAAAAGGGAACGGCATCATGGCAAGCGATGCGAACGATTTCGTCCGCTCGATGGGCATTGCGACCTCGGGCCTACGCGCGCAGGCGGGGCGGATCCGGGTGATCTCGGAAAACATCGCCAACGCGGATTCCACCGCGCCGATCGCCGGCGGCGATCCCTATCGCCGCAAGGTGCCGACCTTTTCCTCCGCGCTCGACCGCACGCTGGACGCGCAGGTGGTTACGCTGGGCAGGATCCGGCCCGATCAGACGGCGTTTCGCATCAAGCACGAGCCGAGCAATCCGGCGGCAGACGTGGCCGGCAACGTCAAATATCCCAACGTCAATCCGCTGGTCGAAATGACCGACATGCGCGACGCGCAGCGATCCTACGAGGCCAACCTCAACATCATCGGCGCCACCCGCCGGATGATCCAACGCACGCTCGACATCCTCAAGACCTGAACAGGAAAGCTTGAACCATGGCTTCACCCACAGTCGCAGCAAACGCCTACGCCGCACTCGCTCGCATCGTGGATACCGGCGGCGCCGCCAAGGGTCCCGACGCCGGCGGACAATCCTTCGGTGCGGTGCTCAAGGAGGCGATCGGTGGCGTCCTCGACATCGGGCGCAAATCCGACGCCCAGACCGTCGCGATGGCGTCGGGCAAGGCCAATGTCATGGACGTGGTGACGGCGGTCGCGGAAACCGACGTCGCGGTCTCGACGCTGGTGTCGGTGCGCGACAAGGTCATCGCGTCCTACGAAGACATCATGAAGATGCCGATCTGAGAATTTTAGTTCCCGTCATTCCGGGGCGCGCGAAGCGCGAGCCCGGAATCTCGAGATTCCGGGTCTGGTCCTTCGGACCATCCCGGAATGACGGATTACCTGAACGGAAAGTATGTCATGACCGGTGCGGAAACCCTCGACGTGGCGCGCGATGCGATCTGGACCATTGTCGTGGTGTCGTCACCGCTGATGATCGTCGGGCTCGTCGTCGGCGTCGTGGTGTCGCTGTTTCAGGCGCTCACCCAGATCCAGGAACAGACGCTGATCTTCGTCCCCAAAATCCTGGCGATTTTCGTCACCCTGCTGCTGGCGCTGCCGTTCATGGCGGACTCGCTGCACAGTCACATGATGCGGATATCGTCGCGAATCATAGGCGGTTGATGGCAGTATGCGTGGATCATGCGCATCGATATTTCACTGCTGCCCGCGCTCGCCGCCGCCTTCATGCTGGTGTTCGCCCGCATCGGCGCGATGGTGATGCTGTTGCCGGGGCTGGGCGAGTCCAATATTCCGGTCCGCATCAAGCTGGCGATCGCGCTGCTGCTGACGCTGATCATCCTGCCGTTGCACCGCGCCGACTACCACATCGACATGGGCTCGATCACGCCGCTGCTGGTCCTGATGCTCTATGAGATCGTCGTCGGTATCGTGCTCGGCGCCACCGCGCGGGTGACGCTTGCGGCGCTGCAGGTCGCCGGATCGGTGATCGCCCAGCAGCTCGGCCTCGGATTTGTCACCGCGATCGACCCGACCCAGGGTCAGCAGGGCCTGCTGATCGGAAATTTCCTCACCTTGCTCGGCGTGACCATGCTGTTTGCGACCGACAGCCATCATCTCGTCATCGCCGCGCTGAACGACAGCTACTCGATCTTCTCGCCGGGCGAGCCGATACCGGGCGGCGATGTCGCAGCACTCGCCACCCGCGCCTTCGCCGCGGCCTTCAAGATCGGCATGCAGTTGTCGGCGCCGTTCCTGGTATTCGGCCTCGTCTTCAACATCGGCCTCGGAGTGCTGGCGCGGTTGATGCCGCAGATGCAGGTCTATTTCGTCGGCGTGCCGCTGTCGATTCTCGCCGGCTTCCTGATCTTCTCGGTCGTCATCGCAACGATGATGGGAACGTTTCTCGACTATTTCACCGCCGTCATGCACGACATGATACCCCTCACCTGAAAGCCCTAGACGATGGCGGATGAAGACGACGCATCTGAACGCTCGGAAGACCCTACGCAAAAACGTCTCGACGACGCCCACGACCGCGGCGACGTCGCCAAGAGCCAGGAGGTCAATACCTGGTTCATGATTGCGGGCGGCACGCTGGTATTCTCGACATTTTCCGGATCGATCGGCGGGATTCAGATGCCGCTGCGCAACCTGATCGCCAATTCGTGGATGATCCACGTCGATGGACCCGGTTTGCTGGCGTTGGCGCGGAGCCTCGAATATGCGCTGATTGCAGCCCTCGGCGTGCCGCTGTTGATGCTGGCGCTGTCGGCGATCGCGGGCAATATGCTGCAGCACCGGCTGGTATGGTCCGGTGAATCCCTCAAGCCCAAGTTCAGCAAGATATCGCCGGCGGCCGGCGCCAAGCGGTTATTCGGCAAGCAGGCGGCGGCAAACTTCGGCAAGGGTCTTTTCAAGCTGGTGGCGCTGGGCGCGGTGATG
Organism: Bradyrhizobium sp.; assembly: GCF_004799445.1. Classification (GTDB taxonomy): domain Bacteria; phylum Pseudomonadota; class Alphaproteobacteria; order Rhizobiales; family Xanthobacteraceae; genus Bradyrhizobium. The sequence goes on from NZ_SSNA01000073.1 coordinate 33,534, forward strand.
ACGGCGATCCTCTGGCCCGAGCGCCATCGCCTCGAAGCGATGGTGCGGTTCGATCCGGCCGCGATCTTCGGCGTGGTCACCAGCCTGACGCTGCATCTGATGGGCGCCGTGGTGGCGATGCTCGCGGTTGTCGCGATCGCGGACTATTTCTTCCAGTACCGGCAATGGTACGAGCGGCAGAAGATGTCGCTGAAGGAAATGAAGGAAGAGTTCAAGCAATCCGAAGGCGACCCGCACATCAAGGGCCGGCTCCGGCAATTGCGGCATGCGCGCATGAAGAAGCGCATGATGACCGCGGTTCCCAAGGCCTCCGTCATCATCACCAACCCGACCCACTATTCGGTCGCGCTTTCCTACGAACGCGGGATGTCGGCGCCGGTCTGCGTGGCCAAGGGCGCCGACAACATCGCGCTCAAGATCAGGGAAATCGCCCGCAAGCACGATATTCCCATCGTCGAGAACGTGCCGCTGGCACGGGCCCTGTACGCGACCGTGGAGATCGACGACGAGATCCCGGTGGAACACTATCATGCGGTCGCCGAAATTATCGGCTACGTCATGGGTCTCAGGCGCGGGCTTTCCGGCCGGCGGCCATGACGCCGGGAACGGGCTGCCTTATTGTGCCGTAAATGGGCGCAACCGGCGAAATAACTGTGTGGTGGACTTGCGCTTGCGGGTCCGATTCAGGCACTCAGGAGCAGGCGTGCTGACCGTGCGTCCCATCCAGCGCGCGCAAGCGCGTAACATCCAGCGCGCGCAAGCGCGTAACATCCATGTCGACAGGCCGCGTCCCCTGCCATGACCGCCGAACTTGACAACGATCCGTCACGAGAGCCGATGACCGCCCCCGAGCCGGCGCGGCGGAGCGGCAGCATCGTCCTGGTTCTGCTGGTGGCCGGCGCGATCATCGCCGCCGCGGTTGCGCTCACCACCATCGGCCGTGCGCAGGCGCAGCCCTACATTCTCGGGCTGCTGGCGCTGCTGGCGATGGTCGGGTTGTTCAATCTGTTCGCGTACGCCGCGGGAATCATTCGTTTCACCGATCGCTCCGCCGACGATCCCGTCGTCCGTCGCATCCCCGACCTGGCCTATGACGGTGTTGCGGTCACCGACCCCCGCGGTCACGTGGCCTACTGCAACCCTGCCTATCTGGCGCTCACGGGGGCCGCGAGCCCGCACGACGTCCGCCCGGTGGAGCGGGTCTTCATCGGCAATCCCGATGTGTCGGAAGCGGTGTTTCGGCTCCTCAAGGCGGCGCGCGAAGGTAAGCGGCAGCAGGAAGAAGTCCGGATCGCCGGCACCGATGGCAGCCATGGCCGCTGGCTGCGGATGCGGGTTCGGCCGCTCGGCCAGGGCAAGCGCGAGGCGAAATACGCGGTATGGTCGATTGCCGATATCACCCGCGACCGCGAACGGCAGGAGGACGTCTTCCAGGAGCTGCAGCACGCGATCGAATATCTCGATCACGCGCCTTGCGGCTTTTTCTCGGTCAATGCCGCCGGAGACATCGTCTATGTCAACGCGACGCTGGCCAACTGGCTGGACTACGATCTGGCGGAGATCGGCTCGGGCGGCTTGAAGCTGGCCGACATCGTGTCCGGAGACGGCGCGTCGCTGCTGACATCGATTGCGCCGGTGCCGGGCGAGGTCAAGACCGAGGTGTTCGACATCGACCTGCGCATGCGCGGCGGCAAGACCATGCCGGTGCGTCTCTATCACAAGCTGGCCTTCGGGGCCGACGGCGCGCCGGGCGCCTCGCGCACGCTGGTGATCAGCCGCGCCCGGGACGAGCGCGCCGATCCGCAGCGGGCGGCCGAGGTTCGCTTCATGCGCTTCTTCGACCACACCCCGATGGCGATTGCGACCGTGGACCGGTCGGGCGCGGTGGTCCGCGCCAATGCGCGGTTCGCCAAGCTGGCGCAAAGCCTGAGCCCCGACGGCGTGGCCAACAAGTCGATTTTCAGGACCGTCAACGCCCGCGATCGCCACCTTCTGATCGCCGCCATCAGCCAGGCGGCGGAGGGGCAGGGCGATATCGCGCCGGTCGAGGCGATGCTCGACGGGCCCAAGGAGCGTTGGGGGCAGTTTTTCGTCACCGCGGTCGAGGAGGACGAACGCGAGACCGAGACCGCCATCGTCTACCTGCTGGAGACCACCGAACGGCGGGCCCTGGAGAACCAGATCAGCCAGTCGCAGAAGATGGACATGGTCGGCCAGCTCGCCGGCGGCATCGCGCACGATTTCAACAACGTGCTCTCCGCCATCATGATGGCCAACGACTTCCTCTTGAACGCGCACAAGCCGACCGATCCCTCGTTCCAGGACATCATGCAGATCAAGCAGAACGCGACCCGCGCGGCGACGCTGGTGCGTCAGCTGCTGGCGTTCTCGCGCCGCCAGACCCTGCGGCCGCAGGTGCTCGATCTCGGCGACGCATTGAGCGATCTCACCATGCTGCTGCGCCGCCTGATCGGCGAGAAGGTCAAGCTCGATCTGGTGCATGGCCGCGATCTCTGGCCGGTGAAGGTCGACGTGTCGCAGTTCGAGCAGGTGATCGTCAATCTGGCGGTCAACGCCCGTGACGCGATGCCCGACGGCGGCAAGCTGACGGTACGAACCGCCAACATCACCGCCGAGGAATCCGCCGATCTCGCCTACAAGGGCATGCCGGCGGCGGATTATGTCCGGATCGACATATCGGATACCGGCACCGGCATTGCTCCCGAGATCGTCGACAAGATCTTCGAGCCGTTCTTTTCGACCAAGGAGGTCGGCAAGGGCACCGGGCTCGGCCTGTCGACGGTGTATGGCATCGTCAAGCAGACCGGCGGCTTCATCTACGTGGACTCCGAAGCCGGCAAGGGCACCTCGTTCCGCATTTTCCTGCCGCGGCACCATCCCGAGCAGGAAGTCCAGGCCGACACCACCGCCGCCAATGGCGCGGCCCGGGAACCAGCGGCGGAGGCGAGGCCTCGCGCCGATCTGACGGGGCAGGGCACCATTCTGTTGGTCGAGGACGAGGAGGGCCTGCGCTCGCTGAATGCCCGCGGCCTGCGCTCGCGCGGCTACAGCGTCATCGAGGCATCCAACGGGATCGAAGCGCTGGAAGCGCTGGAGGAAAAGAACGGCGCGGTGGATCTGGTGGTTTCCGACGTGGTAATGCCGGAAATGGATGGCCCGACGCTGCTGAAGACCATGCGGGGCCGCAATCCCGATCTCAAGATCATCTTCGTGTCGGGCTATGCGGAAGACGCCTTCGAGAAGAGCCTGCCGGAGAACCAGCAATTCGCGTTCCTGCCAAAGCCGTTCACGCTGAGCCAGCTGGTCGCCGCGGTGAAGGAAACCATGGCGCCTTCGTGAGGGGGCAAAATCTGAGACCACGTCATTCCGGGATGGTGCTCAGCACCAGACCCCAGATGTGCAATTGCACATCGCAGTTCGATGCTTCGCATCGCCCCGGAATGACCGTCTGCCAAAGTGCACCCCCGTCGCAGCCTCCCCCCCGCGACCGAGGGCCGCAGCCATGCGTCCCCATGGTGGCTTCACTTTTAGGCAACGTTGCCCATGTTAGGGGCGGTTCCCTTGTCGGGATTTGAGGACATTGACATGAAATTTACGCAACGCGCCCGCGGCATCGTCCAGACGATTGCCGTCGCACTGTCGCTGGCGTTACCGCTGGTAGCGGCGATCGCGCCGGCCGACGCCCGGATCGGCGGCGGCGTCAGCTCGGGTTCCCGGGGAGCGCGAACGTTCACGGCGCCACCGAGCACTCCGACCGCGCCCAATGCGGCGCAGCCGTTCAACCGCACCATGACCCAGCCGGCCAGCCCCGGTCTGGGCGCGCCGGCCGGCGGCGGGTTCTTCAACCGGCCGGGCATGGGCATGCTGGGCGGGCTTGCCGCGGGCTTCCTCGGCGCCGGCCTGCTGGGCATGTTGTTCGGCGGCGGAATGTTCGGCGGCCTCGGCGGGTTTTCGTCGATCATCGGCCTGATCCTGCAGATCGGCCTGATCATCATCGTGGTCAGGCTGGCGATGTCATGGTGGCAGCGCCGTCATGAGACGGCCTCCGCCTTTGCGGGCGGGCCGGCCGCACCCGGCGCGCCGTCAAGCTTCCGCACCGCAACGGGGTTCGGACTGGGATCGGGCAGTGCGCCGCTCGAGATTCTGCCAAGCGACTACGAAGCCTTCGAGCGGTTGCTGACCGAGATTCAGGCCGCCTGGACCAACGAGGATGTCGCCAGGCTGCATACGCTGGCGACCCCGGAAATGGTGTCGTATGTCACCCAGGATATCGCGGACCACAAGGCGCAAAACATCGTCAACACGGTCTCCGACGTCAAGCTGCTGCAGGGCGATCTTGCCGAAGCCTGGCGCGAAGGCGAGACCGACTTCGCCAGCGTGGCGCTGCGCTATTCGCTGATCGACAAGACCACCGATCGCACCACCGGCCGGCTGGTCAAGGGCAGCGAGCAGCCCACCGAGGCGACCGAAGTCTGGACCTTCCTGCGCCCGCGCGGCGCCAACTGGGAGCTCTCGGCGATCCAGCAAACCTGATCGTGCGCGAGCTGACGACGATACAAAGGCGCCGCGGCTGATGCCGTGGCGCCTTTTTCATGTCGGCGTCGCGGAAGTGGAATAATATCGGTCAGGATGGGTTGATCCCTGACTGGACGGCTCATGCCAAGGCCATTCAAATCAAAGGGCCATTCAAATCAAGAATAAATTGGAGGAACAGATGCCCACTCTTGCCCAAATCATCTCGCCTGTCGGCCTGATCGCGGCCGCCGCGGCGTTCGCTTCTGTTGCGGCCCAGCCCGCGCAGGCGCAATCGGCCAGCACCACCTTCTTCGTGACCTCCGTCGGCATCGGCAATGGCGGCAACCTCGGCGGCCTTGCCGGCGCCGACAACCACTGCCAGACGCTGGCGCAGGCCGCGGGCGCCGGCGCCAAGACCTGGCGCGCCTATCTCTCGACGCAACCCGCCGATGGCAAGCCGGCGGTCAACGCCCGCGACCGCATCGGCAAGGGACCCTGGCAGAATTCAAAAGGCGCGGTGATCGCCAAGGATGTCGCCGAGCTGCACGGCGCCAACAACCTGACCAAACAGACCGCGCTGAGCGAGAAGGGCGACGTCAACAACGGCCGCGGCGATACGCCGAACCGCCACGATGTGCTGACGGGATCGCAAGCCGACGGCACGGCCTTTGCCGCCGGCGACGACCGCACCTGCAAGAACTGGACGAGCAGCACCCAGGGCGCGGCGATGGTCGGCCATTCCGACCGCATCGGGTTGCGCGACGATGACGCGTCGAAATCCTGGAACAGTTCGCACCCCTCGCGCGGACCCGACGGCGGCTGCTCGCAGCCCGACCTCAAGAGCACCGGCGGCGACGGCCTGATGTACTGCTTCGCGGCGAACTAAGTTTGTATTAGCGGGTTAGCGCAAATGAACATAGCTTCGCGGCGGCGGAGCTGTGTTCATACTTCTATTGAAGGGCCTTTCCATGCGCTACGAACTCTATTACTGGCCGTCGATTCAGGGCCGCGGTGAATATGTCCGTCTCGCGCTGGAAGAGGCCGGCGCCGATTATGCCGATGTCGCGCGCAGCGAGCGCGGCATGGCGGCGATGATGCGGATGATGGAGCAAAACGGCGGCACGCCGCCGTTCGCGCCGCCGTTTCTGAAGGCCGGCAAGCTCGTGATCGGGCAAACCGCCAACATCCTGCTCTATCTGGGATCGCGCCACGGCCTGGCGCCGAATGCGGAAGCTGGAAAGTTATGGCTTCACCAGCTGCAGCTGACGATTACGGATTTCGTGCTGGAAATTCACGACACCCATCATCCGCTTGGGCCGTCGCTGTACTACGAGGATCAGCGGGCCCCTGCGAAAAAGCGCACGAACGAATTCTGGAAGCAACGCGTGCCGAAATATCTCGGCTATTTCGAAGCTCTGGTGAAGGACAATGGCGGCTTCTATGTTACGGGGCGCAGGGTCACTTACGTCGATCTGTCGCTGTTCCAGATCGTGGCAGGGCTGCGGTATGCCTTTCCAAGGCGCATGAAGGCCTTCGAGCGCCGGATTCCCGGACTGCGCGATCTGCATGACCGCGTGGCGAACCGTCCGAACATCAAGGCGTATCTCGAGAGCGACCGCCGCATCGCCTTCAACGAGGACGGCATTTTCCGGCATTACAAAGAGCTGGATATTTAAACCGTCATTCCGGGATGGTCCGAAGGACCAGACCTCAGATGTGCGATTGCACATCGGGGAATCTCGAGATTCCGGGTTCGCTCGTTTCACTCGCGCCCCGGAATGACGGGGAGGATTCTACCTGTTCCTGCCATCGATCGCCGTCATCGCCAGTTTGGCGAGCTCAATCCCGTCGATGCAGCTGACATTCAGCGCCACCACCTCGGTGCCATCGGGCTTGCTGCCACGCGCGAACACTTCGACGCCGCAGTCGATGCAGGACTGATGCCGGATCGCGTGCTTGTTGAACAGATATTCCCGCAGATTGTCCTCGCCGGCGCGCAGCTGAAAATCCTTCGGCGCAAGGAATGCGAAATGCAGGCCCTTCTTGGTGCAGATCGAGCAGTTGCACGCGGTCACCATGGCGAGATCCGTGGTGCATTCGAAGCGCACCAGGCCGCAATGGCAGCCGCCGGTGAAAGTCTTGCTGGTCATCGGTCCACTTCCTCACCAAAGTCCGGGCAGGAGACGATAGCGCACCTGCGCGGTGTAGTCAGCATAGCCCGGCAGGCCCGCGAGCAGCGCGCGCTCCTCGATGCGGGCGCGGATCGCGAGCAGCACGGCGAACAGCGGCGCCATCGCCACGCCCCACCACGAACCCAGCCACAGCGGCGTGCCGATGAAGAACAGCATGGCGCTGCTGTACATGGGATGGCGTACCCAGGCGTAGGGGCCGGTCGAGATCACGCGATGGTGGCGCTCGGCCTGCACCCTGACGACCGGCGCCGCGAAGGAATTTTCGTGAAACACCCACATGATGCAGCCGGTCGAAACCAGGTACATCGCCAGTCCCAGCGCCTCGAGCGGCAACGGAACATGGGAGGCGTCGGCACGCCGGTCGATCCCGATCGCGACAAACCAGACCAATACGGCCGCGAGGAATACCAGCATGAATTTCTTGTCGGCGGCAGGCTGCCCGTCGCGCGCGGTGAGCCGCATCCGTTCGGCGAGCAGCGCCGGGTCGGTTCGGGCGAGCCACCATCCGCAGGCGGGGCCGAGCACCGCCGAGGTCGCGAGGAATGCCCACGCTCCCGGCCATTGCAGCGTGCCCGCCGAGGCGAACAGCACCGCACCCATCGCGATGACGAAGAATGAGTTCTGCAGCAGCAATCTGGCGATCATCCCGGGTCCCCGTTACCGGGCCGGGACGATCGCGCGGTTTTCCGGCAAACTTGCGGCGGGTGGTCTTCTAAAGCGTTTTCAAGCGAAGCATGCCCTCGGACTTGATCCGGGGGTGGAGACCGGTTCGCGTCAAGAAAACGCGTCAGTTCAAGAATCCAGAGCCCCGTTTCGATTCAATCGAAACGGAAAAGGCTCTTGTCGCCTTCCGGGGGAGAACTATACGAGCGGGATTTAGGCTAGCTGATTGATCCGCGTTCCCTGTCCGGGCGGCAGCGGGGCCACAACCTGCGGCTGGGTCGCGCCGGCGTCGTTGGCGTCGCCATCGTTCTGCGCGGTGGGCGGCTTGGGCGTGCTGGTGTCGGGAGGGGTCACCGGCGGTGATGCCGGAATGCTCGAAACGTTCATGGACAGATTCCTTTTGCACTTGATCGCCCGATTGTGACGATTCGGGTGCGAAGGCTTCGTGAATCCAATCCCTAAATCAGGTCGTATCGCGGCCCCTCGCGTCACATGGTGAACGTCAGGCACCTTGTTTCCGATAAAATTGCAGCGATTGCGTCAGCCTTGGATTTACCTACTCATCCTTGCGGCGCGAGATCGCGATCGAGATTTCCGTCTTGGTCCGCGAGCAATTCATGTCGAGACGGCGGTAACGCGATTTGACGTCGTCGCCGCGAAAGATGCCCAATTGCGACAGGCAGCGCGCGACGCCCTTCTGCATCTCGTCCTTCGGCAGCGTGAAGACGAGGGCGGCGGCGCGGGCGACGAAATCGACGAATTCCGGCTTCGGCTTGCGGCCGTCGGCCTTGGCGTAGAGTTCGTTGCTGTAGTTGCGGCTGGCGCAGCCGAGCGAGAGTTCCTTGGCCAGCGGATGCGACAGGTAGATGACGTTGGCCGCCGTGATGCCGATCTTGATTCCGTCGATCTGGTTCTTGAGCTGGCCCGCGATATCGTCGCAGCGGTCGGCGCGCGCCGGTGAGGCGGCGAACGCGGCGAGCAGCGCCAGCGTGGCGAATATGGCGTGCCGGAATTGGTTTCTTGTCATGAATACCCCCGCGCCATTGAAGCTTGCGCGGAAGATTCATGCAAGCGCCCAGCCGCGACCGGGAGAGCGATCGCGGCGGCAGGCTGCAAATTCGAAGGATGGGCCGAAAACGGCGCTATTCGGACTTGCCCTTGTGCGCCAGCGAAACTCCGGCTTGCCGGCGGGCGCAATCATTGAAGAAGGTTTTGCCGTCGCAGCCGCAGACCACCAGTTTTCGTCCGGTGATCTGCGGGCAGAACCGCGGCTTGACCGCGCAGATACCCGTCAGGTCGAACCGGCCGCAGGTTCCGGGTTTGAATGGCAGAACAGGCCGGCGTCGCATGGCTCCCCGATAAAGCCGCCGCAGGTTTTGCCGACCCCGACCGCGCCGGCGGCGGTGGGGATAGCGGTCAACAACGCCATTGCCGCTGCGAATGAAATCACCATACCGATTTTCACAGGCGCCTCCCTTGTTGCGTTTATTAGTTATAAAAACAACCAGAGATTATAATCCGGATTTTGGCCGAATAAAGAAGAATAAGCCGCTTCGGCAGAATACCGCGACACCGGCGATACCGAGAGGACCATTTTGGTCGCGGGCAGCCACGGCGTCCCGTTCGCGTCACCGCCTGAAGATGAGAGCTTTTCGACCATATAAAAATATGGTAATATTTACATACAAAATGATGGTTCAGGCCCGATGTCCGATTTTGAGCGGGATCCGGCAAAAGACAGGGTCAATCGGACAAAGCATGGCGTCGGATTCGAGCTTGCCCAGCTGGGGTTTCTGGACCCGCTGCGCGTCATCGCTGAAGACCTCGATCATGGCGGCGGTGAGCAGCGTTACTTCTGTTTCGGCGGGGTCGAAGGCGCCGTCATGACGGTGCGCTTCACATGGCGCAACCAGCGGATCAGGATTTTCGGGGCGGGATACTGGCGAAAAGGAAGAGCGGTCTATGAAAAAGCCAACGGCTAAGTACAGCAAGGGCAAGATCGGCCGCGTCAGGATCGTCGAGGACTTCCTGCCGTCGCCGGACAGGCTGGTGCTGCGCGAGGACAATGTGAAGGTGACGCTGAGCCTGTCGCAGCGTTCGGTGGCGTTTTTCAAGCGCGCCGCGCGCCAACGCCGCGTGCCCTACCAGCGCATGATCCGCGCGCTGGTGGACGCCTACGCGGAGAAGCAGGAAGGGAAGGGATAGACGGCTTCTCGTGCTGCCACTGCCATACGGGCGAATTAGCGTCGTTGCCGATGGTATCCGAGAAAAAGTGAAGGACGTGTCGTGGATGCAGTATCCGGAACCTTCCTTTTGTCCGAAAAGTGCTTAGAACCGTTCAATCGCCGGACAGCCTCAGCAGGCCTTCCGGTCCCAAAAACCGCGAGTCACCCATGAACGCCCCCACCGCATTCCCCGATCCAAAGCCCGTCCCGCCCTACAAGCACACGCCGCTGTTTCCGCTTGGGCCGGACACCACGCCGTACAAGAAGATCGCGACCGAGGGCGTGCGGGTCGAGAAGGTGCTGGGCAAGGACATGCTGGTGGTGTCGCGCGAGGCGCTGCGGGCGTTGTCGGAGGCCGCGTTCGGCGACATCAATCACTATCTGCGCCCCGGTCATCTGAAACAGCTGCGCGCGATCCTTGATGACAAGGAGGCCAGCGACAACGACAAGTTCGTCGCCTTCGATTTTTTGAAGAACGCCAATATCGCCGCCGGCGGCGTGTTGCCGATGTGCCAGGACACCGGCACCGCGATCATCATGGGCAAGAAGGGTTTTCGCGTCATCACCGATGGCGACGATGAGGCAGCACTTTCGGAAGGTGCGCGCGATGCGTATTTGCGCCGCAACCTGCGTTATTCGCAGGTGGCGCCGCTGTCGATGTATGAGGAGAAGAATACCGCCAACAACATGCCGGCGCAGTGCGAGATATATGCCGAGGGTGATGACGCCTACAAGTTCATGTTCATGGCCAAGGGCGGCGGCTCCGCCAACAAGAGTTTTCTGTTTCAGGCGACGCCCTCGGTGCTGACCAAAGATAGGATGCTGGCGTTCCTGAAGGAGAAGGTGCTGACCTTGGGCACCGCGGCGTGTCCGCCCTATCATCTGGCGATCGTGATCGGCGGCACCTCGGCCGAACTCTGCATGAAGACCGTGAAGCTGGCCTCGGCGCGCTATCTCGACGCGCTGCCGACCCATGGCTCGCCCGACGGCAACGCCTTCCGCGATCTCGAGATGGAGCAGGAAATCCTTGCCATGACGCAGTCGCTGGGCGTCGGCGCGCAGTTCGGCGGCAAATATTTCTGCCACGACGTCCGCGTCATCCGGCTGCCGCGCCACGGCGCCTCCTTGCCCATCGGCCTTGGCGTATCCTGCTCGGCCGATCGCCAGGTGCTCGGCAAAATTACAAAAGACGGCGTCTATCTCGAGGAGCTCGAGCATAATCCGGCGCAGTATCTGCCTGTTGTCGAACAGGCGCTCGGCGGCGAGGTCATCAAGATCGACCTCAACCAGCCGATGAGGGACATTCTAGCAACGCTTTCGAAGCATCCGATCAAGACCCGGCTGTCGCTGACCGGCACCATGATCGTGGCGCGGGATTCGGCGCATGCCAAGTTGCGCGAGCGGCTGGAGAAGGGCGAGCCACTGCCGGATTACTTCAAGAATCATCCGGTCTATTACGCCGGTCCCGCCAAGACCCCGGAAGGCTACGCTTCCGGCGCGTTCGGCCCGACCACGGCGGGACGGATGGATTCCTTCGTCGATCAGTTCCAGGCGGCGGGCGGATCGATGGTGATGGTGGCCAAGGGCAACCGCGCGGTCGCGGTGCGCGAGGCCTGCAAGAAGCATGGCGGATTTTATCTGGGCTCGATCGGGGGAGCGGCGGCCAACCTCGCCGAGCACTGCATCAAGAAGGTCGAGGTGGTGGAATATCCCGAACTCGGCATGGAAGCGATCTGGCGCATCGAGGTCGAGGATTTCCCGGCCTTCATCATCATCGACGACAAGGGCAACGACTTCTTCAAGGAATTGAAT
>NZ_SSNA01000074.1 GCF_004799445.1 Bradyrhizobium sp.
CCTGCCCCGCACTTGATGCGGGGTGGATACCGGTTCGCGTGAAGAAAACGCGTCAAAACAAAAGATTAGAGCGTCGGTTCTGATTCAATCAGAACCGATCTTGCTCCAAGATCTGACCGGGTCACGATCCCGGGATCAGCGATCGCCGCATTTCGGCGACAGCATCGGCACGTTCGCCCACACCCAGTTTTTCCAGGAACCGTCAGCCCCGACGCAGGCCGCCGAGGAAGCGGACGGCGGCTGCGCGTCGTGGCGATCTGCGAAGGTCTCGTCGGCGGCGTAATGCCGGTCGACGGAGGCCACCGACAGCCATCCCGCGGCGATCACGGCAACAAAGGTTGCCGTTCCCATGGCCAATTCGGTTCGCGTCATCGGACCTCTCCGCGGTTCGTCGTTTCTCAGCTCTGCGCCGTCCACTCCATCTTCAGCACCGGCCGGCCCGACGTCGGGTTGACGTCCTCGCCGGCGTGAACAAAGCCATGGCGCTCATAGAAGCGGATCGCCCTTGTGTTGTCGGTGTTGACCAACAGCGTGATGCGGTCGGGCGACAGCCGCTTCGCCTCATCGACCAGCCGTGCGGCAAGCGCCGAGCCCCAGCGATCGGGGGCGACCACCAGCTGGTCGAGATAGCCCGTGGTATCGATGGTGACGAAGCCGATCATGGCGCCCGCTTCTTCCGCGACCAGGATCGCCGCCTTCGGCACCAATTCGCCGCGCCAGCGCGCGCGCCACCAATCGACGCGGGCGGCGAAGTCGATGGCCGGGTAGGCCTGCTGCCAGCTCCGCTGCCACAGCGCGATCGCGGCATCTTCGTCTTCGGCGCGATAGGGGCGAAGGTGAAAGGGGGCGTTCATCAGCGCACCGCCGCCATGACTACCGTTCCGTCAGCTTCAGCTCGATGCGGCGGTTGCGCTTGTAGGCGTCTTCGGTCGCGGCGGTATCGAGCGGCTGGAATTCGGCGAAGCCGGCCGCGACCAGCCGTTGCGCCGGAACGCCGAGCGAAATCAGATATTGCACCACGGAGATCGCGCGTGCCGACGACAGCTCCCAGTTCGACTTGAACAGCGGACTGTTGATCGGCCGCACGTCGGTATGGCCATCGACCCGCAGCACCCAGGCGATTTCGCCCGGAATCTGCTTGTCGAGATCAATCAGCGCGCTCGCCAGCTTGTCGAGCTCGGCGCGGCCCTCCGGCAACAGCAGGGCCTGTCCGGTGTCGAAAAATACTTCCGACTGGAACACGAAACGGTCGCCGACGATCCGGATGTCCGGCCGGTTGCCGAGAATGGCGCGCAGCCGCCCGAAGAATTCCGAACGGTAGCGCGACAATTCCTGCACCCGCTGCGCCAGCGCGACGTTGAGCCGCTGACCGAGATCGGCGATCCGCCCCTGGGATTCCCGGTCGCGTTTTTCCGAGGCGTCGAGTGCCTCCTCAAGTGCGGCGAGCTGGCGGCGCAGCGCGCTGATCTGCTGGTTCAACACCTCGAGTTGCGCCAGCGCGCGCGCCGACACCTGCTTTTCGGAATCCAGCGCCTTGTTGAGCTCGGAGGCGCGGCCGGCGGCGTCGCTGCCCGCACCGGCGAGACCTTCATAGAGACCCTTGACGCGGTCGCGCTCGGTCTCGGCGGAGGCGAGGCCGGCCCGCACCTGGGTCAGCGTGTCCTCGAGACTGAGTTTGCCGAGCTTCTCCAGCGACAACAGGTCGTTCAGCTCCGCGATCTTGGCGTTGAGCTGTTGCAGCGCCTTGTCCTTGCCGGTGACCTCCTGCGACAGGAAGAATTGCACCACCAGGAACACCGAGAGCAGGAACACGATCGAGAGCACCAGCGTCGACAGCGCGTCGACAAAGCCGGGCCAGTAATTGAATCCGCTCTCACTGCGGCGCGCACGGGCCAGGGCCATTCACACTTTCTCCGTCAAAGCACTCTTCCAGTTCGGTGGCTTCGTCCTTCGAGACGGCGCTTCGCGCCTCCTCAGGATGAGGTCTTAGACCCTCATGGTGAGCAGCGTTGCAATGCAGCGCGTCTCGAACCATGTGGCCGGGCAAACCTGCAGCTTTCCCGTGGCACGTTCCCTAACTCTTCTCCGGCTGTTTGGCGATCCGCTCCAGCAGCCGCTTGATTTCGCGGTTCTGCTCGCCCTGGCCGTCGGCCCATTCGCGGATCATTTGCTGCTCGGTCCGCATATGCGTCACCAGGCCCTGGATGGCTTCGGCCAGATTGGCCATCGCCGCGGTGGTGCCGCGGCTCGCGCCGCCTTCCTCCAGGGTCAGCCGCAGCCGCTCGACCGTGGCCTGAAGTTCGCCGCTGCTGCCGGTCTCGCCGACATAGCCGCGCACCGTGGAGGCCAGCCAGTCCTCGAGGTCGGTATAGAAGCGGTTCTGCGCCTGGCTCGACTGCAGGTCGAGAAAGCCGAGAATCAGCGAGCCGGCGAGGCCGAACAGCGACGACGAAAACGAAATGCCCATGCCGCCGAGCGGCGCGGCCAGGCCTTCCTTCAGGGTGTCGAACAGGGCGCCGGCGTCGCCGCCGACCTTCAGGCCGTCGATCACCTTGCCGACCGAGCCGACGGTTTCGATCAGGCCCCAGAAGGTGCCGAGCAGCCCGAGAAATACCAACAGGCCGGTCATGTAGCGGGAAATGTCGCGGGCCTCGTCCAGCCGCGTGGCGATGGAGTCCAGCAGATGCCGCATGGTCTGCTGCGAGATCGTCATCCGCCCGCTGCGCTCGCCGCCGAGGATCGCCGCCATCGGCGCCAGCAGCGTCGGGTGCCGCTCGATCGCAAGCCCGGGATCGGCGATGCGAAAATTATTGACCCAGGCGACTTCCGGATAGAGCCGGATCACCTGGCGGAAGGACAGGATGGTGCCGACCGCCAGCACCAGGCCGATCAGGGCGTTAAGCCCGGGATTGGCGAAAAACGCGGTGACGATCTGCTTGTAGAGCACGACCATCACCAGCGCACACAGCACCAGGAAAACCAGCATCCGCACCAGGAAAATCCGTGGCGAGGACAGTTTGGCCAGTTCGATCTCCATCGCGGAGCGGGAAGAGGGGCCTGAAGGCATTGCCGATGTCATCCGTTGCGAGGAACCGCTTTCGGGCCTCAATATGACACAGCGAGCCTGAGAAAAAAGGCCAGTTGCGGTCAATCGGCGCCCGGATTGTGGAACTTCCGCGTGAAACCGCGCTTAGCCTTCAACGTATTTCTACAAATATTTGACGCCTCAGGCGGTTAGCGGGAATTTTCGATGACTTTGTATCTCGAGGCGCTTGTCGCGATCGCGCTGTCGCTGTCGTTCCTGATGGCGGGTGCATGGGCGGTGCAGCAGCGCACCGGCAATTCCGGCTGGGTCGACACCATCTGGACGTTCTCGCTCGGGCTGGTCGGCGCCGGCAGCGCGCTGTGGCCGGTTGCGGGCCGTGAACCCAATGCCAGGCAATGGCTGGTCGCGGCATTGGTGGCGATCTGGTCGCTGCGGCTCGGCCTGCACATCGCGGTGCGGACATCGGGCATCGCCGACGATCCGCGCAATGCCGCCTTTGCCCGCGACTGGGGCGTCGATGCGCCGCGCAGGATGTTCGTGTTTCTGCAAAACCAGGGATTTGGATCGATCCCGCTGGTGTTTGCGGTCTTTGTCGCCGCGCGCTTTCCTACCGAGCTGTTGCGCCCGCAGGATTATCTCGCCGCGCTGATCCTGCTTTCGGCCATCGCCGGCGAAGCGCTGGCTGACGCCCAGCTGAAGGATTTCCGGGCGCGTCCCGCCAACCAGGGCCAGGTGTGCGACGCCGGTCTGTGGCGCTGGTCGCGTCACCCGAACTATTTCTTCGAATGGCTCGGCTGGGTGGCTTATCCCGTCATCGCGATCTCGCCGGACGACCCGCTTCTTTATCCCTGGGGCTGGGCAGCCCTGCTGGCGCCGGCCTTCATGTACTGGATCCTGGTCCACGTCACGGGCATCCCGCCGCTCGAGGCGCAGATGCTGCGCTCGCGCGGCGGGCGCTACCGCGACTACCAGTCGCGCACCAGCGCCTTCTTTCCGCTGCCACCGCACAAGGGAGTGGTCACATGAGCTTCGTTGCCTCGATCATTGGCACCGCCGAGCGGGTGCCGCTGCCGGACCTCGTCATTCGCGCCGCGATCGCGCGGCTGTGCTCGCGCACCGCGGCACGGCTCGCGGCCGGCAACGCGGAAAGCGATGCCAGCTTTGCAACGGACATGGCGGCGCGCGCTATCGCCGAGCACACCGAGGCGGCCAACGCCCAGCATTACGAGGTGCCGGCGGCCTTCTTCGCCCGCGTGCTCGGACCGAACCGCAAATATTCATCGTGTTTCTACCGCAGGCCGGCCTCGACGCTGCAGGAGGCCGAGGAAGAAGCGCTGCGCCAGACCGTCGAGCACGCCAATCTTGCCGACGGCCAGTCGATCCTCGAACTCGGCTGCGGCTGGGGTTCGCTGTCGCTGTGGATGGCGCGGCAATTTCCCCATTCGCAGGTCGTAGCGGTGTCGAATTCGCACGCACAGCGCGAATATATCGAGAGCGAGGCCGCCTCGCGGGGTTTGAAGAATCTTCGCGTGGTGACGGCGGACATGAATGTTTTCGATCCCGACCGGCGATTCGATCGCATCGTGTCGGTGGAAATGTTCGAGCACATCATGAACTGGCGTGAATTGATGGCGCGGCTGCGCTCGTGGCTCGGGCCGGACGGCCGCTTCTTCATGCACATCTTCACCCATCGCTCCGGCGCCTATCTGTTCGATCGCGGCGATGGCGAAGACTGGATCGCCCAGCATTTCTTCACCGGCGGAGTAATGCCGAGCCATCATTTGATCCGGCAATACGCCGATTTGTTCGAGGTCGAGAAGGAATGGCGCTGGGGCGGCGAGCACTACCAGCGCACCGCGCTCGACTGGCTCAGGAACTTTGACGCCAACCGCACCGAGATCGAAAGCATCCTGCGCGGCGTCTATGGCGAGGATACCGCGCTGTGGATGCGGCGCTGGCGCTGGTTCTTCCTCGCCACCGCCGGGATGTTCGGTTACGCCGGCGGCAGCGAATGGGGCGTCAGCCATTACCGGATGAAGGCGGCTTGACGACGGTGGTTGACGATTGCGGTGCGCGGACGACTATCTGTGCTTGACGCCGAGCACGGACACCTTCGCCGTCGTCTGCTCTGATGGCCAGATGACTTCGGTCAGGCCGGTGGCGACGGCGACCAGCTGCCGTCCTTCGGTTTCGTAGGTGATGACGCCGCCGCCGATGGCGCCGCCAATCTTCCGGCCCCACAATTTGTCGCCGGTGTTGGCGTCGAGCGCGTAGAAATTGCCGCCCATGTCGCCGAAGAACACGACGCCGCCTGCGGTCGGCGTCACGCCGCTCTGCACCGGATAATTGGACTTGACCCGCCAGCGCCAGGCGCCGGTCTCGGCGTCGACGGCATAGACCCAACCCGCCCAATCAAACACCGGATCGGACTTGCCCCAGATGTTGTAGGGGTTGAGCGAATCCATGCCGGACCACGGTTTGCCTTCTGCGATCTTCTCCACCGCCTCCTTCGGCTGCACCGTCACCGTTGTGCACCATTCCACTTCGCCGACCATTACCAGATTGTTCTGCGGATCGTAGGCGGGGCCATTCCATTCGGCGCCGCCCGTGGAGCCCGGGCAGAAATGCACCGCCTTGCCGGGTTCGAACGGCGCCTCGGCGTTGTCGATCTTGGTGACGGGAACGCGATACATCTGCTTCTGCGAGGCAAGGTCAAAGGCATAGAGGTGGCCATCCTTCGGCGCGTCGAACAGGACCTTCTTGCCCGAAGCGATCGATGTGACCACCGGCGCGGCGGAGACGTCCCAATCATGCCAATCCTTGGGAACGAGCTTGAAATGGCCTTTGTAGGCACCCGTTCTGGCGTCGAGTTCGACGATCGAGCCGGAGTAAAGGTTTTCGCCGCCGCGCTGGCTGACCGCAAAATCTGGCGCCGGATTGCCGCCGGGCACGTAGAGGATGCCATTGCTCGGATCGAGCGTGTAGGAGGTCCAGGTGGCGCCGCCCGTGATCGGCTGGCCCGGCGGGGTGGTCCAGGTCGAAGCGGTGAGCGGTGAAGGCGCCTGCGGCCCGCGCTCGATGTCTCCGGGCGACTTGGGGACGAGGTAGAACTCCCAAACGATTTTGCCCGTCTTGGCGTCGAGCGCGTACATTCGCCCTTTCACGCCCTTCACGTCGCCGCCGGCGTTGCCGATGAAGACCAGTCCATTCCAGGCGATGGGCGCGGCCGGCGCGCTTTCGCCTTTCTTTGGGTCGGCAATGCGGGTTTCCCACAGCCGCTTGCCGCTCTTGAAATCGTAGGCGAGGACGCGTCCGTCCTGCGTGCCGCGGAAAAGCATATGCTCGAAAAACGCCGGGCCGCGGCTCACGCCCTGGGGTGAGGCGGGGGTGTAGTCCTCGTGGACTCGCCAATTCTCCTTGCAGGTATTCGGATTGATCGAGAAGATGTCGTACTCGGTCGTGAACATGAGCGCGCCTTCGATCTCCAGAAGGCCGGTGTTGAAGCCGGTGTACTGGCCGGTGTCATAGGTGCACAGCACCGACAATTCGCTGGCGTTCGCCCTCGTGATCTGATCGAGCTCGCTGAACCGCTCCGAGGTAAGCGTCTTGTTGTAACTCGGCCAGCTCTTCGAGTCGGTCGCGGTTTCGGCGGCTTTAACCGGCTTGGCGCCGGGCGCTACCGGGACCGCCCCGGACGGCATATTCTGCGCCGCGCTCTGGGCGCTATTGTGCTCGGTGGTCAGCGTGCCCTTTGGCGCGTCGAAGAAACGGATGTAATTGACGCCGAGTCCGACGACGGGCACGAGATCGTCCCACTCCCAATAAACGATACCGGCAACGGCGATCGCGCCGACCGCCGCTGCGCCAAAGACAGCCCTGAGAGCGACCATCGAGAATCCCTTTGAGGCCAGTCCTGCGCGCACCTGCTTGCAGAAGAAGGGAAATACTCCGGACGGAAAAAAGTTCCGATCAAGTTTACGCAGACGCCGCGAGTGGCCAGCCTGCTGCTGCCAGACTAATCAGCGAACGCGCGCGGAGACCCGTGCGGGCCATGGCCGTTCATCGTTTGCCGGCTCAACCGGTCGGCGCAACACCGGCGCTATCATTCCGCGTTTTTGGATGGCTCTCCGTCACACTGGATGCGACCTGCATGCTCAGGGGAATAGCGGTGTTGGTGCTGTGATGCGTGAAGGGGCGGTGTTCGGGCGTGCGGTTCCAGGAATTGAGGCTGCCCAGCGCGTCGAGCCAGCCGAGATATTGTTCATATCTTGCCTGGGGAAACTCTTCCTCGATCACGCAGCCCAGCGTGATGACGGAAACGGTCTCGGCGCGGGGGGATTGCAGCGAACGCAAAGCATTCTCGATGGCAAGGGCTCCCTTGCTGTGGCCGACGAGGCGACTGATGCCCGGAACGGCATCGAGGATGGCGTGCACATCGTCGGATGCGGCGCTGCCGTGCCGAAATACCGGCGCACCGGTCCCGGCCGGAACCCGCCCCGGCGTAGAGCGCGCCAGATCCTTGCCCATCATCGCCAGCGCCGGCGCGAACTTGGCCAGGAAATTCTGGGTCGCGCTTTGCAGCGCGTCGTACATTCCGAAGCCGAACCAGCCGCCGAACGCCTGCGGCACCACATCCGCCAGCCCGTAGCCAGGGACGACCGCCGCCACCGGCTCGCCGATCGCCTTCGAGACGTCCCACGCAAAGGCGACAGCGCCATAGGCCGAACTGCCGACGCCGGTGATGCTCAGGGTACGCAGCGTCGCGTCGTCGTCGCTGTTGGCAAAGTCAATGAATTGCCTCATGTCGGGAAACGGCGGACGCACGACGGCGCCAGGCTTTGCGTCGACGATAATGATGGAGCCGCTCGGATTGGTCGCCGCAGACAGATCGAGGGTCCGCAGCGGATGCCCCGCGGGCAACGCATCGCGGAACGCGCCCGTATTGATGAGGGTGTGCTGCGCCAGCAATGTCGTCGTCAACGCGCCGACATCGTAGAACAGCGCATCGAGCGCGGTATTGCCGAGCCGGCAAAGCCGCAGCATCGGCTCGACAAAGGGCTTCTGCAACTCATAGAGTTTGAGATTGCCGGCAGCCGCGGGCGACAGAGCGGCGGCGATCTGCGGCGATGCTGCGTCCGACATCAGAGTGTCCTTCCCTGTCCGGCGATGCAACCTTAGGTCATTTTGCAAGACTATTCGAGTCCGTTGAGCCAACGGAGCGTCTTTGAGCGAAAGCCTGCCCCGTACCCGATGTGTGATGGGGGCCGGCTCACGTCAAGAAGACGTGTCCCTCGCCACCGCCGGGATGTTCGGTTACGCCGGCGGCAGCGAATGGGGCGTCAGCCATTAGCGGATGAAGGCGGGGTAATAGTCGTCATTGCCTGGTTTGACCCGGCAATCCATCACTTCGAGAAATGCTTTTTGTGAAAATTGATGGATGCGCGGGTCAAGCCCGCGCATGACGATCGCGCTTAACTTGCGTCACTTCCCCAGCGGCTTCAAAATCTTCACCAGTTCGGCGTGGATGAATTCGTTGCCGCAGATTACATTGCCGGTCTTGAGCGGGTCGTCGTCGCCCGCGATCCCGCTGACGATGCCGCCGGCCTCGCGCACCATGATCTGGCCGGCCGCCATGTCCCATGGCTGCAGATTGCGTTCCCAGTAGCCGTCGAGACGGCCGGCCGCGACGAAGGCCATGTCGAGCGAGGCGGCGCCGAACCGGCGCAGGCCCGCCACCCGGTTCTGGATTTCGGCCATCTCGAGGCGCGACAGCTCGTGGTCGCCGCGTCCGATATGCGGCAGCCCGCAGGCGACCACGCAATCGTTGAGCTGGCGGCGGCCGGCGACGCGCAGGCGCTGGTCGTTGAGAAAGGCGCCCTTGCCGCGTTCGGCGATATAGAGTTCGTCGTTGGCGGGATTGTAGATCACGCCGGCGATCACCGTGCCCTCGCGCTGCAGGCCGATCGAAATCGCAAATTGCGGAATGCCGTGCAGGAAGTTGGTGGTACCGTCGAGCGGATCCACGATCCAGGTGTGGGTCTTGTCATCGCCGGCGCGAATGCCGCCTTCCTCGCCGATGAAGCCGTAACCCGGCCGTGCCTTGGTGAGGTCGGAGAGCAGCATCTCCTCGGCGCGCCGGTCCGCCATGGTGACGAAATTGGCGGGCCCTTTCAGCGATACCTGAAGGTTCTCGATCTCGCCGAGGTCGCGCTTGAGGCTGCGGCCGGCGCGGCGCGCGGCCTTGACCATGACGTTGATGAGGGCTGAATACAGCATGATCTCGGTTTGCCGTTGCAGGTTCGACGGTGAAGGTGCGCCGCCCCTCTCAAGCGGAGCGGCGAGACATCAGTGGGTGCCCTGCGGTGGCCGTGGCGTCAAGGCGGATCATCTGGTGCCGAGCCATTTGCGCACGGCGGCTTCGGCCTTGGCGCGGTCCTCGGGGCTCAGGTTTGCCAGGGCTTCGTCGAGCGCGGGGTCGCCCTTGCCGGCGGTTTTGGCGATCATGTGCCATTTCAGGGCCTCGACCTTGTCGACCGGCGCCCCCTGTCCGCTGGTCAGCACGCGCGCGAGGCGGTTTTGGGCGATCGGATTGTTCTGCCTGGCGGCCTTGCGCAACAGCGCGACCGCGGCAGGTTCGTTCTTTGGCGTACCGGTGCCATTAAAAAGTGCGATCGCATATTCGACCTCGGCGTCGACATTGTCGGCAAGGGACGCCGCCTGTAACAGCTGGGCCGCCTTTTCCGGGTCTTTGGCGACGCCGGTTCCCTCCTTGTAGAAGGTCGCGAGCGCATATTGCGCTTCGGGATTGCCGGCGTCGGCGGCGAGACGAAGCAATTCGGCCGAGCGTTTGACGTCCTGCGGCAGCGTCTGTCCGTCGAGATAGAGCAGCGCCAGATTGTAGGCCGCCTTGGGGTTGCCGAGCTTGGCCGAGGAGGCCAGCAGTTTGACGGCTTCCTCGCGATTGACCGGACCGCCGCGGCCGGCGAGGCGAAGCATCGCCAGTTCGAACATGGCCTCGCGGTCACCGGCATCGGCGGCGCGCCTGTACCATGCGGCCGCTTTCGCATCGTCGCGCTTGACGCCGAACGCATTGGCGTAGAGCTCGCCGAGCATCGTCATCGCCTTGGGATCGCCATTGTCCTGGGCGCGCCTGGTCGCGAGATCGAAGGTGGTCTTGTACATGCCGCGCTGATAGGCGCCGTACACCAGATCGACATTGGGATCGTCAGGCGTGGGCGCCGGAGTGACCGTCGCGGTCGGCGCCGGAGTGGCCGCGGGATTCGCCGGCGCGGCGGGCTTTGTGACGATGGCATGCGGCTTTGCTTTCGGCTTGGCGGCCGGCTTGCTCGAAGGCGGCGGCGTCTGCGCCGCCGGCGGCGCCAGCGACATCTGCGCCGTCGCATTGACCGTCAAGATCGGAAAACTTGCGAGCACCAGGATCGGACGCAGGATCTTCATTTCCAGCGTTATCCCTGCTCGGCTTTGGCTTTTCCGGACCCCGCGGCGTGCGCCTGCCGGATCGTCCGCCCGGCCTCCTTCAGTGCCGCCGCCGCGCCACGCGGATCGGCCCAGATGAAATCGCCGACCAGCACGAAATCCGCGCCGGCGGCGGCGAATTCAGAGGCTTCATCGCGCGACCCCGCAAAGCCGACGCAGGGCGGCTCGAACAGCTCATCCCACCACTGCAGGCGTTCGCAGATCGCCTCGACCGACGGCCGTTGCCCGCTGGCGTCGGGCTCGCCGAACAGCACGTAATCCGCGCCCAGTTCGCCCGCCGCCATCGAATCGTGCCGTGTCGTCAGCCCGCCGACCCCGGCGATGCGGTCGGGTTTCAAGGTCGGCAGCGCATCCTGCAGGGCTTCGATCCCGGTCAGATGCGCACCATCGGCGCCGGCGCGCGCGACCAGTTCGGCATGGCCATCGAGCAACAGCGCCGCGCCCTGGTTCTGGACCGCGGGCGCCAGCGCCTTGATGCGCGAGATCATGGTGCGCAGGTCGGTCGGCTTGAGCCGCAGCAGCACGGCGGCGACATCGGCTTCCGCCAGCAGACGCGGAAGGAGCGCCAGCAGGTCTTTCGGATCATCCACCTCAGGCGTCGCGAGGTAGAGACGCGGCAGGGGACGCTGCGGTGCAGGGTTGGTGGCCAATCTATCTCGCCTTCCCGGTTTCCAGTTCGGCCTTCCATTCGCCCTTGCTCGCAAGCGAATTCATCCGCGCGCGGTGGTTGAATGCAAGCTGGCCCGCGGCGACATTCTCGGCCTTGCCCGACCACGCCTTCTGCGGCGCCGCCTGCAGCGCGCGGCCATAGGAAAAGCTGAGACGCCACGGCAGGTTGCCGATCCGATTCATGGCGTCAAGATGCGCGGTGGCGTCCTCGTCGGACTGGCCGCCGGAGAGAAAGGCAATGCCGGGTACCGCGGCGGGAACGCAAGCCTTCAACAGCCGAATGGTTTTCTCCGCGACCTCTGCGACGGAGGCTTGCTTGGAGCTTTTCTTGCCGGCAATGGCCATGTTGGGTTTCAGGATCATGCCTTCCAGCGCGACGCGCTGAATCCGCAGCTCCTGAAACGTCTTGTTGAGCACGCGCTGCGTCACTTCATAGCAGCGCTCGATGTCGTGATCGCCGTCCATCAGGACTTCCGGCTCGACGATCGGCACGATCTGGGCGGCCTGGCACAGCGCCGCGTAACGCGCCAGCGCGTGGGCATTGACGTGGATCGCGGTCATGGTCGGGATTTTCGGGCCGCCAGTGCCCGAGCCGCCGATGTCGATCACCGCGCGCCATTTGGCGAAGCGCGCGCCGGAATCGTAATATTTCTTCAGGCGCGCGGCGAGATTGTCCAGCCCGGCGGTGACCAGTTCACCCGGACAACCCGGCAAGGCCTGCGTGCCCTCATCGACCTTGATGCCGGGGATCGCGCCGGCCTGTTCGATCAGCCTGACGAGCGGCGTGCCATCCTTGGCGTTTTGCCAGAAGGTCTCGTCGTAGAGGATGACGCCGGAGATGTACTGCGCCATCGCCTCAGTGGAACGAAACAGCATTTCGCGATAGTCGCGGCGCGACTCCTCGGTCGATACCACGTTGATGGCGTCGAAGCGCTTTTTGATGGTGCCGGAGGATTCGTCGGCGGCGAGCAGGCCCTTGCCCGGTGCAACCATGGCCAGGGCGACCTTGTTGAGATCGGCGAGATTCATCGGGGCCTCTTTCCGAAAAAGCGCGATATCCTTGCGAGCCAAACTAGACGGTTCTCGGGCAACGACCAAGCAAACGAGCAAACGCTCAAAGCAAACGGTCAACGCAAACGTTCAAAATCAAAATGCGGGGGCCGCGCGGAGGCCAGCTTGCCCGGCCGGCGCGGGCCCGCCTTCACGCGATTTTCGGATCGAGCTCACCCTTGACGTAACGCTTCGCCATCTCGGCGGTGGTCAGCACCTTCTTGATCTTGCCGGCTTGCCCTGCGGTATTGAACTCCTGCAGCCTTTGTTTGCAGAGCTTGGCCATCGCCTCCATCGCCGGCTTGAGATATTTGCGCGGATCGAATTCCTCCGGATTGTCGTGCAGCACCTTTCGGATTTGTCCGGTCATCGCCATGCGGTTGTCGGTGTCGATGTTGATCTTGCGCACGCCGTTCTTGATGCCGCGCTGGATCTCGGAAACCGGCACGCCCCAGGTCGGCTTCATCTTGCCGCCATTGGCGTTGATGATGTCCTGCAGGTCCTGCGGCACCGAGGACGACCCGTGCATCACCAGATGCATGTTCGGCAGCTTGCGGTGGATTTCCTCGATCACGTTCATGGCCAGAATGTCGCCGTCCGGCTTGCGGGTGAATTTGTAGGCGCCGTGCGAGGTTCCCATCGCGATCGCCAGCGCGTCGACTTTTGTCTCTTTGACGAACTTGACCGCCTCGTCCGGGTTGGTGAGCAGCTGGTCGTGCGACAGCTTGCCCTCGGCGCCGTGGCCGTCTTCCTTGTCGCCCATGCCGGTCTCGAGCGAACCGAGCACGCCGAGTTCGCCCTCCACCGAGATGCCGCCGAGATGGGCCATGTCGGTGACGGTCTTGGTGACGCCGACATTATAATCCCAGTCGGCGGCGGTCTTGCCGTCGGCTTTCAGCGAGCCGTCCATCATGACAGAGGTGAAGCCGGCCTGGATCGCGGTCATGCAGGTATCGGGTCCGTTGCCGTGATCCAAATGCACGCAGACCGGAATCTGCGGATAGATTTCGGTGACCGCATCCATCATGTGCTTGAGCATAATGTCATTGGCGTAGGACCGCGCGCCGCGCGAGGCCTGGATGATCACAGGCGCGTCCAGCGAGGAGGCGGCTTCCATGATGGCGAGCGCCTGTTCCATGTTGTTGATGTTGAAGGCCGGCACGCCGTAGTCGTGCTCCGCCGCGTGGTCGAGCAATTGACGCAACGTGATCCGAGCCATGGGTCCTGTTCTCCGTGTTGGGGCTTCGCCGCCCGATCCGGTCAAAATCTTTTATAGCGCATGATCTCCGCGCAAACGCTTTCGCGTTTGTCGCGAGGGAAAACCGGTTCCCCCTTTTCCGGATCACGCTCAATCTAGCGTATTCTCAAAACCTCGACACCGGGCAACGGTTTGCCTTCCATCCATTCGAGGAACGCGCCGCCCGCGGTCGAAACATAGGTGAAATCGCCGGCGACGCCGGCCAGGTTGAGCGCCGCCACGGTGTCGCCGCCGCCGGCGACCGAGATCAGCTTCTTCGCCCTGGTTCGTTCGGCCGCGTGCCTTGCCGCCACCATGGTGCCGCGGTCGAACGGCGTCATCTCGAAGGCGCCGAGCGGGCCGTTCCAGACCAGCGTCGCGGCGTCGTCGATCGCCGCGCGGATTCGCGCCACCGACTGCGGCCCGACATCGAGGATCATGCCGTCGGCGGGAATCGCATCGATGCCGTAGGCATGCGACGGCGAATTGGCCGCGAACTGAAACGCCACCACCGCATCCACCGGAAGGATGATGGCACAATTGGCGGCTTCCGCCTTTTCGAAGATCCGCAGCGCGGTCGCCGCGAGATCCTTTTCCGCCAGCGACTTGCCGATGCCGACGCCTTGCGCATGCAGGAACGTGTTGGCCATGCCGCCGCCGATCACCAGTGCGTCGACCTTGCTGACGAGATTTTCCAACAGGTCGATCTTGGTGGAGACCTTGGCGCCGCCGATGATCGCGATCACCGGTTTGGTCGGCGCTTCCAGCGCCTTGTTCAGCGCGTCAAGCTCGGCCTGCATGGTCCGCCCGGCATAGGCCGGCAGTTTGTGGCCGAGGCCTTCGGTCGAAGCGTGCGCGCGGTGCGCCGCTGAGAAGGCGTCGTTGACCCAGATGTCGCCGAGTTTCGCCAGTTCGGCGACAAAGCCCGGGTCGTTGTTTTCTTCCTCTTTATGGAAGCGGGTGTTTTCCAGGCAGAGGATGTCGCCGTCCTGCATCGCGGCAATGGCCTTGGCGGCGACGTCGCCGATGCAGTCCGCGGCGAAAGCGACCGGCTTCTTGATCACCTGCGACAGTGCGGCCGCGACCGGCTTCAGCGAATCCTTGTCGTCGCGTCCCTTGGGCCGGCCGAAATGCGCGAGCAGGATCACCTTGCCGCCCTTGCCGGAAATCTCGAGGATGGTGGGCGCAATGCGCTCGAGCCGGGTCAGGTCGGTGACGTGGCCGTGTTCCATCGGAACGTTGAGATCGACGCGCAGCAGCACGCGCTTGCCCTTCACGTCGACGTCATCGAGGGTGCGGAATGATTTTGTCATTTCGGGCTCTTGTCCTGGGCGCTGCGCAGCGCAAAGCGATGCGCTGCAGAACCGGGACCCATGTTTGTTGGTCCCGGCTCAGCGGTGCAGCGTCAAGACGCTGCACCGCGTCCGGGACATGAGACTTACAGCAGCTTACCCATCGCCACGGCGGTATCGGCCATGCGGTTGGAAAAGCCCCATTCGTTGTCGTACCACGACATCACCCGCACCAGCGTGCCGTTCTGCACCTTGGTCTGGTCCATGTGGAACGTGGAGGAATGCGGGTCGTGGTTGAAGTCGATCGAGACGTTGGGCGCGGTGGTGTAGCCGAGGATGCCCTTCATCTGCTGCTCGGAGGCGCGCTTCATTGCCTCGTTGATTTCCTTGATGTCGGTCTTGCGCGAAGCCACGATCTTCAGGTCGATCACCGAGACGTTCGGGGTGGGAACGCGGATCGCGACGCCGTCGAGCTTGCCCATCAGTTCCGGCAGCACCAGGCCGATCGCCTTGGCCGCGCCCGTCGAGGTCGGAATCATCGACAGCGCCGCGGCGCGGCCGCGATAGAGATCCTTGTGCAGGGTGTCGAGCGTCGGCTGGTCGCCGGTATAGGCGTGGATCGTGGTCATGAAGCCGGTCTCGATGCCGACGGTGTCGTTCAGCACTTTGGCCACCGGCGCGAGGCAGTTGGTGGTGCAGGAACCGTTGGAGACGACGAGATGATCCTTGGTCAGTTTGTCGTGGTTGACGCCGAACACGATGGTCGCATCGGCGTTTTCGGCCGGGGCCGAGACCAGCACGCGCTTGGCGCCGGCGGTCAGGTGCAGGGCCGCCTTGTCCCTCGCCGTGAAGATGCCGGTGCATTCCAGCGCGATGTCGACGCCGAGTTGCTTCCACGGCAGCTTGGCGGGATCGCGCTCGGCGGAAACCTTGATCTTGCCGTTGCCGAGGCTGATCGAATCGCCGTCGATCGTCACGGTGCCGGGGAACCGGCCGTGCACGGAATCGAAGCGCAGCAGATGGGCGTTGGTCTCGACCGGGCCGAGATCGTTGATCCCGACCACCTCGATATCCCTGCGGCCGGATTCGGCGATCGCCCGCAGCACGTTGCGGCCGATGCGGCCAAACCCGTTGATCGCGACCCGGACTACCATGCTCGTTTCTCCTCTAAAGCTGATGTCATCCCCGCAGGGAACGCTACCCTGCGGAGATTTGGACGGCGGATCGCCCGGTTCGGCCGGACGAGAACGGATAAGATAGGTTTTAGGTAGTCCTTTTTCCCGGCAAGCTCAACCGTCGGAAACCGCCGCTAGACGCGTTTCAGGACTGCACTGACCGCGGCCTCGGCGGTAATTCCAAAATGCTTGTACAAATCCTTGGCGGGCGCGCTGGCGCCGAAACCGTGCATGCCGATAAATACGCCATCGTGCCCGATCACGGCGTCCCAGCCCCAGCGGACCGCGGCTTCGATCGCGACCTTGACCGGCGCCTTGCCGATGATCGCCTCGCGCCGCTCGGCCGGCTGCGCCAGCAGCAATTCGAGCGAGGGCACCGACACCACCCGCGTCGCAATGCCGCGCTCGGCCAGCTGCTTCTGCGCGGCCACCGCGATCTCGACCTCGGAGCCGGTGGCGAACAGCGACACTTTGGCCTCGCCCTGGGCCGCGACCAGTTCGTAGCCGCCATGGCTGCACGGATTGTCCGAAGGTGCGGTGGTGCGCAATTGCGGAAGGTTCTGGCGGGTCAGCGCCAGCACCGTCGGCCCGTCGGTGCGGTTGAGCGCGAGTTCCCAGCATTCGGAGACCTCGACCGCATCGCAGGGACGGAACACCCGCATGTTGGGAATCGCGCGTAGTGCCGCGAGATGTTCGACCGGCTGGTGCGTCGGTCCGTCCTCGCCGAGCCCGATCGAATCGTGGGTCATCACATAGACCACGCCGGTGCCCATCAGCGCGGCGAGCCGCATCGCCGGACGCGCATAGTCGGTGAACACCAGGAAGGTGGCGCCGTTCGGCGCGAAGCCGCCGTGCAGGAAGATGCCGTTCATGGCGGCAGCCATGCCGTGCTCGCGGATGCCGTAATGGATGAAGCGGCCCTTCGGGGTCTTCGCCGAGAAGTCCGTCGCCGATTTCGCCTTGTTGTTGTTGGAGCCGGTGAGATCGGCGGAGCCCGCCAGAAATTCCATCGGCATCGCCGCGGCGATCGCCTCGATCACGGACTCGGACGATTTGCGGGTGGCGATGTTCTGCGGGGTTTCCAACAGCGCCTTCTTGTGCGCCTTGAATGCTTTCGCCAATGCTGCCGGCCGCTCGTGCTTCAGGCGGCGCTCGAACTCGGCGCGCTTGCGGTTCGACAGCGTGGCGAAGCGCGCTTCCCATTCCTTGCGCGCCGCGACGCCACGGCTGCCCGCTTCGCGCCAGGCCTTGAGGACGTCGTCGGGCACCGAAAACGGATCGAGCGAGATGCCGAGCTTTTCCTTGGCGCCCTTGAGTTCAGCGGCGCCGAGCGCCTCGCCGTGCGCCTTGTTGGTGCCGGCCTTGGTCGGCGCGCCGTAGCCGATCGTGGTCTTGCAGGCGATCAGCGAGGGTTTGTTGGACTTCTGCGCCCGGGCGATGGCGGTGGCGATGGCTTTTTGATCCTGACCGTCGATCAGTTCGGCCGCCCAGCCGGCGGATTTGAAGCGCTTCACCTGGTCGACCGAGTCGGCGATCGAGGTCGGGCCGTCGATCGAAATGCCGTTGTCGTCGTACAGCACGATCAGCTTGTTGAGCTTCCAGTGCCCGGCCATGGCGATCGCTTCCTGCGACACGCCCTCCATCAGGTCGCCATCGGAGGCGAGCACATAGGTGTGGTGATCGACGATCTTCTTGCCGAATTCGGCCGCCAGCATCTTCTCCGCGAGCGCCATGCCGATGGAAGTGGCGATGCCCTGGCCGAGCGGCCCCGTGGTGGTCTCGATGCCCTTGGTGTGGAAATTTTCCGGATGCCCCGGGGTCAGCGATCCCAGCTGGCGGAAATGCTTGATCTGGTCGAGCGTCATGTCGGCATTGCCGGTGAGATACAATAGCGCATAGAGCAGCATCGAGCCGTGGCCGGCCGACAGCACGAAACGGTCGCGGTCCGGCCATTTCGGCTCGGCGGCGTCGAATTTCAGGAATTGCGTGAACAGCACGGTGGCGACGTCGGCCGCGCCCATCGGCAGGCCGGGATGGCCGGAATTCGCCTTCTCGACGGCGTCCATCGCGAGCCCCCGGATCGCATTGGCCATACGGGTGTGATCGACATGGGTCATGATGAAAATCCGCCTGAAATGAGATGCTTGGTGCGTTCCGCGCGGGAGCGAATGGCTGCGGCATGAGCCGGTTGGCCAAGCCTGAAGCCATGAAAGTAAGGCTGGATAGCACCTCAATTCCCGGAGTCCAAGGCACTGCAACGCCGGCCGAGGGGGAAAAGTTGCTTAGCGGTGCATAGTTCCGAAGCGGCGTTGCGCTGGGCTCGCTTGCCACGTAAATTTAATCGCCTAAACGCTTGCCGGACCGCGAATTTTGCTGTGCGTCAGGCTTATGGAAGGTGCGCGCTGTCTGTCATGAGCGATCGTCCCGCCAACGGTTCGGGCAACGCCGAACCAGCTTCAGTCGACATCGATGCCGCGACGCGCCGGCTGATGGGCGCGCTCGACGCCTTGGAAAGG
This sequence comes from Bradyrhizobium sp., assembly GCF_004799445.1. Lineage (GTDB taxonomy): Bacteria > Pseudomonadota > Alphaproteobacteria > Rhizobiales > Xanthobacteraceae > Bradyrhizobium. The sequence continues at coordinate 18,483 of NZ_SSNA01000074.1, forward strand.
GCGGTCGAACGGCGGCGCGAGGCCGACCGCGACGAGGAGGAGCTGGCGGCCCGGATCCAGGCGCTCGGCGCCGATCGATCGCGGCTGGCCGACGAACTCGATGGATCGCTGGTGAAGTCGCGCCGGCTGGAGCGCGCCAATCGCGAGATCGCCGAGCGGCTTGACGCGGCGATCGGCACCATCCGCTCGGTGCTCGATTCGGGAGGCAGTTCATGAGTCATGTCAACGTCACCATCAACGGCCGGCAATACCGGATGGCCTGCGAGGAAGGCCAGGAGACACGGCTGCTGCGGCTCGCCGAGAGTCTGGAATCGCGGATCCAAAGCCTGCGCGGCAAGTTCGGCGAGATCGGCGATGCGCGCCTGACCGTGATGGCGGCGCTGACGGTGTGCGACGAACTGCTCGACGCCAGCAACCGCATCCGCGGCCTCGAGGAGGAGCTTGATGCGCTGCGCGACGTCCGCATGGTCGCCGCCGATCGCGCCAGGGCGACGCAGCTCGCAGTGGCCAATGCGCTGAACGCCGCCGCCGACCGAATCGAGCAGACCACGCAGGTGCTGAACCGCACCATCGGCGGCGGCGTCGCGATCGGCTAGCACCACGCTTGCCCTCCGGCTTACCCTCCCCTGGAGGGGGAGGGTCGACGCGAATGCAATGAGCGGCGGGGTGGGGTGAAGGTCTATCGTCCTCGTCGGTGTGTCAGCGTCTCGCTCGCGGATGGATCACCCCACCCCGTCCCGCATCTTGCTTCGCGCGATGCGAGCCGACCCTCCCCCTACAGGGGAGGGTAAAAAGGCGAATCGCAGCTTGCTGCGAATTCATGAATGCGCACCACTTACCTTCCCCTGGAGGGGGAGGGTCGACGCGAATGCAATGAGCGGCGGGGTGGGGTGACAGTCTATCTCTGGCGGCGGTGTTTCATTGGCTCGATTTTCGCCTCCCGCGATCCGTGCAACTCCACATAAATCCGTTCGAGTACAGCCGTCAGGTCACCGGTGATCTCGGAATTCCAGAAGCGGACGACACGATATCCCTCCTGCTCAAGCCAAAGCTGTCGTTCACGATCGCGTTTTGCCGTCTCGTCCTCGTTGTGGTGTCCGCCGTCGAGTTCGACGACGAGATGTGCAGCCGGACACAGGAAGTCGACGACATAGGGCCCGATCGGAGCCTGCCGTCGAAAATGCGTACCGTCCACCGGCAGTTCTTTCAGGGCACGCCACAAAGCGCGCTCGTGTGGCATCGTGTTGGCGCGTAGTCGTTTGGCTGCTGCCCGGCGGATTGATGTCGAGACCATTTGTGCGGCTCACCCCACCCCGCATCTTGCTTCGCGCGCTGCGAGCCGACCCTCCCCCTCCAGGGGAGGGTAAGTGGAGCGCAATCGTGAATTTGGAGCAAGCGGCCAACCAGATCGCGTTCCCGCTATTTTCACCCTCCCCTGGAGGGGGAGGGTCGACGCGAATGAAATGAGCGACGGGGTGGGGTGAACGTCTCTCATCGTCGACGGTATTTATTCCAGCATCACGCTCGCGGATGGATCACCCCGCCCCGGTTCACATTTCGCTGCGCTCAATGTGAGCCGACCCTCCCCCTTCAGGGGAGGGTAAGAAGAGCCGTGTTTCGGCATTAGAGCCGTCGCGCCTGCCTTAGCGCTGGCGGTTTGGGGGCATCGTGGTTACATTGGCCTTGCGAAGCTGTGTCGCGCGTCAGGAGCCATATATCCCCGGGGCCTTATCGATCCTTCAGGGAACTATCCCTGGCCAGGTCCGTGGACTTGGTCACATGGTGCCCACCTACTTTCGTAGGGAACTCCGGGATCGAGCGCTCCAACGGCCATCGCGGCTTCGCACTTTTACTTTTTCTGTTGTTGCCCGATAGACACCCGTCATCACCCGCGAAAGCGGGTGATCCAGTATTCCACAGACGCCCGTGATAGAACCGTGAAGCCGCGGCGTACTGGATACCCCACTGGAGCCTGTCATCGGGCTCGCCGAAGGCGAGACCCGGTGGCGGGGTACGACGGCAGAACATGATGCTGGATGTCAGCTTTGCCGGCAGACCAATCAAAGAGTGACCTCCGCGCCGCAGCGCTGGCCGCGCGCGATGCGTTGAGCGGCGAGCAGCGCGCCGCCGCGGCGCTGGCGCTCGCCGCGCGGGGACTGCCGCTCGAAATCGCGCCCGGCACCATCATCTCCGGCTATTCGCCGATCCGCAGCGAGATCGATCCCGTGCCGTTGATGCGGGCGCTTGGCGCGCAGGGCGCGCGGCTGGCGCTGCCGGCGGTGATGGCGCGCGGCAAGTCGCTGGCGTTTCGCGCCTGGTCGCCTGACGACAGGCTGATGCTGGGGCCGCTCGGCATTCTCGAGCCGTCGCCGGCCGCCGCCGAAATCATTCCCGACATCATGCTGGTGCCGCTGGCGGCGTTCGATCGCCTCGGCCACCGCATCGGCTACGGCGCCGGACATTACGACTTTACGCTGGCGCATTTGCGCAAGGTCAAGCCCATCACCGCCATTGGCCTCGCCTTCTCGGCGCAGGAAATCGAGGCAGTTCCGGCGCTGCAGCACGACGTGCGGCTGGATTATGTGCTAACGGAAACCAAAGTGTTCGATTTCCGGAGTTCGTGATTTGCGCATTCTTTTCGTGGGCGACGTGGTCGGCAGGGCCGGGCGCACTGCCGTTTCCGAGCATCTGCCCGGCATGATCCGCGACTTCCGCCTCGATCTCGTCGTCGTCAACGGCGAGAACGCCGCCGGCGGCTTCGGCATCACCGAGGCGATCTACCAGGAATTGCTCGACGCCGGCGCCGACGCCGTCACGCTCGGCAATCATGCCTGGGACCAGCGCGAGGCGCTGGTGTTCATCGAGCGCGCGCCGCGGCTGGTTCGCCCGGCGAATTTTCCGAGGGGAACGCCGGGCCGCGGCGCGGCGCTGGTCGACACCAAGAGCGGCCAGCGCGCACTGGTGGTCAACGCCATCGGCCGCGTCTTCATGACGCCGTTCGACGACCCATTCGCTGTTCTCAACCGCGAACTCGAAGCCTGTCCGCTGCGGATGGCGGCGGACGCGATCGTGGTCGATTTCCACGCCGAGGCATCGAGCGAGAAACAAGGCATCGGATTTTTCTGCGACGGCCGCGCTTCTCTCGTGGTCGGCACCCACACCCATGTGCCGACCGCCGACCATCAGATTCTCGCCGGCGGCACCGCCTACATGACCGACGCCGGCATGACCGGCGATTATGATTCGATCATCGGCATGCAGAAGGAAGAACCGCTGCGGCGCTTTACCTCCGGTATTCCCTCAGGGCGCTTCGAGCCGGCGCTGGGCGCAGCCACGCTGAGCGGCGTCGCGGTCGAGACTGACGATGCGACTGGACTCGCGCTTCGAATCGCGCCGGTGCGGATCGGCGGCAGGCTGGAGCCGGCACTGCCGGGATTTTGGCTGGGGTAGGGGGCGGCCACGGCTGCCAAATAGGATCTCACTCCCGCATCAATACGGGGTCCGGGAAAACCCCCTCAGGTTGGCATGAGATTCGCATTTCCATTTTCGCCGGTCGTTTCCTTCCCTGGAGATCCAATGGGCGAAGTCGTGGAATTCCCGAAGCCTGGTCCGAACCGGGACAAGGCCCGCCTTATTCAAGAGGCCCGCGCGCTGTACGAGAGCGTGTTTCCGACTGAAAAAGACCCCGCCGTCGCGCCGCAGAACCCGCCGGCGCAGACCTAGCAAGCTCGTTCGAATTGGCGGGACTCAAAGCAGCGGTCAGCTCCGGCGCGCCGCGGCTGAACGGAGCAGTGATTTGCCCGACGGGCTGATTTCGCGATTGGCTGTCTAGTCCCTCCATGAAAAATATTCCGCTTTCGCCGTCGGGCAAATCATCTCTACAAACTCGCCCCGTCCCGCCTCGGTCAGAGGGGCGCTTCGCGGTCGTCACGAACGTTGGGTGCGGGATGCGGTGGACGCGGCAGCGACGCAAGACGAGCGGCGCTGATGCGGACGGCGAAGTCGTGTGGTCCTGATGTCCCGACGCTGGCATCAAGTGTGCGAAAACAAGTTTTCGCAGGCGACGGTGGCAAACAAGCCCGGTCACCGGGGAGAGCGCGAAGGAAACCGTTAAAACCATTGCGCGGGGAATGCCGGACGATCCGGCGTGACCGTGGTGACTAACGCGTGTGCTTTCTACCACTGCACACGCGGCTGCGGACGCGCCGAGCGTCCGGCATTCCCTGCGCCCTCTGAAATGAGGGCGGAACGAGCAGGCAAACTTCGCGCGAAACCCGCGGCGAGATCGTGAAGCTGCGTTTTTGTCGTCATTGCGAGGAGCGAAGCGACGAAGCAATCCACGCTTGCTTCCTTGTTGCTCCATGGATTGCTTCGCTGGCGCTCGCAATGACGATTTGAATCCGGACTGTTTGATATTTGAATGGCGGCGCGCTCTTTACCCTCCCCTGGAGGGGGAGGGTCGACGCGACTGAAAGGAGCGGCGGGGTGGGGTGACGGTCTCTCCCAACGATCGGTGCCCGAATTGAGAGATCACCCCACCCCGGTTCACATTTCGCTGCGCTCAATGTGAGCCGACCCTCCCCCTCCAGGGGAGGGTTGGGGCTTATGCTCGGAAGAGGTGGAGTGAACCCACCGACAGCCTGATTCATTCAAAAGCCATCACGCGCTAGAATCCGAAGAACTTTTCCCGCAAGGCGTCTTCGTACTTCGCCTTGGCGTCTTTCACCTTGCTGCGCATGTCGTCCTCTTCAAAATGCGCCGCCTCCCAGGCGTCGACCTCGGCCACATCGTGATTGACGGAAGCCAGCGCCTCCTCCTTGCGAATGGCGGATATCCAGGCCTCCACCGCGTCCTTGTAGGCGGCCTGCAGTTCGTCGAGTTCCGGATGCTCACCGCTCATGTCAAACCCTCTACCGGTGTATTTCGCCAGTTCCGGCGTTTATATAGAGAGCCCGAATGAACAAACGACGACATCGCGCGTCGCAAGCTGCTTTTGTCCTCACTCCCGGCATGTGGAACTCATGGTGAACCAAGGCGCTAAATCCCGGCTTTCCCGGCTTCGCGAGATTCCGCGCGCGGTGTGGGCGCTCGGCTTCGTCTCGCTCTTGATGGACACGTCCTCCGAGATCATCCACGCCTTGCTGCCGGTCTATCTCGTCACGGCGCTCGGCGCATCGATGGTGACGGTCGGCTTCATCGAAGGCATCGCCGAAGCTACCGCCTCGATCACCAAGGTGTTTTCCGGCGCGATCTCCGACTGGCTGGGCAAGCGTAAATTGCTGGCGGTCATCGGCTATGGATTGGCGGCATTGACAAAGCCGATCTTCCCGCTGGCGCCGTCGGTCGGGTGGCTGTTCGCGGCGCGCTTCATCGATCGCATCGGCAAGGGCATTCGGGGGGCGCCGCGCGATGCGTTGATTGCCGATATTACGCCGGCGCATTTGCGCGGCGCGAGTTTCGGGCTGCGTCAATCGCTGGACACCGCGGGCGCCTTCATCGGCCCGGCGCTCGCCATCGCCTTGATGTGGCTGACGGCGAACAATTTTCGCACCGTGTTCTGGGTGGCGGTTATTCCGGGGTTTCTCTGCGTGGCGCTGCTGGTGTTCGGGATAGAGGAGCCCGAGCGCCCTGCCGGACTTCGCAAGGTGCGCTCGCCATTGAGCGTCGTTGAGCTGAAACGGCTTGGCGCGGCGTACTGGTTTGTCGTCGGCATTGCGGTGGTGTTCTCGCTGGCGCGGTTCAGCGAGGCTTTCCTGATCCTCCGCGCCCAGGCGGTCGGCCTGCCGGTGATGCTGGTGCCGCTGGTTCTGGTGCTGATGAACGTGGTCTATTCGCTGGCGGCCTATCCGGCCGGCGTCTTGTCGGATCGCGTCAACCGCCTCGCGCTTCTCGGCATCGGTTTCGGCTTGCTGGTGGCGGCCGACCTGGTGCTCGCCTTCACCAACGGTCTTGCCGGCGTTGCCGTCGGGGTCGCCCTGTGGGGATTGCACATGGGGTTCACGCAAGGGCTGCTGGCCACGCTGGTGGCGGACACCGCCCCGCCGGAATTGCGCGGCACCGCCTTTGGCATGTTCAACCTGCTCAGCGGACTTTCGCTGATGGTCGCCAGCGTGCTCGCGGGAGAATTATGGGAACGCATCGGGCCGCAGGGCACTTTCCTCGCCGGCGCGGTGTTGACGGTGCTTGCCCTCGCCGGACTTGCGGCGGCCCGCCGGATCGCGCCCGAAGTTGGCGAAAGCCACAAATCCGATGAGGGCACGATGAAATGAGATCTGTGCTGCGACGCCACGGAGGTGAGCCGAACCGTTGCCTCGCGCCCGATGACTTCAGGACTGCCGAAAGCCCATGCGGAACGCGCCCCAGTGGCGGCCGCTGACGATTATCGGCGACGAGAGGTCCTTCATCAGGACGAAATTGCCGCCGCCCATGTCGCGCCGGTAGGTTTGCAGCAGAAACGGCTTCCTGTTCGCCGCCACCTTTTTCACCGCGCGATCGTTGAACAGCCGCCGGTTGCGGCAATTGGCGTTGTTCCAGACCGGGTCAGGCCCCTGTGGCAGGCGATAGTTCGGATTATGGGTTGGAAGATAGCCGCCCTTGGCCCATGCCACGCAAAACACGATGCGGGGATCGATCTTTTGAATCGGATCCTGGATCGGCGGCAGGATCCGGTCGGTGAATTCGACATAGGAAGTCATGTATTGCTTGGGATCGGTGCCCGGAATTTCGCGGTAGTTCTCGTCCATCAATTGATCGAGACGAATGTCGCCGCGCCCGATCGCGGTCTCGAAAGCCGCCGAAATCTGTTTGGCGGTATCGATCACGACGCGGATCAGCGGTGCGTCCGAGGTCTCCACCCCGCTATCGGCGATCAGTTCGATCAGGTTCTCGGAAAGGTCGAGCAGCCTGGCGACCCGGTCGTCGGCGTGCTTGAGGTCGGTCGAGGACAGATCGACGCCCTGGGCGAGATGGCCGAGTTCGTCGATCACCATGTCGCAATGCGCGAGATTGGAGTTCGCCGCCCTGGCGACCCCGTCGATCTCCTGGGTGACCGCGGTGAAGCCATCCTGAACGCGAACGATGATGCCCTGGATCTGCCCGGCGCCCTCGCCGGCGTTCTTCGCCCGCAGCGAGGCGTCGCCGCTCTCGCCGATCAGGCTGCCGACCTGGCCGTCGAGATCGCGAACGGTATCGCCGATCAGATGCGTCGCCTGGCGGGTCGCCTCCGCGAGGTTTTTCACCTCGCTGGCGACGACCGCAAAGCCGCGCCCGGCGGTGCCGGCGCGCGCCGCCTCGATGGTGGCATTCAGCGCCAGCAGGTTGGTCTGCTTGGCGATCGCCTCGATCGAACCCGATACCTTGGCGACCTGCGCCAGCGCGCTTCCGACCGCAGCAAGACGGTGTTCGATGCGCCCCACCGCTTCGATCAATTCGGCGATATGCTGCACCGCCGTCTCCACCACGGTGCGCGATTGCATGATTTCACCGACCGCGGCCGAGGTCGCGGTCTGCACCGCCCGCGATGCGGTGGCGATATCGTGATTGGCCGAAACCATCGTCTCGGCGGTCTTCTGAAGATGCCCGAAACGGTCGGACTGGATCGAAACGCGGCCGGCGACTTCCTGCAGATTGCCGGCGACGTCCGCCAGCTCGACGCCGAGGCCGCCGATCCGATTCGCAAGCTGGTCGACCAGGCGTTCGCTATTCGAGGGCGTGGCCGCCGCGCCTTCCAGTGGTGTTGGCTGTGCAACCGACATCGCGGCATTCCTCCGGGTCAACGAATCCGACGATTGACTCATGCTCAAAGCTTGTACGCGGTGCGGAATCCGCCCCAGTGCCGGCCATTGACGCGGACCGGCACGTCGATCTCGCGCATCATGACGGTTTTGCCGTTGCCCATGTCGCGGGCGTAGCTCTGGATCAGATAGGAGCGCAGGTTGCGTCCGGCGGCAAGGCCGGCCGGATCGTTGAATATCCGCCGGTTGCGGCTGTTGGCCGTGTTCCAGGCGACATCGCCGGGGCGTTGCGGATGGGAATAGATCTTGTTGTGCACCGGCAGGTAGCCGTTGCGGTCGATCATCACGCAGAACGCCATCCGCGGGTCCTTGGCGAGGAAGGCTTCCTGAAACGGCGGCAGCGCGCGATCCGCCCAGTTGAGGATCCGGGTGCGGTGCTGCACCGGATTGGTGCCCGGTATCTCGACATAATCGGTGTCGAACATGTCATCGATCGAGATCGCGCCGCTCGCGACGGCGTCCTCGAAAATCCGGGTCAGCGCGGTGCCGGCCTCCATGGCGCGGGTGACGAATTCGGTGTTTTCGTCGTGGATCGACCACAATTTGTCTTCGATTTTTTCCTTGAGCTCGGCACCGGGCGTCTCGAAACCCGCCTGCACGCCTGCTTTCGATTTCTCGCCGGTGCGAATCCTGCACGCGCCGATGCCCTCCAGCGTGGCATTGAGCGTTTGATTCAGCGGCAGCGCCTCGGCCTCCGATCCGCCGATCAGGATGCTTTCCAGGGAAATCTCGTAGACCGACGCGGTGATCGGGCCGCGCGCGCTCTGGATTTCGATTTTGAGGTTGCACGGCAGCCGCTCCCGCTTGCGCCGGTCGGCCTGAGGGTCCTGGCCGAGCAGCACCGCGCAGCGGGCTTTCAGTTTTTGCGCAAACAGGGTGACGGCCTTGCCGGCACTGGCGACGTGCTCGCCATGGGCCTCGGCTTCCTTGGCCGCGCTGTCGATCTCGGCTGCACTGTCGCCGACCGAGACGATGAAATTCGACGCGGTGGCGGCGTTGTCGGAGATCTCGCTCGTGGTCTGGGTCTGCTCGCTGACCGCGCCGTTGACGTTTTCGAACACCGGCCGGATCGCCTCGATCGCCTGCGAGATCCGGTGCACGGCATCGACCGAGCCGGCGGCATCTTTCTGCAGCGCGTCGATCCTCTTCTTGATCTCTTCGGTGGCGTCCTGGGTCTGCACCGCGAGCGCCTTGACCTCGGAGGCGACCACAGCGAAGCCGCGTCCGGCGGTGCCGGCCCGCGCCGCCTCGATTGTGGAGTTGAGCGCCAGCAGCGTGGTCTGCCGGGCGATCTGCGAGATCAGGTTGACGACGTTGCCGATCGCGGCCGAGGATTCCTTGAGCCGATCGACATTGAGGCTGGCTTCCTGGGCGGCGGCGCTGGCCTGATCGGCGAGCTTGCTGGCGTCGCGCACCTGCGACCCGATGCCCTCCGCCGACTGGGTGAACTTGTCGGCGGCCTGCGAGAAGGTGGTCGCGGTGCCCTGCGCGGCGCTGGTGCGTCCGGTGAGGGCGTCGGTGCGCTGGCGAATGGTGGAAAGCGTCGTCGCCGTCGCCTCCGCGCCGCCGGCGACCGAACTGGCCGCGCGCTCGAGCTGACGGATCATCCCGCCGAGTTCGAGTTCGAGCAGTTCGAGGATCTGCTTGGCGGAATCGGCGTCCGAGGTGCCCGGAATATCGGCAATAGAATCGGGCTTGGCCGCCAGCGGCTCGATGGCCGGCGCGGGCGGTTCAGGCGGGCGTTTTCGAAACAAGGCAAACGCCATGGACACTCTCGGCCAATGAGGATTGGGCCGGTATGCTGCCATCCCCGTGTGAAATCAGGGTTAACATTTGCCTCATTTGCAGGCAGCTGGCACTACTGCGTTACCGAAAACGCAGGCAAATCTTTGATTTTGGCAGGTCCCCGGCCTATAACGCCGCGCTTTCCACTAAAGACCAACCCGGACGAATCCCGAAAGAATCCGCATGGCCGGACATTCCCAGTTCAAGAACATCATGCACCGCAAGGGCCGGCAGGATGCCCAGAAATCGAAGCTGTTCAGCAAGCTGGCGCGGGAAATCACCGTGGCGGCCAAGATGGGCCAGCCCGATCCTTCGATGAACGCACGGCTGCGCGCCGCGATCATCTCCGCCCGCCAGGAAAACATGTCGAAGGACTCGATCGAGCGCGCGGTGAAGAAAGCGAGCGGCGGCGAGAGCGAGAATTACGACGAGATTCGGTACGAGGGTTATGGTCCGGGCGGCGTCGCCGTGATCGTCGAGGCGCTGACCGACAACCGCAACCGCGCCGCGTCCGACATCCGCTCCTACTTCACCAAATCGGGCGGCAATCTCGGCGAAACCGGCTCGGTTGCGTTCATGTTCGATCGCACCGGCATCATCGAATATGACGCCAAGGTGGCATCCGACGATGCGATGCTGGACGCGGCGATCGAGGCCGGCGCCGACGACGTGTCGTCGAGCGAAAATGGCCACGAGATCTACGCCTCGCCGGAGACGTTCCGCGAAGTCGCCAAGGCACTGGAGGCGAAATTCGGCGAGGCGCGCAAGGCGGCGCTGACCTGGAAACCGCAGAACACGGTGCCGGTGGACGACGAGACCGGCGAGAAGCTGTTGAAGCTGATCGATCTTTTGAACGAGCATGACGACGTGCAGAACGTCTATGCCAATTTCGAGGTCTCGGACGCGCTGGTCGCCAAAATGGGCGGGTGACCAGGTTGTCAGTGTCACTCCATTCTCGGCAGTCGTCGCCCGGCTCGACCGGGCGATCCAGTATTCCGCGAATTCGAGGTTCATCGCCGGCGCCTCGGCGTACTGGATCCCCGCTTTCGCGGGGATGACATTCCGTTTGTGTTTCGTTCCCGCCCCGCGGGCGTTATCAATAGCCATGACATCTCCGCCGATTCGCCACCCTGTCCGCATCCTTGGCATCGATCCGGGCTTGCGCCGCACCGGTTGGGGCGTGATCGAGGTTGACGGCAACCGCCTGAGCTATGTCGGTTGCGGCTCGGTGGAACCGCCGGAAGGCCTGCCGCTGGCAAGCCGCCTGCTGGCGATCCACGAGGGGCTAGCCGCCGTGCTCGGCGACTTTCGCCCCGCTGAAGCCGCCGTCGAACAGACCTTTGTCAACAAGGACGGCGTCGCCACCTTGAAGCTCGGACAGGCGCGCGGCGTTGCGATGCTGGCACCGGCGATGTTCGGGATATCGGTCGCGGAATACGCCCCGAATCAGGTGAAGAAGACCGTGGTCGGCGCCGGCCATGCCGACAAGAACCAGATTCTGGTGATGCTGAAGATCCTGCTGCCGAAGGCCGAGCCCAAATCCGCCGACGCCGCGGACGCGCTCGCGATCGCCATCACGCACGCGCATCACCGCCAGAGCGCGGCGCTGCGGTTGAGGGTGGTGGGGGTTTAATGGACGCCGGTGTGCGCGGAACCTCCACCCCCAACCCCTCCCCGCAAGGGGGAGGGGAGTTTAAGCATCGCGCCTTCTTACTCCCTCCCCCCTTGCGGGGGAGGGTTGGGGAGGGGGGTAGCCCCGAGTCGCTCTGCCCGAGTGGAGCCCCACCCCCGACCCCTAGGAGCGAGCTTCGCTCGTCTCGACCCCGCAAGGGGGAGGGGAGTTCGTGCACCCGTGGACTTCTGAAATGATCGGCAAACTCAAGGGCCTGATCGACTCCTACGGCGAGGACTATGTCATCCTCGACGTCGGCGGCGTCGGCTATCAGGTGCATTGCTCCAGCCGCACGCTGCAGGCGCTGCCGTCGCCCGGCGAGGCCGCGGTGCTCTCGATCGAAACCTATGTCCGCGAGGATCAGATCAAATTGTTTGGTTTTCGCAGCGATACCGAACGTGAATGGTTTCGCCTGCTGCAGACGGTGCAGGGCGTCGGCGCCAAGGTCGCATTGGCGGTATTGAGCACCCTGCCGCCATCCGATCTTGCGAACGCGATCGCGCTGCGTGACAAGGCCGCGGTGACGCGCACGCCCGGCGTCGGTCCGAAGGTGGCCGAGCGCATCGTCACCGAACTGAAGGACAAGGCGCCTCACTTTGCCAACGTCGATCCGGCGCTGGTGCATCTGTCAGGCGCGATCGACAATGACCGCGTGCCGCGCCCGGTCACCGACGCGATCTCGGCGCTGGTCAATCTCGGTTACGGCCAGCCGCAGGCGGCGGCCGCGATCGCCGGCGCCTCGCGCATCGCCGGTGAAAATGCCGAGACCGCGCAGCTGATCCGGCTCGGGCTGAAGGAGCTGGCGAGATGACCACGCCCTCCCGCATCGTCACACCCGAGCGCCGCACCGATGATGTCGGCGACACCGCGCTGCGCCCGCAGCTCTTGTCCGAATTTGTCGGCCAGGCGCAGGCGCGCGCCAATCTCTCGATTTTCATCGAGGCGGCGCGCAAGCGCGGCGAGGCGCTCGATCATGTGCTGTTCGTCGGTCCCCCCGGCCTTGGCAAGACCACGCTGGCGCAGATCGTCGCGCGCGAACTCGGCGTTGGCTTCCGCGCCACCTCTGGCCCCGTGATCGCCAAGGCCGGCGATCTCGCCGCACTTCTGACCAATCTCGAAGAGCGCGATGTGCTTTTCATCGACGAAATCCATCGTCTCAGCCCTGCGGTGGAGGAAGTGCTCTACCCGGCGATGGAGGATTTTCAGCTCGACCTCATCATCGGCGAGGGACCGGCCGCGCGCTCGGTCAAGATCGAGTTGGCGAAATTCACCCTGGTCGGCGCGACCACGCGCGCGGGCCTCCTGACCAATCCGCTGCGCGACCGTTTTGGCATACCCGTACGATTAAATTTCTACACGGAAGAGGAACTCGAAAAGATCGTTACCCGCGGCGCCCGCGTGCTGCAGATCGGCATGACGCCGGATGGCGCCAACGAGATCGCCCGGCGCGCCCGTGGCACGCCGCGCATCGCAGGAAGGCTGTTGCGGCGGGTGCGCGATTTTGCCTCCGCCGCGGACGCCGCCTCGATCGATCGCGCGATTGCCGACCACGCGCTGAGCGCGCTGGAGGTCGATGCCGCGGGTCTCGATGCCATGGACAGGCGTTATCTCTCAACGATCGCGATGAATTACGGCGGCGGCCCGGTCGGCGTGGAAACCATGGCGGCGGCGCTGTCGGAGCCGCGCGATGCCATCGAGGACATCATCGAGCCTTATCTGATCCAGTGCGGCTACCTGCAGCGCACGCCGCGCGGCCGTCTGTTGACCTCGCATGCCTTCCGCCATCTTGGCCTGGCCGAGCCCGCGCGCGATCCGGCGCAATTCGGATTGTTCGGCAGCGGAGGCGAGGACGCGTGATGGATAGCGGTACGATCAAAGTCGTGGCGGCGCTGATATGCGATGATGCGGGCCGGGTGTTGCTGGTGCGCAAGCGTGGAACGGCGGCCTTCATGCAGCCCGGCGGCAAGCGCGACCCCGGCGAAGACGACATCGCGGCCCTGTCACGCGAGATCGCGGAGGAGCTCGGTTGTGGTGTGGTCCGTGCCTCGGTGCGCCCTCTCGGCGAGTTCGATGCCATCGCCGCGAATGAACCCGGCTTTCGGGTGCAGGCCTGCCTGTATGGAATCGACGTGACCGGCGATATCACGCCGGGCCGCGAGATCGATGAGATGATCTGGATTGATCCTTCGGCGCCTCCCGACATTCCGCTGGCGCCGCTGACCCGCGACCATGTTTTGCCGTTGGCCTCCTCAGGCCCGCGCAATCCGGCGCAGTTTGGTTAACGCCGGCGCCGCTGGCTTTCTGAACACACGTTCCCCAATTCGGCTGCAATCCATTCCTAGAAAGAAGCTGCATCACAATTGACCATCCATGATCTCACGCCGCCATTTCTTCCGCTTCATTGCCGGGCTCGGCGCCTTCGGTGCCTCAACCACGGCCTACGGGTTCGGCATCGAGCCGACGCTGCGGCTCCGCGTCGCGCGGTATCATCTGCTGCCGCCAAAATGGCCGGCTGATTTCCAGCTCAAGATCGCCGTCATCGCCGACCTGCACGCCTGCGATCCCTGGATGTCGCTGGAGCACATCGAGGCGATCGTCGAGCGCACCAATGCGCTCGACGCCGACCTCATCGTCATGCTCGGCGACTACGTCGCCGGCCACCGCCATGTGAGACGTTTCATTCCGGCCGGCGAATGGGCATCGGTACTCGCCGGGCTCAGGGCGCCGCTCGGCGTGCATGCGATCCTCGGCAATCACGACTGGTGGGATGACAAGGCGGTGCAGCGCGAGGGCGAGGGGACCACGGCCGCCAGGCGCGCGCTCGAGGCCGCTGGCATTCCGGTGTACGAGAATGACGCCCAGCGTCTAAGCAAGGCCGGTCGCCCGTTCTGGCTGGCCGGTCTCGGCGATCAACTGGCCTATCTGCCGGCGAGGCGTTTCCGCCCGGTAAGGCGCATCGGCGTCGACGATCTCGCCGCGACGCTGAAGAAGGTGACCGACGACGCGCCGGTCATTCTTCTGGCGCATGAACCCGATGTGGCCGTTCGCGTGCCGTCGCGGGTCGTGCTGCAACTGTCTGGTCATACCCATGGCGGACAGGTGCGGCTGTTCGGCTGGTCGCCGGTGTCGCCGTCCGGACAGCGGCTCTCCTATGGCCACATCCGCATGAATTGCGATGTCATCGTCTCCGGAGGTCTCGGTTGCAGCATCATGCCGTTCCGCCTCGGCGTTCCGCCGGAGATCGGTCTGGTGACGCTGGGTGGGCCGGGTCCGGCCGTGTCCTAGTTCGCAGCGCCACGCGGCTCGCGCTTGCGCGCCAAACGGATTTTGCGCAAAACGATTGCCTTCCAAGGCAATCGAGGGCCGCAAGTGACTTTACCCCAGCTCGACGGCGAGATCCGCGCCGGCCGCCACCATATGCGGGTCCGCGTCTACTACGAGGACACCGACTTCTCCGG
>NZ_SSNA01000075.1 GCF_004799445.1 Bradyrhizobium sp.
TCGATGGCGGCGCCTATGAGGCGACCGATCTTTCAGGCGTGGCGATCCTCGGCGCATCGGGCTCGATCGCCGGTTCGTCGCTGGAAGGGTCGAACACCGACATCGCCGACGAATTCACCAAGCTGATCGTGACCCAGCAGGCCTATTCGGCCAACACCAAGGTGATCACCACGGCCAACGACATGGTCCAGAGTTTGCTCAACGTGCTGCGCTGATCGGCACCGGCAAGAGTCAGTATGACCTAATTGAAAGCGGGCAATTAAGATGGGTTTGAGTTCAGCCCTTGCCACTGCGATGTCCGGCCTGCGCGCCAACCAGGTCGCGCTTTCGATCACGTCGGCGAATGTCGCCAACGCGAATACGCCCGGCTATGTCACCCAGAACGTCAACCAGATCGAAACGGACAGCGGCGGCCCCGGCTCGGGCGTCCATGTCATCGGCGTCAACCGCCAGCTCGATCTGTTTATCCAGAACCAGTTGCGCACCGAAACCGCCGGCGGCGGCTTTGCCGACCAGACTTCGAATATTCTGGGCCAGCTGCAAAGCCTCTACGGGACCCCGGGTGGCACCGGGACGCTCGAAACCGCATACAGCAATTTTACGACGGCGTTGCAGGCGATGTCGACGAGTTCCAGCGGACTGTCGGCGCAGACCACGGCGCTGTCGACGGCACAGGCGCTTGCGCAGCAGCTCAATTCAACGTCGCAAGGCATCCAGACGCTGCGTTCCAACGTCGAACAGGATATCGGCACGTCCGTGACCCAGGCCAACACGGATCTGAACCAGATCGCGTCCATCAACACTCAGCTGCAAAATTTCCATCCGACGGATCCAGGCGCCGCCACGCTGATGGATCAGCGTGACGCCGCGATCAGTGATCTGGCGAAATTGATGGATGTTCGCACGGTCACCGACAACGCCAACCAGACCAGCGTGTTTACCAATGCGGGCATTCAGCTCGTGGGCGCCGGCCGGGCCTCCCAGTTTGCGTTCACGACGCCCGGAACGCTGAGTGCCACCACGCTCTACAACGCCAATCCGGGCCTATCCGGCGTGGGGACGCTGACGGTCTCGCTTCCGAATGGCTCCAGCATCGATGTGGTGGCGAACAAGGTGATCACCTCGGGGCAGATCGCCGCCGACCTGCAGCTGCGCGATCAGACCCTGGTGCAGGCGCAGACCCAGATCGATCAGATGGCCGCGACGCTCGCCAGTTCGCTGTCCGATCAGACCACGCCAGGCACCGCCGTGGTTTCGGGATCGCAGGCCGGCTTCAACGTCAATGTGGCGAACGTACTGCCGGGCAACGCGATCAACCTGACCTACACCGACAACTCGACCGGCAACCAGCAACAGATTTCGATCGTGCGCGTCGATGATTCGACCGCGCTGCCGCTGCAGAATTTGCCGAACGCCAGCCCAAAACGGATCGGGATCAATTTCTCCGGCGGCATGGCCTCGGTGGTGGCGCAATTGAACGCCGCACTTGGTCCCAACCACCTGCAATTCTCCAATCCGTCCGGCTCGACGCTGCAAGTGGTCAACGACGTGAGCATGGGGGCGACCGTCAATGCGGCTTCCGTCACCGCTACGGTTTCGTCGCTGACCAGCGGCAGCCCGCAACTGCCATTGTTCACCGACACGACCGCGCTTTATACCGGCGCGATCACCGGCAGTGGCTCGCAGATGACCGGCCTTGCCGGGCGCATCACGGTCAATGCGGCGTTGCTCAACAATCCGGCGAACCTCACGGTTTACAGCACGTCGCCGCCGACCCCGGCCGGCGACACCACGCGCTCGGACTTTCTCTATTCGCAGCTGACATCGGGCACGTTCACCTACGCGCCAACCACCGGGCTCGGTTCCACTACCGCGCCGTTCAGCGGCACGATTCCCAACTACCTACAGCAGTTCCTGAGTCTGCAGGCCAGCGCCGCCACCTCGGCGACGCAGTTGCAGCAGGGGCAAAGCGTCGTACTCAGCACGTTGCAGCAAAAATTCGATTCCACGGCCAAGGTCAGCATCGACAACGAGATGTCGAACCTGATCGCGTTGCAGAATTCCTATGCCGCCAATGCTCACGTGATGTCGGTCGTTCAAAGCATGATGACGACCCTGATGCAGATTCAACTGTAAGGCGATCCAGATGGCTATCAATGGTGTGGGATTTGGCGGGTCGTTGTTCGGGCAGGCGGTGCAGAACCTCAATACCCAGCTCACGAGCCTGTCGACGCAGCTCGCGACCGGCGAGAAATCGACCACCTATTCCGGCATGGGCCTCGGTGAGGGCTTCGCGATCGCCGCGCGAGGGCAGCTCGCCAGCATTTCCGCGTTCGGCGATGCCATCACCAACGTCAATACCTTCATCAATGTCGCCAATACCGCGCTGCAGTCGCTGTCGAGCATCACCGGGCAGGTCCAGAGCGCTGCGGCCACTGGGTCGCGGGACATCAACAGCAACGGACAGACCGTCGCGCAGGGGAATGCCCAGGCCGAGTTGTCCTCGATCGTGGGAATTCTCAATACCCAGGCCGGCGACCGCTTCATATTCTCCGGCAGCGCCATCAGCACGCCGTCGGTCGCATCCGCCGACAACATCATGAACGGCGCCGGCACCCAGGCCGGGCTGAAGCAGGTGATTGCCGAGCGGGCCCAGGCGGATGGCACCACCGGCCTCGGCCGTCTGGTGCTCACGCAGCCGACCCCGACCTCGGTTTCGGTCGCCGAGGACTTCGCCGGTTCGCCATTCGGCCTGAAACTGAGTTCGGTATCGTCGTCGCTGACCGGCGGCACCGCGGTGAACGGTCCGTCCGGCTCGCCGGCGGCCGTTTCGATCGCCCTTGGCGCCACCAATCCCAAGCCGGGCGATCAGGTGAGCCTCACCTTCAATCTGCCTGATGGCACCACCGCTTCCGTTCAGCTGACGGCGTCGAGCGCGAACCCGCCGCCCGCCGGAGGCTTCACCATCGGCACGACGCCGACGCTGACGGCCGGCAATCTGAACACGGCGCTGAATACAGCGTTCGGCACACTCGCCAATACGACGCTGGTGGCCGCCTCTGCGGTTGAAGCGGGGCACGACTTCTTCGACCCGGCCGGAACCGCCACGGGAAGCGTGGTCAACAACAAGGCGGGGCCTCCCACCGCGCCAATCACCGGCGCGACGACTTTGTCGGGCTTGGCGGGGACGGATTCGATCTCCACCAATTTCGCGGCCGGCGATACCATCACCGTCAACGGCACGCCGATCACGTTTGTCGCCTCCGGCGCGACCGGCAACCAGCTCAACGTCACCGACAGCGTCCAGACGCTGTTGTCCAAGATCGACTCGATCACGGGCACCTCGACCCCCTCGACCATCAGCGGCGGTGTGATCACGCTTCACACCGACAACGCCGCGAGCCTGAACGTGACGAGCTCGAACGCGGCTGCGCTCGGCGCGCTCGGCTTCGGCGCGACCGTGACCGCGCTCCAGCCGCCGCTGCGGGTCTCGGGCTCGCCGCTGAGCTCCGCCACGTCTTTGGTCAACGGCTCGGCCAACACCGTTGCCTGGTATACCGGCAATTCGAGCGCCAACCCGCGAGCATCGGCGGCTGCCCGGATCGATCCGTCGATTACCGTCCAATACGGGGCGCAGGCCAACGAGGAGGGGATCCGATCGCAGCTCGAGGGGGTCGCGGTATTCGCCGCCCTCACGGTGTCGCCTACCGGAGCCAATTCGGCCGCGCAGGTCGCGGAACTCAGCGACCGCACCGCGACAAACCTGACGCCCCAGCCGGGTCATCAGACCATTTCGGATATTCAAACCGATTTTGCCGCTGCCCAAACCATCATGAAGGATGCGAGCGCCCGGCAGACCCAGAGCAAGACCATGCTGCAGAACGTCGTGGACCAGACGGAGACCGTCTCGACGGAGCAGGTGGCGAGCCAAATTCTGGCGCTGCAGACGGCCCTGAGCGCCTCCTACCAAACCACCTCGATGCTCTCCGGGCTGACGCTGACCAGATTTCTCCCGGTCGGCGGTTAAGCTGACGATTCCCCGGCGGCGGAAGGCCCGGCTCCGCGCGGCGCTCGAAATAAAGCTTTCATTAACCATACCTGTTTACTTCTTCGAAAGCAGGTTAACGCCGCAGTGGCTGCCATCGAGGCCCTTGTGTCGCACCAGCCAGGCGCGGTCGGTTTGGGCGTGGGGTCTTAGCAATGCTTAACGGTGGCGTTCGATTCCAGGTGGCCGAGACGGCGGTCTCGCGCGATCCATCCCGTTCCGCCTCCGCCATGGCCGAGCTGTTTGCGCCGCTGGATTGGCTGCTCAGCGGCGGCGGCGACCCGCGACTGACCATCGATCCGGCAACCGGGCTCAATGAATATGGCTGCCAGCCATTTCCTTGCCCGGACACGTTGAGCTTTTCCTCAAGCACCGCGACATCGATTTCGCAGCGCGCCTACGATCGTGCGCGCGATGCGCGGGAATCGCTGATGCGCTCCGCCATTGAAGTCGGCATCGACGCCGCGTTCGATGCGCGCATCGAGGCGCTGCGCGACGAGTTGAGGGCCTGTCTCGGCCTGCCCCGGACCAAGGCCGATATTGTGTTTTCTCCGTCGGGCACCGACTCGCAGCTTCAGGCGCTGTTCCTCGCCCGCGCGCTGCTCGGTCCCGCGCTGACGACGGTCGTCGTGGCGGCCGACCAGACCGGAAGCGGAACCGTCAATACCGCGCGCGGCTGTCATTTCAGCGCCGCGACGGCGAACGGAAACCAGGTTCGCAAGGGCGAGCCGATCGCGGGGCTTGCTCATTCCGTCCACAGCGTCGCGCTTCGGCTGTTCGACGAGGCAGGCCAGGCGTGCCCGCCAACGGCCAGCGATGGCCAGGTTCTCGACGCGGTCGAACGATCGCTCACGGGCGGACGCAAGGTGCTTCTTCAAATCATGGATTCCTCGAAGTTCGGCTGGCGAGCTCCGAGCGATCAATGTCTCGACGAAATTGCGGCGCGCTGGCCCGGTCGGGTCCAGATCGTCGTCGACGCCTGCCAGATGCGGCTTGGCCGGGCGCGGCTGCGAAGCTATCTCGATCGCGGATACATGGTCCTTATTACCGGCTCGAAGTTCTTCACCGGTCCGCCCTTCAGCGGTGCGCTGCTGGTGCCCTCGGCTCTCGCAGGCGAGCTCGATGCGGCCACCGATATCGCGCCCGGGCTTCTCGAATATAGCAGCCGCAGCGACTGGCCGGGAAACTGGCCGAACCTTCGGTCGTATTTCCCGATCAGGACCAATTTCGGCCAATGGCTTCGCTGGGAAGCGGCGCTCGAAGAAATCGGAGCCTATTATCGTGTGCCGCCCGAATTTCGCCTGAAGGCGCTGACGACTTTCGGCCAAGGCGTGGAGCGGATCATTGCATCCTCGCCGTCGCTTCGCCTGCTGCCGGCGCAGCAACGACCAGATGGTGCCAACGCCGATGATGAAGAGCTGGCTCAGCGGACGATCTTTTCGTTCGTGATCCGGCACGGCAAACGCGATCTCGCGCTGGAAGATTGCAGGAAGCTGTATCGCGCGCTGGCCCGTGGCGCGGCAAATGCTGTTCCCGCCGATGATCCGGAGAATGCGGCGAAGCCTTGCCTGATCGGCCAGCCCGTCGCCTTGGGCTGCGACGCCAATCCCGCCGCGGCCCTTCGCATCGGCGCGAGCGCACGCCTCGTCACGGAGGCGTGGTGTTCGAACGAAGCTGCGGCGCGCGACAATCTGCAGCGCGCACTTGGTCATGTCGGCGCGACTGTTGCGAAGATCGAATGGTTGCTCGCCCATAGCGATGACGTGGATCTGGCGGGAGTTTCCCGTGGAGCTTGAACGCGGCGCGGTGGCTGGTCTCGCGCGTTACCCCAGCGCCGACCGAATCGGATTCGCCAGATTGACGACGATGGCGTTCGAGGGGACCGATCTTCGCCCGTTGCGGGACGAATTGATGTCGAAGCTTGCCGCCGGCACGGTCGACGCGGGCGAGGGGCTCGACCTCTCCCTGATCACGCAGCTGCTCGGTGACCGCCAGGCGGGAATCGCGATCCAGGCGGAAGTGCTTGCCTTCCATCAGCTTTACCGTTCGCCATGTTCGTCGGAAAGACCGGCATTGCGCGTTCTTGCGCTGGCGGCCGCGATCGACATGGGCGGCAATACGCCGATCGAGTTCCTGCTGGAGAATTCCGGGATCGAGCTGCAGACGCTTTACGTCGTCGCGGGAGTGGATTTGCCGGCGCCGTTGCCCGAACACGACGTTGCGATCGTGATCGCCTCCGATTCGGAGGAATGTCTGGAGGCGCTGCGCAAGATCGATGCGGTGGCGTCGCGCTGGCCGCGGCCGCTGCTGAATCCGCCGCGCCTTGTCCGCCATCTGGATCGCGACAAGCTGCATGGTCTGCTTCGCGGCATTGAGGGACTTGATATCCCGGCGACCGTCTGCGTGACACGCGCGCAGATGTCCGATGTCGCCCGGTCGAATATCGGTTTTCCGGACGTCGCGGCTGAGTTGCGGTACCCGGTCATCATCCGGCCGCGCGGCTCGCATGCCGGCGTCGGGCTCGCCAAAGTCGACGATCGCGACATGATCGGACGATATCTGGAGGACCGGCCGGAGCAGGAATTCTTCGTTGCGCGCTTCGTCGACTATGCCGATGACGACGGCCAGTTTCGCAAATACCGGATCGTGTTCGTCGACGGCCGCCCCTACGCCTGCCACATGGCGATCGCCGACCGCTGGGATATCTGGTATCTCAACGCCGGCATGGCCTTCAGCGAGAGCAAGCGCGTCGAGGAGGAACGCTTCATGCGCGACTTCGACAGCGATTTCGCCGTCCGCCATCAAGGTGCGCTCGCCGCCATAACCGATCGGATAGGTCTCGACTATTTCACGATCGACTGCGCGGAAAACCAAAACGGCGAGCTCTTGATATTCGAGGCCGACAACACCGCGGTCGTCCATAACATGGACTCGCCGGAAGTGTTTCCCTATAAGCCGCCGCAGATGCGCAAGATCTTCGACGCCTTCGCAGCCATGCTGCATCGCCGCGCCCGGCGCGGCCAGGAGCACGCGGCCTGACGCCACCTCGCGGGCGCCGAAGCGCGTGTGAATTCCGAAGGTCAGGCCGAGGCCGCCATCACCGCGGCGACCCGACTCGTGATGTGCGGATCGCGCAACGCGCTCGGCGGTTTCATTAGATTATTCACCTCGAACAAGATCCGGTGCACGTCGGCATCCTCGGCGGCAAGCTTCAGCAATGCGCCGGAATAGTTCAGCCGCTGCTGAAAATTCGCCGGGCACTGTCCGCGTGTTTTCGGATAGATGAAATCGTTCTCGGCCGCTGACCAGGGCGCGGCGAGAACATCCTGTATGGCCGCGAAGAACGCCTGCGCCAGCCCGTCAAGCCTGCCGCCGGTTCCGGTCCGCGCATCGAGCAGCCGCCCGAGAACGCCCACTTGCTGCGCGACCACGCTCATCCCCTGGCCGAATGCCGGATTGAACCGGCAGATCGCATCGCCGATCGGCAACAGTCGCCCCGGAAAGCGCTCAAGCGCCTCGAACTGTCGCCTGACGCTGCAGGGCAAGCCGAACCGGTAGATCGGGCCGACCGCGGTAGCGTCCTTGATGGCGTCATAAATCGTCGGTGTCCGCAGGGTCTTGGCGAAGGCGATGAAGTCCTTGATGTCGTCGGGCGGCGTCTCGCCATGGACGGCGTTGAGGTTGACGTGCCATCGGTTGTTCTCGATCGGAAACAGGAACGCGCCGCGCCCGCTCTCGACGGCGGGCCGGTGGATCACCGCGCGCCAGTCGGGCGGCGCGGCGGAAGGGATATCGAAGGTAGCCGTTGCATATCCGAGGTCGATGCCGATCTCGGTCTCGGCGGGTCTCGGCATGCCGATGCTGTCCAGCGCCTCGAGGGTGAGCGTGCCGCGTGACGAGGCATCGACGACAAGGTCAGCGGCAAGCGTCGTGCTTTCGCCGCCTGCAGCGTCGTAGCGGACCCCAACTACCTCGGATTGATCCGGCGACGTCAGAAATCGGGTCACGCGGCAGCGTAACTGAAACGCGATATTGCCTTGCTGCTCGACCAAACGCCTCGCGACAAATTCCACCAGTGGACGGGTCATGCAGAGCGTATCGAAAGGAAGGTCGCGCTGCGGAAACGGATCGAACCCCGGCAATTCGATCCGGATTTCGGCACCGACCCGGGCCCGAACCGCGCCCGCACGCTCGAGTTCGGTCTCGAAATCGGGAAAGAATTTGGTGAGGGCGTCGAGGCCGCCTCTGAGCAGAACATGAACCTGTCGCGACTGCGGGGTGCCGGTGCGCGCTTGCGGTTTGGTAGGTAAAGCGTCGCGCTCCAGCACGGTGACTTTTTCGAAATGCGAGGCGAGGGCCTTTGCCGCAATGAGTCCGCCCATTCCGGCTCCGACAACGACGGCATGCTTCCCAAATCGAACTGACATCGCAATCTCTCCGACGAAAGATCTAACATAGTTGGAATTTTTCGATTGATAAATAGAATGCAAAGGCAAACATTCGCCAACGCGACCTAAGAAACAAAAGGACGGGGAAATGGCCGAGCCGGTCGAGCAGGACGGGATGCTGATCGAATGGGACGTCGGGATTGCCATGGACGACGGCGTGGTGGTGCGGGCGGATGTGTTCCGGCCGAAGGCGGCAGGGAAATGGCCGGTTCTTTTGACCTACGGTCCCTACGCCAAGGGGCTCGCGTTCCAGCAGGGCTATCCGAGCGCCTGGCAGAGCATGATCGCCAACCACCCGGACGTGGCTTACGGGTCAACCAACAAGTATCAGAACTGGGAAGTGGTCGACCCCGAAAAATGGGTACCCCACGGCTATGTCTGCGTCCGCGTCGACTCGCGCGGCACCGGTCGGTCGCCCGGGCATGTCGATCATTTTTCGCCGCGCGAGACGCGCGATTTTTATCAATGCATCGAGTGGGCCGGCGCCCAGAGCTGGTCGAACGGCAATGTCGGCCTCAACGGCATCTCCTATTACGCCATCAACCAGTGGCAGGTGGCTTCGCTGCAGCCGCCGCATTTGAAGGCGATGTGCATCTGGGAGGGGGCTGCCGACTGGTATCGCGACATGACGCATCATGGCGGCATTCTTTCGACGTTCTGGGCCAACTGGTACGACATGCAGGTCAAGACCGTGCAGTTCGGACTGGGAGAGAGGGGGCCCCGCAGCATCGTCACCGGCGCGCTGGTGTGCGGCGACGAAACCTTGTCAGACGACGAACTGGCGCGCAACCGGTCAAGTTTCGGCGACGATATTCTCGCCCATCCGCTCGACGATGACTACCACAAGGCGCGCTCGCCGGACTGGGACAAGGTCACGGTGCCGTTCTTGTCGGCCGCCAACTGGGGCGGTCAGGGTCTGCACACGCGGGGAAACTTTGAAGGTTTTGTCCGCGCGGCGTCGAAGGAGAAATGGCTGGAATGCCATGGCCTGGAACACTGGACGCACTTCTACACCGACTATGGACGGGAACTTCAGAAACGTTTCTTTGATTTCTACCTCAAGGGCGAAGCCAATGGCTGGCCGGAGCAGCCGAAAGTGCAGTTGCAGGTCCGTCACCTCGATCGCTTCGTCGAGCGGCATGAGGCCGACTGGCCGCTGCCGTCCACGGTCTGGACGAAGTTCTATCTCGATCCCCGCGATCAGACACTTTCCCTGACGCCGCCCGCGGACGGCGCCGAGATCAGTTTCGCGGCGATGGGCGACGGACTGACCTTCATGTCGCGGCCCATGCCGGAAGACACGGAGATCACCGGCCCGCTGGCGGCCAATCTGCGAATTTCTTCCAGCACCGAGGACGCCGATATCTTTGTCGTCTTCCGCGTTTTCAGTTCCGACATGCGCGAGGTGACCTTCGCGGGCGCGATCGATCCGCACACCCCGGTCGCGCAAGGCTGGCTGCGCGCGTCGCATCGCAAGCTCGATGAGACCTTGTCCCGGCCGTATCGTCCCTACCACAGCCATGACGAGGTGCAGCGATTGCAGCCGGACAAGCCGGTCGATCTGGCCGTTGAAATATGGCCCACTTCGATCGTCGTGCCGAAGGGGCATCGCATTGCATTGAGCGTTCGCGGCAAGGATTATGCATGGCAGGCCAACACGGGCGCGAAACTTTCCAACTTCAAGAACGAACTATTGGGATGCGGACCATTTCTGCACGATGATCCGCGCGATCGTCCGCGAAGGCGGTTCGCAGGGACGACCACGCTGCATATAGACCAAAGAGGTTCTTGCCACGTCATGGTTCCGGTTGTCAGAAATCACTAAGAAGAAAATCAAGACAGCCGGCCGAAGAAGAAAAAAGGTAATTTCAGGGAGGACACAATGAGAATTTCACGCCGTGAATTTGTCGGGGGAGTTGCGGGAATTGGCCTGTCGAGCATCGTTGCTCCCAAACCGGCGCGCGCCGCCGACGGCCCGATCCGCATCGGCCTTTTGACGGTCAAGACCGGAGCGCTCGCTTCCGGCGGCATCGACATGGAGCGTGCGCTCAACATGTATTTGAAGGAGCGCGACTTCATGATGTCGGGCCGCAAGGTCGAACTGGTGACGGGGGATACCGGTGGCGTTCCGGCGACGGCGCGCAGCAAGACCCAGGAAATGGTGGAAAAGGACAACGTCCATTGTCTGATCGGACCGCTCGCGGCGTTCGAGGCACTGGCGATCGACGACTATATCCGCCAGAACAAAATTCCGACGCTGTCGGTTGCCGCGGCGGAAGACATGACCCAGCGCCATGCCAATCCATGGTTCGTCCGCGCAACCTCGACCTCTTCCCAGTGCGCGCATCCGCTCGGCGAGTATGCGGCCAAGGAACTCAAATACAAGAAGATGATCACCATTGCCGACGACATCGCCTATGGCCAGGAGATGTGCGCCGGCTTTCAGCGCGTGTTCGAGGATAATGGAGGCCAGGTCGTTCAAAAGCTGTTTCCGCCGCTAACCGTGCCCGACTACGGCAGCTACGTGGCACAATTGAAGAATGCGGACGCGATCTTTCTGGGCTTTGCCGGCTCGAACGGTTTCCGTTTCCTGCGGCAATTCGTGGACTACGGCCTGAAAGACAAGATGCAGGTGATCGGCGGCATGACCGCGCTCGATGAAGCGGTGCTGCGCAACATGGGCGATGAAGCGCTCGATATCGTCACCACCTGCTGGTATTCGGCCGAACTCGACGCCAAGCCGAACCAGCTCTTCGCGCCGGCCTTTCGCAAGGAGTTCAAATACGATCCCGGCTTCTATGCGGCGAGCACGTATGTGAACGGGGCGGTGTTGGAAGCCGCCGTCAAGGCCGTCAACGGCAAGGTTGAGGACAGGCCGGCATTTATGGCAGCACTGCGCGCGACCAATGTCGACACGGCGCGGGGTCCGGTCAGGTTTGACGATCTCGGCAACGTCGTCGGCAATGTTTACTTGCGCAAGGTGACCCGGAAGGACGGACGGCTCGTCAATTCGGTGTTCAAGACCTATCCTGACGTCAGTCAGTTCTGGACCTATGGTAAGGAAGCCTTTTTGGCCAACCCGGTTTATTCACGCGACTATCCGCCGGCGAGACATCTGGAGAAATAGAGCCGTGCCACGGTTGTCTTTCCTATTGCATGCTGACAAGCGTCAGATCCACGAACCATGATTGCGGCGAGACAAACCCCTTGATCCTCGGGCTCATCGCGCGCGGGTTCAGGTCGTGAACGATATAGAGCCATGGCGGGTTGTCCACCAGCCGTTCATGCGCCTTGCGCAGCGCGCCTGAAATCACCGTGGGGTCGCTGGCTTCCGCGAGCGTGGTCAGGGCCGTGTCGAACTCGTCATCCTTCCACTGCTCGAAATTAAAGCCGTTGGGCGGGAAATTTGCGGAAGAAAAATAGCGGGCCATGACGCCGACGTCGGAAGATGGCGAACTGACGTTGAGCACCATCGCGCCCTTGAGGTTCGGACTGTCGGGAGTAGCGCGGGCGGCGTTGAGCAGCAGCTGCCACTCGACCACGTCGAATGCGACATCCACGCCACAGGCTTCCTTGAGGTTTTGCTGGACGAATTCGTTCATCGGCAAGGGCAGCATTTGCCCGGAACCCGAGGTCGAAATCATGGCCTTGAAGGCAAGCGGCTTTTCAGGCGTGAAGCCGGCCTCGGCGAGCAGCTTCTTGCCTTTGGCGGGATCGAAGGTGTAGCGGTTTTCCGGAGATCCGAAATTGGCGTCACTGGCCTTGAGCCAGCCTGCGGAGGGCTCGGCCGTGCCGTTGAGCAGGGTCACCAACCCCTGCCGATCGATGCAGTAATTCAGGGCCTGGCGGACTTTCACGTCCTTGAAGGGACTGCCCGACGCGCCGATGTTGTAAAACCAGGGCCAGACATGCGGATAGGAACCGGTCGTGATGGTGAAGCCGGCTGATTTCAGTGAAGCGATGCCGTCCGGCGGCGGCACTTCGATCCAGTCGACCTGACCCGACCGCAACGCCGCAAGCCTGGTATTGGCTTCGGGGATCGGCATCAGCACCACGTTGTCCAGTTTTGCCTTCTTTCCGGCGTCCCAGTATCCGTCCCATCGAACGAGATCCACTTCCTGGCGCGGCACAACTTTGGTGATGCGGAACGGCCCGGTGCCGGCCGCGGGCAGCGTGGCCACCTTTGCCCAATCCCGCCCGGCCTTCTCGAACGAAGCGGGCGAGGTGAACAGAATGTAGACAGCCATGAAGGGAAAATAGGAGGCTGGCTTCGTCGTTGAGATCGCCACCGTATAATCGTCGATCTTGTTGTAGGTCCCGAGCAGAGGCGCCCGCGCCCGGGTCATCGCCGAACTCGTGATCTCATATTGCGGGCTGTCGCTCTTGAAATAGCGGTCGAGATTCCAGATCACCGCATCGGCGTTGAAATCAGTCCCGTCGTGGAATTTGACGCCGTGGCGCAGGTGAAAGATCCACCTCTTGTTGTCGTCGGCTGCCTGCTCCCATGTCTCGGCCAATCCGGGACGCAAGGCCGCCAGATGTTCGGTGCTGGTCAGGTCCCACAGCACCAGCCCCTCAAAGATCGGATAGCCCAGGAAACGCATGCCCTCGAAGCCGTTATTGGGCAGGCCGGTCATCGTCGGGATATCCGACGCGGTCATTGCGATGCGAAGGGTGGTCTCGGCGCAGACAAGCGGCGACCAAAGCAATGCAAGCAGGGACGTGGCGCAGAAAATCCGACGGAATTGCATCTGAATCACCCATCTCACAAAAGCGTCATGGATTTCGATGCAAGTTATGGACCAACCCCCTGTGCGAAGGAGTGGAAACCACCGCACCTCTGCGGGCGCGTTCAGCAAAATCACCTTGCCGCCGAAGCACTTGAGATTGGTTTTTCCAAAATGCGTCCGCGTCGCTGTCCTGCTCCCCGATCGCCGCCGGCGACCGACGGATTCGGTCGGAAAATGCTAGCCTGCCGGGCAGCGCTTTGATTCGAAGGCGGTCTCCCCGCGTGTTCGGTGCGAGGCCCTCGGCATTTCGAAATGGTCTGCCCTACCGGAGAGATGCCCGTTGTCGGCGAATTGGAAAAAAACCTCAGTGCCGAACCTGTCTCGCTTGCAGCGGCAGGCCTACCATTCGTTTCAACACGGCGATCTCGACAAGGCCGAAAGACTGTGTGCCGGGATTCTGCAACACCGGCCCGAGGATTTCGATGCGCTGCATTTGCTCGGCGTTCTCAACTTCCAGCGCCGTCGCCTGGCCGAGGCGCTGCGGTTGCTTTCGCAGGCGCTCAAGATCAATTCCAGCTCCGCGGACGCGATGTCGAATCTTGGGCTCGCGCTTCACGCGACCGGACGCTTCGAGGAGGCCGTCGCACACTATCGCAGCGCATTGCGGCTTGCGCCGGATCATCCGGAAATCCTCTACAATCTCGCCAATGCCTGTCTCGAACTCGGCCGCGTTGACGAAGCGCTGGCGAACTACGATGACGCGCTGGCGAAAACCCCAGGCCATGTCGGCGCGCTCGTCAACAGAGGCAACGCGCTTCTGCGCTTGAACCGACCCACTGAGGCGATTTCGAGTTACGAAAAGGCGCTTGCGGCGATGCCCGGCCATCCGCAGATCCTGACCAATCGCGGGCATGCATTGCGCCGCCTCGACCGGCCGCTCGAGGCGCTTGCCGATTTTGAGGCTGCGCTCAAGGCGGGGCCGGATTTTCCCGAGGCCCATTTCGAAGCCGCCATGACCCGGCTCATGCTCGGCGATTTCGCTGCCGGCTGGAAGGCGTATGAGTGGCGCTGGAGGACCGGTGCGTTCGCCCGGCAGCGCCGGCAGTTGCAAGCCCCGTTATGGCTGGGAGGTGCGCCGGTTTCCGGCAAAACCATCCTGCTTCACGCCGAGCAGGGCTTTGGCGACACTATCCAGTTCATCCGCTACGCGCCGTTGCTTGCCGACCGCGGCGCCAAGGTTGTCTGCGAAGTTCAGCCGGAATTGAAGCCATTGTTGTCGCCGTTCGCAGACATCCGCATCATCGCCGCAGGCGAGCCGCTTCCCGCGTTCGACCTGCACTGTCCCATGCTCAGTCTTCCGCTCGCCTTCGCAACCACGCCCGAAACCATCCCGGCTTCCATTCCATATCTCGGGGCTCCCGTGGAGCGCCTGGCCCATTGGCGCGATCGCCTGCCGGCAGGCCGGCCGCGCGCCGGCTTCGTCTGGTCCGGCTCGCCGTCGCACAAGAATGACCTCAACCGCTCGATTCCGCTGGCGCGCCTCGCCGCGTTGTTCGAGGACCCGCTGCTACGCTGTTTCAGTCTTCAGAGCGAGCTGCGCGACGCGGATAGGGAAGTGTTGCGAGGCCTGCCGGGCCTTGTCCATCTCGGCGGCGAGTTGCGCGATTTCGCCGATACGGCGGCCGTGATCTCGTTGCTCGACGTCGTCATTTCGGTCGACACCGCGGTCGCGCATCTGGCTGGCGCGCTGGGCAAGCCGGTCGTGATACTTCTGCCCTTTGCGGCTGATTTTCGCTGGATGAGGCATCGCGGCGACAGCCCGTGGTACCCGACCGCGAAGCTGCTCCGGCAGCCGGCCTTCGGCGACTGGGACAGCGTTATCGTCCGCCTGCGCGACGAATTGCGGCAATTGAGCCTGCCGGCCCTGGCGGGGCAGGGGGCGTAGTGCCGCCGTCATTAGGATTCCGTTAACCACGTCTATTTACTGTTTGGTGACAATTGCGGACGGGGTCCGCCGGAGCCGTTCATGACCGAGCAAATACAGCTAGTGGTAGCCACGCCCTGCTTCGGCGGACAGGTCTCCAGCATCTATGCCAGCTCCATCTTCCAGTTGCAGCGCGCCGTGCGTTCGATGTCCAATATGGACCTCAAGGTCGAGCTGCGCGACGGCGATGCGCTGATCACGCGCGCCCGCGCCAATCTGATGACGATCTTTCTCGACGATCCCGCGGCAACACACTTTCTGTTCGTGGACGCCGATATCGGCTTCACCGCCGACCAGGTGTTTCGGCTGATCGAATCCGGCGCCGACATGGTGGCCGGCGTCTATCCCATCAAGCGCGTCAACTGGGACAAGGCGAGGCGCGCCCTCGAAAGCAAGCGGCCGGACGTGGCAGCCGCCGCGCTCGACTATGTGCTGGAGATCAACGATCCCGATCATGTCGCGGTCGTGAACGGCTTCACGCGGGTGCGCTATGCCGGGACAGGATTCCTGATGATCCGCCGCCACGTCTTCGAGAAGATGTGCGCGTATCCCGCCTATGCGCCGCTGCAGTTCTTCCGCGAGCACTCGCTCGACGCGCTTGCGGGAAGTCCAAACCGGTTCGCGCTGTTCGAATGCATGATCGATCCGGCGACCGGCACCTATCTCAGCGAGGATTTCGCGTTCTGCAAACGCTGGACCGATATCGGCGGCGAAATCTGGGCCGACCTTCAGAGCCGGCTGGATCATGTCGGCCCGTCGGTATTCCATGGTGAGATCGCGTCGCAGTTTGCCGCGCCGGCGCTGGCGACCGATGCGGCGTGAAATGCAAGCGGCCTCCCGGGAGCCGACTGGTATGACCCGGCCGGCTTGCGCGGAGCGCATCGGCCTTGCCAGGCTGACGAAGATGGCGGCCGCCGGGATCGATCTTCGCCCGCTGTGGCAGGAATTGATCGACAAGCTGATCGGCGGCACCATCGAAGCGGGCGAGTGGCTCGATCTGTCGTTGATCGCGCAATTGCTGGGCGACAAACCGGCGGGCCTTGCGATCCAGCACGAGATCCTCGCGTCCCATCGATTGTTCCGTTCGCCGTGCGCGGTGCAGAATCCCCGTTTGCGCGTTCTCGCGCTTGCGGCCGCGACCGACATCGGCAGCAATACGCCGATCGAATTCCTGCTGGAGGACAGCGCCATCGAGCTGATGACCCTCTATGTCATTCCGGAAGCCGAATGGCCCGACCCGTTGCCCGACCATGACGTCGCCATCGTGGTCGCATCGGATTCGGAAGATTGCCAAGATGCGTTGAGCAAGATCGCTCGCGCGACGCCGAACTGGCCGCGGCCGCTTCTCAATCCGCCGCACCTCATCGGCAGTCTGGATCGCGACAGGCTACATGACCTGCTGATGGGGATCGAAGGCCTGGCGATCCCGGCGACGGCGGCGGCGAGCCGCGAACGGCTAACCGACCTGGCGCGGTCTGCCGCGGCGCCTTGCGACATCGCCGCCGATCTGGCATTTCCCGTCATCGTGAGACCCCGCAGCTCGCATGCGGGAGCGGGCCTGGCGAAGATCGACGACCCCGCCGCAATGCGACGCTATCTCGGCGCCCGGCAGGAGCGGGAGTTCTTCATCTCGCGCTTCGTCGATTACGCCGGCCGCGATGGCCTGTTCCGCAAATACCGGATTGTCGTCGTTGATGGCCGGCCTTACGCGTGCCATCTGGCCATCGCAGACCGCTGGGATATCTGGTATCTCAACGCGGGAATGTCGTTGAGCGTCAGCAAGCGTATCGAGGAAGAGACATTCATGCGAACGTTCGACATCGGATTCGCGCAGCGGCATCGTACGGCGCTGGCCGGCATGATCGATCGGATCGGGCTCGATTATTTCACGGTGGATTGCGCGGAAACCAGGGACGGATCGCTGCTGATTTTCGAGGTCGACAACACCGCCATCGTCCACAACATGGATCCGCCCGCACTCTTTCCGTACAAGGGGCCGCAGATGCGAAACGTGTTCGATGCGTTCGCGGCCATGCTCCATCGTCGCGCTGCGCGGACCGAGGAGAAGGCAGCATGACCCTGCCGTTGCGCGAGCGACTGGCTGCACCGGGTCCGAGCGAGACGCTCGATCCGCAAGACTGGGATGAGATCCGCGCCCAGGGTCATCGCATGCTCGATGACATGATCGACTACGTCGCCACTATCCGCGGGCGCCCGGTCTGGCGTCCGATACCTGATGAGGTTCGCGCGCGGTTTCGCGCCGAGCTTCCGCGTCAGGCGTGCGATCTCGACGAGGTCTACCGGGAGTTTGCCGATTTCATCGCGCCCTATGCGACGGGCAACGTTCACCCCGGCTTCATGGGATGGGTGCATGGCGGCGGCACCGCCGTCGGCATGCTGGCGGAAATGCTGGCGGCCGGATTGAACGCCAATCTCGGCGGCCGCGATCATGTTCCGATCGAGGTTGAACGTCAGATCGTCGAATGGACGCGCGCGATGTTCGGCTTGCCGGTTGGGGCGAGCGGAATCTTCGTCACGGGAACGTCGATGGCGAATCTGATGGCGGTATTGGTGGCGCGAACGGCGGCGCTCGGGCAAACCGTCAGGCAGCACGGCGTCGGCGGCGATGGCGCGCTGCTCACGGCCTATACCTCGACGGCCGCGCACGGCTGCGTCGCAAAGGCGATGGACCTTGCCGGCTTCGGCACCGATGCGCTGCGAAGCATCGGGGTCGATCGTTCGCACCGTGTCGACGTCGCGGCGCTGCGCGCCCAGATCGCCTGCGATCGCGAGGCCGGTCTGAAACCCTTTCTCGTGGTTGGCTCGGCCGGGACGGTGGATATCGGTGCCACCGACGATCTCCAGGCATTGAGCGCGCTGTGCCGCGAACAGAAGCTGTGGTTTCACGTCGACGGCGCCTATGGTGCGCTCGGGGTTCTTTCACCGGCGCTGGCGCCGCGGCTTGCCGGGCTGGAAAACGCCGATTCCATCGCGCTCGATTTTCATAAATGGGGGCAGGTGCCCTATGACGCCGGCTTCCTGATCGTTCGCGATGGCGAGCGCCACCGTGCGGCGTTTTCCGCGCCGGCGGCATATCTGCGCCGGGAAACCAGAGGCCTCGCCGCAGGCTCGCCCTGGCCATGCGATCTCGGACCTGATTTGTCGCGGGGGTTCAGGGCGCTCAAGACGTGGTTCACGTTGAAAACCTACGGAACCGAGAAGCTGGGCGCGATGATCGAGCGCACCTGTGCGCTCGCCGGATATCTTCAAGCGCGAATTCTGGCGGAGCCGCGGCTGGAACTGCTGGCGCCGGTTCAGCTCAATATCGTCTGCTTTCGCTATCGCGCGGCCGACGCTGACTCCAACACGCTGAATGGCGAAATCGTCTCCGATATCCAGGAATCCGGAATCTCGGCGCCGTCGACCACAATGCTGGGTGGCCGGCTGGCGATCCGCGCGGCGATCGTCAATCACCGCACCGATGTCGTCGATATCGACGCGCTGGTGGCGGCGGTGCTTGAATTCGGCGCCCGGCGGTCATCGGGTGGCCTCACGCCTGGCGAGCCGTCTCCGCCGCTGACGATGTAAGCGATCCCGGTCAGGCCGGAGCGCTGCACGTTGTCGCGAACCGCGATGGCGCTAGGCCGATTTGCGGTCGGCTTCAATGTTGGTGCGGGCTGCCAGCAGACTCTTCGCGTCCTGAATGAGCTTGTCTTCGAAGTCGATCAGCTTTTTCGCTTCTTTCAGCGCGTAATACAGGTCACCATTCAGGATGTGATTGTTGATCCCTTCGATGAAAGGCCACGCGCCCGGCACGGTGCTCAGAATGTCCCGCACCAGGCTGAAGTAGGTCGCATGATGGGCCATCGGGTCCGGCGACAGATACATCAGTTGCACCGCGAGATAGACAAGCTTGGCTGGCGTATCCGCTGTCTCCGGCGTCTGGATATCCTTCTCGCGCAGGATCGGAATCTTGTCGCCGTCGATCAATAGTCGGGCGCGCTGATCGGTATTGGTGATCACGCAGGAGCCGATGATGATCCGTTCGTGTGGCTTGAGCTCGACTTTTAGCGCCATGCCTGTTCTCCGTTGTCGTCTTTTGTGTCGGACGTCATATGGGAATTCGCGCCGGTGACGCGCTGACGCTGTACTGGCTGACGCCATCCTTTCCGAATGTGGTTAACACTTCGTAAACAAGGGGCGGCGTCACGAAAATGTGCAGCCCTATCAACGGCTTTATCCAGATCGCGTAACGATAGCGGTACCGCTGGCGCGCAGCCGGCGCGATCAATCGACCGGAAGTGAGGTTTCCAATTCATGCTTTTTTAGAAATTTGCTCCCACCGTCCCGGTCTCTCGATCAGAAAAAGATCGGGGTAATGCTCACTCTCAGTTTCACACCAGAAAGGTATGAAAAATGTCCGGTATTGTTCTCTCGTCAGCAGTTCGCCAGAATCTTCTCTCCTTGCAGTCGACCGCTTCGCTGCTTGCGACCACCCAGAATGACCTCGCCACCGGCAACAAGGTCAACTCGGCGCTCGATAACCCGACCA